>JAVCCM010000085.1 GCA_030765455.1 Candidatus Electryonea clarkiae | reverse complement strand
TTGATGGGGATACGGATTTTAATAATTGTAAAGTAATCTTCAGTGAATCAGTTCGGGGTTGTCCCTGAATTATGCCGGTAAACAGCCGATAGCAAAAAACAGGCAGACCGGATGGGAAAAAGTTTCCAATTAGTAAAATCTTGAAGCTGTCGAAAGAAGAACCAGACAGCATAAGCTTCTTATAAAATTGACTGAACAACTTAACCCCTCGTCAAAGGATTCAATCTTTAACAAAGCGAGCTTCTGTATTTTAGACTGGATTCCCGGGTCAAGCCCGAGAATGACACATTCTGACGGTTTGTTCAGCTCGCTACTAATTACATTGGGGATGCGGTTAGTTAACAAGAATAGTTGCTATATATTCTAAGCATTATATTATTACATGTCAAGACCTTTTACTAAAATACACAAAACAATTCCATATTTGTCGATCCTAATATCTTGAATTTGGGATATTTGGGATTTTGCTTCGAAGTGAGCGGAAAATGATGGTTACGCTTAGTGTATATGGAATATCAAGAGATATTATACGTATTGTGAGCTAATCCTGCCAGGTTATGCACCTGTCACTTCAAAGAATCCAGTTCAGCTTGTGCGTCCGTAGTGCCAAATTCAAGGGCTTTTTGGAAATCACGGCGGGCGTTCTCTATATCTTCAATATTCTTATAGGCAAATGCACGGTTATAAAATGCGTCAGCATAATCGGGATCTAATTCAATAGCTTTATTAAAATCGTTGATTGCCTCTTCATAATTGCCACTATTCAAATAGGAACTACCCCGGTTATAATGTGCCATAGCATAGTTCGGATATAATTCGATAAATTTTGTATAATCGCTGATTGCCAGGTCATAGTCACCCTTATCCTCATAAGCAATCCCACGGTTAAAATATGCCCCGGCACTATTTGGGTATGATTCAACTACCTTACTTAAATCCGTTATCGCTAATTCATTTTTACCAATGTTATAATATGCTAATCCACGGTTGTTATATGTATCAATATATTTTGGATCTAATTTAATAGCCCTGGAATAATCACGGATTGCCAGGTAATCGTCACCTTTAGTCATATAGACAGTTCCCCGGTTATTATAAGCATCTCTAAAATTTGGGTCTAATTTTATGACCATGGAATAATCTTTGATTGTCAGGTCATATTCACCTTTTTCCTGATAGACAATTCCACGGTTGTAATAAGCAATGGTATAATTCGGGTCCAACTCAATAGCGCTGGAATAATCACTGATTGCCAGGTCATCCTCACCTTTAGCCTTATAAACATTCCCACGGTTGTTATATGCCTTCGCATATTTCGGGTCTAATTCAATAGCCTTTGAATAATCACGGATTGTCAGGTCATCCTCACCTTTAGCCTTATGAACTATCCCACGGTTGTTATAGGCAATTGCATAGTTGGGATCTAAGACAATAGCCCTGGAATAATCACGGATTGCTGAGTCAAATTCTCCTTTGGCTTTGTAAACAATCCCACGATTATTATATGCAATCGCAAAATTCGGATTTAGTTCAATAGCCATTGAATAATCACGGATTGCTAAATCATAATCACCCTTGGAGTTATAAATAATTCCACGATTGTAATAGGCATCTGTGTATTTCGGATCTAATTCGATAACTCTCGAATAATATGTGATTGCTAAGTCGTAGTTTCCTTTAGCCTTATAAACAATTCCAAGGTTATAGTAAGCGTCTGTGTAATTTGGATCTAATTCGATTGTCTTGTTGTAATCTTTTATTGCAGAATTTAATTTGCCTGCAGCGTTATAATCAGTTCCACGGTTGTAATATGCGTCCGTATAGTTTGGATCTAATTTTATCGTCCTTGAATAATCATTGATTGCTGAGCCAGCGTCACCTAATTCATCATACGCGCATCCACGGTTGTAATAGGCAATGGTATAATTTGGATCTAATTCGATTACTTTTGAATAATCACTGATAGCTAATTCATACTTACCAATCTCTTGATATACAATCCCGCGGCTGGAAAAAGCATCGACATTACTCGAGTTCAATTCGATAACCCTGGAATAATCGCTGATTGCTAAGTCATAGTTACGCTTAGCCTTATACACAATTCCACGGTTGAAATAAGCACCTGTATATTTTGGATCTAATTCGATTGCCCTGGTGTAATCCTGAATAGCAAGCTCTGATTTGCCTTTTGCGTTATAAGCAGCCCCCCTGTTGTTGTAAGCCTTTGCATCATTGGGATTTAATTGGATAAATTTGGAATAATCACTTATTGCTGAATCATCGTCACCTTTCTCCTGATAAATTATCCCACGGTCATAATAAGAGCCGGCGAAATTCGGGTCTAATTCAATTGACTCACTAAAATCTGTTATCGCCAACTCAGGATTGCCAATGTTATAGTAGGTCACTCCACGCTTGTATAATGCTTTGGCGAATTTCGGATCTAATTCAATTGCCATAGTTAAATCTGAGATGGCTAATTCATAGTTACCAATGTTATAGTAAGCTAATCCACTGTTGTAAAATGCACCATCAATATTCGAATCTAATCCAATTGCCCTGCTAAAATCCTTTATTGCTAATTCATAGTTACCAATATGATAGTATATTAATCCACGGTTGTAAAATGCCCCGGCGAAATTCGGATCCAATTCAATTGCCTTACCAAAATCCGATATCGCTAATTCATGGTTACCAATGTTGTAGTATGCTAATCCTCGCTTGTAGGATGCCCCGGCGAAATTCGGGTCTAATTCGATCACCTTATCTAAATCTGAAATCTCTGATTCACGGTTGCCAATGTTATTATATGCCAAACTACGATTGTAAAATGCCCTCGTATCATTCGAGTCCAACTCGACTGCTATTGTGTAATCACTGATTGCCAGATCATCTTTACCTTCAGCCTTATAAACATTTCCACGGTTGATGTAAGCCATTACGTAATACTGATCAAATTCGATTGCCTTGGAGTAATCACTAATTGCCAGGTCATTGTCGCCTTTTTCCTGATAAACAATCCCACGGTTGTAATAAGCATCAACATATTCTGAGTACAATTCGATAGCTTTTGTATAATCATTGATTGCTAACTCATAGTCACCTTTAGCCTTATAAACATTTCCACTGTTGTTGTAGGTAGTTGAGAAATTGGGGTCTAACTCAATAGCCTTAGAGTAATCACCAGTTGCCAGTTCATATTCGCCATTAGCCTGATAAACAATCCCACGGTTGAAATAAGCATCAACATAATTCGAGTCCAATTTGATAGCCTCAGAATAATCACTGATTGATAAATCATAGCTATCTTGAGCTTTATATGCTATCCCGCGGTTATTATATGCCTTCGTAAATTTTGCATCTAATTCAATTGCCCTGGAATAATCTCGGATTGCTAAGTCATACTCACCATTATCCAGATGAACAATTCCGCGGTTGTAATAAGCATCAGCATAATCCGAATCCAATTCGATAGCTTTAGTATAATCGACAATTGCTAAGTCATTGCGACCTTTAGCCTTATAAACGTTCCCACGGTTATTATATGCCAGGGCATGTTTTGGATTTAATTCGATAGATTTGGAATAATCACTGATTGCTGATTCGTAATCACCAATTTTATCATAAGCACATCCTCGGTTGTAATAAGCGATGGTATAATTCGGGTCTAATTCGATTGTCTTAGAATAATCACTGATAGCCAGGTCAAATTCACCAATTTCTTGGTAAATATCACCTCGTTTAAAATAGGCTATCGAATTAGTAGTATCAGCTTCAATTGCAGTACTCAAGCGGATAACCTCATCAACAGGATTATAAGCTTCCGCACATGAAGCAAGAAACAGAACCAAAATTGTAATTAATAATGTTTTATGAAACATTGAAACATCCTATTTATGATTAAATAAGTTGCCTGCAGTATCAGCATGTAAGCAATTCAGGATGGTGACACTTAGTTAGGATGGAATATAAGTGATAATATTCTGCTGGACGAGAACAAATGGAGTTTTTATTCCAATAATTACCGGCTCAACATGCTCTGTTATTTCTTTATCACAATTTCCCAAATCAACCGACTCGCAAAAGTGAACTGGTAGATCAATTCACATGCTTTGGGGTTGTTCTGTCATTCTCGGGCTTGACCCGGGAATCCATGCTCGGATTCAATGCAAACGGTGGATTCCTGGGTCAAGCCCGAGAATGACAACTCCTCATAGTCAAGAATCAATGTACTAGTTCTTCAATCCATGTAATTATCAGCGCAACCTGTTTTAAAATATATCATTGGATTCCTGAATAGTGGGTTCGGGATTTTATGGTGCAATAAGCTCATGCTTCATGAGCGCCTGGGCAATTTCCTCCGCTGCGATAGTATTCCCAAGACTCGTCGGGTGAATATCATCAAGATAGAGATGCTCAGGTTTTAATCCAGAACTGTTCATGCGTTTTGCGATGCCAGGATGTAAATCCAGGAATGGAGTGTCCATTTTGGTAAAGAAATCACCTAAGATTTCCTGTGGACGGTGAGATGCATCCATATTTTCAAGCTGGAACCTGGGTGGGAAGAACACCGCAAGCAGAGGCAAATTCATCTCTCTGCAATCAATCAGCAGTTTTTCAAGGTTTTCAAGAGTGGTTTTCTCAGCAAGTTGAACCTGCTTCGAGTCAGGCTGATAGAGAAAATCAGAGGTTGTTGTGAATTCATTATCCTCAGCCCTGAGAACAGGATCAAATCCAAACCGTCGTTCAAGGATTTTCTTCTTGATGAAGCTCATTATATTACTGTGTGCAGACAGTCTTCCCATAAGGTATGTACTATTCATAGCAAGCTGATATCCCTCCCAAAACCCGCCAAAACGTGTCAGCATGAATTTCTGTGTAAAATCATTCAACACCAGGATTAATACGACTGCATCCGGATTGTATTTTACTCCTTCCTCAATCAGGTACAAATGTTCCTGCCAGGGTGAATATCCTCCAATTCCGGCGTTAACAGTCTCTATTTCACAACCCAGGTTTTCCTCCAGAATCGGTTCAGTTTTATCGGGGAAACAATCCTCATCGTTGATAAGACGATATCCGAAAGTTACAGAATCGCCGAGATATAGGATCCTTATTACTCCCTCTGGCTTACCGTATTCTACTTCCCTCCCACGAAGCCCCTTGTTGTTAATCTTAACAATTTGTCCACCCCAGTAATCCTCTGCATTCGGTTTTAGTTTCCATATCCGTTTCATGTCATGGGTAAAGATTGAGGTTGGTTTGTCATCACCAACAAAGGGTGCAAGAGTGATCTCAAGAATTGAAATCGGAAGATACAGAACAAGTATGAGGAGAAGAATATTCAAAACCTGATTATTTGATGCAAATCTTCTTAAACCCGGGATTATGCGAGCGCTTATTCCCAAGCCTGCAAATAGGAAAGCTTGAACTAAAAGTCCTGGAAAGACCGTTTTCAGTTGATCAGCACCACCGAAAGGAAGTTTTTCAGGAAGAAGATTGAAAAGAAGTATTATCCCCCAGACTATTGAGACAACAAAAAAAATCAGAGCACTAAATATAAATAGTGAACCGGCATTGATTTTCTGTGAATCCGGAGAGTTCATAAAATTCAATAGTTAGTTAGTAGTACATTGATTCATTTGATTCAATGGGTTGTCATTCTCGGGCTTGACCCGGGAATCCATGCTCGGATTCAATGCAAACGGTGGATTCCCGGGTCAAGCCCGAGAATGACAGACCACCCCAAAGCATATGAACTGATCCAGTAGTTATTTTATAGTCGTAAGTGTATGGTTGATGAATGACACCAAACTATACAATAATCGAACTTCAGGATTTTACTCGAGCTACAAGTAGTGTAAGATCATCGCCGGGCGGACCTTCGATACTGAATTTTGATATATCATTGATCAAATTATCCATGATATCTTTGATCGGCTTTGATCTGTCGGAAATCAGCCGGTCTCGAATTCTTGTTTCACCGAATTCTTCATCGTCCAGATTCATAGCTTCGCTCAAGCCGTCGGTGTAGAGAAATAGTAAATCTTCAGGTTCAAGAATAACCTTTCCCTGGTTATAAATGATGTTGGTTAGTGCACCAAGGATCAATCCACCAGCCTCCAACATTTCGAGAGTGCCATCTTTTCTCGCGATTAGGGGATGATTGTGCCCTGCATTCACAAAGTTAAAAGAATTGTCTGAAGGATCGAATATTCCAACGAAAAAGGTGATATATTGCTCAGAGTCAGTGTTCCGGTAAATAATATCGTTAATTTGTGTTACGAGTTTATCCAACTCCAACCCGACACCGCATAACGCACGCAATGAAGCCTGCAGGTTCGCCATTATCATCGCCGCTCCGGCTCCTTTGCCGGAAACATCACCTATTGCGAGTACCGTTCTGCCATTATCCACAGGAATTACATCATAATAGTCCCCTGCCACTTCAAGGGAGAATGTACTTCCACCTGTAATTTCAAGTCCCGGCGTTTCGGGAATTTCTTGAGGCAGAAAACCTTCCTGAACCTTTCGAGCAATCTGAAGCTGCTCCTCAAGTCTATGTTTTTCTACATTCTCCTCGAGGAGACGAAGATTTTCAAGTGCGAGAGTCAGGTGACTGGATAATGTTGTAAGAATTTGCAGTTCTTCTGATGTGAAATCCTCTTTTTCAAATTTATGCGACAGAGCCAGCAATCCGGTTACTTTTTCGCGAGTAAACAATGGCAGAATAAGCGCAATATCATGTCCTATCATCCAGGCTCTTTCATCATCTGTAAAATCGACTTGAGATGACGCCATTGCTTCATCAAGTAATACCGGATGTCTTCCAACTTCCAAATATGCCATTAAACCCTGATCATGTTCAAATGGGACAGGCTCATTTCCAGATATTGTGAGATCCGGCATACCATTGGAACGAATAATAGCATAAGCAGACTTGACGCCCAGGCTTTTCTGGAGTCGATCCTCGAGATGTCCGCATAAAGTTTCCCGGTCGGGTATCCCGGTAGCGTGTTGCAGGAATTCTTTAATAAATGATTTCAATTGCTTTCGTTCCGGGAATAGTCTCGCTTCAAGTAATTTGCTAAGAGTTCTTTGAGCGGGAGCAAATCCAAAAGCAAGGGCTAAGGCAACCATTAATGTAGGCGTCCTCTGCGTTATTCCAATATTTTGAAGTAAAACCTCTCCAATTACATACATAAGTGCAAAGAAGATTGCCAGGAGAATTCCTGTGAAAAACAAGTATTGCGTTCCCCTTTTTAACCTTCCCTCAACTTCCAGCAAACGATATCGTCCGAAAGCGTAGGCAAAAGATATAGGTGAAGCAAGCATTATCAGAAATATGATATTTGTAAAGATTAAGCGATGATTAACATGCAGCATCTTGGTTTGCGGCACGATATCTAAGAAATCCAGCATGTAGAGGACAAACAACAGAACACCAATTCCCGAGCCCCAAAACACAAGTTTGGTCTGACGTCGTTCAAGATTATTATCTGCATCAACGTAATGATGCCGTAGAATTAACAAACCGGCAATAACTTGACCGAGGATCACCGCATAAGTAACCATTCCAAACCAGAAACCCCTGATTTGAAATATGGTATTTAGAATTATCAGTATAAATGTTGGAGCAAAACAAACAGCATATGTAAGCATTGGTGATTTTTTGAACAGCCTTGAGTGACGCGGGAATACCATATGCATGCAAAGCCAGAATGAACTAAAACAGAATGCTATAATTCTTAAGGTCATTTTCCAGGGAAGCTCAAATGGAATCTGGAATGACGCCATGACAGGATACATTGGCATATATGTAGTACCCATGAATGCCGCCATAGAAAAACAATAGAGAGCTAATGACCGGACTCCTATGGAATCAGGACGTTTACGGAATGCCCAGAATCCAACAATAATAAAGGAAAGAAAGATTAGTAATTTAAGAATTTGCTGGATTAATACGCTTATAAACAATGAAGTTTTTACCGGACGAGTCTTGAAAACGTTTTTATAATTCTCGCCATTATGCTTAAACGTAACCGGTACTTCTTTTCCCGGTTCATGCGGTGATTCAAGTTTTGTTAACCATGTCTTATGATTTGCCTTTATACCGTCAAGCGTCAGAATTGTATCACCTCTGACAGGATATGGCAGTCCCAAAAAGTCATCATTTTCAACGCCCCAGAATGAGATTAATACATCTTCTTTCGAAGTTTGATGATGCTCACGGATACTACATAAAACAAAACCTGACGAACTCCAATTATAAATCTGAGTTATCTCCCGTACCAGGATAGGCAAAACGAGAGATAGAATCGCAATACCTATAAATACAATTGATCCCTTTACAGATTTGTCTATTACTTGAGATTTTCCTGACTCAACCACTCGTACTCCCTGGAGGTCATTCATAAACTAACTTTGTTGATGTAGTAAAAAACATTTATTGCACTATAAAAATTGATGTAGATTCAATCAAGTAATTTTTGAATAATTTTAAAATATTCCTGTCAAACCAAGCAGGATGCCATTAACATTGTGTCCCTTCGTCAGCGCATCATTATTATCATAATTGTCAAGAATCCATTCAGCTCTCAGTTTCAGGTTATCATTAAAGCTATATGCTCCACCAATTTGAAAACGAATTACATCCTGGTCAGCAGGTACAGGTTGACCATTTGCTGTTATCCCAAAACCGGGATTAGGCAGAACTGTGGATATACCGGTGTTATCTCCATTCGCATCTTCCGGCATCCATGCTGAAACCCGGAAGGCTATCTCATAGGGCAGATACTCATATTTCCCCTCGACTGACCATACAGTGACGATATCCTTGGTACTTGAACTATCATCGTCAAATTCCAAGCCTCCAATATTTCCTGTGAATGACACATCTCTATAAGGTCCCAGGAAAAGTTCACCAAGCCATCCCTGGAATGCAGCATTTAAGCCGGTAACGCCCGATTTATCCCTATCCTTGCTGTTCATATAGGCGAAAGATGTGAAAATCATATCCGGTAATGCATTGTATCCAACTGTCGTAACATATCCAAAATTACCATCGAAATTTGCTGCAGATTCATCCGTTCCATTGGTAACAGCAGTCATTATTTTGGTCCACTGTGTCTCATGATCAACCCTGATCCCAAGAGTGTTCAGAGTGCCGACAGGTCCTCCGAGTGCGCTGTACATCAGGTTATTCATCATGAGATTATTGGATGACATATCAGCATTATTTGTCAGGTTCAATGTTTCAAATCCAAAGGGTGTGTCAAACGAGCCAATGGTGAGAGCAAATTCATTCTTCAGCGTCCATAAGATATTCAGATCCGTCACGACTACCTGCGGCCCCTGAAATCCAATAGACCCACCCCCTGTTCCTGTTTGAAGTTGCATAGTTCCTGTAACGCCTTCACGGAGTTTAAAACCGAAATCTATATTCCCGGCAAAATCAAACTGCCTGCGGGAAGAGTCGGTTGAGGTTTGATTCTCTTGATTCAGTATGTTTAAGAAACCAAGATACGCACCGTTGACGCTTACGCTTTCATCTGCAAACACTATTGATGTACTCATTGAAATACAAAATATTGCTGCCAAAATGACAACGAATATTCTATTATTAATACTATTATAAGTAATAAGAATTTGATCTTTTCCCTTATATCTTGCCATTATATCTCCATACGGATTAACCTTGGTGAATATTTTATCGGCAAATTCCTATCATCGAAACGGAATAACCGGCAGTGTTACTTGCTATAAATGATAATGCATCTTTGAAAAATTAATATAATAAGAGTCTATCATATTTTCACCTTATTATACCACGAATTATTCTCTGACACCATCTCGGATTCTTATTTCAAAATAAAAAAACCGGCAAATGGTCTGCCGGGCAATTAGTCAAATACTACAAAGTTATATTCCCAGGTTCAATTACCTCGTCAACACTACTTTTTGCATCTGCATTCCATGTTTATCAGAAACCAGGCGAATGAAATATATACCGCCCGCAAGACCGTTTGCCTCGAATAAAAATGTATGCTGACCTGAGCTGAATAAGCCTTGTGCCAAGATCGCAACTTCTCGTCCCAAAATATCATAAACTGAAACATTCATCAGGTCGGCTTCCGGCATATTTATCATCACCTTAAGTGATGGATTAAATGGATTCGGATAAGCTGACAATATTGTGAATTCTGACGGAAGTATCAAAGATTCAGAATCTCGAACTCCTGTTTCAGATGAAATATCTTCCTGGAGTGAAGGGACAATTCTGACTTCATCGTTTTCAATGCTTATTACGCCATTGACATTGATAAAATCATCCTGCGAAAATTGACTTAAGTCGAGGTTTGCACCCTCGAGAATGCTGACAAGAACCGGACCAGAGCCATCATCGACAGATAATTCATAACTTCCATCATCACCTGGATCACTGCCAAGAGTCCCTTCGATTACTGCCCATTTTCCTTCCATCTCATTATTGGCAGCCATCACACCGGTTCGTCGATAAACAGGGTTGGGAATATCATTACCTTCCGATAATATAGCGTAACCAAAATCAACAATCATAGTGATGCCATTCGATTCTGCAACCGTACCGGTAACAACCAGCTCATCACCACGATTCAAATTGTTCTGTGGCTCAACCGGTTCCACGTCGAAAACCTGCAAACCGTACCCGCTTACATCCTGGATATACATATCAAAATTAGCAATGTTAGTCGAATTTGTTGGTTGGGTTACTATACCTGTAAGATGAACAACCGAACCGATCAATTCATCATCAGTCTGAACGCTTTCGATACTTGTTACATCATCATCCCATACAACGTCAGCAGAATTTGTCGGATGTGATTCGCCTTCATCCCAGAATGCTGTTACAGTATATCTCCATGTTCCAAGCGTAGGAAGATTGTGTGTGAAAGTGACTTCTTCAGTAGATCCAACCTGAACATCATCAAGGTAAATCAGGTATTCGACGAAATCATTCATTTCTTCCTCGTAGGCAGTCCATGACAGATTGACTTCTCCATCACCTACATGTTCTGCTTCAAGCTCGGTGGGACCCGGCATTATTATTCTTTCTTCGGCAGTAATCACAATGTTATCGATTGCCCAGAAATATTGGAACACCGCAGCATACCGAAAACGGATTATCATAGTTTCTGCATCTTCGAGAAAATCATCAAGTTCTAATTCTAAGGGATAATCTTGAATTCGCGCGTTTTCCATATCTTCGTCACCGATAGTCAATTCCCAGTATTCAACTTCATCCCAGTTATCGCCGCCATCTGTTGAAATCTCCACCCACGCTTCACTGCCGCTGGGATCGTAATTTCTTAAAATATGATCGAATTCGAGTACGACCTCCATATAATCCCTGACATCAATCTCAGGTGTTACAATCGATGTTTCGACATCTTCATTACCTGCCGCATCAGAATCGATAAAGACTAATGGCGCAGAATCCTCAATCGGATATCCAACATCTCCACCATAAGGCAATACGCCATTTTCCTCTAATAATACCCAAACCCATCCGGCTTCCGAGTGGTCAACATTACCCCAATCATCGGGGATGCCATCATCAAAGGTCTCTTCCAGCAGGATTTCATCCAGCTCGTTTGACTGGTGCGCTGCTTTCATCGCCTCGTACTCTGCTCTCATCAAGGCGCCCTGTTCCTGCGTTAATTCTCTTTTTTCACCATAGACAGAATTCGTCAGGATGAGAATCGAAAGTATTAGAAAATAAACTATCGTTCTTCTTTTTAACATTTTTAGCTCCAATTAATTTTGTCGGCTCCGTGTATAATATAAATATTGTCAAACCAAAAGTCATATACATAAATTAATTATTAATTTTCGGGTAAATGCTGCAATTAATCAAACTCACAAGCAATTTTTAAAAAGATATCAGGATTCGAATTCATTAAAGAGAACAGCACTTTCATTGATACAAATCTGTTAGTATTTTATAATTTACGCCCAGATACTCAAACCCAATACCAGGTAAAAAAGGAAATGATGAAATTTGTTGCCGGCACGACTTCTATAATCCTTGCTGTAATTATTCTAATGCCTCTCCCTATTCATGCTCAGATAGATTTCACGAGCCATACAATCACCGACGTTTTAGGCGGCGCAATATCAGTTAATGTTATTGATATGGACAATGATGACGACATTGACATTGTTGCTGCCGGTAATCGAAATAATGGAATTTACTGGTTTGAAAATGATGGTGATGACGATCCTGAATTCACTCAACATGTGATTGACGGTAATTACCGTCAGCCTTATTCAGTATTCGCCATAGATATTGATAATGACGAAGATATTGACGCTTTGGCAGCCGGAAATGCTGGAAATTCGATCTCCTGGTGGGAAAATAATGGGGATCAGGATTTTGAAGAGCATGAAATTGCTGATGAAGGCAGGGCAGCCCGGTGTGTTTATGCGGTAGATATCAACAGTGATGGTGACATAGATGTAATTGGCGCATTATATAATGGTCACAGCATCGTCTATTGGGAGAATATTGGAAATGGCACCTTCATTGAGAATACAATAACAAATGAATTTGGTGGATCATGGACTGTATATGCAGAGGATATTGATGGTGATGACGACCTTGATATCATCGGAGGAGCATTGGGAGCGGGCGATGTCACCTGGTGGGAGAATGATGGTGCCAATGAACCAGATTTTGCCGAACATAATATCGCACCTGAGTTTAACGGCGCAATCAACGTTTACGCAGCGGATATTGACAGCGATGGCGATATGGATGTTATTGGAGCCGCTCACAGCGGGGATAATATTAAATGGTGGGAAAATGATGGGGATCAGGACTTTAATGAACATATAGTCACCAATGATTTTGTCGTATGCAGGTTTGTAAGAACTGCGGATTTTGATCTGGACGGTGATATCGACATAGTGGGTGGCGCCGGCTCAACCGTTGCATGGTGGGAAAATGATGGAGATGAAGATTGGGATCACCATAATATAATTGACGAATACGGAGCTGCAATTTGTGTCATACCGGTTGATATCGATGAAGATGGTGATATTGATATTCTCAGCGCCAGTTCCGCCCTGGATGAAATCACATGGCTTGAAAACAACTTGAATCCGATTGGAAATTGTAGTGTAGATGGTACAATCACAGATGCTGAAACCGGTGCATCAATAGAAGGAGCAGTTGTCAGGTTCGGAATTCATAATGATATCTCTGATCAGAATGGAGATTATTTTATCGAAGATATGTATGGAATGACTTATACAGTCATCGTCGAAGCCGAAGGATATGCTGACTACCGTGAAGAAGGTGTTGAGGTAGAAGAAGGTGGTATTACTTTCGATTTTGAGCTGAATTATCCTGCTGTTATGGAAATTGATGCCGATTCACTTTTTCTGCACAGCCCCGAAGGTGAGACATCTATTTTAACCCGTACAATTGGCAATAATGGCGGTGTCGATCTTATCTGGCGTACTGCTGTAAGGTACATCGATAATGAGATAATATGGTTGTCTTTGAATGAAGTAAGCGGAAACGTTGCACCGGATGAAGAGTTCGAGCTGAGTATTACCGGAGATGCCGAAGAACTTACTGAAGGTATTTACCAAGCCACAATAAGCATTTTCTCAAACGATCCTGAAAATAATTTTCTTGAGATTCCTGTCCAATATCTTGTAGGTTATGAACCTCCGGATTCTTTTAACCTTGCTTCTCCTGACAGCGGCGACCGTTATATCGATACTGACATCATGCTGGTATGGGAAATAGCAACTGATCCTGATCCACATGACGAAGTGGTATATGATATATATATATCTGCCGACCCCGATTACCTTGATGATCCTGTGGCATGGGGGCTTGAAAATACATTTTACAATTTCGAAGCTCCCAACCAGATCGTTTACTGGTGGACTGTCCAGGCACGTGATGGATTGAATATGTCCACTTGGGCTAATCAAATATGGAGTTTCAGAGTTGACGACCCCGATTTGCCTTCGGGCTTTTCGCTGCTCGAACCTGCTGAAGATACTGTAATATCCCTTGATGGCAACAACGATATCCTTTTCCAATGGGAAGAATCAATCGACCCTGACCAGTTCGATACCTTGACCTATGACCTGTTTATAAGTGCAGCTATTGGGGATGGTACTCCTGAAAGCATTAATTTTTCTCGTTTGGATACTACTTCTCAGATCGTGAATATCCCGAATGAACTCGGAATTGAAGGATCGGATGAATCCCTTGAAGTCGAGTGGTGGGTCGAAGCAATTTCAGGCGGAAATATTGTCCAATGTGACCAAAGATTCACTTTCGAAATAGAACCGTTTACCGGAATAACCGACAATTTATTGAATGAAATTCCAGAATCTTTTAAAATCGTAACGACTTACCCGAATCCCTTCAACGCATCACTAACTACAGTTATTGCGCTTCCACGAACATCTGACTTGAGTATCACAATATTCAACATTTACAGCCAAGAAGTCGCAATTATCGCATCAGGACAATACTCACCGGGATACAAACAATTCACCTTTGATGCATCAGGATTATCAAGCGGGATCTACTTTGTTAATGTAAATGTGCCTGAAAAATTGAATGAGGTTAGGAAAATTGTTTTAGTCAAGTGAGTTTACAAGGAGAAATCATTGACTGATTAAACAGAACGAGTTGGATAATGATTTAGAAATCTGTAATTATCTCTGGCAATTAAGCTGATCCTATCGTATATTCCATATTAACAATGTTTGCCCACATAATGGTTGTATTTTAATCAATGATTATTGAGTGATGCATCATGAAAGAAAACGATTCAATCACATTTGCAATCTTTATTATTTTAATCCTTACCACTTCTACAACCTTTTCCCAAATCCGTTTTGAGGAACACGCGATAACTTTTGATCTCGAAGGCGCCTGGCCAATCTGTGTCGAAGACCTGGATAATGATGACGATTTTGATATAATCGGATTTGGATATGACGGTTATGTTATGAGTTGGTTCGAGAATGACGGCAATCATCAATTTGAGCAGCATGTGATTGATGACAGTACCAATCTAAATTATTGTTACACTATGGATGTAAAGGATTTTGACGATGATGGCGATATTGATGCGGTAATCGGGATTGCCTGGGGTGACTACGTAATATTTTATGAGAACGATGGAGACGGCAATTTTACCAGGGAAGTTATTAACGATGAACTCAGGGCGACTGTTCTTGATATACAAGGGATCGATATGGATGATGATGGAGATTACGATCTTATTGTTTCAACTTCTCGGGGATTATACTGGTTCGAAAACGATGGAGACGCAAATTTTACGGAAATACATGAGATTATTAACGAAAGTGTGCACCGGAGAGTAGCCTATGCTGTTGATCTTGATAACGATGGCGATCAGGATATTATTCACGGCAGGATATCAAGGGACATAGAACCACATACAATTCAATGGCTTGAAAATCTTGGTAATCAAGAGTTTGTAACCCATTTCGTCGGGAATTTCTTCGGAGTAAAGACTATATCTGTTGCAGATTGTAATAATGATGGTTATCCAGATATACTGTCTGCAGGTTATGACGTTTGGGGTGCAGATGCTGAATTTGGATGGTGGGAAAATGATGTCAACCAAGAATTTACTTATCATTTATTAGCTGAGAATATTCGAATAATCTTTGATTTAAATGGTTCTGACCTTGACCTTGATGGCGATGTCGATATTTTAGTAGCATCGACCTGGGATGGTGAAATTACCTGGTGGGAAAATGAAACGAATGTTAATGAAGAAACAGTTTATACGGAGCATCTCCTCGCTGATGACGTTAATTCACCTTCCTTTGTCCTATCCGAAGATATGGATTTTGATGGAGACCTTGATGTGATAGCCTCACTACGATTTGACGATGCTATCTTGTGGTGGGAAAATTACACAATTCATGATAGACCGTATCCTTTTTCATTAATGAGACCCTGGAATGGACACACTTTTGAGGATATTCCCTGCCTGTTTACCTGGAGTACTGCCGCAGGCACTCATGAAAATGGTGAAATAAGTTACACATTCTATTATGCACATGATTCTTTGTTCACAGAGTTGGGAGATACCGCTTTCGTTTCAATAGTATCCGATACCGGTGTCATGATCAACGATTTCAATGAGAATGTAACATACTGGTGGAAAGTGCTTGCTGAAGATGAACAGGGAGGTCAAACATGGTCCAGTCAAACCCGGAGTTTCGATTTTAATTGGGTTCCCACAATGAGACCCCGTGGTCTGACTGCGCAGCTTGATTCTTTAACCGGTCTTGTTAGCATGTCATGGCGCGCAGCCGAAAATACTGGAATTCCTGCCTTCAGAGGATATGTGATCTACCGTAATGAAACAGCCCTGGATACTATTGATGAGGCAGCATATCAAGATCAATTAGAAGAAGGTGGTACTTATACATACACCGTAGCTGCAGTTTTCAGGTATGGAGAGACCGAACATTCGAATGCTGTAAACATCACCTGGAATTCAGAAAATGTCCCTGGAGATCATATCGGCGCTTTACCTGAAAGATTTGAAATTACCGCGATCTATCCGAACCCCTTCAACACATCACTGACTACAGTTATTGCGCTTCCACGAACATCTTACCTGCATATCACAATATTCAACATTTACGGCCAAAATGTCGCCACCATCATTAATGGAAATAGTCCAGCCGGATACCATCAATTCACTTTTGACGCTTCAGATTTATCCAGCGGCATCTACTTCATCCACGCCAGTGTACCGAGCAAGATGAATGATGTGAGGAAGGTAGTGTTGGTAAGGTAGCCTTGAACGTAAGTAAATACCTGTTTACTTGCGCAATGTACTTTACATCTTATTGCTTTAATTGATAAAAATAACATTTATTGTTCCCAGGGCTTGATTTTTGTTAATATATGGTTTATCATCTATTATTGATATCTGTAACAAATTGTTTTCATTTGGTTTTAATTTAACTGTTTGAGGTTCTATTACATTTAGTATTTATAGATAGTTTCAGCTTATTGGTTTACTGGAGGGTAGTGCAATGCTGAACGATTCTGATTATTTCTTTGCAGGCTATAATGGTGACAATCCTGAATGTTCAGGAATGACGCTTACCTGTCACAACTCTATCCGTTTTAGATTATCAAGTCTTTTTTCTTCCCTGCTTCTTTTCTTCTTTCTTTTATCCACATGGAATGCGGTAGCTCAGACCGAGGTTGAGGGCGACGTATATGGCGTATGGGACGTTGAGGGAAGTCCGTACCTGGTAGTGGATACTCTTATAATTCCAGAAGATTCCACCCTTCTAATAGAGCCCGGAGTAACAGTCGTGTTTCTGAATCAGATTGAACATCGATTCCCATTTTATGTTCATGGAACTTTAGAAGCAGTAGGTGAGGAAGGAGACTCGATCTATTTCACAGCACCTGATTCAGCATTCCAGGGTTTTGTTTCACCGTCTGAATATGAGAATACACTGATAAGATTGGAATACTGCGTGATTGATTCAGCAGTGGAAGCTGTTGTCAGTTATTTTGGAAACACTATTCTTCGTCATTCAAAAATCAGCGCTGTTGAACAGTTTGTTCGTTCCAGTGCTCCAGTTTCGGATACTACACAGTTTTGTGCATTTATCGCGGTCAACGATGACACACTAAGCGAAGATTATAACAAATTTGTCTATTCTAGTTCTGGGGATTTTTTATTCCAGGACAATACCTGTTTAAACAGTCGAATATGGATTGGCAAAGCTGGTGAAATCGGACCTATCTGCAACAACGTCATACTTTCTGTCAGGTTACAAGGTGGCGGACGAAATAGTCATATCGTGGGAGAGGTTTATAACAACCAAGTCTGTGGTGTCAACGTTTGGTGGGCTGACGCGCATATACATCACAATCGACCGATCCCATCGCTAAGGGGATCGATGAATGCATATGAATCAAATGTTATAATTGAATACAATGGACCTTATGGTGAATTAGAAATTGACGGTGATGCTATGCAAAGCACAGCTGACATCCGTCACAATCAATTTATCCATTATCCTAAAAGAGGTGAACTTTTTGACTGGAGTATTATTGACCTTACACGCACACATTTTAATCTCTGTAATAATCTTGTTATTTCAGGTTACGAATTATTTGCAGTTGAAATATCAGGATTTGATCCAAATTCCAGGGTTGAGGGAAACACAATAGTATTTAAAAATAATGGGATATTCGCTAATTATTCAACACTCATTCTCGAAAACAATATCCTGGTAGGCGACAGTGTAAACAGCCATGCCATCTGGCTTGTCGTCGATGTGCTGCCAGATACGTTTCCAAATTTCAAGAACAACCTCTTTCACAATATCAATGAGCTGGTTTGGAGGGAACAAGGTGTAGCAGTCGATTCAACCAATATCTTCGCAGATCCATATTTCAGGGGCGGGCAATGGGGGGACAGGCATTATCTGCTTGATGATCCTGAAGATTTTCAGCTACATGCCAACTCCCCCTGTATTGACGCGGGCAATCCGGAAAGTCCGCTTGATCCGGACAACACCCGCGCGGATATGGGCGCTTTTTATTTTGACCAGGACAGGGATAACCCACCATCATTCAGTTCACCAACCTCTGTATTTGCACAATCCGGGACAGAATTCAGCTATACGGCAACTGTTTATGATGATGATGGTCCTCTTACATTCACTTGTGAAAATCTCCCTGAATGGTTAGAAATTGAGGACGAAAACCTCACCTGGATCTCAGACAGCCTTACTTTGTCAGGCACAGTTCCAAATGAGATAGATGATTTTGATTTCCGAGTGATTGCAGAAGACGGTGTTGGACAAATGGATACGCTTGACGTGTTCTGTGAGGTAGTACAGTACACCATGCTGCGTGGCGCGTTATCGGGTACATTATCCCGGGATAATTCTCCATATGTCGCTATTGATGATATAGCTGTTTCCACCGGGGACAGCCTTGTCATTGAACCGGGATGTGAGATTTACTTCAAGTATTTCGAACTTGATCTTCGTTTGAACTTTATCTGTAATGGTACATTGACCGCGGAGGGTTCCGTTGAAGATACAATAGTATTCAGTATGCTCGAAGAGGAAAGTGAAATTGAAGGTTGGATAGGAATCATACTTTTCCAGGAAACTGATACGACACGGTTTTCATATATAAGCCTGCAAAACTCATTGTTGGGTATATATGCTGAAAATGGAGCTGATCTAACCATACACAATTCTTCATTTGTCGATAATACAACTGGAATCCATGGTAATGCAAATAACCGGATATTTGTCGACAGTTGTAGTTTTAATCTGATTACTCGTGATGAGTTTGGAGCTCGATCTCATGTATTTGGACGCAATTCTGATATTTACATTACGAATTCTTCATTTACCGCCCTGGACACAACTTTTCCAAATTCGTTATACACAATTGAAAACTCCAATCTAACTATCCAGGACTGCTTGTTCCAAAATATTTCCTGGCTACGAACCGGTGATAATAGTACGGCATTGATTCAGAGGAACAGGTTTTTGGGGTTGTACTATGGAATTACATTTTCACCCGGATCGACAGGATTGGTCACAAATAATCTGTTTTATGGTGTTGGATTTGAAAATTCTCACGCGTTGAGAATCTTCGACACTGACAGTGTATTTGTCCGGAATAATGTTTTTCAGAATTTTGGTTCTGCATTCTTTTTAAGTAATCATCATTCCGACAGTGTCAAATTATCTCTGTTGAACAATATTTTCGTTGACAACACTAAGTGTTTTGAGCTTTGGGCAGGTGCATACCGGGATATGATTGCAAAGTATAATGATTTCTTCGATAACGATACTATTGGTGCCGGGTTCGAACCGGATTCTACCAATTTATTCGTCAATCCATTGTTTGCCGATACGATAGATTATTACCTGTGGGATACTTCACCAATGATAGACGCCGGGCGTCCTGACCTGGCATTTGATGATCAAGACGGGACAGTAAACGATATCGGTTTGTGGGGCGGTCCGTACGGTATAGATTACGATTATCCAACTGAAGTGATTGAAGCAAGTACAGAACTACCTCTGGAATTCTCATTGGGGCAGCCTTATCCAAATCCCTTCAACCCAGTAGTAATCATACCATTTCAAATACCATCTCAAAGTGATGTCGAACTAACCATCTACAATATCATGGGACAAGTAGTAAAAGAATATGATTTCCACAAATTAAATCCAGGCAGTTACCGCCACACATGGGATGCATCAGGATTATCAAGCGGGATCTACTTTGTGAAGGTAAATGCTCCAGGGAAATTGGATGCAGTTAGAAAAGTAGTCTTAATGAAGTGAAACTATTGTTATGTTCCGGAATCTATATAATGTAATTAATATTGAAATATTGTTATCGCATGAAATAACCTGTTGTTACTGAATATTTTTCATTTATATTATTAGCTGAAACTTTTTACTCCCAGAGCAAAATAATATGTGCTTTGGCTGCATTTTTTTGTATGTTGTTCAGTATCTCCTTAAGAAAATTGCATTGATTGAAAATATATATCAAAATATTGTAATGATTCATTGATTCTAAAAGATTTTGCCGGGGAATTTCAAACTGGTTAGATCTATTCCAGGATTTCCATATTAGAATACTCGACTATATGTGTTACTCTTTCATTTGATTTCAGTCACGTTGATTTTTTATCCGGGAGGAAACATTGAAAACTTCATTTAAGGTTACTGTACTATTCCTAGCCGTCCTTTTTCTAATTCCAGTTACATTATTCGCCCAAATTGAATTTACAAGGCATGTTGTTGGAACCAATTTTGCTGGTGTACATCGCGCATATCCTGTAGATATTGATGGTGATGGGGATATATGTGACAGGAGCGGCTTATTCTGCAGACGCTATTGGCTGGTGGGAAAATGACGGCGATATGGGTTTTGAAGCTCACATGATCACAACAAATCTGAATGGCGCAAATAATGTATATGCTGAAGATGTGGACAGTGACGGTGATATGGACGTGCTTGGTTCCGCCGGCTTTGCTGATGCAATCATATGGTGGGAAAACGATGGCGAGGAGGGTTTTGAAGAACACACTATCTCCAATACTTTCAACTACGCTCGAAGTGTATGTGCTGTAGATATAGATAGTGATGGTGACATGGATGTATTCGCCGTAGCCGATCTGGGTGACGATCTTTCCTGGTGGGAAAACGATGGCGAGGAGGGTTTTGAAGAACAACTTATAGAGGGTGACCTTGATTATCCGATATGGTGTTGTGCAGCGGATGTGGACAGCGATGGTGATCCCGATCTTCTAACCGCCGCTGCGGCAGCCGACGATATCACCTGGTGGGAGAATGATGGGGATGGAGATTTTACCGAACATGTTATAGATGGGGATTATGATGGGGCACATTTCGTCAACGCTGGTGATCTTGATAGTGACGGTGATACAGACGTTCTGGGCGCTTCAGGTTCAGGCGATCTTATCACCTGGTGGGAAAATGATGGTGATCAGAATTTCACAGAACACGTGATTTCAGATGAAATTGATGGTCCCGGTTCTGTTATTACAGCCGATTTTGATATGGATGGGGATATGGATGTGGGCGCCTCTTCAGGCGACACGGATTGCGCTTACTGGTGGGAAAACGATGGCGATCAAAATTTCGAGGAACATCTGATTGCTGATAACCTGGGTCGTGTATTTACTATTTATGCTATTGATATGGATGGAGACTTGGACCTTGATCTGGTCTGTGCAGAATTTAATGCTGCCACGATAAGCTGGTTGGAAAGTGATCTTGATCCTGACCTCGACGCAAGTGTTGACGGTTTTATCACGGATGCAGTAACTGGTGATTTTATAGAAGATGCGATCATTAGAATAGGACCTGGTAGGGATACAACTAATGTCAATGGTTACTATTTTATTGAGGAAACAGTTTCAGGTAATCGAATTGTTTCTATTTTCCACGAAAATTATACTCAGTTTAGTGAAGAAGTAGAGATCTTCGTTGGTGAGAACAATATGGACTTTGAACTTTTTCCCCTCTCCCCTGTTTCCGGAAGAGTCACCGACTTTGATACCGGCGATCCAATTGAAGGTGCTTCCATTCGTTTCGGAATTGAAACGACTACAACAGATGATAATGGTGAATGGGAAGTCGGTCCACAGGAACAAGGCGAAATAACAGTTCGCATCACCGCGGATCACTACTATGATTTTGAAGAGATTGTAGAAGTTGAGGAGGATGAGAATTTCTTCGAATTCGAGATGCTCCATCTCGCCACAATAGCCGGAACCATAACTGATTCTGAAACTGAAGAACCGGTCGAAGGCGCTGAAATCAGTTTTGGCGACACACTGTACTCTGCAATTTCTGATACGGATGGAATTTATTCTATTGAAGACGTTGAAGCTGGAGCTTACGATGTAAGTATTGTCGCTGAGGGATATTACGAATATACTGAAGATGAAATAGAAATTGAAGAACACGAAAATGAAATTGATTTTTCTATCGATATTCTCTCGGGCGATTTGACCGGTGTTGTTATTGATGAGGTAACCGCTGAGCCCCTGTTTGGCGCAACTGTGACAGTGACGGACCCGGAGACAGATGAAACCTATCGCGAAGTACAGACTGATGAAGAAGGCGCATACACAGCTCCATCGCTCCACGATGAAGTAAGATATCTGGTCAGTGTCACATTAGAGAATTACGCACCTTCAGATACAGAAAGCGTTTTGATTCGTTGGGACAGGGACAATATTCAGGATTTCGAGCTTACTCCAATTTATACGCGCGGTATCAGGCAGCTCCAGACTGAACAGGACCTTGAAACCTGGGTGACCACCACGGGTATCGTAACTCAGGGAACCAACGTAACTGACTCTGCACATACGGACATCTACATTCAGGATGATACAAACTGGGGGATCCAGGTATGGAGTGATGATCCCTGGGATCCGGAGAACAACATCAATCGGGGTGATGAAATATCTGTACTCGGTTTCCTTATAGAAGTGGAAGACATAACTCGGATAATTAACATTGAAATTGAAGTAATAAATACTGATCAACCACTGCCTGATCCAATGACTGAATCCACCGGTGACATGAGTGAAAATGGACAACGTGAAGGTACATGGGCTCAAATCATGGGACAAATCAACAGTGATCCTCCAGGCGAAGGCGATTTTTCGTTAATCGTTGATGATGGTTCCGGGCAGTGTGAAGTTCGGATCATCGAAAACACAGGAATTGATCTTCCCGGATTCTCTGCTAATGATTTTGCTACATTCACAGGAGTTATCAGTATGTCCCGCCAGGGAGTGCGTATTGTTCCGAACATACAGGATGATGTTGTACTATTACCCTTCTATCCCCCTTCAAACCTGGATAATGAAACAGAAGAGATAATTATCAATGATACACTTCGCCTTGTGGTGACCTTATACTGGGAGCACGATCATCTCGATGACTGGCTTCGTTTCAAGATTTTCAGGGATGACGAGCATGTAGGCAATACCCAAAATAACACCTGGTCAGACACTTTAACTGACCCTAATCCGGGTGAGTATGAAAACTATTCATGGATATATAATGTAACCGCTGTATATGACGAAGGCGAAACAGATCATTCCAATGATGCTGAAGTCAGGTGGTGGATCACCTACATTCATGAACGTCCTTTCTCAGGAATCCCCACTGAATGGGCTATAGAAACAATCTATCCCAACCCGTTTAATCCTTTACTATCTGTTGTAATTGCACTGCCGGAAATCTCAGATCTGCATGTCGGCATTTACAATCTTCTCGGGCAGCAGGTTGGAATGATTGCTGATGGAGTCTATGAGGCTGGGTACATGAAATTCAGCTTCGACGGAATAAACCTGACAAGCGGAATCTACTTCATCCACGCGAGTGTACCTGGTAAGCTGAATGATGTGAGGAAGATTGTATTAATGAAATGAGGAAATGTTTCTGAAAATTAATAAATTAAAGTTTCAAATTAGAAAAATAATTGTCGGATCAAGTATATTCGTTGTTCTGATCCTACTACTATTTGGTATTAAATGGATCATTTCTAATCATTTATTAGATTCTCAGAGTGCTTATTCACTATTCATACTCAGCCTGAGTAAGACCATTGAAAGTGGTGATTATTCAACAGAAGATCTGTACTGGCGCGGGACACTATACCGTGGAATAGTTTTAAAAAAATCTCTTAAATTATCCAAGAGTAAATATAGCAAGGAAGGTAAGGACAAAAGAACAGAAAGACTAAATAAATACTACATCTTGGCGCTAAATGATTTTAATGCTGTGCTGGAAATAGATCCGAATTATAAAGATACAAACATTCAAAAAATTGATGTATTAACCGACCTCAAGAGGCATGATGAAGCTTTAGAAGAATGCGACAAGATATTACAAGGTGATGCAGAAAATATAAAAATCCTTGAGAAAAAGGCTATGATCAATATTTATATAAAAAATCTTGATATAGCGAAAAGGTTATACAAAGAATTGACAGAAAAAGACGAGGAGAACATAAATTATTTTCAAACTTACATTACCCTCTGCAGCATCACAAATGACACGGCTACTGCATTGAACGAAAGCCTCAAGAGGATTAAGGAATATCCTGAACAACCATCAGGATACTACCAAGCTGGATGCATTTATAGTAAAATGAAGAATTTTCACAACGCATTAGAATATTTCTCAAAAGCAATTGAAATTGATTCTACTCACGCTCCCTCATATCAATCGCGTTCAAAAGTGTATGCAAGAATAAATGACAAAGAAAATGCCCAAAAGGATTCTCTGAAAACCATAGAATTAATGAAAACAAATTGATAACAAGCTCTGTTCACAACGCGCCCGGTAAGGAGATTTTTTTAGACTTTGGATGCCTCGTGCCTACCTATAGAAATTAAAGATGTTTCATTCTCTTAATTCCCTTACAATAAAGAATCCGTCTTCACCGATTTCCTGGTATAAGGGGAGGAAAATCATTCCTTTTTCTGGAGATTGTACCTCTCCCCTTTTGTCATGACCGAGTATTTGACCCTGTTCCACCTGATCGAAATTTCGAAAACCTGGCAGCATTTTGAAATGGTCTTCTTTAGAAACTGCGTGACGATATATTAACTCGATTTTTGTGGGGATACCGTTCTTCGATTTTTTCAGGAGGTTCTCAGTATTAACAGAATCCGGCAAGAATTCAATTTTTGTTGATCCTAATCCCAATAGTACCCGCCAGATTGCTTCCTTATTTACTTCTATTGATTGTTTTGTATTATGCTGGCCGGCTTCAAATGCAAATGAAACCAAGCCTTTCCTGTGATAATGGTTCAACATCGCACCGCTGAAATAACCCGGGGTGTCGATAATCACCGGCACATGAAGAATATTCTCCACCCTCTCAGTAACATGATTCCCCTGTCCACCAAGAATAAAAGGTGGTCCCGCCGCAGAGCTTGTGTGCAAATCCAGTATCCAGGTATCACCACGGGATGCGGAAATGGCTTTTTCAATCTCCGACAACAGTTCAAGCTGCTCTTTCTCTTCAACAGCAAGGGTTTGGTTCGGTTTTGTTGTGCTTACTTGATCGACCAGTTTCTTTTTCCAAATACGGTTAAGATCTTTATCAAGGTATCTTCTACCTTCCTTTAACGCAGAGACATTTCCCCTGTAAGCAAAAATATCACCTTTTATTGGAATTTGATTTTCAGAAATAGTAGAGAATATCTCCTGGATGGCGTTAATCCCGGTCGGTTCGTTACCATGCAAACCGGCTACGATAACAATGCATGCACCGCTCTCAATGCCATGATATTCGCCAATTTGACGGTCGTGGATATTATTAGATATATATTTCATCTGAATACTTTAAGATCAATCAGGTTGAATTTCCAGCCCTGCAAGTGTGTAAAACGCATGTTCCAAATTCGTTGAGTCCGTTTGGTCCAGGATTTCCTCTAATGTTCCAATCGCTTTTAATTCACCATCATGCAGAATCCCGATTCGGTCACAGAGTGTTTCTGCTTCACGCAGATAGTGTGTTGAGAATAAGACTGTTTTTGAATCGCTTCTGCAACTGCGAATGAAATCGAGGATACTCTTGGCGCTGATGGGATCGAGTCCGGCAGTGGGCTCATCGAATATCATCAAGTCGGGTTGATGTACAATCGCTCTCGCGATACTCACCCGCTGCTTTTGACCGGTCGATAGTTTAGCAATTTTCTGATGAAGAAAATCGTTCAGATCCAGCATTTCCGCCAGCTCATCAACCCTCGCCCTTGCATTAATCCGGCTCATTCCATGAAGACCGCCATAATATTCTATCACCTCTCGCGCAGTAAGCCGGGCATAAAGGTTGGTATCACCGGAAAGAAAACCTATGTTTTTTCGAACATCATCCGGATTTTCGAGAATATCGAATCCCGCGACCTCAGCAGTTCCCTCAGTCGGTTTGAAAACTGTGACCAGCATACGAAGAGTTGTAGTCTTTCCAGCGCCGTTCGTCCCCAGCAATCCGAATATTTCACCATCATTCACACTGAGATTAAGATGGTTTACAGCTACGATCTTACCACGTTTACGATCTTCGAAAATCTTTGTCAGGTTACTTGTCTTTATCATTTTATAATCAATTACCTCATGAACTCAGTTCTGTTTCATCGGACTTTTCTTTGCGACTTTGCGTCTTTGCGTGAGAATTATTTTGTTCACCGGTACAACAGGTCGCCCTTTCGGCGAAAGGGAGCTACTTTAAAAGCCCTGCAATTCAATCGTCCGCCAGTTGGGATTATAAACTTCGCCGTTTTTTGTGGAATGTACCAAAACATAGTCGCCATAATTATTACGATCAACGAATACATATTGAATACCACCTTCAATGCTATGATAGCTCCAGATCTGGTATGCTTTCCCCGAAGACATCTCGAAAGTGTGATCCTCGATATCATCCGGTTCTCCATTAAGACAATAAATTCTGCCCAGATCTGTTTTCCAACCTTCTCGATTCAGGGAACCAAACCTGCCATTTGCAGTTTCCACACGATCCATATATGCTTCACGGTATTCATTTATTTTCGTATCCCTGTTCGGATCATTTGAAATCCAGAACCGCGCCAGGAAAGATCTTTTTTCATCATGATCAAGGATTTTTATTGCATTTACAACCTTAGTACTTATCAGGTAGCGAATGACCTTCAACTCAAATTCAATCTCATCTTTGGTCATGGCAGCAATGTCAAAGCCGGGATCAGCTAACATCGGACTATGGGTTGCTTCCTCCGGGCGGAATACCCAAAATGTTCGGGTAGCTTCATCACTGATCCCAGTGACTTCATCGACTACCCTGATCTTCAGGGAATATGCTCCTGTCGAAAGGTTGGCAACTGAGAATCCACCGTGTTCTACCAGGTCAGAGGCTTTTGTATTCCTGGTTACAGGATCTAATTCAATTGCTTTTTCACCATTATCACTAAACACTTCACGAGTAATACTATACCTGCCGGAGTCTGAAACACTCAAATTATAGATTTCGGTATAAAAGTATAATGTTGTAACGTTAAGCCCAAAAATTCTATCAGAGTAAGGCAGAACGAGCAAGCCATTGTGATCAAACTCCCCTGCATCTCCTTTTGTTTTTTCAACTTTTGAGGCTATTATGATATCACTTATTGCAACTTCACTATTGGAAAACAACTCTGCGTGGACTCGAATATCTTCAGAGCGGTAAACTCCCGCAACCAAATCTACTACAACTATCTCTACACGATAATCTCCGGGAAGAATCACGTATTTCATTAACTCTGGAATTTTTTGACCACCTGACCTTTCTTCCAGAGTAGCGGAAAAGTCGTCACGTGTCCATGTATCTCCGGTGAGAACTGTATCATTACGGAATACCTGGAATGCTATCCTGTATCTTGCCATTACTCCGGTTTTTACAGAATCGGTTGCGAGGAACTGACGATCAACCAGCGCAAAAAGTTCAAGCTGCAAGTACTCTTCATTGTATTTAAATATAGCGTAATCAATTGTGAAGAATTTTACTCTAACCGGCTGGAATTTCTCTAACTGCAATTCTGCGGTCACTGACTGTCGTTCCGGGGTTATGGGCTCTGCTGCATTTAACGTGGAGCCTGAAAATAACACAAGGATCAAAACAGCTATCGCCGACAAGGCATTAACATGAGAAGCAGCTCTTTTAAACGTCATTATCAATCCTCCTCCCCGGATTTATCAGGGGATCTTTCCGGAAGTTGAACGGAGACCATCTGCGATATGCCTTCTACTTCCATAGTAACGCCATAAAGACGGTCTGCATGTTCCATGGTTAATTTATTGTGAGTAACAACAATAAACTGGGTCCTGTTGGTAAACTCTCGTAGAAGGCTATTAAATCGCAGAACATTGACATCATCGAGGGGCGCATCCACTTCATCAAGAAAACAGAATGGTGCCGGACGTTCTAAATATAGAGAGAACAACAAAGCGATTGCTGTCATTGCTTTCTCACCTCCCGACAGAAGATCTATCGAGGTCAAACGTTTCCCCTTCGGGGATGCATATATACGAATACCGGCTTCCAGCGGATCACCATCGCCAAGTGTAAGTTCTGCCTCACCCCCGCCGAAGAGTTTTGCGAAGAGTGTGACAAAATGACCCTCTACTCTTCCAAAGGTTTCAAGGAATTTTCGTCTCGCTACATCATTTATCTCTTCGATAGTTTCCATTAAAGTCTCTTTGGCGGAAACCAGGTCTTTCTGCTGTTCCGAAAGTGATCTGAACCTTCTGTCAACTACCTCGAATTCCTCCACTGCCATCTGGTTCACCGGACCTATATCACGGAGACCCTCACGAAGTTCACTCAATGTCTTTTCGAGGTAAGGATTGTCTTCATCAACGGCGAGAGGCAGTTCCTCCTGCGCCGCGGTCATAAGGTCTATCTGGTAGTTCTCAATTATTGTATCACGGACAGTTGTCAGACGATGTTTCATATCAGACAGCTCCAGCTCTGCAGCATGCTGACGACTGGTAACTTGTGCTAAATCTGTCCTTAATGCATCAATTATGCTATTCTTCTCGGCATAACTGTTCCGCGTATTATTATAATCCTTTTCAATCTTATCGAGTTGATTACTGAGTTCGTTAATTTCCTGCTTCAGTACTGCCGCTTCAGCTTTAATCCGTCTTAGTCTTTCTGCTGCATCTTCCTGAGCGCCAACTGAGTCCTGGTACTCTTTTTCAAGTTGTGTCTGACGGAATCCCAATTCTTCCAGGAGAGTACCCTGCCGTCTTACTTCACCTTTTAAACGCTCCAGCGCCGAGGACGCTTCAACCTGTTCACCATGCAGCCTGTCCCTTGCCGTTCCCAGCGATTTCCCTTCGTCTTCCAGGTTTCTTAATCCTGCCTGGAGATCGCTTATTGAATCAGAACGTTCCTCAACCAAAACCCTCGCTTTTTTGACATCTACAGATAAATTCTCATCTTTTTTCTTTTGATCGACCAGTTCTTTATTCAACTGATTCATTTCATTAATTCGATGCTGTTTCTGCGTCTTATAAGCTGCAAGTTCCGCTTCCAACCGTGCAAACTCACCTCTTTTATCTTCAAACAACCGTGTGGCTTCCAGCTTCCGGCTTCTTAACCCCTCTTTCTCAGAATTAAGACTCTTCAGCATTTCATTTAATTCTTCCAACCTGCTTTCGAGGTTAGCAAGACGGTCGCTTATTAGCACTTTCTCTTTTTTGGTTTCTTCGAGTAATGGGATAGCGCCGAGATCAGAAAATTCAGATTTCCCCGCTGAGAGTAATCCCTCGGGAGTAAGGCGGCAACCATCTCTGGATACTAAAGTCAAATTGGAAGACATGGCTGCTGGAGCATATTCGAGCAAGGCTTCGATGTTTTCAACCAGCCATACATGTTCGAGTATTGCAGATGCTGCCTTGCCTGATTCTCCCTTGACTTTTACAAGCTGCGACAGTGAACCCAACACTCCTTTTTTTCCTTCAATTGTTGGTTTGAAATCTTTCTGCAGCTTCTTTTCCAGGGAAACTACTGTACCTCGACCTTTTTCAACGGCGATCAGGTATTTTGCCGCTTCCTTTAATGATAGTTCGTTATTGGTTACGATAGCTGATGCAGCCTCTTCGAGGGCAGCCTCTACCGCCGGTCGGAACTCCTCGGTTACGTCAATCGCGTCTCCAAGCCTGCCAATGATTCCATTAATGTCGGAATTCATCAGCTCTTTCACTACCTCAGGACGCCCTTCACCTCCCTGTACTAAACCTTCGAGTAACGAAATACGCCTGTTAACAGCTTCCAACTCACTCCCTGCGACAGCTTGATCACTCTTTGCCTGGGATATTTCCAATTTCACATCTTCCAGTTTTCCCAACGCATCTTTTTCATTGTTCTCAAGCTTCTGAAGTTTTTCGCTGCTGGTCTTCAATTCTCCACTTAGTTTTTCGAGATCAGCGGGATTAATCGCATCAATTTTCTCGTTATCAAGAAAATCGATACGTTTGTTTATATTTTCTATCCTATCCCTTGCACGGGCGCTTTCACTCTCAAGCCCTGCAACCTTGCGGTCTGCTTCTCTTCTTTGATCTTCAAGGTTCTCCTTTTGATCCAGAAGTTCGGTCTGCTTTATCCTGAAATTTTTCCATGCCTCGTTCATTCCCTCGAGACGAACCCTTATTTCGTCCGTCCGTATTTCAGCCCTGCTTTTTTCTTTATGTAGCCGTTCAATTGATTTACTGATTTCTATTCTTCGTTCACCTAATTCCCCCTCTTCCCGCTCCCTCTCTACCTTTCTAATACGACCGGACCGAATTCTTTCCTCAAGCGTGGCAATTTCACGTTCCGCCATCTGAAACCGTGCTTCACTGTCTGCTTTTTCCTGGCGGGAAGTGGTAACCTTCTCCTCAAGATGCCCTAATTTCCCTCTTTCCCTGGCAAGCTCTTCCTCTAATTTTGCCAATTTTTTCTCATTTTCTGATTTTGCAGCGGAGTCCCGCGCGATTCTTTCTTCAAGGGGCGCCATACGGGAACGAAGGTCATTTATCTCTTCACGTGCCGAAATTAACTCCCTGGCACGGAGAGCCTCCAGCAGAAAGCGGTATCGTTTTACCCGGCGAACATGACGCTGCAGTGAATTTCTTTGACTCACCACTTCTCTTAACAGGTCTTCAAGACGAATGAGGTCTGCTTCGGTAGCAGTAAATTTGTTCCTGGCTGCACGCAGTCGAGATTTGTACATCGTAACCCCGGCTGCCTCCTCGAATAATTTCCTGCGCTCCTCGGGTTTGCCAGATAAAATACCCTCAACCATACTCAGCTCGATTATGCTGTAGCTGTCAGGACCAAGACCGGTGTCGGCAAACAGGCTTCGGATATCTTTCAACCGAACAGGACGCTTGTTTATAGAATATTCGGATTCGCCATTACGATATAGTTTTCGTGTAACTGCCACCTCAGTATATTCAGCGGGTAGAACACCTGAAGAGTTTTCGATTACTAACGTAATTTCCGCCATATTCATCGGTTTACGACCATTAACACCTGAAAAGATGACATTTTCCATCTTTTCGGAGCGTAGAATCGATGTTCTCTGCTCGCCAAGCACCCAACGAACTGCATCGACAATATTCGTTTTTCCGCATCCGTTAGGACCGACAATTGACATCACACCCGGCTCGAACGTTAGTTTCGTTCGCTTCGGAAACGATTTAAAACCAAATATTTCAAGACCGCTTAGAAACACTGTAGAATCCGATTTATTGTGGTTGGAGATAAAATGTATTTTAACTAAGTATAGTACAAAATCGGCAGGGGAGCGGCAAGGGATTATTCTATTTAGTTCCTTTAGAAAAACAACCACCGCCGTCATTGCGAGGAAGCGAAGCGAAGAAGCAATCTCCTGAATTACAACAATCTAAAATGATTGAGATTCTTCACTTTCGTTTAGAATGACCACCTTTCTATAATTTTTTACAGGAACTATTCACGTAAGTGAAAATAATTGATATGAGTACAATCAGATTCAGTGGGTTGCGAAAACAATGGAAATCGTGTTACACTACCGCTTCATAAAATCCTTCAATGAATCCATAATTCCAGAACGGTAAGAACAACTTGATTCCTTATCTTGGTGAAATACTTGCGCTCAGTGCGGCTGTTGTCTGGTCAATAGCTGTAATTCTGTTTAAAAAAGCCGGCGAGACAGTACACCCTCTTTCGTTGAATCTGTTCAAAAACACCGTTGGGTTTGTTTTGCTGATTCCTACAATCCTGATCGTGGGAAAAGGTTCAATCCAGGATATATCTCTATATTATTATCTCCTGTTTATCGCGAGTGGGATATTAGGGATCGGGATATCCGATACATTATTCTTCCACAGCCTGAATATGCTTGGTGCCTCACGGTCAGCAGTAGTAGATCTGCTTTATAGTCCTTTTATTATCAGCCTTTCAATCTTATGGATTGGTGAGTCTTTAAGTGGTATTCAGGTTATTGGTGTTATGTTAATCATCTCAGGCGTTTTCGCCGTATCCAGTGAAAAATCAGCTGCTGATATATCACGAAAAAACCTTTTCATTGGGATTTTATTGGGTGCAGGTGCGATGGCGACAATGGCAGTCGGAATTGTGATGATCAAACCGGCGCTTGAAAATCATTCACTGCTCATGGTTACGCAGATACGAATTATTGGCGGAATTATCATTTTGCTGGTTATCCTGCTTTTTCATCCCAAAAGAAAACAAAGATTCGAATCCCTCCTGTTCGCTCGTGGTTGGAAATACATGGTTCCTGCCTCAATCTTTGGAACCTACCTTGCCCTTATCTTCTGGCTGGGCGGGATGAAATACACCCAGGCATCAACAGCGGCAGCATTAAACCAGACCTCAAATATCTTCATATTCATAGCAGCAGCTATATTTCTGAAAGAAAAGATCAACCGCGCAAAACTATTCGGCATCGGACTCGGTATTCCGGGAGTGTTCATGGTGATGTTTGGTTGATAAAGACATATATCCTAACTAATTACCTCAGGCATCAATATTTACTATTTTACCAATAATTTCAGGATCCTAATCCATATTGATTTTGTCAGAGCATATTGTATTCTTTAAAACTGGGTTAAATCGTTAATCTACATTTCTATACCTCCAGGTATCTTTGCTTTTGCAACCTTTGCGAGCTTGTCTATATTTTTCAACCTTTTATCCTCACATCCTGTATATTCTGATTAAATTCTCCTTTTTGTAATAATATAAAATAAAATAACTATTGACTCCAGCATTATTCGTCATTATCTTATATGAACAAATTTTAATCCCCGCTCTATATATATTTATCAGAGGCATATAATGTATCGACACGTACATCTGCATCTGTATGGATTGTTCCTTCTGGGAACGCTGATTCTTTTTCCGTTTCTGATTTTCACCGGCTGCGATTGTGATGATCCGGCAGCCCCTCAAACCACTCCACCCCCTCCGGAGATTTCCTGGCTCGATACCACGATGAACATCCAGGGTGTTATCACTCTTCGTTTTGCTGTCATTGGTGAAACACCCAGGAGTGTTGCACGAGGATATATTGACGGGAGACAGGTTTGGGAGGAACCGGAACCTGCCGGAGACACGCTCTCTTTCGAGTGGAACAGCCGGACGGTTGAAGACGGACCTCATACTGTCGAAGCGAGGGTCTGGGACAGGAATGACCTGGTTGGAGTCAGTCCGAACAGGATGCTCTGGGTGGAGAACGATACAAGTGAAACCCCGGCTTCTATGTTTCAATGGATCGATCTTCCAGCTTCACCCTGGAATGGGCAGGTGGATTTGAGCTTCGTGGTTTACTCGGACAATGAACTGGAGATTATTCGTTTTCGGCTGGATGCAGACAAGGAACCGCTTGATTCCATTGCCAATCCCGGGATTGACGATACTCTTACCTGGACATGGAACACAGGGAACCACCCTGACGGTTTTCATCTGTTGTACGCCGAACTCCAGGATATGTCGGGTGGAAAGAGTTTCAGCTCTCCTGTTCCAGTGGAACTCTTAAATAATGAAACTCCGGCTCCAACCTTTCAATGGATAAATCTTCCTGCCTCACCCTGGAATACTCAAGTGGAATTGAGATATGTCATCCATGCCGATAATGTGATAAATAATATCCGTTTTCGCATTGACGCTGACCGGGAACCGCTGGATTCCGTCATTACACCGGCTATTGGTGATACACTCACATGGACCTGGAACACTGAGAATCACCCTGACGGATTTCACCTGTTGTACGCCGAACTCGAGGATTTGTCGGGGGGAAAGAGTTACAGTTCTCCCTTGCCTGTGGAGTTACGCAATGCAGACAGGACTCCCCCGGTGGTACGATGGCTCTATCCGGAAGCGGGCGGAAGATTACAGGGAATTGTGGGGCTGCCTTTTTATGTTGAGGACGAGGGCGGAATTCGCTCGATTCGTATTTTCCGCAATGGTTTAAGCGAACCGGGGGATACACTCGAAGAGGTCGGAACCGGTAATATGATGTACCAATGGGACAGCGAAACGGTTAACGACGGGTTTATGACGTTCGAGGTATTCGTCTATGATTCGGCGGGAAACGAAGGAAGAAGCCCGGTGTTACTTGCGGAAACGATTAACCAATCCCTGCCACAGGTAATAGAAATACCAACTGATTACGCCATTATCCAGTCCGGCATCAATGCGGCAAAAGAAGGAGATACAATACGTGTGTTACCGGGGACCTATAATGAAGGCTTGAACTTTTTCGGTAAAAATATCTGGTTTGAAAGTACTGATGGTCCGGAGATGACTATTATTGACGCTTCAGGATGGGCAAGGGCAATTTATATTGTACATGAAGAAGATACAACATTGGTTATAAGGGGTTTCACTCTTCAAAATGCTGAAGGGGAAGGAATAGCTGCTTTTCAAGGTTCTTTTAAGGTAATAAACTGTATTTTCAAGAACAATTGGGAAGGTATAAGAACAGGTCATAGTGAAACGATAATTCTAAATTGTCTTTTTACTGATATGTATTATGGGATGGAAATCAGCTATTCATGGGGAAGGTTAATAAACAACATTATTATAAGACAAGATGAAGTGGGATTATGGAGCGCTGCCGGATATTCAAATCCGGTTTATCATGGGTATAATTTATTATATGATAACTCGCAAGACTTTTTTAATTTTGAACCAACCGAAGGTTATATATTTGAAGATCCTCTATTTCTTCAGGATTCATATCATTTAGACGTTAATTCTCCATGCATTGATGCAGGACACCCTAATATTCTGGATATCGATGAAACACAAAGCGATATAGGGGTCTATGGAGGACCCTTCGCATATTAACCCCAAAACTAAAAGGAGGCTATCATGCCATCATGGGGAAATCAAGGAAATACAACTTACGCTCAGACCATGAATTCTATTGGTGAGCAACTGATTGTAACTCACGACGAGGAAGGAGAAATCGCAGTAAGTATTCGTAACTCAAACGACGCTGCTTCTTCAAGAGCACTCAAGGTTGAAGGTAATCTCGAAATTGACCACCCTGCTGAACAAAGGGAGAGCGAGCTATTGTTTAACAATGGCGCCAAGAAGATTACAGTAACACCAGATGGAACACAACTCGTTATTGAAACAGACAACCACGAAGGCAATTTCATCAAACTCGGCGACTCAAGACTCGCTACTGAATTTGGTGCTCATATCAATGGAAATACTGGTATTACAGGCACCGGTAGCGGTGGGTTTCAGGTGAAACATAACGAGGTCATAATTACTGGTGACACCTCAATAGACGGTGACACCACAATAGACGGTGACACCGCAGTGTCCGGGCATACTGAGATCGGAACTTCTGAATCTCGTAAAGATCTCACTGTGAGCCGTCATATATACGTTAACAGCAAAGTAATAGCAGAAGGCGATCCTAACATTGAGATGATCCAAGTAGTAGCCCCCGGAAAAGTCTACATTTCAGAAGTAGATGTTGAAACAATAGTACAGGGAGCTATGCAAGTTATTGAAGGTCTTGTTGTTCAAGGCGATACCAACGTAAATGGCACACTTCGTGTAGGGACCATTAGAAAGAAAACCTCAGGGACTAACATTACTATCAGGGATCCGTTATCAATAAAAGAACCAGTCTCAATATCTGAAACTTTGGAAGTTGCTGATACTAACGCCGGAACTTTGTGTGAGATAGAAAACAGGTCAACTGAGGCTGGCTCTATTGGGCTTGATGTCAAAGGTGATATTGCTCTCAATTCATCAGGACCGGTAAGAACTAACGGTAATGAGATCATACTTGATAGTGGAAATACTCTCGGCACAGGCATTAAATTCAATTCCACCGGACACGGCCCTGGCGAATCCATTGACTTTTATATTGATGGAACTGTTAGGGGCTGGATTGATAGTACTGGTTTCGTCAATGCTTGAAAATTGTTGTTATCATGTAGTTCTTTTTCAAGCCACTGCTCCATTGCACTTGGTTTTTAGAGGAGTTCACTTTTGATTAAGTTGAATTTATCGCTCGGAATCTATTGATAAGACCGAAATAACTTCATGAGAGTGGACTCCTCGCTCTTATAATCCTATCTTCTTTTTGTAAGAAGGATTACCTTATGTACAGTCATTTTTGTATAACTTCTGTTTACGGATGATTGTCTCTACATCAGATATAACCAGATCGCTAATTGATTTTCTTTTTTGAATCCGGTCTCTGATCATTGTTGATGAGATTTTGAGGCGAGGAATATCTATCAGTTGGATTCGATTCAACCATTGATTTGCATGCTCATTAAATTCATATCCTTCCCTGTTGAAAACTGTTACACTGACCTTTTCGAGAATCATCTCCGGCTCCTTCCATTGGTGGAATGAGTTCAGGACATCAGCGCCGATAAGCAGTGTGAATTCGACATCTGGATATTCAGTGGTCAGATAGTTTATTGTATCGATTGTATATGACGGTGCTTCCCGTTCGAGTTCACAGGTTTCAACAGCGAACCTGGGATTGTCCTTTATTGCAATCTCAAGCATTTCGAGACGGATGTTGTCGGGCGTTGTTATAATGTCTGTTTTATGTGGGTTGTGCCTTGCAAGGACGAAACGAACCTGATCGAGTTCCAGCAGCCCGAGAGCCCACTCGGCTGCAACGAGATGAGCAATTGTCGGGGGATCAAAAGTTCCGCCTAATAGTCCTGTTTTCTTCAAGAAAATACCATATTGTTAGAAGTATGTGGCCATCAAATAGCCTGAAAAATGATAAAGAATGTCATTCCTGCGAAGGCAGGAATCCATGAATATCAAGTGGTTAGAACAATGTGGATTCCCGGATCAAGTCCGAGAATGACATTTGGGGACAGTCCTCAGTTTGATATTGAAGTGTTTCATGCATTCATTATCTCAAATCCCTTTCAACGAAAGGGATCTACTCTTCAACCTTGGTTTTTTTGGCTTTTTCACGTGCCCGGTTAAGAGCTTTTAATGCTTTCACCGACCAGTCATGCTCGCCGTATTTATCAAGAAACACGGAATAGTCTTCTATAGCTTCACTGTATTCATCATTAGCCACATGCATTTCCGCTCTTTGATAGAGGGACATGGGTGCATATATGGTATCATAAAAGTTATCAAGCACATTGTTAAAATAGATACCAGCCGCATGGAATTCCTTTACTTTCTGATACAACCGTCCGTTTTCATAAGCTTTCCTGGCAATTTTATTGCGGCAGACGTCAATCATTTCAACAGCATCTTTCACACCATCTGTTTCAGGAAAATCCTCGATATACAACTGGAAAGCGCTGATGGCTTGTTCCGTGAATCTCTGATCGAGGGAATATTTTGGTGAAAGTTCGTAATAGCTCATACCCAGTTTATATTCCGCCTGCTCGGCAAGAGGACTCTGGGGAAACTGCATGTACAGTTTTTCATACTCACTGGCTGAAATGATATATTCCTTGAGATTATAGTGGCATTCAGCAATGTAGAATTGAGCAGAATCCATCATTGGCGCACCTGAATGATTGATCAGGAAGATCTCAAGATGGTCGATAGCATCAAGATATCTCTTCTTCTTATAATACTTTTGGATTTTTGCCCAGGCGACATCCGCTTGGACATCCTCCCATTTTTTCCTGCCACTGCATCCCGAAAATAATCCGATGATTATTAACAAAACTATCCATGTTCGAATTGATGATGCCAACTGCATCAGTTACTCCTTATAGAATAAAGCGCATAGGTTGTTAGACCTCCCGCCACGATCACCGCCACTGGAATCAACCAGCGTGAATATGTTCTACTTGATTCTTTCCGTTCAACCCCGTTGAGCCCGAAATTGCTCTCAAATTGAGGACTCTGAAATAATGATTTCTGATAATCTAAACCTGTATCTCTTGATGTGCCATTTTCACCATTCAGATAATGCTTATGGTCATTATTAAAATAATCAACGATTCCCTGTGAATATTTATAGTCACTTGAAACTGTTGCCTTAATAGGTTGAAAAATATCGTTTTTATAATTATGAATAATTATTGATTCCGCATTATACTCAATAACAGATGCATTGGCGGAAACCATCAGCGATAGAGTCATGATTAAAAAAATATTTGAAGCTGCTTTCAATAACATGTTTTTGCTTTTATTAAACCGAAATATAATGCTGTTCCATCTAACATGAACAGCCCTATTCTCCCTTCGATGGCAGTTTGTTCGTCTTCCATCTCTTACGTATCTCATCACTGACAAGTTTCAACCAAATGAGAATTGTCACAACCACCATGATATATCCGAACAGCCAACCTCCCTTAATGTAAGGAGTTTTAACAGGCTCAGGTATCCCGGCTGTTAAAGCGCCTCGAATCCCCTCCGGCAGTTTTCTTAATATTCTCCCCGATGGAGATATAATTGCTGAAATCCCTGTATTCGTTGCACGAACTAATGCCAATCCTGTTTCAATACTTCGAAAACGGCTTAAGAGCAGATGTTGCTCCGGTTCCGATGTTCCTGCAAGCCAACCATCGTTTGTATGATTAATAATAACTTGTGCGCCTGCTCGTACAGCATCTCGACCGAGATCTGGAAATATCGCCTCGTAACAGATTAACGGTGAAACCTTAACCTGCCCGTCTTTTCCATCAATTTCCCAGGCTTTTATTCCTGAACCAGGCTTAAATTCTGCCTGACCAAAGTTAAGCTTGCCAAGATCCGGATATATCTTCTGAAAAGGTACTCTTTCGCCGAATGGAACAAGGTGGATTTTTGCGTACCAATCCATGACACCTTTAGCGCCGGGTTTAATTAGGAAGGAACTATTGTATCTATTTTTGACACCGTTCTCAATTTCGTAGTGTGAACCACCGGTAGCAACAGGCACTCCGACTGAATCGACAAAAGCCTGCATTTTATTTCGCCATTGTCTTGATCGTTTCAGGTAAACAGGCGCCGCAGTCTCAGGCCATACAACAAGGATTGGCTTTTCAGCATTTATTACATTGCGTGTAATCGACCAGTAAATTCCAAGACTGTGATCTGCACCAAGCTCCCATTTTTTTGCCGGCTCGATGTTTCCCTGTACAAGCGCAATTGAGCCAAGATTGTTTTCACTATCCCTCACGCTGATTGAATATTCACGGATGTAACCTCCACCCCATGTCATAAGAACTATAAGGATTAGAACAACACTTGTCATTTTTCTATCTCTACCTGCCGCTGCAATTCCATTGATAGCAGCAACCCATGCGGATACAAGAGGTGTGCCGCCTACCGACGCTATTTGAATAATTGGCAGGTATTCAGCTTGTGTAAGTGCGAGAGTCACCCAGGGAAATCCAAGCTCTCCCTGCATAAAGAGCATATCTTGAGCTGGCCATAGCATGATTATCAGCAAATGCCCTGACTTCCCGAATCTTTTTACAGCAAAATAATGCAACCAGGCTACGAATCCGACTAAAATTGTCATCAAGCCAATGCCGCCTGCTGCAGAACCTAATCTTGCTCCCCAGTCTGCGCCCGTATTGAACGCAATCCAGTAAATAGTCCCGAGATGATAGACCAAACCTGTCCACATCCCAAGGCGAAATGCCTCTTTCCCGTCTATAACATTTTCAAGGGAAATTAACAGCGGGATCAAGGCGAACCATGCCAGGAATCCCAATGGAACAGGAGGAGTTGCGAGGAAAAGGAGCAATCCGGTTAATACTGCCATCCAAATTCGCTGACCAGAAGTTTTATTCATCGCCGGGGAAAATCTCACGGCTTTCACGAGCGCTCCGGTAAATCAGATCAACAAGCCGCATTGTCTTAACAGCCTCTTCAGCAGTAGAACCAGTCGTGGTTTCTCCACGCAGTGTATAAATGATGTTTGAGAGTTGAGCTTTAAATGAAGCCTGATACAATTCGCCGATACCAAAAGACTTCACCGGTGAAACATTTACCAACTCTCCCTGAAGGGATTTATGAACTACAAGCGGATTCAGCGTAGCAGATCCAGTCATACCATCAAAATATGTATATGCAATATTATGTTCTGTCATAAGTCCCCAACTGCATTCCAGTTGGAGTGTCAGCTTGTTTTCATATTCTATCATGGTGGAGACAGTATCTTCGACGTCTCGGTTTAGACTATTCTTATATGTAAATCCTACAACACGTTTTACTTCAGGCCAATCCATAAGCCAATTAACAACATCAAGTATTTGAAGTCCCAGGTCCATAAGGACTCCACCCCCGCTAATATCCGGTTGATCAAGCCAGTGACTCCTTGCCCATGCTGACTGGCATTTCAGCCAACCTGCGCGTATCCGCCAGACTCTACCTAATTCCCCGGCACGAAGGAAGTTTTTCAGCACTGCAACATCCTGACGAAATCTCAAATTCATCGCTACAAGGGCACAACGGCGGTATTGCTCGGCGGCTTCTACCAGCCTGATAGATTCCTCAAGATTTCTTGCGACAGGTTTTTCTACAACCACATGGGCCCCTGCCTGAAGTACTGTTAATGCCAATGGTAGATGAGAAATAGTGGGAGTGCAGATAAAAGCAACGTCAATTGGTACCTTCTTCAAGAAATTATGTATATCGAGAAAACCAGGCACATCATATTTATCAGAAAGTTTTCCAAGCTTGAATGCTTCCTGATCACAAATCCCTACAAGTTCAACTTCTTCCATTGCCACAAGCAAAGGTAGATGAATTACCTGCGCTAACCCGCTTAAACCGACCACGCCAACTCTTACCGGTCGATCCTTTGGGAGATAGTCAATGTTTTGTACCATTCGATGTCTGTCCTTTTGAACAACTTCATCCATCCCTTGCGGTGATAGATAACACTATACATTTGCTAATTATTTGCTATCGAGAAAATCCTGTAAAATTAATGTTGCAGCAGCACGGTCAATCAATCCTTTGTTACGCGAAGGTTTTTTCCCCGCATCGCGAAGTAACCGATTAGCTTCATAACTCGAAAGTCTTTCATCGTGTGTTTTTACAGGAATACCAAGGCTTTCAACCTCATCGGCGAGTGAACGAGCTTGCAGAGCGCTCTTACCCTCGCTTCCATCCATATTCAAAGGAAGCCCTATTATAATGCACTCGATATTCTCCTCATTGATGATATTTTTTATCCTTTCGAGGAGACGTTTACGTGGAGTCGCATCCAAAGTAGTATAAGGCGAGGCGAGAATACCGGAAGGATCAGAGATCGCCACCCCGATCCTTTTTCGCCCCCAATCAAGCGCCAGCAAGCGACTCATTTACACTCCCTGCGCCAAAAGTTATTCTATTATAATTTAATCGGTTAATTTCTACAACTTATCCAAAGGAATCTTTAAAAAATCTTTCAATAATTTGCCCGGTTTAAAATGCGTTTTACGTCGGGCAGGAACAGCAATGATTTCGTTGGTCTTAGGATTCCTTGCTTTGAGTTTGGGTTTAGTTTTCTTCACTTCAAAAACACCAAAATCCCGAATTTCAACCCGAAGCTCAAGGTCATCGCCTGTCATAATCTCTCGCATAGTATTAAATACATCATTAACGATTCGGGAGACAATTTCAGGTTTTTCACTCGTTATTTCTACCACTTTCTCAACAACATCCTTCTTAATGTAGGTCTTCATTTGCTGTCCTCCGGACTGGCTCTTAGATTTTCACCTTTTTACTTTTTGTCGATAAATACTTAAAGTGTTTAACTATACAATCTTTTCTGCCACATCGGCAACATTTATTCGTTCCACTTTAACAATATTTTGTATTTTGCTGACACGATTCATCAACCTCGAAAGTTGCCCCAGGCCTTTTACCTGCACAACCAAAGTTCCGACAGCAAGAGAACCTTCCGAGCGGAGATTTAATTCTACTACAGATACCTTCATTTTGCTGAAAACATCCGCCATATCTTTCAGCAGATTATTTCTATCTTCACCATATATTCTTAAGCGGCAGTTAAACAGGGAACCCCCATGGACATCCCAGTCAACATCCACCAACTTTTCGGGATCTTTACTTAAGTCTGCTATATTTGGACAATCATTCCTGTGAACAACGATCCCGCGCCCTTTACTCAGGTATCCAATGATACGATCTCCCGGTAAAGGACTGCAACAGTTACCGAACGCAATCATTAAATTATCAGCACCCTTAACTCGAACATTCGAGGTATCACGCTTCAAAGTTCGCATCAAACTTTGACGGGCTGCGTTACGCTTTTCTATTGTCTGCGTAACTTCTCCAATGACATCCTTTAATACCCGTTTAACAGATAGGTCGCCTGCTCCAACTGCTGCATAAAAAGATTCAGGACTTTCATGCCCGGCGCCGTTTACGAGATCTAAAATTTCTTTACGCGACATTTTTAATTTATTTGCTTTCAATTCCCTCTGGAGCAATTCTTCGCCAATTCTTATGGAGTCTTCAAATTGAGTCTGCTTGAAATACCGCTTGATTTTACTTCTCGCCTTACTCGAATTTACAAACCTTAACCAATCCGCACTCGGGTGAGCGTTTGCACTTGTCAATATCTCAACAGAATCACCATTAAATAACCTGGTATTCAAAGGCACCATTTTCCCGTTTACCTTGGATCCAAGGGTTTTTAATCCAACGTCTGAATGAACGGCAAAGGCGAAATCGACTGGCGATGATTCCTTGGGTAATCGAATTAATTTTCCCTTTGGTGTGAAGACATAAATTTCATCTGTGAAAAGATTAATTTTTAATGTCTGCATAAATTCTTCAGAACTGTCTTCCTCTTTCGATCCTTCAATGACTTGACGCAACCATCGGTAGTAATCTTTTAGATTATCCTCTCTGATTATTCTACTGCTTTTGCCCTCCTTATAGCGCCAGTGTGCCGCTATTCCCACCTCAGCAATTTCATCCATCTCCCTGGTGCGAATCTGTACTTCAATCGTGTGACCTTCTTTATCCATGACCTTTGTATGAAGTGATTGATACATATTTCCTTTGGGCATGGCGATATAATCAGAGAATCGTTCTACGATTGGTGTGAAGAGGTTATGAGCAACACCAAGAGCTTTGTAACAATCAGGAATGTCCGCAACGATTATGCGTACAGCGAGGAGGTCAAGAATCTCTTCAAAGCTTTTCCCACGACGGTTTATTTTATTGTAAATACTAAAGAAATGTTTTGCTCTGCCTAATACCTCAGCATTTATACCCTCTGATTTCAAGTGTATTTTCAATTGTTCGATAACATTATTCAGAGCATTTTCACGTTCATCTCGATCCATGGTCACTCGCTCTGCGATCCTTCGATATGCGACTTTGTCGAGTATTCGCAATGAAAGATCCTCAAGCTGCCATTTAATTTTGCCGACACCAAAACGATGAGCAAGTGGCGCATAAATGTCCAGGGTTTCCTGTGCAATGCGGATTTGCGACTTTATCGGCATTACCTCAAGCGTTCGCATATTATGAAGGCGGTCGGCAAATTTAATCATAACTACACGTAAGTCCTGAGCCATAGAAAGCAACATCTTGCGGAAATATTCCGCCTGCCGTTCTTCGCTGCTGCGCGTGTCATAGCGAAGAGCCGACAGCTTGGTCATACCTTCGACCAACAAGGCAACAACAGGTCCGAACTCCTGGGCAACATCATCAAGCGTAGAACCTGTATCTTCCACAATATCATGGAGGAGAGCCCCAATAAGAGTAACGCTGTCCACATGCAGTTCAGTAAGGATTCCCATAACCTCAAGAGGATGAGTTATGTATGGATCACCGGAAATTCGGGTTTGTCCGGAGTGAGCATTCGCTGCAAAATGGAAGGCTTTTTCGATCTGTTCTATACGTTTTTCGTCAATTTCATCTCTAATTTGCGTAATAATCTCGTCAAAACGTTTTTGCACCTCAGGTGTAATAACAATTGCCAACTCTTCCACATCTGTTTCTATTTCCAGTTCTTTAGGCATTAAAAAGGTGCGCCTGTTGTCTCAGAATCCGGTCTAAAATCGTCTCTTGTCTGAGGAACAAATATAGCGCGCTCCTCTAAAAAAGTCAGTTTAACGTTTCCGGTAGGTCCGTTACGCTGTTTGGCAATAATAATGTCGGCTGTTTTATCATTTGCTTCTTCTTCTTTACCTTCCAGCTTTGCGTAATATGCCTTACGATACACAAACATAACAACATCAGCGTCCTGCTCAATTGCTCCGGAATCGCGCAAATCGGAAAGGATGGGACGCTTGCTACCGCCTCTATCTTCCACTTTTCTACTTAGCTGACTAAGTGTAACAATTGGAATATCAAGTTCTTTCGCAAGCCCTTTAAGCTGGCGGCTTACGTTTGCAATGAATTGCTGCTGGTTTTCCACCCTGTCAGAGGGCTGCATCAGTTGCAAATAATCCAAAACTATCATACCAACATTGAACTGCATCTTCAAACGTCTTGCCCTTGCCCTGATATCAGTAATTGTTTGTATTGAAGAGTCATCGATGTATATCGGCAATTGAGACAATTGAGACGCACCTTCCGCGATACGACTCCAGTCTTCGATACTTAATTGTGCTTTCCTGATTTTGTCTAATGATAGTTTTGTTTCAAAACTTAATAGTCTTATCGCGATTTGACGAGCATTCATTTCAAGTGAAATAATCCCGACTGGTACTCGAGATATCTTTGCGGCATTATACGCATACCCCAGCGCAAGCGCCGTTTTGCCCATTGAGGGCCGGGCAGCAAGAATAATCAAATCCGAGTTCTGAAAACCACCGGTAATGCTGTCGAGTTTTGGGAAGCCTGAAGTAACACCAATTAACTCTCCTTTTCGAGTGGAAATACGGTCTAAATCTTCCACTGCGATTGTTGTGACCTCATTTATATTCTGATATCCGGCTCTTTCCTTGGTTTGCTGCAATCTGAAAATTTCACTTATACTCGAATCAAGTAATACTGAAGGATTTGCTGACGGCTCAAAAGCTTTTGATCCTATATCTTCACCCAACTCGACAAGTTGTCGAAGCAGGTATTTTTCCTGCACGATCTTTGCATAATAATCTACGTTTCGCGGAAAAGGCACAGAGCTTGCCAATTCTGTGATATAATAATCCCCGCCTGCGTCATCCAGTTTGTCGCTGGATTTAAGTTGATTTGAAACAGCCACCAGATCTGTAGGTTCATTATTATTGAACAACGTGTTCATTTCATGGAATATGATACTATGCTTTGTCCAATAAAATGATGACTCTTTTACAAACTCAATGACTTTTGCATATGCGGTAGGATCAAGCAGGACAGCGCCGAGAACCGCCTGTTCTGCCTGGAGATCACTGGGTGGTACCTGGATGGAACTCTTTTCTTCGTCAGCCGGTTTTTTCTTGCTTTTTACTTCATTCATTTGAATAGTTTTCAGTGTTTTTCAGTTGTAAAGGACTTGTTCTATTTATGGTTTGCACATAGTTAACAGAACAGCTAACCTAACATATCTCTCATTTTCTGTACATCCTCCCACGCTGGTCTTTTCCAATTGGGATTACGAAGTAATGCCGCAGGATGATATGTTACAAGCAACGGGACTCCATGATAATCATGTACTTTCTCACGCATTTTCGTTAATGATATATTTGATTTTAATAATGTTTGAGCAGCAACTCGTCCCAAAGCAAGTATTATTTTTGGCTGGATTAATTGTAATTGTTTAATTAAATATGGTTCACAGAGTGCAACTTCTTCCTGAAGAGGGTTGCGGTTGTTTGGAGGTCGGCATTTCAGGATATTTGCAATATAAACCCTGTTGTCCCTGCTTAACTGCACTGCATCTAAAATTTTATCAAGTAATTTCCCTGCTCTACCTACGAACGGTTCACCATTTAAATCTTCATCGGCGCCAGGAGCTTCCCCGACAACAACTAAATCAGCATTCGGGTCTCCAACCCCAAATACGAATTTATTCCTAGTTTCCCCCAACGGACATTTTACACAATTGCAAATTGCATCTCGAAACGAATCGATTTCGTTGTAAGCGGGGAAAGGATCTTTGATCATCCCTTCTTCCAGTTTTGCAGGTTCAGGATCAGGCGCTCCATATTCCCGAATATTTTCAGATTCAGTTTGTATAGGGTTCATTGTCTGTTCGATATCGGGTGATGCATAAGCATCATCATCAACTTCAGGATTATCAACAGATGTGTTAGTGTGAATCGTTGGTGAAGCCCATTGCAGAGGATTCCGTTCAGATTTCTGCGACAGGTACCTTAAAGCTTCATGTTTGAGTTCTTGTTTATTCATATATCCAACGTTGATAAGCCAGAATAAAAAAGTGATAGGACACAAAAGCTATGAATGAGATTTCTTGGGCAATTACGCTTTTATGTGAGAAAGACAACTGATAATACTGTCATCTACTACATGAGAATAATAAACGTATATTGTATTCTGCCAAGCATTCACGAAAGTAATAATCAAAGTACTACGCTTCGTCAATTAGTTCCAGTACACGCTGCATAATCCAGTCGGCAAGCGACTTTTTATCCATGTTTTCGCTTTGTTTGACCTCGCCTTGACCATCAATCCATGAAACACGATTTTGTTGTGAACCTATTGCATTGAAGGTGTTTAGCAGAATTGCGTTTAATTGTTTCCGTTCTAATTTTTGAGTTGCTGTCTCAATATCATTGGTCTCTTCCAGGGCAAAACCAATTTTGATTCCATCTCCTAATGAAGAAGTTATTGCTGAGATATCCGGATTTTTTTCCAGTTCGACAACCGGTGAAGCATCATCTTCACGTTTTATTTTCTTGTTGCTTTTATATTTAGGTTTCCAATCAGCGACCGCGGCGGAGTAAAAAACAATATCGGCAGATGGAATCTCTTTTTTACAGGCTTCAAGCATCTCATCAGCGGTCAAAACTTTTCGAACACTAACTCCGGGAGGTGGTGGCAAATCCATTTTTCCATTAACCATAACTACTTCAGCGCCGTATTCCAAAGCAATTTCAGCTAATGCAACTCCCATTCTGCCACTGCTTCTATTGGTCAATACTCGAACTGGATCCAGGGCTTCTTCTGTTCTGCCAGAGGTTATTACTACCTTCTTCCCAGCCAACAAGCTATTGGGTTTCAATATTTGTAATACAGAATTCTCAATTTTATCCGGTTCACTCATCCTGCCGAGCCCGGGCTTTTCATCAGGAGACGCCATTTCCCCATATTCAGGTCCGACAAAAATATTACCCCGGGATTTAAGCGTTTCGAGATTGGCTTGCGTTGCCGGATGTTGATACATGGAATCATTCATCGCCGGTGCAATCAAAACGGGACATTTTGCAGCTAAAAGCGAGGTGCTGACTAAGTCGTCAGCAATTCCGGAAGCCATCTTAGCTATAATATTAGCAGTAGCTGGAGCAATAATTATCATATCAGCCCAATGTGACATATCCAGGTGTATAGTACTTGCAGCGCCATCATCATCGAACATCCTGATCCCGACCTTATGCCCCGTGATAGCCGCAAAGGTTGCAGGACCTATGAATTCTGTTGCAGATTGAGTCATCATAACACGTACTTCCGACCCATTTTTCAGGATTCTTCGTACTAATTCGACGACTTTATACGCTGCAATTCCACCACAGACAGCGACAAGAATTTTTCTATTAATTAGATCTTGTGATGAATCCTGTCGTTCAGGCTCCCTCATCACCCCCGCCGGGTTCTTCAACATCACCAAGCAGATTCAACTTCCCAGAGAAGGATTCCGTGCTTTTGCTGATGTCATCCGACTCCTCATCTGAATCATACCAATCATCGCCTTCTTTTTCAACATCAATTTTATCGCCTATCATCTCACGCAAAGCAAGAATCGTGGGCTTCTCAAATTGCAGTACCGGCTCATGCTGGATTGGAGTATCTTCAATCATACCATCATCTTCACCCTGCTCAAATTTCTCAAACATTTCCAATTGGCTAAGATAATCGTCCATTTCCTTTCGCTGGCTTTCACCAATCTGGCGCGATCTTTTGGCAATGATCATTACAGCTTCATAAATATTTCTCGTTTTTTCTATATAGTCCTCTGCCAGGAACATCTCGTGACCCATATTGTCCTCCTTTACCTGTCTATCTCGTTTTCTATATAATTCCGAATTATAATAATAACTTCCCTGGTAGCTTGCTCCAGATCGTCATTTAATACTATCCGGTCAAATTCACTCGCCTTGGATTTTTCAAAAGAATATCGCTTCATCCTCTTTTCAATAGCTTTTTCATTTTCGCTGCCACGTGATAGTAGTCTTTCACGTAAAACATCTAAAGAGGGTACGTCTATGTAAATCAGTAACGCAGCCGGAAAGAGCTTTTTAATGGACAAAGCGCCTAAAACATCTATATCGAATATAAGTTTGTCGCCTCGCTCTAATTCTTTCTTAATTTTAGATTTTCGTGTCCCATACTGATAACCGTGGACACCCTCATATTCGATAAAATCTCCTTCATCTACCGCTTCCATGAACTGCTCATGGGTTAAAAACTCATATTCCACGTCATCGGTTTCATTTGCACGCTTCGGTCTTGTGGTGGAAGACACCGAATAAACCAAACCGTCCATTTCTGAGAAGACTTTATTAATTATTGTTGTTTTACCACTTCCCGAAGGTGCAGAAAAAACAATTAATACATCATGATTTGGTTTTCTGGTTTTACTATTCATTCCGAATCGTTTTTTTCAGACAACGTTTTGTACCTGTTCACGCATTTTTTCAAGTTCTTCCTTAATCTCTACCACCCATGCGGTAATCTCAGGCGCTGCTGCCTTTGATCCCATCGTATTGACTTCACGACCCATTTCCTGAATGATAAAATTCAATCTTTTACCAACTGCTCCGCCCTTCTTCAGCGATTCAAGAAACAACTGGTTATGGCTTCGCATCCGGACAACTTCCTCGGTAATGTCCAGCTTATCCACCAGGATAGCGACCTCATGCTCGAGCCGATTGTCTTCGATTGAATTGTTAGATATATAACGTTCTATCCGCTCTTTGAGTTGTTCGAGTAATGTTAGACGATTTTCATCAGATTTCAGGCTGATATCTTCCACACGTTTTGATATCAGGTGCACCCGGTCACCAAGATCAGATGCCAGGTTCTCTCCTTCCTTCATACTCATATTCACGAATGCATCGAGCGCCTTATCAAGTCCATCTAAAGCGAGTGCTCGCCGTTTCTCAGCAAGCAGTTCTCCCTCTACCGGCTCAAGCCATTCAGAAATACTTATTAAATCAGACAATCCAAGGTCGTCACGCAATCCTGCAGCTTTACCCGCATTTCGTATTCGCTCGACCAATGATTTTACTGCATCATCATCAAACTTGAACATAGCTTTGCGCAAATTATCCTTTGCTTCCGCTATGTGAACCAATACCTTGCCTCGCTCCAGCTTCGCTTTGACACGTTTACGAAAATCGTTCTCGTAAGCGTATAAGCTCCTGGGGAGACGAATATTAATATCAAGAAATCTATTATTGACCGAGCGGATTTCGACTTCAAATCGCAAATCATCATCATTTACTTCAGCACACCCGAACCCAGTCTGGCTATAAATCATATTATTTCCTTTTGAACAAAGCATTATATATTATACATATCTTCGATGCAATCACTCTTTCGGTTTGATTAATACAGTAGAGACTGTAAAACGTTCTCATCTTTATGAACTTCTGGATTTATCTGTATCGATAATTGAACTTTCCTGCAGTAATATATAACTTAGGTTTCATTAGCATCACGGAGATAAGTTCCGGGATTTAGATGTTAAACATTAACATTGGAGACGCAACAAAATGAACTCTGAACAGGAATATTTTATCAATACCGATATAAGATATAATTCTTTAGAGATAATTGATATCCCCGGGATAATTGAATCCTGCAGGGAGGAGTGGTTCAACCAGTCATTGTGCCGGGTAAATGATTGTGTGGTGAGGCTCGGAAAACTTCACGGAGAATTCCACTGGCATAAACACGATGAGGAAGATGAATTCTTTTATGTCATCGAAGGATTGCTTCTCATCGACCTTGAATATCGAACAGTGGAGCTTACTCCACAGCAGGGTTTTACAGTACCAAAGGGAGTAAATCACCGGACTAGAGCGCCCCAGTGTACGACCATATTAATGGTTGAAGGAAGCGAGGTAAATCCAATTGGTAACTGACCTATTTGAGCAAATGTTTCCAACCAACAATTGAGGTATTACAGATAATGAAATATTTATTCTGAAATGGAAGTCAATTGATAGTCAGCCCAAATTTAAGTCATGCACCTCTTCGGAAATGGCTGAGATATACCCAGAGTGATTTGGGAAATATGCGCATTACAAATATTACCGGACGACTTACAAGAAGATCTAAAATGAAAGCCGGTATCTTTGACCGTAACCCCTTTCGGTGCAGATATTTTATTACCAAGAGTAAGAAAGTAACATAGTTCCGCTGGAAAGTTAAGGTATTTCTGAAAAAATACCTTAAAGACTCTTCGTTGAAAGGAGTGATATATCCATCCTTAACGGCTTTGTCATATAGTGGTGTTCCAGGATAGAAGGCAAGGGAAAACATTTTGATAACCGTCGGTTTGTCAGGTAAATCACAAATGAATTTATAGGTTTGAATAATATCATTCTCATTTTCATAAGGATTATCAATAATAAAATCCAGGATCAAACGTAAATCATCGCCGTTTTGATAAGCTTTTATCTCATTAACAACTTTGCGAGCCCTGGCTACACTCACTTTTCGATCAAATACCTCATTCATGATCCTTTGACTTCTTGACTGGACACCCAGCATGATACCTATCAAACCAGCATCCATCAGGATTTCCAACTTTTCATTGGTATAGTTATTTGCGCTTACTTGCATTCCAAGAGGAAGACCTATTCTACTCTTGTATTTTTCTACATAGTCTTCAATTACACTCTTCGACCGGAGGAAAAAGTCGTCATCAGAAATCCATACTCCGTTATAAGGATGTAAAGCAAGAGCCTGCTCAATCTCTTCAATTGATTTGTCAACTCCTTTGAAACGGATATGGTTATTCCCGAACATTGAAATTAAGCGAACATTGTTACAATAGGTACATCTGTGAGGACATCCTCGCATCCACAATGCTCTGAATAACGATAGAGTTGTATTTGGAACACAAGCATTTATTATCAAATTTTCAGATGTTAAAGGAAGTAGTTTTCCATCAAGAAGAAACTGATTTTCAAGGCTGAAGTCAGCGTTAGGAAGGCTGTCAAGATCGTCAAAGGTGGAAATAGTTCATTAACTTGAATTGTATCATTAACACGAAATGCCATATTTCGGATATTATGATAATCCTCGCCAGCCTCCATACATTTTACAAGTTCCACGATTGCTTGATCGCCTTCTGAATAGCAGACACCATCAGCAAAATCAAGGCTTTTCTCAGGCGCTGCGATACAATGAGCGCCACCCCAGATCACTTTCAACCCAGGATATTTCCTGTGAACAAACTCTGTTACCTGTCGAGCTCTGTAAACAATAGGACTGAAAACTGATATCATTACCAGGTCAACATCATCAAGCACTGCGCTTAACTGTTCAGTTTCTCGCCCGTCAGGATCGGGTCGTGGAAGCATGAATATTAATGATACATCATGATTCTCACGCTTCAATATCGCAGAAAGCAGACGAGTAACATACGTTGAGTAATCCCCGTTTAAATCAATAAATCCAATCTTCATTCGAGTCTTACCTCTTACTAAACTGTTTACATCTTGATTATATAATGACTGTAACTGTTAAGTTCTTTCCTAAACTATTGGATATTAGTCATTCTGAACCATAGTATTCCTTGTACAAGTTAATTGCTTTTGTTGATATTGATTTCCACTCTTCCCTGATTTTTCCAATTTGTTTTGCAAGATAGAATTCCGTTTTTTCAGCTCCCTCACCTGTAATCACCAGCTTGCCCTGTCGTCTTTCACCGGCTAATAATTGCAGGATTTCCCATTTACGCAAAGTCAGATAAAAATCGCGGGCATCCCTCCAATCCGAACCTTCAATCGCCCGTTCGAGTATCCTCATACGCTCTGCCAATGATTTATTCCACCAGTTGTCATCACCAATTCCGAGTTTCCAGCCTGCAAATGTCGCTGCAAACTCGTAATCCATCATACCACCCCGAGCCTTCTTGATACCGATTATTGAGGGTCTTGTTCGAGATTTTTCGGCAGCACGTTTTCTTGCGTTATGAATTATTTTCCATTCGGATAGTCCAGGTGGTACAGTTGTAAAAGCTCGAATGATTTTTAACGCTTTATATCCGATTCCTGTGTCACCTCTGATCACTCTCGCTCTCGCCAATGCAATTTTTTCCCACGCCTGCGCCCGACTCGTCAGATACTCCTCAAGCCGTTTTAAAGTAATCACCAACGGCGCTCCCGAACCTTCGGGGCGGAGCCTGGCATCCAGAAGTAATCTTCCGTTCAATGATGCTTTCTGCATCCATCGGGTTCCAATACTTTGCAGCTTAGAAAGAGTTCCAGCATCTGTATCTTCTGTAATAAATAGAAAATCGAGATCAGCATCAGGAATCACTTCCCTTCCACCCCATTTCCCCAAAGCTATCACCGCAATTCCCGGTAAATTCTCATTTTTGTCTGCTTTTACTCCAATACTCTCTTTCGAGGGATCAATAGAAAATGATTGAGAGAGCAGAACGATCACTTTATCAATTCCATCGCACCATTTCATTGCAAACTCTTCAGTATCTATTGAACCGCTTATAAAATTAGATCCGAGATAAAAAAGACGGTCGCCAAGCCAGTTATTGAGGATATCACTGTTTTCGCTTTCAGGTGCCGGATCAGAATCCGTATTCAATCCGATCTTTTCCCAGAGATATGGTCTGTTCATTGCTTCGCTGCACAGTCGTTTTCCGTATATCAGAATCCGTGTCGCAGCCTTGAGCGCTGATGGATCATCACGAAAAACCGACAGCCATGTAGCCGGACCACCATAAGATGCCACTGCACTTTCGAGACGACCAAATACTTCTTCTATCACAAAATCCGGTAATGCGTTGATCTCACTTGTGTCTATCAAGTTGATCGCAGATCCCCATTTACCGGAAAGTCTTCGAATAACTGCTTGGATTCTGGTATTTGAGAGCCAGGATGTCTGCGCTCCATTCTTTGCCTCTGCAGATATAATTTCATCCATTTGAGGATCAATAAACTGCTGTGAAACTGAAATCTGTACCGGATCACCTCCAAATTCTTTATCTACTATTCCTGCTATCTTTTCACGTATGTTTATAAAATTTCTCTCAAACTCATCATGCTTCATTCCCATCTTCCACGCTAATTGACCATGACGATTATTAGCCGGTGCCGGGACAAGAAAATCTGCCCTATCATTTTCTGCCTGCAAGATGTTTTCCACTTTGCGGAGGAACCTGTAACCCTTCTCTAATGACTCGATATCGTCTTGTTTAATAATGCCTTCATTACCGATTATTTTCAGCATATCGAGTACGGTTCCACTTCTCAAATCCTTCAGTTCATACCCTGAACTCAGTTGAATAGAGGCGACAAGGAACTCCACGTCCCGGATTCCGCCTCGATCTCTTTTAATATCACGAGGTTTTGCTCCCTTGCGGATGCTGCCCAGCATCTGAGCCACTTCATTGATACGTTTGCGTGGATTGGCGCTTGATGAAAACAGGAACGCATCTAACATTTCAGAAAACCAATCCGGTTCAGCACCGGTCACTCGTCTTGCCCGCAGATAGGCGATTCGTTCCCAGGGCGCTGCACGTTGGAAGAAGTACTTTTCTGCAGCTTTGTAACTGATTGCCAGGGGACCTGACACTCCCTCGGGACGGAGACGTAAATCAACGGGATAAATTTCCGGTTCACCCTGGGGCATCAAAAGTAATAACCACTCACGGATTATCCTGTCCGCTTCTTCTGAGGTGAGGGATTCTTCCCTAAAAAAAACAGGATCGACGTCGCTGGAAACATTTAATTCCCCTCCTCCCCACTTCCCCATCGCCCAGAGCGCAATTCCCGGATTTGAAGGCGCTGCGATTTCGAGTGCGGCTGATGTCACATTATCTGCCAATAATGTCAGGTCGGAGAGTGTTTCTTCAAGTGGAGCAAGCCCGCAACGGTCACGGAGCAGGATTTTAAGCCAGGCATGTCGTTTGAATCGTGCTAAATCTGTCCTGGGGGCAGGGTTATTTGCAAACGGTGTTTCAATCCAGCCGGATATGAAAAACATGGATGCGAGATGCGGATAACGAACAGCCTCGTCAACCGGCGCTTCACCAAGAGTAAGCAGAGCCGATAATATAGACTGTTCCGAGTCAGTTCCCCGGTCAAGAATCTTATTTACAGCCGGTATAACTTTCCCAAGCCGCTCGATCCTGGTACGTAAAATCCCTGGTTCCGGATAATCCGAAATCAGATCGTCAATTTTCTGTTCTAATATATTTTTCAGGCTCAGTTCCACTGCGGAAAGTTACTCTTACAATCCTGTTTCGGCAATGGTAAGATTCTGGTTATTACAATTTGAGTAGAATCAATCATGTTTGCATGCATACATGACTACCCACCGTAAAACTCAAATTCTTTATCTTTTGACTCCGGAGATAAAATCTTTTTACTCAAAAGGGAAGATTAGGCTTTTATACCTTAAAATAAATGTTATATTTTACGAGTGATTTCTGGATATGATAATTCCGTGTTCAGTTGGATTATGCACGGAGGATTTCTATTACAGATAAATCCATTAATTGATAATTGTAAAAAAAAGAGGAGTGAGAAACCATGCAAAAAATGATTGCGGTTAGTCTGATGCTGCTTTTTATAGTTTCCTTCGCATTTGCCAAGGATGTTCTGATGAAGGGATCTTTTGATATGGGGCTTGGGGGATCGTTTTCACTAAAATCAAGCGGCAGCGATGATGATGGAATTTATGGCGAAGACAAGCAGATGATTGTTTCCCTTAACCCAGATATTGGGTATTTCTTTATAGACAAATTATCTATCGGCTTGTTTCTTGACTATAATTCATTAACTTACGGTGACTATAAGTCTGAAGAGCAATTAATCGGTCCCCGAGCAAATTATTATTTCCCAATGAAAAATGGCACACCGTTTCTTGAGCTTAGTTATGGAATTAACTCATTAACCCTTAATGACGAAACAGTTGGGTTGGATAATGAGACGTTTGATACCAAAGAAACAAAAATCGGCGGGGGTTATTTGTTACATTTAAACGACTATTTTGGAGTTGTAGGTAAAATAACTTATTCTTTGGAACATATGGAATTCGGAGCAGGAGCAGGACTACATGGTAATTCATTGGAATTATTAGTTGGTTTCAAAATTTTACAATTTAAATAATACATTGATCAATCCACTTAACTTAAAACCATAGATACAGTGTGCTGAGTTCAGAGTTCACACTTTAGTGTGTAAAATGCGCAACCTGAAGGTTGGACTCTGAACTTAACACCCTTTGTTTGAAACGTATTTTCATACTGCACTGTTAAATATGATTTTTAGAGTACCCCCTTTCATCGAAAGTGAGATACTTAAGAGTGTGCCCCGGACAGCTTGATGTCCGGGTGGTAATCAAATTTCAAACATCACTTCCACATCACTGGTATGTCCATCTTTATAGGTTCAATATCGCCATACTCCCAAAATCTATAGCTTGACCACTTCCAATCTTCAGGTGACTTAACGAGTTCCTTTCTGACTGGATTATTATGAATATATTCAATTGCATTCCTTATGTTTATATCAGAATATACGTTTCTATCATATCCTCCTCCCTGCAACCAGAATGCATAGAAAACTTTATTCTTCCTGATTATTTCCAAATTGGCATATAAGTTGGAATAATGTAGTTTCATGTGTTTCAACGCTCTATGACTGAAAGGTTGTTTGATACCTTTCAAGACCTGGGATATAGTAACAGACTCTAGCAACCATAATAGAAGATGAACATGGTTTGGCATGATCACATATGCCCAAATCTCAAACCTATGCCTGGCTCTTGAAGCATCTAAACTTTTTATGAATTCATTGAATAAAAAATCATCCAGAAACAGGTTTCTTCGTTGGTTACACGAAAAAGTTATATAGTGGGCTGTTGAAGGATCGTTGTAACGGATTGGCTTTATACGTTCTGAAGAGTTCATCGTTAACTATAATCATTCTCGTCCCGGACATCAAGCTGTCCGGGGCACACAATGAATATGTCGGTTTCAAGGACTCTTCGAATAGAATCTCGCCCGGAAGAAATTAATCAATCCTCCGGCTCCTCACATTTTTCATCAGGACTTATTGGATCAGGTTGATCGGGACCGAGGTTACTGGGATCTATATCTGCTTCGTGGAAGTTTTCCGGCTCTATGGGATTACCATGAAGCCGGCGTAATAATGCTAATTGTCCGGCATGGGTCATTGCATCGGCGAATGGACCCTGCAACAACTTTTCAGGTGTTGTGCCTTGTAATGGAGTCCTGATTATTAGATGTGAACTCAGATTTTCCAGGATATCATGAAACCGTTTTATCTCCTGCTGGAACTCTGGTAACCGATCAGGACGGTACTCGCTTTCACCTGTAAAAAAGGTACGAGCCAATCCTAAAACTCCTGTCATGTGAAACAATATTTCATGAGGGGTACGCACTCCAGGTATTACACGGAATGCTGCATAAGAATCAGGAGCGTCACGCAGCGACTTCTGTGTACGATATGCCAATGCAGCAAGAAAATGCTGAAGTAATTGTCTTTTTTCATCCATTTTGATTCACCTTCTTATTATGCAGTTAATATTAGAATGTTAATCCGAGATTAACATCAATTTAGTTAATTCATTTTCCGTAATCTTCAGGAAATATGATTTTATCAATTCATCAGTTTCTTTCACTGTTCAGACAGAAAAACCTTTGGATTTCATAATATCGATACCCGGAGCAGGTAAAAATGATGTCACGAGTTCAATAATCTCGCCATGCTTTACATTTTTCGCCTCCTGTAGAATGACGGTCAATGTCATGCGGATCAGTGTTTTGGAAGTGATTACAGGAAGTTTGGGACTCATGTCAGACAGCTATTGCAAGCTGTTTAAAGCTTAAATCCGCTGGGTCGGATTCAATACTTGTTTCTTCCGGAACAGGTAAACCTTTCATAATAAGGGTCTCTATGTAACCTTGTATAAGATCAACAGCCATTACTTCAGTTTCTTCCAAAGTATCGCCTTGAGTGACAATACCATTCAAAGCCGGCACATGAACAACATAGCCTCCCTCTTCAGCCGGTTCAAAAATTACGGTATATCGTTTTACTGATATGATAGACTCCATTAGCTTTCTCTTTTATAAAATAGATTACAACCTGAAGCATGTCAAGTGGAGCGCTTACTGACATGAATTACACGATTAATAAGATTTTTTGAAACTTTGCTCCTTTGCATCTTTGCGTGAAACAAAATGCTGGAAATAATCTCAATCCAAATATGGGTATGATAAGATTTAGGTTGACACAATCTGTGGATTTTAGTAACATTAGGAATGAAACAGGAAAGAGGAGGATTTTTCATGTTTGAAACTCGAAAGCATAAGATTTTTGTTATTGGAATATCACTGATAGTTTTGATGAGCAGTTTATTGCATGCGTCAGAACCAGATAAAATTGTGCAAGATAGAAGTAAAGCGCTGCACTTTTTCCCCATCTATGCACCGGCTGGTGCTTCCCTGCTCATATCACACCCCATCAAAGAAAAAGCTGCTTTACGATGGGGATTCGATCTCATGGCTCAAAAAAGCAATTATGGATCTGAACGTGATTATTTCTATCCGGAATCTTACCCATTTAGAACAACCTTCGATGATAATGAAAGTGAAATGAGCAATTATAGCATTGATTTTGTTACCCAATTGATATTTTCATCACCACTCGATAATGGGCTTGGATGGTATTGGGGTTTAGGACCAGTCATCGGAATTGATTTGAGAAAAACAGAACGTGAAAACTTTCGTAGCAGGGAATATACAGATTATCCTGATAGCATCAGAGTTGAATATGACGAAACAGATCAAGACTTAATCATATTTAATGGTGGTATGTACATATTGATCGGGTTTGAATGGAAATTCCATCCTCAAATCAGCCTCGAGGCGGAATATGGTGTTCTATCCAGGTATCGTTTGCGAAAAGATACCTGGCTTACCTCAAAAGACCTTTATAGCGAAAGTATGTACAAATATGAAAGTGATATCGAAGATTCCTCCTGGTCATTCGAAACCGGACACGCCAGGATCGGTCTTGCGTTTTATTTTCACGAATCGAAAAAATGAGCAATGCTACATATGATTTTCGAAGTAGCTCACTTTCGCCGAAAGTGAGCTACTTCGAAGATTCATTTCAGTAATGATAATCCATTATCTCATTTTTTCAGCTTCTTTCAAAAGATTATACTAATTGCCAGCTATATCCAGATTCTGGTTGCTACGCTCCTTGGATTATTGTAATTTCTGGAATGAAATTGGAAATAGGAGGATTTTTCATGTTTCGCCGGGGATGCATTCAAATCTTTTGCCTGACGTTACTTATTTTAGTGCTGACGTCCAACCTGATTTACGCTACGCCTTACATACCACCTGAAGAATTACAATACCAATTCGAGCATCGGACCCCCTTCACCGGACAGCAGGATCGCGGAGAGATTCCCGGGCCCGGAGGTGAGCTTGATGAATATTATTATACCCTTGAGGTGATCGATATTCTCGATTGGCTGACCAATATGCAGGTTTCCATTGATGGAAACGATTTCGGAGGGATGCGTGAAGGTGAAAGCAATCGTGACTGGGAAATTATTCAGACGGACAACACGCAGGAAGCATTAAGAGACTGGGCGCATTACGCTTCAATGACCGGCGATCCCGACCATTACTCCAATTATATCGATGCGGCATGGGAATATATAATGAACTACCCGGCTTACAGCGAAGAAGGCGGCGGGAACCCAAATTACTACCGTGTCCATAACTGCGGATGGGGACTGGTGGCAGTGATGGAATATACAAATGCTTACGAAGATTCAACTTATATAGAATATGGTGATTCCTGCGCAGCTTATCTTAACGAATACCGGCTTGATATTGATGATTATGTCGTCAATCCGTTATCAGCCGGTTTCGGTGCTGGATGTCTTTATCTCTATGGAGTATGGCGGGAATCGCAGGAATGGATCGATGCTGCACAAGAGATTGCGGATGAAGTAAGATTATGGATAGAAGACGATCCCGACCATCTCAATGACTATGAGAACTGGGCGATGTCGGGTGGTACAGCAATGTGGGGCGTGGTTACCGCGCTTTATATTGATGATCCTGAAGCGGGAGCAGATTGGATTCCGGATTATATGGATGATATGGATGTTTACTCCGGTCCCGGACAATGGAATAATTCCTGGACAGTCTGGTACGGTCACGCCTGGAATGCCATCCACCGTGTACTCGATGACGACGAAAGCTTTGAAAACGTCCTTGAAGTGGCGGATTTCCTGCTTGACCAGGATGGATTCGACGGTGACGGCGGTATTCCGGCAACTGAGGATCAATATCTGAACGACCAGTCCTGGACGAGCGCGTATCTTGTCTGGTATTGCCTTGAATCAATACTTGAAAACGATATTCCTGCTTATGACGCAGCGTTGATAAACATTGTTTCACCGAACCCGAATATACCCTTAATGGAAAATAATCCGGTACCTTTGACCCTGGAAGTGGCAAATGTCGGACTAAATTCTTTAGAAAATGTCATTGTATCGTTGAGAACAGACCGATATGATGGTTCTACAAATGCGAACATTAATTTCGGAGATAGAGAGGAAGTCACACTTGAACCTGATTGGATACCCGGATCCCCCGGAGAATATATTCTCGATTTTATCGTTGAACATCCTGATGACGCCAATACCTCCAACGATACACTTAGTGTGACCCTGAACGTGCTGCCTGCTGCGACAATCAGTGGGGAGATCACGGATTCTTATACAGATGAGGACATTCACAGCTGGATAGATTATTATCTCCTTGAGGTCAGTTCTGATATCCCTTTTTATGCAGGAGAATGTCTTCCTAATAGTGGCGAATTTTCGCAGGATGTTGTAACCGGAACTTATCGTCTTGAAATAACACCTCTCCTCCCCCCCTATACGCCACGAACTATCGATAGTCTTATAGTTGATGAAGATGGCGCGAATGATGTAAACCTATCTATCTCTCCAGCGTTGGTGATGCTTGTTGCTGAAGATCCCGCCGGTTATGAAGAATATTTCCTTAGCGAGTTGTCAAACTTGAACATTGATACTTATACCTGGCACACATTTTCACGAGGATATCCTGAGGATACACTTACATCTGTTCCCTGTGTGATCTGGTCAACCGGTGATCTTGAGGAAGGTTTTTTTCCTGCCGACAACTGGACAGACATAAATCTTTACCTCGAATCTGGTGGATCGATGTTATTGACCGGGCAGGGGATCCAGGATCTTTGGGGTGGATATACAATCCTGCGCTCACGTTTCGGCGTTGATGACGGAGAACTTGGTATTGCAGGTGTTCAAAACCGGATATTGCGAAGTACTCCGGAAGCACCGATTACCGAAGGCGACAGTCTTGCTCTTCTCGGAGCAGCCGGTGAAGGAGCCAATAACCAGGAAACACCGGATGAAGTTGTACCGGTGAACAATTCATCACCAATACTTTATTACGGCGAAGATACTGAATTAACAGCCGCAGTAGCTTTCGAGCATCCACAGGAACATTACCGTACCGTGTTCTGCGGATTCGGAATTGAGGGAATCAATAATTCCAATGATCGATATATTTCAAGAGAAGAATTTCTGAGGAGAACCCTGACCTGGTTTGGTGTTAATGAAGCAGGTGATGATCCTCGCACTAAAGAACTGCCCAATGATATTTCACTTGATCTTTGGCCTAATCCTTTCAATTCAACATTAAACATACAGATATCACTACCCAACCCGGAAAATGTGGAGGTTGCCCTGTATAATATCATCGGACAGGAAATATCTCGGTTAACGCCAATGACACTTTCGTCAGGTCAGAATCGGCTAACCTTTAGCGACCTGCAATTATCCAGTGGATTGTACTTTGTCAAAATAATTACCCCTTCTTATGTAAAAACTGAAAGAATCGTGCTTTTGAAATAATTCTGGCTAATCCTTATGGGTTGACCAGTAGATCCCTTTCGTTGAAAGGGATTTGAGCCAACAAACTGAATAATATTTACTTTGTACAAAGTAAAATCCCTTTCAACGAAAGGGATCTACTGATATAATCAATTCAAGATATGAAAATATATTCGCGATGCAGTCGCTCTTAAGCAACCAATCATAACCTTATTTTACATAAGCAAGTTTTGCTACCTCGCGATGACCGTTCGACTCAAGAACGGCGAAATAAATACCTGCTGAATTTCCAGCAGCGTTCCAAATAATTTCATGCGAACCCGCTGTCAATCCTCCATCAATCAGCGATGCTGTTTCACGTCCGAGCAAGTCATATATCTTCAAGCTGACAACCGAAGCCACCGGGATGGAAATCTTAAGATTTGTTAACGGATTGAATGGATTTGGATATACCTGCTCTATTGAAAACATGTCGGGAATCTGAGATTTCGAGTTTTTCTCAGGCGCTGCGGCGATATCGAACCAGGATAGGATTGAAGTCATCAACTCATGTCTCGGTAATGTATTTGCAGCTCCGGAAACTGATTCGAAAGAGAAAGCGAAATAAACATGCTTCCTGCTTTCATCTTCATAGTATAACCCGCCCGGTTGCTCCGAAGTCACGTAATTATATGCCGGGACTGCATCACCAAGAACATTGATAACGTCCGGATTATGACTGTTTCCCGCTCCACCCGGACCTGCAAGCACCATGCTTTGCTCAGGAATGATTGGATATTCAGCATCTCCATCAGGCGCAAGTCCCAATTCACCGTTCATAACTCCATCAGATGCAAACAGGTAATTCGAATAAAAATCAGTGCCACCTAATTGTTCATTAAGCGTTTCACCGAATAGAAACAGGTGAACACCATTATCCATGGCACCTTCAAGAGCGGAAATTTCTCCGTCGCTCAAAGGATTTTCCTGAGCTCCAGTCATCCAGATGATCGCCTCATACTCCGACAAGTAATCCGTGGTAAGTTCAGCATCCAGAACATCTGTATCATAATGGACATAGTTGTAGTAATACTGATCAAGATTGTCAATAATAAACTGATCGTACTCAGCATCTCCTTCATCATCCACAAAGATTAAATCTGGAGTTCCAAGCATGATTCTTTCGCTCACGCCAATTTCGTATTCATTAGGATCTGTATTAATTGACAGGGAGAAATTGGTGAAATGACCATCAAGAGCTCCCTCGGGGACTGTAAATCGAAGTGGATTTTCAAGGTTATCTACTGTTGCTCCACCTGCAACCGTTCCCAAGTTGATAGATCCATTGTCTATATCAATGCCATCACTGGAAAAAGAAATCGAAACCGTGGTGTTTTCAGCGTCCTGCCATCCTTCTTCATTGGAAATGGATAATGTAACTTCCATTTCTTCTCCGATGTCAGGATGCCCGTTGCCGTCAGCGTCATTCATGCTCCATTCTTCTATTGTCAACTCAGGCCAATAGTGCTGTGTTAACGCTTTGTAAGCATTAATTTCGCCTGAACCGATGGGATGATCAGTGTTGAGAGGATCAGTAGAATTGATAATATATGATACCCAGTTGAAATTCCAATCATCAGGATGTAGAGCCACCACCAGCGCTCCTACACCTGCAGCAATGGGGGAGGATACGCTTGTCCCCTGCCAACTATCATATCTGTCATCAAACCATGGTGTATAGCAGCCAACTCCTGGCGCCGCGATATCTACCCAGTCTCCCCAATTGGAAAAATTTGCACGCTGTCTGCTACTGTTAGTCGATGCCACGGAAATCACATTAGTATAACCTGCTGGATAATGTAGATTACCAACACCATCATTACCAGCAGCGGCGAAAACAAGAATTCCATTATTAAATGCGTTCTGAATATCCTGATTTTCGAATTGAGAATACTGACCGCTTCCAAATGACATGTTCAAGACTGAAGCGCCATTATCGATAGCGTATGCCATTGCCGATCTGACAGCTGAAAAAATAATACTCCCCTGACCTTCAACTCGTGGCTTATAGCCAACTCTCAAGCACATGATTTTACAATCAAACGCTACACCTGCACCACCGATACCGTTATCACCCACAGCCGCCATAGCTCCTGTAACTCCAGTGCCATGACCATCGAAGTCCATTGGATTGTTGTCACGATCGTCATAATCCTCACCTGGAGCAGCATTTCCCGCTGGTACGTTATCGACAAAGTCATATCCGATAAAATCCTCGGAATAACCATTGTCGTCATCATCCAGGTAATTCCAATCCCCGGAAGTACCCGGATTGTTGTTAAATCCCAGGGTGGAATCATAGCAGAAGTGGTTTTCATCAATGTCTTCACCGGGGTTGACCCATATATTATGTACTAAATCCGGGTGGTTCCAATCGACGCCTGTATCGAGGGCGGTCACAATTACCGATTCATCGCCTTTTATTATGTCCCATGCACGTGGAGCATCTATCGCACCCAGCCACCATTGCGAACCGTAAGATGGATCATTCGGGACATAATCTAATCTATATAACATGTCCACTTCTGCCATTGCGACGCCTTTCAGGCGTGACATCTCCTCAGCCACAAGCTCAACATCGGTATCAGATGGAAAGATAACTTTATAATCATTCCGTGTCAGGTAACGGTATTCCTCGTCTTGAATGATATAATCACCGAACATGTATTCGATTTCACCAGCTTGAAAACGCTCAAAAATCCTATCTATCTGGGCATCATCAACTTTTACAATACCGTTAGCGTCAGTGTAAGGAACTACATCTTCTGTAAAACGGATCAAAAGGACTCCATCGACATATTCCAATGCACCGGCAGTAACGTTACCAACCAGACAAATCAAAAGAAAACCGATAAACTTGGCGAGGTGTTGTCGCATTATCTACTCCAGAATAAATCAGAAAAACCAATAAGTTGGCTTGAATTTGTTTGTGAAAAGGGCTCCGGCTTGAAGGCTGCCGCGAAAAAAAATATAAACTTTGAATATAACTCATATTGATGGATTGTAAAACACTGTATTTGGATAAGAGAAACGGTGTTGGGAGTACTGCTTATAGCATTATTATTTTTCTCATTGTGGTTTAATATCCAACAAACTCCTGGAATCTCGTTATACTGAATCCAAAAATTTCTTTCTTGAGATCACAATCAACCGGTATGAGAAACTTTTAGACTATTAAACTTCTTAAGCGCTGTAAATCTTCTGCGTACCCTTTATCTCCTTTGGGTGTTTCGAGTATAGCGGGAATTTGATCAAAACGTGTATCATTCATCAGGAACCGGAACGGTTCAATCCCCATCAAACCATCGCCTATCTGTTCATGCCTGTCAACCCTGCTTCCGAGCGGTTTTTGGGAGTCGTTAATGTGAAACACTTCAAGCATCTTTAGGCCAATGAGCCTGTCAAAAGTTTCGAACGTTTTTTCATAATCTTCCTGAATTGTTATATCATAACCGGATGCGAATGCGTGACAGGTATCGAAACAAACCGCAAGACGTTCGTTCTGTTCAGCAAGCTCTATCATCCTGGCTATTTGCTCAAAGGTGTAACCAAGATTAGTGCCCTGTCCCGCAGTAATCTCTAATGTGATTTTTGTTTTATATCCCGGCAGTCTTTTATGGATTTCGCTAAGAGATCGTGCGATTTCCTCTACTCCCCAATCCTCGCCTTTTTTCAGATGACTGCCCGGATGTGCCACTACGTTTGTAATATTCAACGTCTCAGCCCGTTCCACTTCATCAGTCAGGGAATCAAGCGACTTATTCAATTTTTCAGGATCAGGCGCACACAAATTTATCAGGTAAGAATCATGACTGATTGTGTGCTTAATATTATGCTCTTTAATATCTTTAAACCAATTATCAATTTCCGGTTGTCCAAGTGGTTTAGATTTCCATTGACGTTGGTTTTTGGTAAATACGGCTATGGCGTGAATATTAAACTCCGCACCGATTCCAGGCGCTCTATCAACCCCTCCCGCTGTAGATACATGTGCTCCAAGTATCAAAATTATTATCCTTTAAGTAAGTTGTAACTTATTGATTGAATTTAATAAATGGCTTCAATAATCCGGTCATATCCTGCGAGATCTTTGTGAATCAGTAGCGAAGCCGCCCATATATTGTGTAACTCTTGCGCCTGTTCGCCCTGCTCCGCACCAATTTCACCAAGAAACATCCCTCCAGGTTTCAGCCACTCTTTCATTACAGAGGCTAAAGCCCTGTGTGCATTTAAACCGTCATCGCCTGATAATAGCGCTTCTTGGGGTTCATGCTCCCTAATATGAGGCGGCAATGAGTGCCATTCTGAATTGCGAATATATGGTGGATTTGATACAACAAGGTCGAATGGTGCTCCGGGTGGAAGATACTTTTTCGCAAAAACATCAGCCTGTATAACAGTAAGTTCTTTGCTATCAACCTTAAGCCTAATGGCATTCTCCATGGTTAAATCCACTGCCTCTTTTGAAACATCAATAGCAGTCACCTTCTCTGCAATCCCTTTAGCAAGAAGCGTCAAGCCAATCACTCCACTCCCACATCCCACATCCAGCACATTTCCAAAACCATCCGGCTTTATCTTCTTCGACAGTTCAATAATCATTTCTGTTTCAGGACGTGCAATTAAAACACCGGGACGCATTACAAACCGATATCCGTAAAAATCCGTATGACCTGTAATATATTGCAGCGGCTCACCCATAACCCTTCTCTTCAATCGTTTCCTGAAGAGGTCTTTTTCCTTCTCATCCAACGGGTGGTCAAAATCCAGGTATAGATCAAGCCGTGATTTCCCCATACCGTCAGAAAGCAATATTTCAGCTTCAAGACGCGAAGACTCCACGCCATGTTTCTGAAGGTATTCGGTACCAAGTTTTAGTATGTCTATCAGTCTGTCGTTCATGTGTGTTTAATAAAGAGATTCTTTGCTGGTTCAAGGTTATATGCAATAAAACCGGATTCAGTCCTGATATCAAGACCAAATCCGGTTGATAATATAATAGATATACAAGTGGCTCTAAATGTTTGTAAGTGGGACGCAAGTCGGGAGTGTTTCCCAACACACCTGAGCAAGTAATTGTATAGTTCACTTATTAAGTAATTGAATATTAGTCATTCTGAACGTAGTGAAGAATCTCGGTTTCCATCCGAGCAAATTGTTGATTCGAGGTCTGAGATTCTTCACTACGTTCAGAATGACACCAAACTATACTGTTACCAGAGCAATATGAATCTATTTCAAAAGGTTTATTCTTTTTACCTGATTTATATCTCCAGATTCCATGATGATAAAGTATGAACCACTTGAAACTCCCGAAACAGGTTCCCAATGAACTTGATATTTGCCATGCTTATGATATGATTCCGCTAATTTTGTGATTTTGCGTCCTAATAAATCAAATATGGATATGTTAACATTGTCGGGCTGTCTTACCTGATAGTGAATCATTACGCTTGAATTAAAGGGATTGGGAAAAGCGGGTAAAAGGCCGGTTTCTGATGGAAGAGAATAATTATCTGATATTTCAGCGACCTTATCATACTCTTCAGCAATTACTCGAATCATATAATCGAGCGTTGCAGGTGTAGAGGTGGTTCCATCAAAAAGAAAATGATGCCCTTCTCCCACCTGTTGTTCTGCTGCGAGAGGGTATGGAACAGGAAATCCCTCTTCGTTCAGGGAAAGAAATTTAGCCCAAACATAAAAATCACCTTCGAGCATCTGCAAATTTTCCGCTCCCGTCACATCCATTTCCAGCCATTTCAAATTTGCATCTCCGTTTACCCAATCTACTTCAAACGTGTCAACATAAATTTCGGTGCCGGGGATTTCTCCTCCCTGGAAAAAATGAAGCTCTATCTCGGGATTTGAAGTCCAGAAATCATTCGGGTCTTTATAATAATACATCCGAACCGTAGTCATGTTCAGAGGTATGTCTTCAAATGCTGTCGAATGCTCTTCAGGTATCACATGCATCAATGGTCCTGTTCCCGGTTCATAGATAGGAATTAGGTATTGAGGAAACCTGTTATCATATCCAAATTCAAAAACACCGCTCGGGCTTATATCTACTATAGTGTGTAATGAATCGTTCTCGTTCCTCAGGTCTGAATCGAGGGTATGCCATGCAGTTAAAACAACCTCGCCTTCATCTTCAGGAATCCATACTACTCGCTGATCATCAGGATAAGAATCAAAGGACAGAGTAATAGATTCATCAGAGTCAAGCTCATAAGGCGGCGAGGGAATAAACGCCTTGATTTCGTTCCCTACTCTCCAGAACGCATTCCAGCCGGTTTCAATATCCCATCCAACATTTGTAAAAGTAACGTTTCCATTTACCGGGAAATTTACTGACGTAGGAAAAGGTACTACCAGGTTACTGATTGCAATATCATGCTCGAGCCCGCTGCCATGAATAAAAAAATCGTCCATTTCAAAATTCGTAAATGATAAGGCAGTATCAGCAGGAAGTATGACCGCGAACCTTAAGGTCACTCTTTGTCCGGCGTAAGGAGTTGCATCCCACATAAAGTCAGACCATGCATCACTTTGCCTCACCCAATCTGCTCCGGGTTCACCGGTGTAAAATGCTCGTGTTCCCTCTCCATAAGGCTGGCTTCCGAAATACCAGAGCCCTGAATCGTTCGGTTTTACAAAAAGATTAAATCGAAATTCATCATTGCCGTTCTCCCATTCAAATTCTCCACGAAGCCAGCAGTCAAAACGTAATGTTTCATTATCTGTAATCCAGGGAAGTTGTATCTCAGGGGATTGCCAGAAATGTGATACGCGACGTTGAGGTTCGAATGTAGCAAGTGCATGTGAACCGGAATGTGCGCTATCTACCTCAGTCAGGGTGAATGTATGCTCTGCACTTGGATATCCCGATATCGCAATCATTTCATCTTCTTCATCGTCAGCGTCGTTATAATAAACAGTATCCGCATCTGCAACTACAATAATATTATCAACCTGAAACCCGGTATAGTCCTCATCATCGCGGGTATCTATCTCATAATCTGCAGCAAACGCAAACATTATGGAAACATCCTGATAGTTATATTCTGACAGGTCCATTGTTACAGTTTGCCATTCATCAAACCGTGTGTTCCCTGACCAGCCGGGAATTTCACCACCTGTAATATAATTCATCATGTTTACTTCGCTGAATCCGGCGATGTCCGTCCCATTGTAATCCGGACCTGTTTCAGGTATTAATGCTTCGAAAACATTTCCACCGTCCGCCTTAATCCATACGTTTGCACCATCCCAACCGCTTCCTCTCTCAGACACCAGGTAAAAATCGAATTGCAGAACAGCCTGCTCAATCTCTCTCAAATCAATGTTGGCGGTCTGGAGAAACTGCAGCCAGCCGCTCTCATAACCTCCATTTTCCCCGAATGCCGCCGGAGTGGAGAAACAGCGCCAATTGTCACCGCCATTATTAATACTTGAATTAAAATCATCAATTTGCCAGTGCGTCGCTTCAGCGGTAAATCCATCCAGTCGTTCCCAACCTGCAACACCGTCTTCCCAATCTTGTTCATACAGGATTTCATCAAGTTCCGATTCTGTATGACTACCAGGTAATTCATTGATATTCTGTATCTTGTTTTGATTTGGAACTCGTATTGTTCTAGCTTCAGTGTGGTTCTTTCGAGTGTATTCAACTCTTCCAATACTCATTACAGTTACATTGATTACAAGTACCATAATTACTGACATCTGAAATCGAAAACCGGCAGACATATTTGTTCCTTAATTGCTCTGAGTTTTTACGATATATATTTGTAAGATGAAATACATTTTATGAATCCAATAGAATTATCAGACTTGCTTAAAGATATACTGCTTGCTACCTTTTCATAATGTACGCTAAAAAAACATTCCAAACATCTCCCAACAGTCGTGTTTTGATAATAGGTGATGCCCACCTGCCTCTTGACAAGCAGGAAGGCGGGGCTGCCTCGATTGAACATTTCCGGCAGCTTATCAAGTATTACAAGGATTCCCTTACCCTTCTTGTTCTATTAGGAGATATTTTCGATTTCTGGTATGAGTGGAGGCATGTTATCCCAAAGCGTGCTACAGGTTTATTATATGATTTACATGATATTGCCCTTAAAGGTGTTCCGATACATTATTTCGCAGGGAACCATGATTTTAAGTTAACAGGTTATCTTGAAAAAGAGATCGGTATGAAAATCCATCTTGATGAGTGGATTACTGAAATTGATGGGAAACGTATTTTTTTCCATCACGGAGATGGTTTTGCTGCAGGCGATATTAATTATCGAAGGATGAAGAAGGTATTTAGAAATCCAATTGCACAATTTCTTTTTGGCACTATATTACATCCTGATCTATCGATGATTTTAGGTCGCATATCAAGTAATGCAGGTGTTCACAATAGAAAAAACTATGTTGACCGGAATCCGCCTATCGAAGAGTATCATAAAGCTGCCGGGAAAATACTTGCGGGGAACATTGATGTTGTCATATTTGGTCATACTCACAGAACAGAACATATTGAGTTCGAGCAAGGAATTTATCATAATCCGGGTCCCTTCCAAAAGAAAATGAATTACAGCTTGATTGAAAACGGGCTTTTGATCAGTAAGGTCTGGAAATGAACCGGTTACCACCATCACGATTGAGAGCAATAAAACCGGCTAAAAAGATTGCTCAAAAAAAATCCCCTTTGCGGCAGTGGCCTCCAACATTGAAAACGATGGCATTTGCCGGGTTGGCAACAGGCATCATTGGTATTGGGGTATTAGCTCTTCTTATAAAAACTCTGTCATCTGATCTGCCGGGGCTTGAACAACTTGAAACATATAACCCACGCTTGATAACTAAAGTTTTGGGCGCTGACAGTACAGTGCTTAAAGAGTTTTACACTGAACGCCGTGTCCAGGTACCTCTTGACTCAGTCGCGAAATGCATGGTGGATGCGGTTCTCGCAACTGAGGATCGAAAATTCTATTCCCACTGGGGAGTGGACCCGGTTGGTATCATTCGAGCTTCTTTAGTGAATATTTCGACTCTATCCACCCGGCAGGGAGCATCGACAATAACACAGCAACTTGCCAGGAATCTGTATCTTCACCGAAAACAAACCCTGAAAAGGAAAATTCGCGAAGCTATTACTGCTGTCTTGATTGAAAGAACATACTCTAAGGAAGAAATCCTGGAGATGTATTTCACCCAGATGTATTTCGGTCACGGCGCATATGGAATACAGGCAGCAGCACGAAAGTACTTTAATATAGATGCCTATAATTTAACAGTTCCACAAGCAGCGATGCTGACAGCATTACTGAAAGCGCCATCTCATTACTCCCCATTTCTCCATGCCGCAAAAGCACAAAAACGTCGAAATGTTGTCCTTGCAAGTATGTGGCAGAATGGTTCTCTATCAACAAAAGACTTTCTTGAATATAAAAAATCGCCACTGGGCATTGAACAACAACCCGAAATTGATAACCTGGGTATCGCGCCATATTTTACTGAATGGATACGTCAAAAACTTGAAAAGCTTGAGGATGAATTAGGATTTGATTACTACCGTGATGGACTTATTGTCCATACGAGCCTGGATCCTGATATACAAGCCCTGGCAGAAGCTTCAATCGACAGTCATCTAATCGGTTTCCAGGAGCAATTCTATAATAACTTTCGTAAATATGGATTTAGTCAATGGCTGGCAAGAACCTACAGGGACTCACTGATTGCCGACAGTATTCTTGTGCCTGAAGATAGCACGGTAAGCCAGAGAAGAATCGCAGCCCTGGAAGATTCGATAAAAACACTTGCCAAAAATGCTTTATCAGATAGTGCATTTGCCGATAGTCTGTTGATAAACAGTTTCAAGGTCCAGGTTGCTTTCGTAGCAATGGACCCTCATAACGGTGATATCCTGGCAATGGTTGGTGGACGCGATTTTAATGAATCAAAATTTAATCGTGCGGTTCAGGCTCTTCGTCAACCCGGCAGTGTCTTTAAACCTATCGTTTATACGACATGTATTGATAATGGAATTTATGCCAACCATCAGATTTTGAACATGGTGCAACCGGTGAAAATGTCAGATGGCACCTGGTGGCGTCCTGAGAATTATTCGATTGATGAGCGGGGAACTTATGTCAGCTTGAGAAAAGCATTACGCCACTCAATGAATAATGTTTCAGTCCGCTTAGTCGCGGGTGATGATAAATTGATCCCTGTTAAAGAAGTTATTCGATACGCTCACCGGATGGGAATCCGCACAGATCTTGCCGCTGTACCAGCCCTTGCGCTTGGATCGAGTGCGGTAATTCCAATAGATATTGCTACCGTTTATACTGTTTTTGCATCCGGTGGGATGCGAGCGGATCCACGTTCAATAATCAGTATCGAAGATCGCAACGGTACAGAAATCATCTCTTTCGATTCAAACCGTGAAAGTGTTCTCAGTCCTGAAACAGTATATATAATGACAGATTTGCTGAAAGACGTACTTAATCGCGGCACAGGAGCAAGCGCTCGATGGAGATTCGATTTTCATGCTCCCGGCGCAGGAAAAACCGGAACGACCAATAACTTTACCGACGCCTGGTTTGTTGGATTCACGCCCAATATTGTCGCCTGTGTCTGGGTCGGTTTTGACGATCCTCAAAAAAGCCTGGGACTACATCAAAACGGCTCAAAAGTAGCATTGCCGATTTGGGCAATTTTCATGCGTGAATTGTATAAAACAAAAAAATATCCATGGATTGATTTTGAGAAACCGGTGGGAGTTGTTCGGGTGAAAATATGTGAAGATTCCGGTGAATTAGCTGGACCATATTGCCCGCAACTGATTGATGAAGTATTTCGTAGAGGTGATGAACCTTCTTCACCTTGCTCAAAACATAAACTTAGTGTCGGCGGTAGGTAATAATTGTGAATATTCCGAAGCACTCCAATATTAAAGGCGTTATTTTCGATCTTGATAATACCCTGGTTGACTTCACCGTTATGAAAGAGGCAGCAGTTGAAGCAGCAGCACTGGCAATGATGGATGCCGGTCTCCAATTGTCTATTGATGAAATCAAACTTAAGATATATGGCGTATATGAAATCGAAGGAATAGAATTTCAAAATGTTTTCGATGAAGTTCTGCATGAAATCACAGGGAAAGTCGAACCGAAAATTCTTGCCGCGGGTATAGTCGCCTACAGGAGAGCGCGTGAAGCAATGCTTGTTCCATACCCACACGCTCGCAACACACTGGTTACATTGATACGTATGGGACTAAAAACAGCGGTAGTTTCGGATGCCCCGGCGCTCCAGGCATGGTTAAGACTCAGGTACCTTCAACTTGATGATCTTTTCAACACTGTGGTTACATTTGATGATACCGGTGAAAGAAAACCCTCTCCCAAACCTTTTTTATTAGCACTCAATATTCTTGGTCTTGAAGCCGCCGAAACCGTAATGCTTGGTGACTGGATCGAGAGAGATATAGTAGGTGCAAAAAAAATCGGTATGAAAACTGTTCATGCGCGTTATGGCGAAGGCGCAGACAAAAAAAAATACCCAAGAATAGCTGATGCTGCCATTGATGATATTGGGGATTTAGTGGATATTGTTATGAAATGGAACACGAAAGATATACTTTGACTATAAGGCTTTTCGAAATTGTTTTACCACAAAGAACACAAAGCAGGCACAAAGTTAGCTAAGAATTTCTCTGATTCCTTTGTGGATTCTCTGCGATCTTTGTGGTTTTTCTTTTTTCGCCGACAGACCAGGTATTTCCATGATTCATGAATTCTTGATGATGCAAAACTTTCAAAAAAACCTGTATGTCTGTAAAACAGAGACGCAGAGAACGTTGAGAATGATTATTGATTGGCTCTCAACGAACTCTGCGTCTCTACTTTGAAGTTCTTTATTTACAGCCTACTGATTTATCACTTCTTCCAAGTCGGATTGAATATTATATCCGTTGATAAACCATCTACTTTGACTATCATCTCCCTCGTCTCAATATTCACGATGACTACTTCGTTTTTTTCTTCATCATCATTTCTGACCAGGAGCACAACCCTGTCACTCGATGGTGCCCAGTCCGGCGAGGCAAAATAGAGATTTTCATCTTGCGGCAAAACAATGCTTTTTTCGAGGGGAATTTCTCCATTTTCAAAAGCGCTCAAGTCGCTGATTATCACTAGTTTTGGTTCGGCAGTGAAAATGCCGGTAAACATTGCAATATAATGACCGTCTGGAGACCATGAAAACGTTGCGGCTCCAACTCCATGTTGCGCAAAATCATAAACAAACTTTACAGCATATACACCACGATCAAGCCATGTCCAATATAACTGACTCGCTGATTCGTATCCGTTGTCCCCAAGGATATATGCGACCTTGGCAATACCATCGTTAGCCGGATCAATTTTCACATCAAGAGCGTTAACAGGATGTTCATTCAAAACTCTTTTATCACTGGTTAAAAAGAAAAACATATTTTCTGAAGGATTATCATCATTGACAATATTAACCAATACTCGCAGACTCATTTCGAATTGTTCAATACACGGTGCATTTCGCACTCTAAGAGGGGGAACAACTGTATAAAGATCAATTGAGTCCCTAACAACACTACCAAATGCTTCTCTTATTACATGTTGAGTAGTATCTTTCTGTTGTCTGACGTATGCAATACGTGTACCGGCAGTAGATACATCAAAAGCGGAATGTACGACTGAATCACTGATCAAATCTCGTTGACCGTCTTCTGTAAACCACAACAAATTAGTATAATCAGCATCATAAATAGCGAATTCTGGAATAGAATCCTGCCATGTCGCCATAGGTATCCATGTTGGTCTGAAACCCGGATCGGATAAGAGCTTCCCCTGCCCTGTTCCATAAATAAAGTGCGGTACAACCGAATCGGTATCCGCGCTGATCGTTCCAAGGGCGAGGTCGTCCTCAAGAAACGCAATCTCACCATAAGGCGGGCCCCATATACGGTCGTTATCGATTGGCACTATAATCGGGGGATCTTCAACACAACCATTAAACCCGGCCAGATATGCAACTAATCCTGCTAACAAAAACAATTTTGGGATATTCTTCCACTGTCTCATAGCATGTTCCTCCTTTGTAAGTTATACGGATGATGGTAGAAATAAATTAAAGATTAACCATCCTCCGTTGTGGGTATCCGTTATTTTCAATATAAGTACATGAAATACCAAAGGTGCAAACAGTTTCAAGAAAATAGAGATTATTTTGATTTGAAACTTGTTATCCATTATTGCTCATATCACAAGATTTAGAAGGTACTTATCCTGCTTGATTGGTAATCCATATATATCTGCTTACTTTTATGCAGGAGTTTCTTACTTGCCAGGGAGTATATTCTGACCGATAATTTAGAGATTTCTCATTGGCAGGGGTTACATTAAGACTCAATCAATCTTATTTTGACGGTATCGGAAAAATAGGTTGGAAAATTCAAGGAGGATTAAATGGCTGTTCGTTTGGGTATTAACGGTTTCGGTCGGATAGGTCGTCTCGTTTTTAGAGCTGCATTCGCAGATGATGATTTTGAATTTGTTGCAGTTAATGATTTAACAGATGCTGCGACTCTCGCGATATTGTTGAAGTATGATTCAACTCATGGTCGTTTTCCCGCTGAGGTACGTCATGAGGGTGAATACATAATCGTTGGTGGCAAAAAGATTAAGATTCTTGCCGAACGCGACCCTGCACAGCTACCGTGGGGCGATCTTGGCGTAGATATCGTTGTTGAATCAACAGGGGTATTCAGACATCGAGAAAAAATCGCCGGGCACCTCGAAGGTGGAGCGAAAAAAGTGGTTCTAACTGTTCCCGCAAAGGACGAAATCGATGCAACCATCGTTCTTGGGGTTAACGATGCCGATCTTAAACCGGAACATTTAATCGTCTCTAACGCATCCTGCACAACAAATTGCCTTGCCCCGGTTGCCAAAGTTCTTAATGATAATTTTGGGATTCGCAGAGGCTGGATGACAACTATCCATTCCTATACGAATGACCAGCATCTCCTTGATATGCCTCACAAAGATTTACGTCGTGCCCGTAGCGCCGCAATCAACCTGGTTCCAACTACTACTGGTGCGGCTGTGGCAGTTGGAAAAGTAATTCCTGAATTGAAAGGTAAATTGGATGGCATGGCAGTGCGTGCGCCGGTAAACGATGGAAGTGTAGTCGATCTTGTTGTGGAATTGGAAAAGAATACAACTGCAGAAGAAATTAATGCTGCAATGAAAGAGGCTGCTGATGGCGCCATGAAGGGTATCCTGGAGTATTCAGTCGATCCAATTGTTTCGCAGGATATAGTTGGCAGCACGTATTCGAGTATTTTTGACAGCCCCCTGACAAGAGTCATGGACGGAAACCTGGCAAAGATTATATCGTGGTATGATAATGAATATGGTTATTCATGCCGTGTAGTAGATCTGATCAGAAAAATCGCCTGATTAGTATTACAATTAGATAATTTTTTCGATCACAATAGTATCAACTGGTTCTCGTTGGAAAAGTATGTCGTTTTGGATAAAGTGAAGAATCTCAAAAGTTAAGTCTGCATTTATTTTGATTATATTCAATTATTCCAATCATTCCGTTGGAATTTTATATACATTGAATTAAGCTTGTAGAGCCAAATGAGTTCAGCCAGGATAGCGGTGAAAGCATGTTTGACAAAATGACAATAGACGATGTGGATGTTCAAGGAAAGAATGTCCTGATGCGGGTTGATTTTAATGTTCCGCTAACTGCGGATTTTCAGGTTGCCGATGACGCACGCATCGTTAAAGCCCTGCCATCAATCAGGAAGGTTCTGGACGATGGAGGTAAACTTATTCTTATGAGTCATCTTGGGAGACCGAAAGGTATTCCCAAGCGTGAATTCAGCCTGGCTCCGGTAGCAGAACATCTTTCAGGGTTGCTGGAAAAGGAAGTTCGTCTTGCGCCTGACACTATTGGTCCCGAAGTTGTCATGCAAATCGAAAACATGAAACCGGGAAATGCGATCCTCCTTGAAAATGTTAGATTTTATAATGAGGAAACGGATAATGATCCGGAGTTTGCAGGTGCGATTGCCCGTTTAGGCGATATTTATATAAATGATGCTTTCGGTACAGCTCATCGGGCACATGCATCCACTGAAGGTGTAGCACATCATGTTTATCCGGCAGTTGCTGGATATCTCATGCAAAAGGAACTTGATTATCTCGGGAAGGCGCTGGAGAAACCGAAACGACCTTTCTGGGCAGTTCTTGGCGGCGCAAAGATAAGCGGCAAAATTGACGTTATCGAGAATTTACTTCCAAAAGTTGATGGTATTCTTCTTGGTGGGGCTATGGCTTTTACTTTTGATGCTTTTGAAGGACTGAAGGTAGGTAATTCCTTTGTAGAGAAAGACCGGATTGAGATGGCTGGAGCTTTACTGGAACATATAGAAAACTCCAATGCAAAAGTCTTAATGCCAATGGATATTGTGATTGCGGATGCATTTAACGAGAATGCTGGTACAAAAATAGTTAAACGGGGAGAAATCCCGGATGGCTGGCAGGGTCTCGACATCGGACCGGAAACAATCATATCTTATTCAGAAGCTTTGAGAGATGCTGAAACAGTTGTCTGGAATGGTCCGATGGGCGTTTGTGAGATGGAACCATTTCGAAAGGGTACAAAAGCATTAGCGGATACTCTGGTTGAGGTGACAGCAAGAGGTGCAGTTACAATCGTAGGTGGCGGTGACACTGCGGCGGCGCTAAAGACGTTTGACCTGGTTGATAAAGTTACACATGTCTCAACCGGTGGCGGCGCTTCGCTGGAATTTCTTGAAGGAAAAACACTGCCTGGTGTAGCAGCGCTTACAGATCATTCTTAATTGATCTTTGTATAATTTGACAGTAAACTCTAAAATATGACAATTTTGCATGTTGCAGTAAATCCTGCTCCTGCAAATAGAACAAACTATATGGTTATGAAATAGTTTATTATTGCGAGGATATGATGAGAAAAAAGATGGTTGCCGGCAACTGGAAAATGAATTTGAATTCAGTCGAGGCGGTTGAACTGACTAAGACGGTCATTAATTCGACAATTGATGGCGGGGCGGAAGTACTGTTATGTCCGTCTTTCACTCTTATCAACATTGTAAGTAACTTGATTAACGATTCATTGGTAAAAATAGGTGCGCAGAACCTATACTGGGAACAAAAAGGCGCATTTACCGGTGAAGTATCTGCCTATATGATTGCCGATGCCGGTTGCAGCCATGTTATTATTGGGCATAGTGAACGTCGTCAATATTTTGGTGAAACTGATCATAGCGTCCAGAGAAAAACTGCTGCTGCATTGAATTCTGGTTTAATTCCACTCGTATGTGTTGGAGAAACAATTAAAGAGAGAGAAGAGGGACAAACCGAAGCAGTGATCGAAAGGCAGACAAACGATGCACTTGGTCGGTTTGAGGACGAGGATATAAGCAATATAATAATCGCCTACGAACCTATCTGGGCAATAGGCACCGGTCATACAGCAACTCCAGCATCAGCACAAGAGGTACACAGCCAAATCCGAAACTGGCTGCGAGATAAGTTTGGTGACGAGATCGCAAGCAGCATTCGTATTTTATATGGCGGTTCGGTTAAAAGTGACAATGCGGCAACGCTTTTTTCTGAAGAAGATATTGATGGCGGGCTTGTTGGAGGGGCAAGTTTGAACGGTGAAGATTTTGCAAAGATAATTGAAGCGGCTCGTTAGAGACGGCTTGTATATGAATATTGCAGGAAAAGTGATCCACACTTACATTAGCGTTTTTTTAATATACTAAGGGAAATAATGATTTACGGATTTTTACTCTTTATACATGTATTGATATGTATTCTTCTGGTAATAGCGGTTCTTATGCAGCGCGCTAAAGGTGGAGGTTTAGCTGGAATCGCCGGTGGTGCAGCTTCCCAGGCAGTTCTCGGGGGTAGAGGCGCTGCCACAGTGATTCATAAATTCACTGTCGGTCTTGCTATTAGTTTTGGGGTTGTTTGCCTTCTGCTTGGAATTCTGTCCAAGGGAAAAAGCACAGCACATTCGGTTACACAGGAAGCGATGCAAGAAGAATTTCCTCTCAATTTTCTTGGGGAATCGGAAGAAGCAGCAAGTATTCCGGCTTCTGATGTTCCGGCTGGAACAGATGAATCCGGCTCAGCTACTCCGATTGAAACTGAGAAATAGACATTTAGATTAATAACGTGAACAATATTAACAGTGTAAATTGCATATTGCCGGAGTGGTGGAATTTGGTAGACACGCAGTGTTGAGGGCGCTGTGTCCGAAAGGGCGTGCCGGTTCGAGTCCGGCCTTCGGCACCTATTACCCGATTCAGAAATGATTCGGGTTTTTAAAAGAGCAAAAATACTGTTGATAAGGATTTATATTGACAACTGCAATGCCAGATTGAGTCCGAATCTTTTGAACAATCACTTTTATTAAAAGGATATCAGTTGATTATAACAATGGTAGATCAGAAATTGTTTGCTGTTAGTATCGGAAGAGGTTTAGAGAGGAGCTAATAATATGTCGAGTAAAGTATTACTTACCGGTGGTCGGGGCTTTTTCGGAAGACGTATTCTTGAAGCGCTTCAAAAGCATGAATATGACGTCACTACACCTTCAAGACCGGAATTTGATTTGATGGATTTCAAATCAGCCCAGTTGACGATACATGAAAATAATCCTGAAATAGTCATTCATTCCGCTGCTTATTATGGTGGTCTTGGTATCAACGTTCATGAACCGGCTAATTTATTCTTTAAAAACACTATTATGGTTGCGAACCTTCTTGAAGCTTGTGGTAATGCTAATGTTAAGAGATTTATATCTATAGGTTCCGCATGCGCTTACCCTCAAGATGTTGATGGTGACATGAAGGAAGATGATTTCTGGAGTGGACCTCTTCATTCCTCTGTCGAAGCCTATGGTTTTTCCAAGAAAATTCAGCAGGTTGGAGCCCGCGCTTACCATAAACAGTATGGTATTAAAGGTCAATTTCCACAAATCACCAACCTCTATGGTGAAAATGACGTTTTCACTGAGTATAGATCCCATGTGGCTGCCGCCTTGATAAAACGCTTTGCTGATGCAAAAGAGAACGATGCAGAAGAGGTTGTTAACTGGGGAACCGGAAAACCTGTTCGTGAATTCCTGTACGCTGGGGATGCTGCAGAAGCTATAATCCGGCTGATGGAAACAGACTATTTTGATACAATGAACATTGGAACCGGCATTGGAACAACTATCAAAGAGCTTGCAGAGCTAATAGCAAAGCATATCGGATATGAAGGTAAAATCGTCTGGGATACATCCAAACCCGACGGAGTTATGCGCAAGGTTCTCGATATTTCAAGAATGAAAGAAGTTCTTCAATGGGAGCCTCCCACATCATTGGATGAAGGCTTAGGAAAAACAATCAATTGGTATTTATCAAATAAAGAAAAAGCCGACCTGCGTGAGTAGGTTTCAATTGAACGACAACGCAATAAAAGTTTTGATATATTCAATCGATCATATACAATAAAACATAATAACGACTGTAATACTTTTACATTGGTAATTAATTGAATAGATAAGAAGGTGTGTCGGGTACAACCTCAACACACGTATAACAATAATAAATGTTGGTCAGTTTTGATTCAGTGGGTTGATATTTTAATAATCAAACAGTTAAGCAGAATACTTATTATTAAACCTAAAGAATCGCCTCAAAGCGAGAGGGTATTTGATCCAATATTTGATCCTCGCCTCAACCTTTTACCTTCAGGGATAGGAGGATCGTAGCGGGCAAAATCTATGCTTTTTCCTCCAACGCTGAGTGTAATACAATCCGGTTGTATTATCTGATAATTAAACTGTCCGCTTACGGCGTTACAGAAAATATGAATAATCTGTGTTTTCGGATCGATGAAGGCCTTGCCTTTCCCTGAATGAATCCTCAAGGATGTACCTCTGTTAAGCGATCCCGACAGAGTCAGTATCTCAACATTTTGTGCAGTATCGGCAGTCTTACCTGAATATGTCCAATGCATTAACTTGATATTATTGAGGGATACTTCTTGAGTGCCAATGTTTCTTAATTGCACCCATTCTTCATTGAGAACACTGGAAGGTGGACTCTGATTAACCCATTTCATCTTGCCAACCGGGTTCACCATAGCCATTTCAATTATTAGAGAAGCCATGATAATTCCTCATATATAAGAATACATTTTTAACTGTCATCCAAGGCTATTAATGTAGCGATTAAGGTAGAAAGATATAATCCCTCACTACCATCAGCTCTTCCCGGCAGAGCCACCGGGACACTACCTCCGGCAAGCACCACACCAGCTTTTGCTCCGCTAAGTGAAACTGCTGCTTGATATATAGAGCGTGAAACAGTGAGGTTCGATCCTATCAGGCAGTCAGCTTTTCCCGGAACATCTCCGGTAGCTTTTTTCTTTTGAACCGCGAGCATATTTACTGCGAGATCCAGGGATACGGGTCCTTCAATTATTGCATCTTCGCGTTTTACTTTCTCCGAGATTTGCTGTGCTTCGACTGTCACAGGCATACCGGGATTAACCACCTCAACTGCCGCAAGCATCGCCACTCGCGGCTTTTCAACACCGCAGCCTAATGCTGTATCAATACAATGATTAACAATTTCTACTCTTTGGTCAACATCCGGTTCCGCCCGCATAGTAATATCCGAAACAAAAAGCAGACGTTCAAATCCATTTACAGCAATAACTGCAATTCCACATCCAATGCTGTTAACAGGAAAGAAATCAGCTCTTGCTTTCTTCAATAAGTCGAAATTCCTGGTCGCGGCATCTGGACCAATACATATGGCGGAGAGCCCGCCTCCTAATACCGCCTCCATCATAGCTATAATTCTGGTTTCACGATCTATAGCATCAGCGAGTATACATTTATGCTTATCAAGTCCGGCGTTATTTAATGCGTCGGTCATAACATCAGCATTACCATAGAATATCGGCTTCAACCACCCTTCTTCGAGGGGATCATGCAGCGAACTCAGCATATCGAAATCACCGGCACTGATAATCATCCCGATACGAAACGGATGCCCGTTACTTATAGCACGCGCTCGAACTTTCTTCAGCATTGGATCGAATAGATTGCTCATCATCTGTCATTCCTGTTTTATGATACTCCAATTTCAGGTAGTACTTCAAAGTTACATTTAAGATAATCTGCAAGGCAAACGGCAAGAGCAATAGATGACATTTTATTCATCATTGTATCGCTCCTTGAGACAAGGCTTATTGGTACCTTTGCTCCACTAATAACTCCCATAAAAATAGCGCCACTGAACTGAATCAAGGTCTTGGCGAGAATGTTTGCCTCTTCGATTCTATGTACCAGTATCATATCTGCATCACCGGTCACGGGGCTTTTCAACTCTTCATCGTTTGCAATTTGGCTGTTTACAGCCGACTCCAGTGACATAGGACCATCAATGTCAAGATAATCAGCCCAGTGCGCCCGCGCCATATTAACAACCTCAAGAGCCATCTTTGTTTCGGGGACATTAGAACGAACCTCATTCCATGGAGCAAGAACAGCAATTTTCGGTCGGGAGACGCCAATTGCTCTCAGTACTCTATATCCATTAGCGAGAGCGATCATCTTCTGTTCGAATGAGGGAGTTATGAGTGTGCCACCGTCTGTCACGTTCAGTAATTTGCCATATCGAGAGGCATACATCACTGCACTGTGACTCACCAGTTCACGATCACGTAAGCCGTATTGATGCCGTAACAATGTCTTTAGTAATACTGATGTTTTCAGGAAGCCCTTCATAACTACATCAGCATTGCCGGAACCAGCCATTTCAGCGGCATATTTTGCTGAAGTTTCATCATCAGGAGATTTTACAATCTCAAATGTCTCCCCTGGTACTTTCGCTATTTCAAGCGCTTTTATGATATTATCCGGATTCCCGACCAGTACAGCGTCCGCAATACCTTCTTTCCAGCAGGCGTACAACGCCGCGAGAACGTCATCCTCTTCAGCGGCAGCAATAACTACACGTGCAAGTCCATTTGATTGCCCTATCACCTTTGCACGCTCGATTACTTCAAGGTGAGTTCGGAGTGGTGTTGAAATTGGGTGAAGCTTTGTCATTCAATAATCCTGTTCGATCATATCAAATCTGAGTTGTGACGCAAAAGTGCAAAACAGAATTGTCTGCCGCAAGTCAAAAGCATTACGGTTCTCCAGTCCGCTCAATATGAATATAGTAAATTCCTGAAGCTGGATATTGAATTTTAGAAGCATTATTTTTGTCGCCATTATTGCTTATATACTTGTTCTGCTGGAATGCCTTTGAATCCTGATTAAGATTTGGTATTCTGACCTGTTCATAAAACGAAGATTCTTTCCGTTAGATCAGAATTTTGTCCGAAGGAGATGCACATGAATAGCAGCGGGTGAAACCCGTGGAGAAATAGTATATTCAATAATACTAATCCCGACTGATCGGGATTGAACCCATTGTTGTCCCCCCCCCCTTCAGGGACAAGATGGTTGTGACAATTATTCTCCGAGGGTTGACACACACGTCTATTCAAATTATTCTCTTTCAGGGAATTTCAAGAGGAAATATTGAGAAAGAATGATAACAGATTGAATCAATCAGACACTATGCAGCCCTCCGGTTGGTGGTGGAATGCAATATTATGGCTGACTCATAATGTTTTACCAAAAATTCACCTTTTGTGGACCCGGACATGGCGCGTAAAATATGAGGGAGTGGATAACCTCCGTGCTGCAAGCAAAGCGGGAGGTGTTTATGTTGGTATATGGCATTGCAATATATTAATTACAAGTATGTTTGTTGCACGTCACTCCGATTTTTTTCAAAACATGATCACCCTGGTTTCTCCTGTCTGGGAAGGTGAACTGATCGCGCGTTTTTTAAACGGATTGGGATATCGTCTCATCCGTGCATCTGGTCGAACTGACAGGATACAGGGTTTTAAGCAAGTTGTCCGGGCATTAAGAAAAGGGGAAATAATCTTAGCTGCGCTTGATGGACCATCCGGACCCGCTGAACTTGTCAAACCGGGTGTAATCAACGTTACCGCAATGGGCAAAGCCACAATTATTCCGGCAATCGCTTCAGCGAAACATTTCATCCACCTCCCAACATGGGACAAGCACAAACTTGCACTACCTTTTACCACGGTTATAATCAGCATAGGAAATCCCATAGACCTCCCAAAACGGCCTACTCAAAAGCAGGTAGAACAATTCTGCAGTGAGATTGAAAAGCAGATGACTGATATGGAGCAGCGAGTCAATTCTCAATTAAGCAAGAAGAAAGATAGCTTTTTCCGTTCGTAATAACGGATTTACAATAAAATTTACCGTTCTGATGCAATATATTCAAGATGTTTGTAGTATCTTAGATTGATTGGCACAAAAATTCGGTTTGGATGAAAAGAGTGTAGCCTTCTTAAATGGTCGATTGGCTAATTAATATGGAGGTTATAACTGGAAGCAAAAAACTTCGTAAAGTGAGGCAGAATTTAATATGGACAAGAATGGTTACGTTTACATTCTTAAAAATGAATCCATGCCTGGACTCCTGAAAATTGGTATTACAACGAGGAGTCCAGAGCAAAGGATTGGTGAATTATCAAGCGCAACGGGAGTACCCACTCCATTTCAAATGGCATATTGTGTTTTTGTATCTAATCATAAACAAGTCGAAAAACTTGTACATGAACAACTAAGTTCATTTAGAAAAGAAGGGAAAGAATTTTTTGAAGTAAATATTAATGAAGCTATTGATTTAGTCAGCGAAATCGCTGAAGATAATAAACCTTTTTATTCGATTGAGTGTTCTGATGCAAAGGAAGACTTTCTTGCTAACAGCAATTTATCTTGGGAAGAATATGAATCTTTAGGAGCAAAATTTCATTTTGGATTTGATGATGTTTTACAGGATAATGAAGATGCTTTGAACTGCTATCTTAAAGCATATGAAGCAGGTTCGCCAACAGTGTGTTCCCTACTTGCTTCAATGTATGAATTAGGTGAAGGATGCAAGCCCAACCAGAAAAAAGCTCTTTTTTATTACAAAGAAGGTGTAAAGAGGGGTGATTATAAGTGTAATATTGATTTAGCAAATTATTATAAACTAGAAGAGAATTATGATAATGCAGACAAATGTTGGATTAGATATTTTTCTTCCGCGATTGATAAAATAAAACAACTTTCTGATTTAGATAAGAAACAGAGTGATTTAAAAATAAATGAACTTGATAATAAGGATTCAGAACTGGAAAAACACTTTGATTCACAGCAATTATCAGAAGAGATTAGCATTGCGAAAACAAACTTTGATTTTGTGAGAGCTTCGAAGTTGATGAATATCCTAACAGAAAAAAATAAATTCTCAAATACTGAAACTGTAGATAATCTAAATTTGGCACTATGCGATTGTGTTGGATATTTTGCTACGCATGACCGTGATAAATATAAACTAAAATTCTTAAGAGAAATAAAAGACTATGTAAACGAAGATTTAGAGAAATATCTAAAAAATATTGCAAAACATCCTGACTACCATAAGACTACTCTTAAGGAAAGTATATATGGGATATTAATGATTATTGGAAAAAGTGAAATTGCTGAACACTTAGAGGTTGAATATAAAAAAGAAGATGCGAAGCGAGAAGCGGAATTAGAGTCTGAGATAAATGCTCACAATAAAGAGCGAGAAAAAAAGATAATGACAAAAATGGTTTGGGTGGGATTATTAATTGCATTTTTCACCATAATCATATTATTTATATGTACATAATTGAAGTTTCGTGGTAGTAAAAACAGATATTTCCAAGAAAGTGAGTGTCTGGTTCATTCTTAAAATCTGATTTGTATGAAATTATAATAGTATTCATCATCCCATTGGGATGTAATGAATTTAGCCCACTCTTTCAAGGGTGGGTTGAGTTCGAGTTCACATTAATCCAGTCCCGTCAGGAACAACTGAAATTATTTATCTCGATTTCAGCAGATTTTATTTCAGCCGTCCCTGATGGGACTATGTAGAGACTGATACCATGTAACTGAGTAGCTCACTTTCGGCGAAAGTGAGCTACTTTGAATTCTCTATCCAAGAGCAACGCTCCATTAGTGGTTCAGTCCATATGTAGCAAGTCATTTTGCCATTCTCGGGTTGGGACGCCCGCCCTCCACAAATTGGAGAATTTTTTAACCATTACTGCAAAAATCAGGAATCCGAGAAATCAGAACTATCCTTTTTTGTCCGCATTGCGATTACCAGGCACCAAGCGAGCCCTCCATACAAAACAATTGCTGTGGAGATACCAAAGATTACTGCTGCAATATTCATGATAACTTCTCCTTCTGAATAGTGACTTTAGATGGTGTTTTTAATTGCAGCCAAACCGAAATCCCAATCACGAGGAATGTCACCAGCCACCCACCTACCATCAAAGACCAGACCGGGTATCCACCATAGGCTGATGTGAATTCACCAATTAGATTTTGTATAATCATTATTATCAGGATAATCGGCGTTACCCATTTGATACAGATTGTCCACCAGATCCCAACACGAAAATCGCTTACTTTGTTCAGGAATTCCCTTAGAGTTTCGATTGGGAACATCCACCCGGCGACAATACATTCAAGCAAACCGACTATTGCCAATCCCCAGGCGGAAATCCAGTGATCAACGATGTCCATCCAATGGTAACCACCAGCAAAACAGAACGGCACCCCAAAGACAAAACCTATTAGACAGATGATTTTGGTTGCTCTTTTTTTACTGATATTCCATCTATCATGAGTAGCCGCAACAACCGCCTCCACCATAGCAAATGCAGAATCTATTCCTAATGTCAGGAGCATCAGGAAAAATATTACCCCAATTGCCTCGCTAAGGAAGGGCATTGCGCTGATAGCTGTAGGATAAGCGATGAATGCGAGTCCGAAACCTGAAGTTACAGCTTCCGGCACTCCAACTCCCTGCATTGTGGCGAGGTAGCCCACAGTGGAAAATACTGCGAATCCGGCAAAATAGCTGAATCCGCCATCGAGCAATGCGGTTATGAAGGCGCTATTGGTAACATCAGCCGATTGTGGGCGGTAACTGGCATAAGCAACCATAATGCCCCACCCGATTCCGACGCTGAAAAATACCTGTCCATAAGCCGCCAGCCATACTTTCGGATCGAGCAACTTTGAAAAATCCGGCGTCAGGTAATAGGAAATCCCGTCTATTGCGCCAGGCAGTGTAACTCCACGTATTACCAGGATTACCAGAAGTATTACCGGAAGAGGTACACTCCACATGACCACTTTCCCAACTCGCTCAATACCTTTATGAAGAATCCAGTAAATCACCATCCAAGTCGCAACAAGACCTCCAAGAACCGGGATGTTAAGTTTACCCCAGTCAGCAGGACCTTCAGTGACTGCCAGGAAATGTTCCCTGTAAAACTGTCCAGCATCCGGAAGCCAGGATTGACGGAAGGAAAAGATCAGGTAATCCCATGCCCAGCCCATGATTACAGCATAATAACTTACAATAACAAAGCTGACACCCACTCCCCACCATCCAACCCATTCCATACTTTTGTTCATGCTGCGCATCGCGCCGGGTCCGGCTTTCTGGGATTTCTGCCCGATCCCAAATTCCAGCATAAGGAGTGGAATCCCCGCTGTAAGGAGCGCGATAAGGTAAGGAATCATAAACGCACCGCCGCCGCTCGTATAAGCCACATAAGGGAAACGCCAGACATTTCCAAGTCCGACAGAGCATCCCACCGCCGCTAATATAAAACGATACCGGCTCTTCCAGCGATCTCGACCTTCAGTCATCACAATTCCTCATATTAGATTTATCTTTAACGGATTACTTCAAATATAGTGATATTCTGACATCTCTCTACCAATTTGTTAAAGTTGAGTGAAGTTTTTTTTGCTGTATAGTTGGTGTCATTCATGCGAAGCAAGCTGTTCGAGAAAGCACTAATCAGATCAGAGTGTCATTCCTGCGAAGGCAGGAATCCATTCATTACAACAGGTTACAATATTATAGATTCCCGGATCAATGCGCCAAAGGGCGCATAAGGTCCGAGAATGACATTGTCGGACAGCCTGGAAGGCAGGAATCGAGTATGTTAAGAATATCAAATAGTTATTGGATTCATGCCTTCGCAGGAATGACACGTCGGACTGACGTTACATGTTATTATACTACAGTTTAGGGACAATTATAATTAAATAACTAAACAGTAATGATCAATCAATGAATTATACTTGAAGATTTATCCATTATATCAGGAGATTATCTAAATATCCTGCTTATGCTCTGAGAGGAATATCTCGACTTTTACTCAAGGTTTTTTCTCAATCTTCCGATAAGGTTAAAGTAGGTGATGAGTATTCCCTCAAGATGCTCAATATTCTGAGTTTTACCGGAAACTCATTAAAAGGCGTAGGAACCTTCCGGTATTGCACAGCGCCTCGCTTATTCTCTATGAACAGGGAACGAGCGGGGCGCTGTTACTTTTACAAAGCTGATATCAGAAATAGTAAATTTCATTACAATAATTATATCACCACGTCCGGCAGATTATTTTATTTCAGATATACTGCTTTCATAGTTTTTCTGTATTCTCCCGCGGTCAACCTGTAGAAATAAAGCCCGGAACTCACCTCCACCCCGTTAATATCTTTGCCATTCCAATTTACTGTATGTGTTCCTGCTTGCTTAAAACCCTCAATAAACTCCCTGACCAACTTACCCTCTATATTGAAAATGGATAGTTTTACTGCCGCTGATTTTGGAAGAATGTATTGAATAGTTGTTAATGGATTAAAGGGATTGGGATAGTTTTGAGCCAGGTGAAAATCAGATGGAAGATTGTCAATTGGATCAACGTTATTCTCAAGGACTGTTATATAATTTTGTTTGATTTCCGTATCGGAACTGTCGCCGAAAAACGCTGTCAAAGTTACAGTATAAATACCGGGATCCCTGTAAGTCCATGCAGGATCTCTCGCATCCGAATCCTCTAATCCATCATCGTCCATATCCCAATGCATACTTGTTACCCAACCGACAGATATATCTGTAAACCTCACAGTAAATGGGTCGTATCCTTCCAGTACGTCAGCAAGAAAATCAGCACTGTCCGGCAGTAATGCCATGGTGAATTCCTGGGTCTCCGACCAACCTGACCATTGCAGGTTCTCATCACGATATTTCACTCGCCACCAGTACGTGCTGTCCAGTTCGAGGACACCCTCAGGGACAAAAACCCTGTTTAGATATTCGCCTGCATTGAGATCAACAGGTGTATATAAAGGAGTACCCGAATCACCAAAGAAATTCACTCCATTCATTGTCTCATCAACCAGGAGTCGATCCCAATCATTTTCAGTATCAGTAAGCTGGAAAAAGGATGTCTTAATAGGAAAACCACTTGAGGTTTGGGAACATGTCAGGAATACAGGGTCAGAACCTTCCCTCCAGGGGCGAAGTGCCACCGGATCATCCAACTCGACAGTAATATCCCTGTAGAAACTATCGAAAGGTTCACTATTCAAAAGCCGGTCGGGATGACCAAGTCCATAGCTTTTTGCTGAATAAGTACCATCTTCGCAATCAATATCAAACAATACATAATTATTATAATCGTATGAACGGTTAATGATTTCATAATCGGTCTGATTCTCAAACATTCCCCATCTGTCGAGAGGGGCTCCTCCGCCGCCAGTTAGAATTAACCTGAAACTTTCATCAGCGGGCGCACCTCTTTCATATCCATGCGAATTGCAGTAGATCAGGGCTGCTGTTTTATCATAGTCTCCCAGCAACGGAGTAATACTGTTGCGAACCCAGTCAGAATTGTTAGAAGGGTGTAATTCACTTAAACCAGGATGATGTGTAAACACAAATACCCAGCTTATATCTTCGTCATTTTCAGCGCCTGTGAGAATTCCCTGAAGCCATGCTAATTGTGTGTCACCCTGGGTATTACTATTCAAGCTGATAAAAAGCACAGGTCCGACACGGTAGGAATAATACTGTTCATCATCGAAACCGGCAAAGTCATCATATTCCATATATTCATAGAAATAATTCGACTCATCTTCGTTACTGCCAATAGTTACCATAAAGGGAACTTCGCTTGATAAAGTCCGTACAGGATCAAAATATTCCCTCTTATATTGTGAGAAAATATCACTATCCGTAATAATTCCTCCGACGTTAATAATCAGATCAAGGTATTGGTTGATATCCTCACCTGATTCTTCCTCTACCTTCTCTTTCATTGATTCGATAATCTCAGTATGTTTTTCAGGATCGCTGCTGCTGCAACCATAGACAATAAAACGAACATCGGCGCTTTCGTCAGTCTCTTCAGGTAGCGTCCTGAATCTCCCTAATTCAGACTCTGCCGTATCTGAAACACAACGATAGTAATAAAAGGTATTGGGCTCAAGGTCTGTTAGCTGAACTTTATGCCATATTGTATTTGCATTGAAGCGATGATGTGTGCCGGTTATCACAGAATCCAAAGCGTTGGTAGGTCCAAACCGGACTATCGATTCTATCGAGTACCGGTAATGCCAGCATACAAACATTGAGGTTGGTGTCGGAGATTGTAAAAAGACGGGCATATGGATAATTTCGGGTCCCTCGATTTCATGACCATATCCTCCTATACCTGCAATTTCCCTTGAGTTAAGAAAGCGGCTGAACAATACAATCATTGCGACATCAATAGCATTGTCCTCACCATTGTCATCGGCAAAGAATAAAACCTGGTTATCATCGTTTTGAGAAGACAGTGCAAATCTACCGTCAAATTCCTGGTCTTCCCCAATTTGTAACAATTGACCGTCAAGATAATAATTGACGACTCCGCCAAGATCGACTGACACAACGAAACGATACCATTCATTTGCTTCCAGTGAATCAATGGAAAAACCCGTTGCCGTGGTACCGATATGACCGTCACCGTCAATTAGACATTCAGAGTCGTCGGTGTTATAGATATCGGTCTGATAAATAGAATAAGATTGATTTAACGCTGGAATACGTATATCCATTACCAAAGTATATTGATTAACTTTCTCAGGATTTCCATGTCCATTTGGAGGTATGCTATGGAAACACCTGTAAAAACTCCCTGCCCCGACAGATACAGCTCTATCTCCTTGATCCGGACCGGTTATTGATGTCACAGTTCCTGCACGGCGCAAATCTCTCCCGAATTCAGCTTCCTCGAGATTTTCCTGGTTATCAAAAGTCCAGTAACCGACGAGTCCATAAGGAAATGAAGATGGATCAAGGGTGAAATTATACTCATTCTCTCCCTCAATAAATTCGATTTCACGGTCGAAATAGTCATAATATCCATTTACATAAGCTCTTACGTCATATTCTCCTGCTCTTATCTGCTCGATAGCGTACTCGCCGTTGTCGTCTGTAACAGCCTCATAATCACCAAATACTAATAACACATTTTCAATAGGATCACCGGTTTCGGAGTCTGATATCACTCCCGAGACACTTGCATCCGGCTCTTCCAAAGTGATTAGAATTGCAAGATTTTCATAGGGATAGTCAAATGGTTCATCATCCTGCGAAACCTGGAGTCCAACTGCTCCCTCTTCATCCTCAATACCAATGGTTTCGCCATCTATGTCTATATCTCCTTCCAATGAATTGTACTGTAAAAGAATGCTTCCGTCTTCATTGAGAATTATTTCAGCCGTTATAGTCCCATTCTCGCCGCCAAATTCGCTAATCTGTTGAAACTGGCAAATCCAGCGGTCATCTTCATCGGTTCCGTAATGGATCGTGCCGCCGCCTGATGGATCGAGATCGTCCCAGAACAGACAGATAATATTATCAGGAGCGCCACCGAATGGGATCGGATCATTTCCATGCTCGTCGCTGCCATCGCCAAATCTCAGGAAACCATTTGAACAGATGTAGATTTCATCATATTCATTTCCATAAAAAGAAAAATCCCAGGGGAGCTCTATCGGACCTTCAAAATCATCATCATCCATGTCATCAATCGTAGTGCCTGTCAATGATATGTCAACCCAGCCATATTCCGGCCCATTCTGTTCATTATTATCAATAAAACGATACCCGAAATCATCCGGACCACCTGACTCATCAAGCTCGTTTATGCCAGTGTTTTGTCGTTCATTTAACCATGTTTGATATGATTTATTTACATGGTTGAACATGGAGAGGTTTTCTTGAGAAAGATCAGAATTTCCCGAAGTTGTTCCGCAGATAACAAGTAAGTATATGATAAGTGAAGATTTCAGATTGAAGTTCAGCATGGATAAATATCCGAAAAAGAATATGAATAGCAGGATTTCAATATATGATATTAAAACATCAAAATAACATTATTAGCATATTCCAGAATAGGACAAGTCAAACTAATAAGGTTACAAGAAACAAAAATATATAGCTTACTCAGGAATTATTCTTTGCGCCTTAGCGTCTTTGCGCGAAAAAAACGGTTAATACGTATAATTATATCTTTAATTCGCATAGAAAATTAATATTACATGCCGGTTCTACTTCCGGCAGGTCCAGGTCTGGCTTACAAAACCTGATTACTCGCTAATTACCTTGTTCTAAAATGCCCGAACCTCAATGTAATGGCTCCACTCATATCAGTAAGTTCAGTATCTGTCAGGTAAATCGAATCAATGCCGGAAACATATCTGTAGCCTCCGCTGATGCTGATACGGAAAACAGGTGTGACATTTAATGTGAATCCAAGCATAGGTTCTGCCACAAAACAAGCGTCGCGTCGGTATAAAGTTGCTCCCATAGGTTGATCCGGATCAAAATCAAGACTGCCTGCGCCAATCAGAGCATAAGCAGAAAAACCAAGAAGTCTTTCAAACCGGAAAGCTCGTTCTATTTCCAGCCCACCATAAGCAAATTCTGTATTGTAAATAGTTCCTGTTTCTATATCTTGAACCTGATGTTCGGTCGCAAGCCCATACAAGCCGACACCCAGCAAATATTTATAATCTATCAGCCATGCAAACCTTCCGCCGACAAAAGTGGCAAATTCATTGTTTACCACGGAGAATTTCATTACAGGTGCTCCGAGGCCTCGATGGATTGTCCCGGGGCTGATAATAGTGCTCAATGGACGACGAATTATAGTGCTGGATTTTCTGGTTAGAGATGATGCAGGTTTCTGCTCCATTTCAGCGGTCGCCTCATCAGTTTTGACCTCAACTGATTCAGCAGCCGGTTCTGCTTTATCATCTGACTGTTGCGCGTCTGCCTCTTTCTTTACTTCTGCCTCTGGCTCTTCAGCAGGTTGTTCCTCAGGTGTTTCCTCAGGTTTCTTCTTTTTCTTCTTCTTCTTTTTCTTCTTTACAGGCTCTTCTTCAGGTTCCGCAGGCGCTTGAACCTCTGTCTCTTGTTGCACTTCTGGTTGTTGCTCTACTTCTTCCTCATCCTCCGATTCATAATCATCATCGTATGATTCCTCTTCATCCTCTTGCTCGGGCTCAGCCTTGGGTTTCTCAGTTTTTTCTTGCTGAGTTTCTTTCACTTCCTCTTTCTTTTCAGGTTTAGGCTTCTCTTCTTCAACAGCGGGCTGTTCTTCAGTTTGCTCAACCGGTTTTGGAGCGGGTTTCTTTTTCTTCTTCTTTGGTCTTCTTTTCTTTTTCTTCTTCGGCTTGGGTTTAGGCTCCTGATCGATCTGGTCAATCCCAATAAAATCAGAGTTGGACACACCGAGTGCCGTGCCATTCGTTGCGAATGACAAAGTCACAATTATAAATGCAAGTAGTAACGTCAGAACCCGTTTCATGTTTTTACTCCGTATTATCATCAATGTTACTTAAAGTAAGTGATTCTCAGGTGAAAAAGAAATAACCTGAGACATTTTTATTTATTCGCTGATTGCGTACATTCTCCTGAAAGTATGGATATCCATACCGCCCTATTATCAAGCATTATATTACGCTGACAAGGGCTGAAAGAGGCAATTTTCAGATCAATATTTACAAATTTCTCGTAATGTTGACAAGGTGATTGATGGAGAATATCTGTAGGCGAGATTGAATCGATAGTGCAACATTTGTATAATTAAGCGATCTAACTAAGGCAGGAGCGACAATATGTTTTCGAAAAGCTGGGGCTACGCAGTCCGCGCGATGCTTAGATTAGCGGAAATTCATGATGATCCCAAAGCGAGACGAATGGCCGGGGAGCTTGCCGAGGAGACTGGAATGCCGCCTTCCTTTCTTAGCAAGGTAATTCAACAGCTATCTGCTGCGGGGCTTGTGGATAGTGCCAGGGGAAGGCAGGGAGGTATTCGTCTCGCAAGAAATCCTGAAGAAATCACCCTTTTTGATATAGCAAAAGTTACTGATAATTTCGACAAAAACGGTCACGATCTATCAGGCTTCGAGGACGCACCTGAGATGATGAAAGGTATTTTATATAAAAAATGGAAACCTTATCATCGAGGATTAGTGGAATTCCTTGCAGAGATCAATCTTGCTTCATTAGTGAAAGAGCTGGAAATGAGGCGAAAATAGCAAACTATTGGTTTGATCTGTTTCTCTGAGAGGGAAAAAGATGAATAACTCCCAGGGCGAAAAATAGAAACTAAAAAAATATATCTAATTATGAGAATAGGGTGAGCGTTAAATATACAGACTATTACGAAGCTATCGGTGTTGACAGAAAAGCCTCCCAGCAGGAGATCACAAAAAAATACCGGCAGCTGGCGAGAACTTATCATCCTGATGTAAACAAATCACCTGATGCAGAGGATCGGTTCAAGGCGATTCAGGAAGCGTATGCGGTTCTGAAAGATCCTGCAAAAAGGAAACGCTACGACGCATTGGGTGCAAACTGGGAACACGGACAGGAGTTCCGTCCACCTCCCGGATGGGGATCTTCTTCCGGAGGATTTAACAGGGGCGATGCACAGAATGGTTTTAGATTCGGAGGATCAAACCAGAGTGATTTCAGCGACTTTTTCGATTCAATTTTCGGCGGATTTTCACCCGGCACAAAAGGTGGGCGATCAAGAAAACGTTCTCAACGTAACAGAGATATCGAAGGTGAACTGAAGATCACACTTGAAGAGGCTTTGGAAGGAGGAGTTCATCGGATTACTCTCTCTCCACATGGTCTGCCTTCAAAAACAATTGATGTAAAAATACCCAAAGGAATCAAAGAGGGTTCAAAAATAAAAATCCCGGGGCAGGGTGCCGATGCAGATGGATTCGGACAAGCAGGAGACTTGTTACTGAAATTTAAATTCCATCCACATGAGTATTTTGTACCGGATAAATTCAATCTGAATATTCAAGTTCCTCTGTCTCCCTGGGAGGCTGCTCTGGGCGCTAAAATTCCTGTCCCAACGCTTGAAGGGAATGTGTTATTGACCATCAAACCCGGAGTTTCAACTGGTCAAAAATTGAAAATACCAGGAAAAGGTCTGCAAAAAAAAGATGGTAATCGAGGAGATATTATTGTTGAATTTGAGTTGATCGTTCCAAAGAAACTTTCTTCTAAAGAGGAGAACCTGTTCAAAGAACTCTCCGACTCGAGTGATTTCAATCCGAGAAGTTGGTAATTTAAAGATTTGATATTATAGTGTTCGGTCTGATTGTCCCTTAGTAATTCCTGATCAGAACAGACGGAACCAAAAAAATACAGGGATGCACAAGATTAACAGGATATATTCTTTGTGCCTTTGCGTGAAAAAAAAGTGTTTCAGGTTTTCAAAAAACCATTGCACACCTGAACATTGGGATGCCAATATTAGTTTAATAAAAGATTGATGGAGATTGATAAATGAGTACTGATAAGCAAAGCCAGGTAAAAACAAGAAAATTTAAAGCAGAAGTTAATCAACTTCTGGATATTGTTGTTAATTCGTTATATACAGACAATGAGATCTTTGTCAGGGAACTAATTTCAAATGCCTCAGACGCCTTGGAAAAGATGCGTCATACATCCTTGATCGAAAAGAAAGTATTTGAAAAAGACGTACCAAATGAGATCCGGATTGAGACCGATGAAGAAAACAACACTTTTACCATCACTGATACCGGGATTGGAATGAACCTTGAAGAAGCGAGTAAAAATCTCGGCACAATTGCACACTCCGGTTCAGTTGAATTTTTGAAAAAAATCGCCCAGGACGCTCAAGTTGATACAGGTCTGATCGGGCAATTCGGCGTAGGGTTTTACTCCGCTTTCATGGTAGCAGAAAAAGTCATTGTAAAATCACGATCATGGCGCGAAAATGACGAAGGAGTCATCTGGAGTTCAATCGGCACAGGAAGCTACAACCTCCAGGAAGAAGCAGGATTTAAAAGAGGAACTTCAATTGAAGTAAAACTGAAAGAAGACGACAAGAAGTTCTCAAATGCAGACACTATAAAAGAACTGATCAGGACTTATTCAAATTTTGTCGATTTTCCGATATTTGTTAACGGTGAACAGGTCAACACCGTGCAAGCAATCTGGACAAAATCGAAAAGTGAGGTTTCAGACGAAGAATATTCCGGGTTCTATAATTTTATATCTCCCGGTATCGGCGATCCGATTTATCGTCTCCATTTTACTTCAGATGTTCCACTCGCAATAAAGGCGTTGCTTTTCATCTCTGGCGAAAACATGGAATCTTTCGGTTTAGGTAGAATGGAACCGGGTGTATCCCTCTATTGCAAAAAAGTAATGATCGACCAAAAAATGACAGACCTGCTACCGGAATATTTCAGGTTTATCAAAGGAGTAGTCGATTCGGAAGACCTCCCTTTGAATATTTCACGTGAGACAATGCAGGACAGCGCGTTAATTGCAAAATTAAAACGTGTTCTGACTAAACGCCTGATCAAGATGTTTGATGAAGAAGCATCTTTCGACCCGGAGAAATACGTTGATTTCTTCAGAAAATTTGGAATGTTTATCAAGGAAGGTGTTTATTCTGACTTTGAAAACCGGAATGATCTTGCCAAATTACTTCGTTTCGAATCTTCATCCTCTGAAGCCGACAAAATGATTTCACTGGATGAATATATAGGACGTATGCAGGAGGATCAGAAAGCTATCTATTATCTGAGCGGACCTAACCGTGAAGGAATTGAAGCCGGTCCATACCTCGAAACGTTCAAAGCGGGCGGGATAGAAGTATTGTACATGTTAGACGGTATCGATGATCTTGTTATGACTGCTCTCAGGGAATATAAAGATAAGAAGCTCGTTTCGGCTGATCAGGCAGAACTCGATCTTCCTGAAGAGGCTGCAAAAAAACTTGAAATCGAAGACTCACTTCCGGAAAAGGACTCTGGAGATCTTGCACGATGGATAAAAGAAGTTTTAGGCGATAAAGTTAACGAAGTGCGTGTTTCCAAGCGGCTTTCAGAAAGCCCGGCAGTACTGGTCAATCCAGATGATTCTTTTACTACCGGAATGCAGCGAGTTATGCAGGCTTCGTCTAAAAGTGATCTTTCCCTTGGGAAAATGATACTGGAAATTAATCCTGGGCACAAAATTCTTAAACACCTTAATAACATGCGAATTGAAGAAACGAATAAGGATTTTGCGGAAGAGGCAGCTAATTTACTCTTTGACAATACAATGATTTCAGCCGGTTTGCTGATAGACCCAAAGATGCTGGTTGAGCGTTCAACAAAGATCCTTGAAAAAGCGCTGGAGTCGGCGAACAAGTGAATTAGGAATTAGGAATTAGGAATTAGGAATTAGGAATTTTAAAATATATAACAAATTATCTGTTTGGACTGGTGTTAACCCTACGAAAGCAGGCTGTCTGAGAATGACAAAACACCTCGAAGAATGTGAGCTGATCAACCTTCTGGTAATATTAGAATTACTAATTTCTAATTCCTAATTCCTAATTTTATTTATAACTTGGTTTTTCATGACAATCATGGAAATAGGTCTTCAAATCGTATTCTGGATGGGAATCGGTGTGCTTATTGTTACCCGTCTTCTATCCTGGTTTAAGATCAAATATCCTCCAGCCATCTATATTGTGTTTCTTGTCCCTCTCTTAGCTGGATTGTTTGTACATGGTTACTTAACACTTGGATTTATAAACTTTACAGTTCTGTTTCTTCTCAGCGCAATAATTCCGGCAGTTGGGGAAACTTTAGCTCTAAAAATGGACCTTGGCGGTGGATATCAATACGATACAAGATTAGGTCCTGCCCTGCCTGGGGGATTGCCAGTAATTATCGCTGTCATGTGGGCAGTCATTAATATAGTGATATTTTGGGCAGTGAGTAGTACGTTAATCGCCCTGATAAAGACGGCAAATCTTTCAAGCGTAAATGATAATAAGATTATATTTGATTTGATTTTCTGTACGATGGGTGCTGCGTTCGCGGTGATATTCGATCTCGTGATGGACCCAGTCATGACAAAAGGTGGTTTATGGAGCTGGAAACGCAAGGGAAAATGGCATGGGATTCCTTTATCAAACTACTTCGGCTGGTTCATCTCAACCTTCATGGTATATTTCATTTACACCAGGTTTTTTAATCTCTTCGATCCCAAATACTTTCTTATCTTTCGTCCATCAGTTCAAATCCTGTTTTCTTTACTTTTCAGTATTATGCTGCTTGATCTTTCTATTACGGCTATAGAAAGGAAAATAACAGGACCTGCATTGATAGGATTGACATTTAGCACTGGATCGAGTATCCTGATTATTTTTGTTGTTTTGAGAGAAATAAGTTTTTAACCTGCTTATTGTGGTAATGATTCACAGTGTGTTTCATTATGCTACAACAGAAAATTGAAGACTTCGATGAAACTACTCAAGCAGGGTGCTATTGTTTAAGATTATCATTAGTTTATTGTTAAATGCGTTTACGGCACAGAGGTTGCTAACAAGACATACACAGGGAGAAATAATGTCAGAAACACCAGAAAATGAAGTACCGGAAAGAATTGAGCCATCGGATGATGGAACGAGTGCGGGAGAAGAGACCGCAAGCATGACTTTCGGTGCAAAAGCTATTGGGATATTTCTCGATCCGGGCAGGGTAACCTCACATCTTTCCCAAAAACCAGATTGGTTATTTCCTTTGATCGTAGTTGTGATCGCAGCTGCATTGTTTAATTTCTTCGCAAGTGATGCTATCATTGGTATTGCTGAGGAAAAAGCAATTGAATCAATGCAAAATCGGAATATGTCCACCGAGCAGATTGACCAGGCTATTGAGATTCAGGGCAAATTCATGAAACCTGAATTCATGGTTGTACAAGGCGCTTTGGGTGTTGTCATTGTGCAACTGATCATGGCGCTGTTGTTCCTGTTCCTGGGGAACATCATTTTTGGTGGAAACAAGAAATTCAAACATTACTGGTCGCTCGTTGTATATGTTGGATTAATCGGAGCAGTGGGGATGCTGGTTCAGGGTGCGTTAGTCCGGATGACGGGAGATATGAACAGCGCACAACTTGGTCTTGGTATTATCACGGCAGGCGATCCGGACGCTAAAATCCATAAGATTTTTCAGTTGATCACTGTCTTCGGGGTTTGGGAATGGATTGTTTATGGAATAGGTATCGCATCTTTTACCGGCGTAACACGTGGGAAAGCAATAGGTACAATTATTGCTGTTGCCCTCGTATTTTCTGTCGGATTCGGCCTTATTTCCTGATCTGTATAAAGTGATTGTTTAATCAATCAGAGACTCTGAGAAAGCTATTAATGTGTATCTTTTTCATTTTAATGGTGTCTAATGATTGGATTGATGAATTTTTTACCTATAAAAGTTGAACACTGAAAATTTCAGTGTAAAGGGAGTCGGGAAAAATGGTGTATCTCAAAAAGGCAATATGGATTGCAATATTATCCTGCCTTTTTACAACTACTGTGACATTTAGCCAATCGTTGCCAAATCCTCCTCTAATCACAGACGTTCAATCTTTGACAATTGACGATCTGGTGAACATTGCGTTGGAAAACCAGGCTTATTATCAAAAAGCTGTTCAGGACGAGAATTTCGCTACCTATGCTTATCGCGGTGTATATGGATCATTTCTCCCTCGGGCAAGGGCTTCTGTATCATATCAGAATACTCGTACCGAAATAGATGGATACGTCTTCCAGGGGCAAGTGATTCCAGGAGCAAAAGAGTGGAGTCACAGAAGTAATTGGGATATCGGTCTGTCTGAAGATATTTTTACCGGAGGCTCCCGGTATTACGGCATGAAAAGTGCACAGCTTCAACTTGAAAATATCAATCTGTACCGCATCCGTACCAAAGATGAATTGACTTATTCAGTGCGTGAAGCTGTTTATTTCTTCCTTTCAGCACAGAGAAGACTTGAAGTGTCAAATGAAATCCTTGAACTAAGGAAAGAAAGCCTTCGCTTTGCAAAAGCCAGGTATGAAAACGGTGATGTCATAGAACTTGACGTTTTACAAGCAGAAATTGACCTGGGTAACGCCGAGAACGCATTGCTGACTGCTCAACAGACAGTAGAAAATACCAGGGAGAACATTAACCTGGTTATTGGCGCCCGTCTTGAGAGCGGCTTTCCAATCAACGCCGACTTGAAACCTGTCTTACCGGCAGTAAAATTTGAAAGTTTAGTCAGATTTGCATTGGATACACGACCGGATCTAAAAGCAAATCGCAACATAGTTGAGATTGAAGAACAGAATATAAAAATTGCACGTGCAGGATACTTGCCTTCCGCGAGTTTGAACATGGGATTTTCCGGATCTGACGGCGGGGAACTTGCTAACCGTTTTCAGCTCTTTCCCGGTGAAAACACAAGATATTACGGTGTTGGAATGTCCTGGAACCTGTTCAATCAATTTCAGACTGATATAAATAGACAGCAATCAGTAGTAAACAAGCGCAAAGCCGAATGGGATAGTCATCTATCTGAGCAGCAGGTAAATGCTGATATCAGGCGTCAGGTTCGCAACCTCACTCGACTTTTTGATCAAACGGAAGTTTTAGATAAAAACCGCGACCTGGCTCGGCGTCAGCTTGAACTTGAACAGGAACGGTACCGCCTGGGAGCGTCATCACAATTAAATCTCCGCAGTGCACAAGTCACTTTTATTGAAGCGGAAAATAATCATATCAGTACAGTTTTAGAGTTTTTCACAACCCTGGCTTCGCTCGAACGCGACCTGGGACGTCCTTTAGGAGAGGTAGTTCAATGAGTAAGGGGAATAACAAGAAAAAAATCTGGATCATAATCGCTGCAGTTGTTCTAATCGGCGGATTGGTCACGGCTAATATCCTTGTAAAACGCAAGCCAAAAGGCAAAGAAGTTGACACTACAGAAGTGAAGCTTGACAGCCTTATCCAGGCAGTAACTGCCTCGGGAAAAATTCAGCCTGAAGTTGACGTAAATATCTCCGCCGAAGTCTCCGGTCGCATTTTATACCTGGGTGCTGAAGAAGGTCATCATGTCAGAAGCGGTCAAATGCTTGTTCAGATAGAAGATGAGTACTATCTCTCTGCGCTTCAACAAATGGAATTTGGACTTACCAGTGCGGAAGCCAGCCTGGATGAGGTGAAATCGCGACTGAAACGTACTATTGAACTTCATGGCAGCAATCTTGCGAGTGATGCAGAACTGGAGGCAAACGAGGCGATTGTTAAACGAATGAACGCTGATGTTGACCGTGCTCGCGCTAATGTTGCTCAAGCTGAAGATCGCTTGTCAAAGACAAAGATTTTTTCTCCTATTAACGGAGTTGTCACTCGTTTGAATAATGAAGTCGGGGAAATGGCTATAGGAGCAAGCTTTAACGAAGTAGTAATTATGGTAGTTTCTCAACTTAATAAAATGGAAGTGAACGTTGAAGTAAATGAAAACGATGTGGTTCTCCTTGAAATCTCTGATCGTGTGAAGATAGAAGTTTTCGCCATGCCGGATACATCTTTCAGGGGTATGGTCACCGAGATTGCCCATTCCGGTATCGTGCGCGGATTTGGGACATCAGAGGAAGTAACAAATTTTGAGGTAAAAGTTGCAGTCAATGATTACGTGCCTCAACTTAGGCCGGGAATGAGTGCCACTGTCGAAATAGAGACTGAAAGACGTGATAACACTTTAATAGTTCCTCAGGAATCAGTTGTTGTAAGATCACTGGAAGAAGAAAAAAAGAAAGAAGAAAGAGCACGGAAATCCAAGAAAAAATCGAAGAAAGAAGACAAAAAAGAATCAAAAAGAAAAAGCCATAGTGACGATAAAGATGAACTTGTTGAAGTGGTTTATGTAATTGAAAATGATACTGCCTGGGTCAGACCGGTCAAACTTGGAATCTACAGTGATACCCACTTTGAAATCGTTGAAGGTCTCAGTGAAAATGATATTATTGTAACCGGACCTTTTCGTGTCCTCGCCAAAGAACTGAATAGCGGGCAGCGTGTGGAATATGATTCTTATGAAGAGGATGATGAAGAAAACGGTGAGAAAGAAGAAGGTTCGACAGAAGAAAAATCTGTGGAGGAAGTAGAATCGACTGATTCAGATGGTCAGGAATCGGGGGAATCTGAATGAGCAGCCTGATTGATTTCAAGAGCATATCAAAGATTTATGAGATTGGAAAGATAAAAGTTCCTGCACTTATAGAGGTTGACGTTAATATAGAGGATGGCGAATATGTAGCCATAATGGGTCCTTCAGGATCTGGAAAATCGACAATGATGAACATAGTCGGTTGTCTCGATGCTCCTTCGGATGGAGTTTACAAACTTAGTGGAGAAAGAGTTGATGGAATGACTGACAATCAGTTAGCTGATATCAGGAACAGGCGCATAGGGTTTATTTTCCAAACTTTTAATCTTCTTCCTCGTGCTGATGCGTTCCACAATGTAGAACTCCCGCTGATTTATGCAGGATTGCCACGGATCAAACGCCGTGAAATGGCAAAAGAGGCACTGGAGCGAGTTGGGCTGGCTGACAGGATTAAACATAGACCAAATGAGTTATCCGGTGGTCAACGTCAAAGGGTTGCGGTTGCCCGTGCATTAGTCAACAACCCAAACCTGCTCCTGGCAGATGAACCAACCGGAAATCTTGACAGTAAAACCAGTTACGAAATGATGGAGCTGTTCGGTAACCTTCACAGCGAAGGCAACACAATCGTTATAGTAACCCATGAGGAAGACATTGCTGCCTATTCTCACAGGGTAATACGGCTTTTCGATGGCAAAATCAGTTCTGACGTACGCCAGGAACCAAGAAATGGCAGTAATGGCAAATTTGCTGGAAAACCGGAAGAATAATCCAATTAAGAATTAAGAATTAAGAATTAAGAATTAAGAATTAAGAATTTGAAAATATCAAGATATGTAATAATACTCAAACTCTTTTTCATTCACTTTTATACCTTTACAAGTCAGATATTATGGGCTACGCAATTCATAACATATCAGAGGGCTTCTGGATAGCGTTTCGAGCTTTATTCGCTAATAAAACTCGCGCTCTACTTACCACTCTCGGGATCAGCATTGGTGTAATCACTGTCACACTGATGATGATGATTATCCAGGGACTTAATACTTCTGTGGCATCGCAACTTGAAGTCATGGGTAGTGGAACGGTCTATATCGAACGACACCCCTGGATAATTATGGATGACTGGTGGCGCTACCGGAATCGTCCAAGAGTTACCAAAGAACAATTCGAAGAAATAAAGAGATTCTCAAAGCTGGCGGAATATGTCGGTGCATACACGTACACCGGTCGCCCAATTGCCTTTCGTAATCGGACAAGGGATCGAGTAGGAATTATCGGGGTAACACCCGCAACCGCTGATGCTATGAGCTGGATGCCCGAATACGGACGATATATTACTGATTCCGACATGATCACTACCCGGAAAATCTGCGTTATAGGCGCTGACGTCAAGGAACAGATTTTTGAGCCTTACGATCCCATGGGACGTAACCTTCGGGTCGGACCTTATAATTTTAAAGTAGTTGGAATTTTGGAGAAAAAAGGCAGCACATTCGGGCAGTCTAATGACAATTACGTAATGATTCCTTTCAGCACCTTAACCCACAATTTCGGTCATCGTCGGGATGTAACTATTGCAGTCAAAGCAAAAGACCCGTCTCAGATGAATGACTTGATAGATGAATTAACCTGGCTTATGCGTCGCGCCAGGAATTTGGCTCCAAACGAAGATAACGATTTTTCCATAAATGACAGCGCTATGTTAACTGATTTTTACAAACGAATTACTGCCGGGATCTACGCTGCCGGAGTGATTATAGGCGGAATATCACTGCTGGTCGGAGGTATCGGCATTATGAATATCATGCTGGTCTCTGTCACCGAACGAACTTGGGAAATCGGAATGCGAAAAGCTGTGGGCGCACGCACTACAAGCATTTTGTGGCAATTCCTGGTTGAATCAATGATTATAACCATGATAGGAGGAATTGTTGGAATCCTGGTGGCTATGATCGGGGGAAAACTGTTAGGCCAGTTCCTACCAACCTCACTTCCCCTGTGGTTGGGTTTGTCTGCAATGGCTTTCTCAGCAGTGGTTGGTTTAATATTTGGATTATTTCCGGCAGTTCGAGCATCAAGATTGGATCCCATAGTCGCTTTGAGGCAGGAGTAATCAGATGAACTGGATGGAATCAATCGCAATCTCTATCACCAGCATCCTCAACCAGAAACTGCGTAGCAGCCTGACGCTGCTCGGTGTCGTAATAGGTGTAATTACTATTATTGCGACAATGAGTATCATTAAGGGTTTAAAGAACATGATGGAAGAGGAAATGTCCGGGTTGTCCGCCGGTGTTTTCCAGGTCCAGAAATGGGATGTTCAGATTGGTGATGACCATAATCGACACAGGAGAAAAGCAAGACCGAACATTGGTCCAGAGGAGGTTCGCGCACTAAAAGAAAACGTCCCTCTCGCTCGAGTTATTGCGCCGGAAATCTGGAAATGGAATGCTGTAATCAAATATCAAAATAATGCTACAAATCCTAATTGCACTGTAGCTGGAGGAGTTCCGGGATTCGTTATTAATAATGGTATAGAGATTGAAAATGGAAGGGAGCTTACAGAACAGGATGTGCAATTTGCGAGGCACGTAACCGTTCTTGGTTCGTCAGCCGCGCAGAAAATATTCCCTTTCCGCGATCCTGTAGGCGAATATGTTTTCGTAAATGGAAAACGAGCGCGGGTAGTTGGAGTTGTGATGGAGCGAGGTTCCATGTTTGGTGGTGGTAGTTATGGTAATTTCGCGCTTGTCCCTTTAACCACATTTATCAACTGGTGGGGCAGCGAACGAAGTTGGAATGTAACCGTACGTGTCGCCAATCCTGAGAAAATAAAAGAAGCCATAGATCAGGCTACTGTAGCCATGAGAGTAGTAAGAGGTTTGAGACCCGGTGATGAGAATAATTTCGGAATCTGGCATTCAGATCAGCTAATTCAAAGCTTTAATGAGATCACCAAGTGGATTCGGGTTGCAGCTTTTGGTATAGCCTCTATCTCACTCCTTGTCGCCGGCATTGGGATCATGAATATTATGCTGGTGGTTGTCACTGAACGTACCCGTGAGATCGGGATACGTATGGCGCTGGGCGCAAAACGAAGCAGCATACTGGGTCAGTTCCTGGTGGAAGCGGTAATCCTTTCCGAGATTGGTGCTGTTATCGGTGTAATTATTGGAGTTGTTGCCGCTTTGTTACTCGGGAAAGCAGCAAACCTGCCTATCGCTGTTCCTCTCTGGTCAATTCTGGTCGGAATCTTATTCTGCAGCGCAATAGGTGTAATATTCGGTACCTGGCCTGCATGGAAAGCCAGCAGGTTAAATCCGATTGAAGCGCTTAGGTATGAATAGACAAGAGTTATCGTACATTCTCAACCTCCTCTAAGAATAATTTACTTTACAGCCCAATCCCAGGAGTCGATCAATGTAGTGTTGCGTTGCTCCTGAATCGAGTGGTAAAAGCAGCTCACTTTCGCCGAAAGTGAGTCCAACTGTATTAACTATATCTACAATTATCTATCAATAACCGTCATCCGTTACAATAACTTTCCCTTTAAATACGCGGTAAATAAAAATGGTATATCCGATTACTACCGGCATTCCGATCAATGCGATTATTAACATGGTCTTCAGGGCTTTCGGTGTTGATGATGCATTGTAGATGGTCAGGCTGTAAGAGATATCCATGCTCGATGGGAGCATCATGGGATACATACTCGTCGCTACTAACCCGACCAGAGTCCCGATCATTACTGAGGAAGCCAGGAATGCCCTTCCCGCCTCACCTTTTCGGTTGAACAACAGCACAAAGATCAAGGAAATAAAAAATAAAACTCCGAGAAGAACATAGAGCAGAATTTTGTCCTTAACATTATTGAACAGGTGTGGCAATGCAACAATTGACCAGATGAAACCGATAAGGTGGAAAACAATAAATGCTATCCACCCTTTTGTTGCCCATGACCGGTAACGTTTACGTAGTTCGCCGTCTGTTTTGAGCGCCATGTACAGCATTCCATGAGTAGCAAACATGGTCAGACTGATCAAACCGACAATAATTGAATATGGATTAAGCATCTGGAGGAATGTTCCCCGGTAGAGTCTTTCCGCGTCAACCGGAACACCCCTGATAATATTTCCGACCGCAACACCGAACAGGATCAGAATCAGGATACTGCTGATGCTGAATGTTCTGTCCCAGGCAACCCGCCATTTGTCCGAAGTGATTTTGCTGCGAAATTCTATTGAGACCGCTCGGGCGATCATTACAAAAAGCAATACCATAAACGCCAGGTAGAACCCACTGAAAACAGTGGCATAAACCGGGGGGAATGCTGCGAAAAGCGCACCTCCTGCTGTAACAAGCCACACTTCATTTCCATCCCAGACAGGCCCTATAGCGTTAAGATGTTTCCTTCGTTCAATGTCTGATTTCACAAACAGATGTATCGCACCCACACCAAGATCAAATCCATCCAGGATAGCGTAACCTACAATGAGAATGGTATATAGCAAAAACCAGGTTGTATTCAAGTCCATTATACCGTCACCTCCTTCTCCTCAAGAACGGGAACTCCATGATTGACTTTGCGAATCAGCAAGAAAACCCAGAGCGCAAAGAGCAGCAGGTAAATCAAGGTAAAAACAATGATGGAAAATAGGATATTTCCCGCCGGAACAGTCACCGAAATAGCGTCACTGGTGCGAAGTAATTTATACACGACCCACGGCTGCCGACCTACTTCCGTTGCCACCCATCCAAACTCGCAGGCTGCGACTGGCAGGGGGATAGAAATTACCAGCAACTTGAGGAACCATTTAGATTCAAATAATTTTCTACGCCAGTAGAGGAAAAGCCCCAGCGCCGTCACACCAATGAAAAACATCCCCAGAACGACCATATTGTGAAAAGAGACGAAGGTCAGCCAGAGAGGCGGAATTTCATCCTTTGGAAAATGGTCGATACCGCGAACCTCTGCATGCGGATCACCAAAAACCATCCAGCTCAACAAAGAAGGAATACTGATTTCAGCATCAAGTCTCGGTTCCGGATCGTTGCCGGGTATGGCAAAAAGCACAAGCGGAGCCGATGACTGTGTTTTATATAGGCCTTCAATGGCGGCGAATTTTTCGGGTTGGGTGTGTGCTACCTGGCGTGCGTGCTCATGTCCAAAGGGCATCACCTCAAGAATAGAGGCGACAAATCCAAAGACCAACGATACCACCAGTGATTTCCGCATGAAAGCAACATCTTTATTCTTCAGGATCATATATGCGGATATTCCTGCCATGAAAAACGCGCCCGTTATCAGTGCGGCATCAACCGTGTGCAGGTAACGAATCATTGTGGACGGATTAAAAACTGCTTCAAAGAAACTGGTCAATTCAGCTCGTCCAGCAATTTCATTATAGACATACCCGGCTGGTGTCTGCTGCCAGGAATTAGCGACTATGATCCAGAATGCGGACAAGGTGGCACCAAAAGCCAGCATCAGCGATGAGAACCAATGCACTCCTTTGGATAAACGCCCGCGACCGAACAAATATAAACCGAGAAAGCTGGATTCGAGAAAAAATGCGAAAATCCCCTCTGCTGCCAGTGGAGCGCCAAAGATATCACCAACAAATGTGGAATAACGAGCCCAGTTTGTACCAAACTGGAATTCCATCACTATACCTGTCGCAACACCAATAGCAAATGTCAACGCAAATATTCTGCTGAAAAACTTTCCGAGTCGTGCATAATCTTCATTATTTCCCTTCCATCCCTTCCACTCGAGGATAACCAGCAACCACGCCAATCCGATAGTGATCGGGGGAAAGATGAAATGAAATCCGATTGTCAACGCAAACTGAATTCGCGCAAGTAGCACAGGATCCATTAGTTTTAATCCTTTCGGAAGTAAGTATATACTCTGACTGTATAAATAAGAAAGATAGAAACAAGAACACTCTAAAGACAGTCTATGGTCTAACTAAAATACACGTATCTAATAATGCCTCTGATCAAACACGCAAAACTTATTTCATCACCTTCGCCATTTGTTTCAGAAATGTCTTTTTGTTGAAGGTATAATGATCGACAAATTTGCCGTTATAAACCAAACCAAATGTCCCAAAAGGTGATGGTGATTTCTCACGAACATCCCGGGAGCTTTTCAATTCGACTATACGGTATTTCACACCAAGTTCCTTTGAAGTTTCAATGCAGACATTAACGGCATCAGCATGATGCGGGCAGTGGTCACTGGTAATAACGGTTAATCCTTCCCCGAATGCAGCAAGTTTCTCATCCCAATTACCTGTGAATGACGGATCAGGAGCATCCTCGAATTTTTTTACCATCAATTTGAAAGAAGGCGGATAATTTTCGACCGACACAAAATCATGTTTAAGCATGAACCGCTTACTCATCATAAAATACCCTTCGCTGGTGATCATCGCCACGCCTTTTTTGCCGGTTTCGCGAGCATCTCGGAAACAAGTCTCCAGCAGCGCCGTCCCACAGCCGACATTACGGCGCTTTCCAGTCACCCAGAGACAATGGATGAACATATACCCGTCAGCGTTAACGCCTCGCCATGCATATTCACCGGGAATGTACTCAATGAAGCCTAATCCACCTTCGGTAATTAGCTGAATCTTCAGCCCTTCATCAAACCTTTCCAGCAGCCATTCCTTTTTCCGACTATAACCTTCTTCGCTTCTCCTGTTCCTGAAACAGAAGAATCCGGTCTTATCAATATTTGCAGGGGTAACTGCGGTCAGCCTAATTTCCTGGTCATTTTCCATAGAGGGAATATAACAAAATCAAGTGGCGATAAACATTGCTCGAAAAGAAGAATATATTGATTGTCTTTTGATTTTAATGGAACATGTTTGTATTATTATTCGTTAGATATATATTAAATGTATAAGGTACGGAGTCCGCAAACAATTACAGGGGATTGTCATGCGCAGATTATTTCTAATTATCTCAATATTGACGGCAGCATTGCTTTTGCTTCAATGTTCCGATTCAACCGATCCGGTGCAGGATGACAGGCGTATGCCGGAAGATTTGACAACCGCCGAACTTGATATGGTGGAATCAACAGGCCGGTTTGGTTTCAAGCTATTTAGTGAAGTCCTTGATCGAGCTGAACCTGATGAGAACGTGTTTATTTCACCACTTTCTGTCTCTTTTGCTCTTGGAATGACCTATAACGGCGCTTCCGGGGAGACACGTGAAGCCATTGCCGACGCTCTCGAAATGTCCGGAATGTCTCTCGATGAGATAAACGAATCTTATCGCAGCCTGATTGATTTTCTTGTCAATTACGATCCCCTGGTTATTATGCAAATCGCTAATTCGATCTGGTATCGTTTGGGTGTACAGGTGGATTCTACATTTATCGAATTGAACAGAACCTATTTCGATGCAGTCACACAGGAACTTGATTTCAATTCCAGCGAGGCGGCGGATATAATTAACAGTTGGGTTTTTGACAATACCAACGGAAAAATTGAAAAGATCATCGATCCCCCTATAAATGCTACTACCGTTATGTTCCTAATTAACGCCATATACTTCAAAGCCGACTGGCTAATTACATTCGATGAAAATGACACAGAATCCACTGATTTTCACCTCCCCGATGGTTCGATTACCGATTGCGAGATGATGTACAATGAAGAGGATTACCAGTTACTTCGCAACGATCTTTTTCAAGCGGTGCGTCTGCCTTACGGCAGGGAGAGTTACTGCATGACGGTTCTCCTTCCGAATCAAAATGTCCCAATGGATTCGCTTGTGGGAGAGATTAACGAAGAAAATTGGATGGTCTGGCAAGACAGTTTCGTCGAAGCAGCAGCGACACTCTATATGCCCAGATTCAAGTTCGAATACAAAACGAATTTAAACGACATGCTTAAAGCAATGGGTATGGAAATCGCTTTTATCGAAGGAGTAGCTGATTTCAGTAATATGTTCACCAGCCGGGACGTTTTCATCGATAATGTGATCCAGAAAACCTTTATCCAGGTGGATGAAAAGGGCACTGAAGCCGCCGCCGTGACAGCAGTTGAAATCGGCGCCGAATCTGCGCCAGATGTGATTAATATTAACCGTCCTTTCGTATTTGTTATTCACGAGAAAGAATCAGGCACCATCCTGTTCATGGGCAAAGTTGTCAATCCGGTCTGGCAGGAATAATAGATACACTTGAAACCGGACAGTCAGTCAACCGACTGACCGGGCCACCAGCCCGGACGACAAGACCAACCGGGGTATGAGCCTGATTCAACAAATTGAAACATGACTTGAAGATAAAACAGTTCTCATCAGCGTAATAATACTCTTCGGGAAAAGTGTTTTAGGTTTTGCATACCGCAATTGCTATATTTGACCTTACTCCATAACACAAATTTCTATGAAAAGCGCAATGATTATTCAGAATTAATCACATAACGCTTCTCAAGGCATTTATAGAAATCAATCATTCGGCGGCACTATCTTGGGAGTTTGAGCAGCGATGAAAACTAATGAAATGATCTGTTTCGCGCACCGTGGAGCATGCGGGTATGAGCCGGAGAACACTCTTCGTGCATTCCGCAAAGCATTGGATCTTGGTGCAAAATGGATTGAACTTGATGTTTATCCAATTGAGAATGAATTAGTTATCATTCACGACTTGCGCCTTGAAAGAACGACAAATGGAAGTGGATTTATCTGGAAACATAACCTCGATTATCTTCGTTCACTTGATGCAGGGAAGGGTGAAAAAATCCCGCTACTCAGCGAAGTTTTCGATTTGATGAGTCCTGAGATTGGTATTAATATCGAACTTAAATGGCATGGTTCTGCGGAGTTGGTTGCCAGATTTCTTCAGCATCATTTTTCGTCTAATGAATTGAAATCTGAAAGGTTTCTTGTATCGTCGTTTATTCATGCTGAGCTGCTCACCTTCAGGAAACTCATGCCGGAAATAAGGATCGGGGCGCTGACGGGTGATCTCCCTTTAGAATTAGCCCTTTTTGCGGAAAAATTGGGTGCATACTCAGTCAATCCAACAATCGAATTTATAAATAGGGATTTCGTTCACGATGCACACCGTAGAGGCTTGAAAGTATTTGTTTACACGGTGAATCATTTTGAAGAATTCTCCTGGATGCGTGAACTGGGAGTGGATGGAGTATTTTCTGACTTCCCCGACAGGATATTGAAATGGGGATTGCTGCAACAATAAACAATTGATATTTTCTTTTCTACCTGCAACTTTGGAGGGATATTGATGAAGAATGTAGTTATTGGAATCCACGGACTTGGCAATAAGCCACCTGAACATATATTGAGTACATGGTGGTTTCAGTCAATCCATGAAGGAGCAAAGCGCTGGGGATTAGATATAAAGGATTTGGACTTTGAACTTGTTTACTGGGCAGATATCCTTCATCCTATCCCTCAAGATCCGGAGGTATCCGATTATGAGAGTCCTCTTTTCCTTGAAGATCCCTATGTCCCAAGTATGCGGGAGATTCGTCCCAGCACTCGCAACCTGAAAAGAAGAATTGCCGATTTCTTGGAAGAAAAAATCAGCAAAATATTGCTGAATGAAGATTTTTCAATCAATTATCAATCCGTGACAGACAGTCTTATTCGTCGTTATTTCAAAGATCTTGATGCATACTACACTTCCGAATTGAGTCCTGACAATTCTACAACGACCAGGGACGAAATTCGTAACCGTCTAATTACAGTCCTTCAGAAGCATCAGGGGGAACGTATCCTCCTTATAGCTCATTCGATGGGTTCAATCATTGCTTTCGACGTTCTGGATATGAATCAGAATTTGCAGGTTGATACTCTTGTTACTATTGGTTCACCCCTGGGCTTTCCAGTCGTAATCGGTAGAATGGGTTCTGAGCGGAGTGACAAACACACTGCTGGAAAGGTGCTGCAAATACCGGATAATATTAAAAAATCATGGTATAACCTCGCTGATCTCGAAGATAATGTCGCCTTCGATTTTAGACTTTCTGATGATTACAGTGGTAACAGCTTCGGAGTAAAACCAATCGATATGCCGGTAGCAAATGACTACGAGTATAGAAGGAATCGAAACCCTCATAAAGTATATGGTTATTTGCGAACAAAGGAGCTTGTCGAATTAGTCAGTGTGTTTGTGCGTACTCGTAAAAAAAGCTGGCTGCAAAAGACAACACGCAATTTGAGAAATTTCTTCACAGGTCGCAAAACTCCAGATATCACAACCTCTCCGTCTTCATCCATGAATGGGCAGCTCGCAACATTTAAAAGTCCGCATTTCCTTCCGGCGCCAATTCCAGAATCTGCCTCAATTCTCAACCGGAACAATGCGATTACACATCTTAAAAATAACACGGATTCCTGGGACTTCATCGTTGTTGGCGGTGGAGCAACGGGTATGGGTGTTGCTGTTGAGGCTGCATCCAGAGGTTATAAAACTTTACTCCTCGAACAATACGATTTCGGAAAAGGGACTTCCAGCCGCAGTACAAAATTGGTTCACGGCGGGGTGCGATACTTGCAGCAGGGAAATATCTCCCTGGTTCTTGAAGCTTTGCGGGAGCGGGCAATCCTCAGGAAAAACGCCCCACACCTTGTACATGACCAGCCTTTTGTTGTCCCACATTACGATTGGTGGGAAGGACCGTTTTACGGTATAGGTTTGAGATTGTACGACATGCTTGCCGGCAGGCATGGCTTTGGTCCTTCAATCAACCTCTCCCCCGAAGAAACGCAAATTAGAATTCCCCAGATCGAAACCAAAGGTTTAAAGGGAGGAGTTCAATATCATGATGGTCAATTTGATGATGCCCGGTTAGTGATCAACCTTGCACAGACAGCAGCGGATGAAGGCGCTACGGTAATCAACTATATGGAGGTGGAACATCTAATTCAAAACAATGGTTTCGTTGAAGGTGTTGTTGTTAGAGATACTTTGTCTAATGAGGAATTCGAAATAAATGCCCGGTGTGTGATCAATGCGACCGGGGTATTTACTGATAATATCAGGAGATTGGACGATCCGGCGAGCACACCCATTATAAAAGCCAGCCGTGGTGTTCATATTGTTCTCGACAGGTCATTTCTGGGTGGCGACACTGCAATCATGGTGCCTCACACCGATGATGGCAGAGTACTCTTTGCGATTCCCTGGCTGGGAAAGGTGGTGATCGGCACAACAGATACCGAAGTAGAATCATTGGATATTGAACCCGTGGCACAGCCTGAGGAGATATCCTTTATAATTTCCAATGCTGCCAGGTATCTTACTAAAGATCCAGAACCAGCCGATATAAAAAGTGTCTTTGCAGGACTCCGCCCCCTGGTGATGCAAAAATCTGCGGAAAATACAGCGGAGCTGTCTCGTGAACATCAAATATTGATTTCATCTTCCGGGCTGGTCACTATAACTGGCGGAAAATGGACAACGTATCGATTGATGGCAGAGGAAACCATTGACCAGGCTGCTGCAATCGCGCAGCTTGATTATGTGCCCTCACAGACAAAAAACCTTGCGATCCACGGGTGGGATCAAAATTTTCCCGTTTTCGGAGTACTTGGACATTATGGTGTTGATGCTTACAAAATTGAAGCTATGATTGATGAAACTCCAAAACTTGGTAAATATCTGCATGAGCGGCTGCCAATTACCGGGGCTATGGTTGTCTGGGCGGCACGTGAGGAGATGGCGCAAACGATTGAAGATGTTTTAGCACGAAGAACAAGGTGCCTCCTCCTCGATGCCAGGGCCAGTTCTGAGATCGCTGAAGATGTTGCTAAAATTCTTGCGGATGAATTAGGGAAAAACAAAGCCTGGATTAAATCACAAGTCAAGGAATACCAGGAACTGGTTACTAATTATCTACCTACTGAACATTGAGCAAATAAATATATTCACTGTAAATAATCTGAATATGCTTCAGTACGTTTTTGTTCGCATTAATAGCAATGCTAACAAACATATTCGCATGACTATGAGGAATATCATTTGTTACATGGGAATGTAGGGGCAGGATTTATCCGCCCGTGATCGAGTCAATAGGACTGGGCGGATAAATCCTGCCCCTACAACATGCGAACTTACTTCCGAGCAATGCTATAGCAGACACAGAGTATCAACAGTTGCAAAACGAACTGATAGTTAATCCTGAAAAAGGAAATATTATCCGTGGCAGTGGAGGATTACGAAAAATTCGATGGAGTTTTTCAGGGCGAGGAAAAAGAGGTGGAGTTCGAGTGATTTATTATTGGATACCATCACAAAACATGCTTCTTATGCTGTTTATTTATCCAAAGAATGTACAGGATGATTTGACTCCTGAACAGTTAAAGATATTGAAATCAGTTGTGGAACAGGAACTAAAATGAAAAAAGCGCTTTTTGATGAACTCTTGGAGAGTGTTAAGCAGGGCGGCGAAATACTGCGTGGAGAAACAGAACCTGATCGAATCTTTCGTCTTGATCAACCGGACGTGCGATTAATCAGGGATCATTACGGCTTATCACAGACCAAGTTTGCTAAAATGCTTGGTATAAGTGTTTCCACTCTGCGGAATTGGGAACAAGGCAGACGTAAGCCCGAGGGTGCTGCACGTGTCCTGTTGCTTGTCGCTGCAAAATATCCTGAGGCTGTGTTAGACACTGTTCGTCGTTTTTCAAGAGTCCCAGTTGGTGGAAATTGAGGGACAACACGAGCGTCATTGTCATTCACGAGAGAGAATCAGGTACGATCCTTTTCATGGGCAAAGTCGTCAATCCAGTCTGGCAAGAATAACAAGTACACGTGACGAAATAATGAATACCATTATTTAATATTAACAAAAAGAAAGATTTTCATCATGGACAAAGATTATATTCTTTCTGAAATAAAACGTACCGCTGAAGAAAACGGTGGTAAACCTCTCGGAAGAGAAAGGTTTGAGAAATTTACAGGGATAAAGCCCTCAGACTGGGCTGGTAAGTATTGGATTCGTTGGAACGAATTAATTATTGAAGCTGGATACAAACCTAATCAAATGCAGTCTGCCTATAAAGATGATTTCTTAATTCAGAAGCTCATCGAACTCATTGAAGAGCGGGGTCATTTCCCCACTGCTCTTGAGCGAAAACTCAAAGCGCGTCAAGACAAGAATTTTCCAAGCCATAATACTTTTTCCCGTTTTGGTCGAAAAGAAGAACTGATACGTGTTGTTCTAAAATACTGTGAAGATAATGATGTCGAGAATCTTATTGTAGATGCATGTAAGAATGCCATTACAAAAACTAGCTTACACCTATCTGAAGACAAAAATGAACAAGAAACTGAATTTGGATTTGTTTATTTAATTAAATCGGGGAAACATTACAAGATAGGTAGAAGTGTCAGTCCCGAAAAACGAGAATACGAACTTAAAATCCAACTACCTGAGAAACCCAGCCTCGTTCATAAAATCAAAACAGACGACCCTGTAGGAATAGAGAAATACTGGCATGATCGTTTCAAAGAAAAACGTAAAGGCGGAGAATGGTTTGAACTTTCACAAAATGAACTGCAAGCCTTTAGACGAAGAAAATTTATGTAATCCATAGATTTTCAAGTATAAACATTCTCCCCGAATGGTATTAATCGCCAATAACTAATATTTAACACCAATAATTGCCAATCGCAGCAGTTGCACATCCCAGGTATTACTATAACTTCTCCATATCTGAGCTTCATTTATTATTGTCATTATCCCTTAATAGCCCAGCGGATCAGGTTTGACAGCTTTGGTGGTTGTCCTTGCATCAGGATACCTACTCTGAATATTCTTCCTCCCACCCAGATGAAGAACAGGGCGAAAATGATCACTCCCGCCAAGCCGACCCAGGGCTGCCACATGGGGATTCCTGTAGGTGTGGCGACTCGCATTGTCATCAGCATCGGTGTGAACAATGGAAAAAGGGACATACCGGTAGCAAAACCGGTCAATGGCTGCTGAATTACCGGGATCATGACAAACAGGGGAATTATTACCGGAAGCAGGGCAGGAAAAGTCATACTCTGCGCATCTTTAGGATCATTACAGGTTGCCCCCAACGCTGCATTTATTGCTCCAAACATAACGATAGCAAAAAACGTGAAGACAAAGAACCACGGCAGCACAGCATAAGGTATAAACTCTTCATATCCCCAGTAGTTAACAGCAATAACTGCCAGTATTACATAGAATAATGAAACCGTCATGGCAATGCCTACTCCCCCTCCTAATTTTCCCATCATTAACTCGAATGGCTTGACTGATCCGAGCAGTACCTCGGCGATCCGTTGCGATTTCTCTTCCATTACCGACTGAAGCTGCGATATCGATCCCATTAATATCAATAAATACATGATCATTCCGAAAATCACCGGGATCAGAATGCTTTGTATTTCACTGCTGCGTTGAGCATCCTTGATGTCACCGGTTTCTTCATCAATGGATGTAAGACCTAACGCCTCTGTATCCAGCCATGTTAAAACATCATCAATGACTGATTCCTCAACCTCCACTTCTGCCAGCCGTAATCGCCGGAGTTGTATGTTAATCCTGCTTTGCAGCCAGTAACGCACTTGATCAATTGATGAATTCTTGGAATGATATGTTATTCTTCGAGTTTCCTGATTTTCTCCCGGATGAAGTACATCAGAACCTATATCAAGGAATCCATGCAGACTGCCATTACGAACCTGATCTGATAACTCCAGTTGTTGTGACTGTTGATTTTCCGCTGGTTCAACGCTTTCGAAAATGTAAGCCGGTTTTATTTTCTTTCCGCTCTCTTCATCGAACATTTCCGATTCATTGCGTGTCTTCGCGGCTTCGACAAGATGTTCTATTATTACTCCTGACCTGTCTATAACTGCAATTTTTTTGTCAGTTGTATCAACTTTATTCTCAAGAAGCTTCATGGTTAAGCCGCTTCCGCTCATAATTATTGGCGCCATCAGCATAATTATTACGAAACTTTTGCTTTTCAGGGTAGATAAATATTCCATTCTTGCTATTATGAATGTTTTATACATTTTCTCTCTCCTCTTCGTACTATAGTAGTTCTTGATAATAATGCTTGTTTTAGGATCGGTTAGTATTTCCCGGACATCAAGCTGTCCGGGGCACACTAATAATCGAACGAACTTTACTTTTGAGAACTACAATAGTGCAGCTTAATGTTGTTCTTCATGTTCAGGTCTGGCAATTCGGACAAATATGTCATGGAGCGACGGTCTTGCGATTTCAAAGCTGTCAACACTTGTTCGTGACATGATTTGAGAAAGTACATTTTGTGAATCACATTCTCCGTTCATATGCAATTCCTGGGTCTGACCGAAATCGTTTATCTTGTCCACTCCATCCAGGTCCTTGAGGGCGGAAATGCCGTCCTTGCAGCTCATCCTGAGTGTATCACTGCCGTATTTGTCCTGGATTGATGATAGCGTACCGTCCAGAACTTTCTTCCCTTTGAAAATCATAAAGATGAAATCACACATTTTTTCAGCTATACCCATATCATGTGTACTGAAGATAATTGTAGTACCACGATCCTGCAGTTTTAATACTTCATCCTTGATCACATCTGTATTCACGGGATCAAGACCGGTAAATGGTTCATCGAGTATTAACAGCTCAGGGCGGGAAACCACTGTCGCTATAAACTGAATTTTCTGGCTTAAGCCTTTACTTAACGTTGATATTTTTTTGTCCGCCCATTCGGATAAATCGAGAGCATCAAGCCAGAATTCGATTTCCTTGTCAAGGTTTTTACCGTTTTTCAGGTTGCCATAGAACTTCAGGATCTCTCTAACTTTCATCTTTTTATAGAGTCCGCGCTCCTCAGGCAGGTAACATATTCGATTATTCGATGAACCTTGAGATTCCTTGCCAAATACACGAATTGAACCGCTGTCGGGGTAGAAAATGTTCATAATCATACGAAGGGTGGTAGTCTTGCCTGAACCATTTGGACCAATAAAACCGTATATACTTCCCTGCGGAACGGCTAAGGACAGATCATCGACTGCGACGAGTTTGTCAAAGGTTTTGGTTACCTTTTCCAGTTCGATAACATTCATGAGCTTCTCTTTCAGTTTGAGAATTTCGAATCCAAGAAATGAAGTTTTGCAAGTATAAATAAAAATTTCACATGTTTCCAAGTAAAACAGGGAGAATCAACAGGTTGGCTCTCAGTGGTGGAATTGTCTATTATTTAAGCGGTTAACTAGACAGATGAGAATTGACAATTGAGAAGAACATCATACTCAACCCGGCAGTATCACATTATTCAGATCAATCTTTATATTTTCAGCTCTTGTAACGGTAAGTTCATTAGGTACGATAGCGAAACGATGCAGCAGACCCATTTCTTCCAACATCATCTGAACGAACCAGGGAACTTCTGCAAGGATGAGGTCTCCGCCCAATTCTTCCAATTGTTTTTGAATTGCGAGAAGACCGGCAAACAGTGTGGAATGGAGGAATTTCATGCCACGCATTGTCAGGACGATCCGACATACCCCTGTGTTGATAAAGGTCTGCATAGTCTCTTCAAGCCCGCCACCAAGATCGAAATCGAGGGCTTTCCCGCCAAAAATGTATGCTGTTTCCCCGTGGATCCTGCTTGCGTATGATGTGAATTTCATTCTTTACCTTTTCATGAGTCGATTGCTGTTTCAAATATGAAAAGCAATCTACATGCCTGTTGTGATTAATCGTGTTTTCATTAGTTTTAGCACATAAAATTATTTCTATTGGCAGTGAATTTCCTGTTTTTCCAGTAAATCCCTTTGGTTGAGTTCCAGGTTGTTGAGAGTATTCAACAGGCACTCTCTTCCCGATACGGCATTTCATACCCGGTACAAACTTAAAGCGATTGGTTAATTATAGTTGAATCCTGGCGTTTTTCCAGTAATGCGATGAGGAAGGAGGAGAGAAAGATCAATGCACCGCGAGGTAAGATGCAGAAAATCCAGCGAAACAAAATAACGAAACGCATGGAGTAAAATGCAGAAGCTCCAACAGAACAATATCCGAAGCTCCAACAGAACAATATCCGAAGCTCCAACAGAACAATATCCGAAGCTCCAATAGTACAAAATCCAGAAGCTCCAGCGGAGCGAAATCATTTAGCCCGGTGCGTAAGCGCCGGGAGATGTAATCAGAATTTATTCAGCCCCGCAGGGGCGAAAGAAATAAGATCAAATA
>JAVCCM010000016.1 GCA_030765455.1 Candidatus Electryonea clarkiae | reverse complement strand
GCTTTGCGCGAAATAGAATATTGAATCCCAACCATTCTTTCGCGCAAAGACGCCAAGTCGCAAAGGTTTTGTGCAAAGTCTTTGATTTTTATTTATATATCATGTTTGTTATACTATGAAACTGATAGTCCATTCAAATTCATGAAATTATTGCTGAGTTAACTGGATAACCACATAATTTTATATGAAGATGATTACGGTATTCTAAAGAAGCTTAAATAAAGACAATATCGATAAAGAAACACATCTTCATAGTAATATGCGATTTTTAGAATGCGGATTCTTTACATTTTTACCCTGGAAAAGTTATGAAGCGAAAAAGAGAAACCAATTCAGAAAATTATCATGGGGAATCCTATGCTGACCAACTACGCTTAGCTTCTCTGCTTACTTGCAATGCGAAAAAGCAGGCTATTAATGAAGATCATTTTTTCCCAGGCAGTCATGGATTGGATGCCGCTTGTGGAATTGGGCAGCATACCATACTACTGGCAGAGAAAGTTGGCTTAGGTGGTTTTGTAGATGGTATTGATACCAGCTCTGAACACATTGATACTGCATGTAAAGAATTACGGGATAATCCGGTAAGGGAAAGAGTGAATTTTCAGGTAGGAGACATCCTGAGTTTACCTTTTGAAAATGACACATATGATTGGATTTGGTGTGCAGACACTTTATGGCCAGGAGCGTTTCCAGATCCTGTCGGTGCAGTCAAGGAATTAATGCGTGTCACTAAACCCGGAGGAGTCATTTCGATCCTTTATTGGACAAGTCACATGTTTTTACCAGGTTATCCTAAGCTTGAAGCACGACTCAATGTAATATTTAATGAAACGACTCCTTATATGAATTCAGTAGAACCAGGAATGCATTTCACTCGTGCCCTGGGATGGCTGAAATCATCAGGACTGCAAGATGTTTCGGTGAATCACTATACTACATCAGAGCATGGCCCATTGAACGAGGAGAAAAGGTCCTCTATCAGTTTCCTGATAGATATGTTGTATGCTGGGATTCATGACAAACTGGATAAAAGAAATAAAGAGAAATATCTTGAACTGATTGATCCTGATTCAAATGAATATATTCTTAATCTTTCAGACTATTTCTGTTTCCTTAATTACGCATGTTTCAATGGAACGCTCCCCAGGAAAGACAAATAGGATTCTGATTTTTTGAAGCTTCTATTTATCAAACAAATATTGTCTTATTCAATGCATTGTTGACTTTTATCATGTCATTGATTGGTGCATTGCTTGGTAAAAACTAACAGGGATATTGAATTAACGGGCTGCTTTCACTATGAGTAGTGCAATATTTGATTACGTTTTATTATTCTCCGGGGGATTGTTAGCAGGTTCTCTTGGGGGTCTCCTGGGAATCGGTGGGGGGATTGTGCTGATGCCATTATTGAGGTACGGATTTGGGTTGTCGCCTGTTTTCGCTGCCGGAACCTGTGTGGTAGCAGTGTTTTTTACAACGCTTGGAGGAAGTTACCGGCATCACCGGCTCGGTCATTTAGAGTTCCGTCCAATTGTTCCAATAATAATATCAGGTGTACTGACTGCAAGCATCTTTTCGTTATTATTCGGTTACGTTTCAAAACATGATCATTGGTTGGACATGGGGATCGGGATAGTCTTTTCATTAATCTCGGTAAGAATGATTGTTGAGGGGATACGTTCCCTGGATAGGAAGAATAAAACTCAGTCCACAGGCAATAAAATCGATGGTACCCTGGCGCAGAAAATCTCTATTGGCGGACTTGCCGGAGTATTGCCTGGTCTTCTGGGTATAGGGACAGGAGGAATTCTTGTTCCTGCTTTTACTTTTTTGCTGAAAGCGCCGGTTAAGACTGCTGTCGCGGCATCATTAGCGTGTTTCTGCTGTAACGCATTTGTCAGTTCGGTTTTCAAATATGTCCAGGGATTTGTTGAACTCAGTCTTGTAATACCTGTATGTCTTGGTACTGTTATTGGAGCAAACCTTGGTGCGATGCTTAATAAACGTTTTCCATCAGGTGGTATTAAACTACTGTTTGGCTTAGTCTTTACCTACGTTTCATTGAAATTTATCATGTCCTCTTTCGCGGTGAAAATATGAATAATGACCAGAAACAATCGACTCTCGAACAGACAAGACCCAGATTCAAAGAGATTGTCGAAAAGAACTTCCTGATGGATACAGATGTATATGTATCTACGAAACAATTATCAGCGGAAGAAGCAATCGGGACACCGGAACGTAAAGATTTTCCCATAATTATCGGTAAAGAGCATGTTATTGAAGCAAATGTATTAGGAGCAAAGGGTCATGCATACACTGATTCACCTCGTGCTTACAGGGGAGTTTTAGAGGACGTACTGGATCTTCCCTTTATAAAAAACCAGGATCGTGCAATCTATACCGCTACCCTTAATGCTGTCCTTAATCACCTTGATATTGTTAAGACAACGGTACATTGTAAAGATGAAGATCCCGAAAAATGTGCTCTCGAAATTGCAAAATTTATCCTTGATAATCACGGACAGATAAAGGTTGGATTGATCGGTTTAAATCCTGCTATTGCAGAAAGACTGGTTGATACTTTTGGAAATGAAAATGTTCGGATTACAGATCTTTATGAAGCGAATATTGGAGAAATACGATTCGGAGTAGAAATCTGGGATGGTTCGCATCGCACCGAGGATCTGGTAAAATTTTCAGACCTGGTACTCCTGACAGGCACCACACTCTTAAATGATTCCTTCGATAAAATCCTTAACCTGGTGAAGGCTTACCAAAAGAAATACCTTGTTTATGGCGTAACAACCGCTGGTGTGAGCGAATTGACAGAAATTCCAAGACTCTGCCCTTACGGAAGGGCAGAGTAATACTATCTCAATCAAAGGGTGTCAAATTTCTTGGACAACTTCTAATGTGTGATTCCTAAATTAATAATGCAATCAGGGGACTCAAAAAGGTGGAGGGTACACTCCTACCCTTTGTTAGAAGAGGACCCCAAATTTAGGACAGTTTGTTAGTTGATGTATCTGCTCTATCTTTCATCACAGAAAGGAGCAGAAGATGTCAAGATCACGCATGAAGTTATCTCCTGATTTTAAGGCTAAAGTAGCAATGGCTGCTTTGAAAGGTGATCAGGAAGCCGATCTTCCTATCTGGGTCAGACAACCGGTGACCAAGTTTGAGCTGCCGCCTCTTCCTTTAGAACCAAAACAGGTTCTGTTGAACAGGAATAACGCTGTTTTAGCTAAAGTAGAATACTGTGAATGGGTAGATTAACCGCATCAGGAAATATGCACGATTAATCTTGATTAGACCGAAGATCGAAAGATATTGCCGTAACTTAACACTATGATAATAAAGAATATCTCCGTTCGAATCACGGATTGGCATCTTACTTTTACCAGTACCATGACGTGCGAGCACTTCCTTTAACAAACATAAACCTAACGCTAAAAGAAATCTAAAAATACGTAATTCAACATGGTGAAGTTCATCATGCAAAGCATCAGATTCAACATATTTAGGGTCTCCTGAAAAAGTATTTTTCAGGCAAATATGCGCTTTCAGACTTATTAAATCTTCTTGGTTATTTTGCATAAACCATGTTTTTCTGTTCTTGGCAGT
>JAVCCM010000122.1 GCA_030765455.1 Candidatus Electryonea clarkiae | reverse complement strand
CGGGATCTTCCTTCGCCCAGTATGCAACCCAGAAGCCGCCTTCATTATCCGGGAATGCCCACCACATGTTGTTTCGCTGCATGTTCCGGGCAACCAGCATACCGCCGTCAGGATTCCAGTCGGAGTAGAGCAATGAATGTACAGTGAGACTGGTAATACAGATCAGGATTATTTTAGTGATACCTTTATACATTCGGGTAATCCACCACATTTAACCCCCGTTAGATAGGATTAAAGAACAACATAAAACATTTCAAGGACTATTGCAACTCTATAGCATAGTTTTTTAGTTTTTTGTTAAGTGTTTGAAATTCTTGAAACATCATATCTACGTAAGTGTTTTTTAGCTTGATCCATAGCGGGCAGGGATGCCCGCTCTCCTCTGAAGTTAGCAGAAATGCGCGGTTCGGAGACCCGCGCCTACATGTGAACCATGCGGATTGTAACATGGAGAGTTGGACACATGTTATGCGTCCTGGATCTTTGCGTCTTTGCGACTTTGCGTGAGAAAATGTTATAAATTAATTTGTATTATTTGGCGAAAAGACTTGATTTTAAATATTCTCATATAAATATTACATATTGCAGGATAAACAAAAAGATTGAATTTCTGCTGCCTCACCACATATCCGGAGTCTATGATGTCAAATGTAAAAGACAGTTATGTAAGTGTTCATCTGATAGTAAGATGGATATTGATTTCAGCAATCATTAGTCTTTTTCTGACTGCTGCCATAGCGGTAAGTAAAACACCCAGCCAGAATATTTCACCGATTCCAATTGAGTTTCAATCACCTGAAGCCAGAAAAAAAGCTGTTAAAAAGGTGATAAGACACTACGGTGGCGGTGAATTGGATGAACCGGCAGTCCTGCTGATCGGTGATAATGAAACGGACGAAACCCTCTCTGAGGTTCTTGTGGACGAAGGTTTTGAGGTAACCTTTTTCGAGAACGACTATGACTATGAAAACGATCCGGCGGCTGACGAATTTGATGTGATAGTTTTAACCGATGGAACAACATATACCGACGGGATGCCGACAGAAGGACAGGAAGCGATACTGGATTTTGTTGAAAATGGTGGAGGACTGATTTTCACTGAATGGGTGTCATATGAAGTTGGAAATGGCAATTATCAGACATTATCCGATCTCATAATGATACCGAGAACAAGCGGATCTGAGGGTGCTGAGACGTACACAATGGAGGATGACCATCAGGTTACAGAGGGACTTCCCGACACATTCGAATTTACGACCGGGACTAACGAGGGAACCGCTACTGAGGGTCTGGTTGTGGTATCCGGCGAACGCTGCGGCGATGCGGTAGCAGTTATGGAATATGAAGATGGATTCGTGGTACAATTTGCCAGCGGTGGAAGTTACGGTGAATATGACGGATTCGCTGATGAGAACATGCAACAATTATTAATTAATTCCATTAATTGGGCTGCCGGAGGCGCGGGTGAGGTTGATGCCGTGATGGAAGGTTTTATTACGAGTGCGGAAACAGGTGATGGAGTTGAAGATGCTATCATCCGGGTGGCAGGCGAACGTGATACCACAGATGTCAATGGATATTATCAATTCGAAGAAATGCGCTCAGGAATCAGGTTAGTCAGGATAATCCATGATGAATATTCTGATTACGAAGAGGAGATAGAAGTTGAAATAGGAGAAAACACATTCGATTTTGAAATTAATCCTCGTTCACCTGTATCCGGCACTATTCTTGATGTAGATACCGGCGATCCGATCGAAGACGCCTCAGTTACTTTTGGTGAAGAGACGACTACCAGTGATGAAAATGGTGAATGGGAAATACCGCCGTTGGATCAGGGTGAGTATGCAGTCATTGTCCTGGCTGATCATTATTATGAATATATTGATGATGTGGAAGTATTTACAGGCGAGAATAATTTTGAATGGAATATGATACCCCTGGCAACCGTTTCCGGGACTATTACCGATTCTGAAACTGACCTGCCTGTGGAAGGCGCTGAAATATCATTTGATTCACTTTATTCAGCCGTTAGCGATGAGAACGGTGAATATTCCATAATCGATGTCCTCGCCGGGGAATACGATGTCGAGATTGAGATGGAAGGATATTTTGATTATGTGGAAGATGATGTTGAAGTGGAAGAGCGTGAGAACGTTTTGGATTTCGAGATAGATATTCTTTCAGCGCCATTATCCGGTATAGTCAGGGATGAATTAACAGAAGAATTTCTGTTTGGTGCTACTATAACGGTAATTGACGCGGTAAGTGGTGAGACCATAAACGAGGTTCAAACTGATGAAGCCGGTGAATATACTACCGGAACCCTTCATGATAATGAGACTTTCCTTGCAATTGCCACGATGAACGGTTATGCACCATCAGATACAGCAGAGTTGCTAATCAGGTGGAACCGGGATAACGTCCACGACTTTGAGCTTACCCCTATTTTTGCCCTTGGTATCAGACAATTACAACAGGAGCAGGACCTCGAGACCTGGGTTACAACAACCGGTATAGTAACACAGGGTACTAATGTAACAGACACTGAAGAGACAAGTATCTACATTCAGGATGAATCCGGCTGGGGAATAATGATCTGGGATGACGATCCCTGGGATCCTGAAAACAATATAAACCGAGGTGATGGCGTCACAGTTATCGGTTTCCTTGTTGAGATAGATGAGATGACCCGTATCACCAATTTCGAGATAGAGGTAACCAGCAACGACAATGCTTTGCCTGACCCCTTAGTAGAAACAACAGGTGACATGAGCGGGAATGAACAACGTGAGGGAACCTGGGGACAGATAAGCGGTCAGATTAATCGCGATCCTCCCGGAGAAGGAGATTTTTCCTTAATCGTCGATGACGGGTCCGGGCAATGCGAGGTTCGGATTGTTGAGACGACGGGAATAGATATGTCGGCATTCTCAGCAAACGACTGGGGAACATTCACTGGAGTTATTGGTTTGTCACGTCAGGGCCTCCGTCTTATTCCAAATATGCAGGATGACATAAGCCGTATCGCTATTGATCCTCCAACTGACCTGACATCCGAACAGGAATTGGTCCCAGGTGCTCCTTTACAGCTTGAGGTTACACTAAGCTGGGCGCATGATCACCTTGATGATTGGCTTCGTTTCAAGATCTATCGTGACGGTGAACATATCGGCAACACCCAGCAGAACACCTGGTCTGAAAAACTTGAAGATCCTGATCCCGGTGAGTTTGGATCATACACTTATGAATATGAAGTAACTGCAGTATATGATGAAGGTGAAACGGAAGGTGCGGAAATAGAGGTGATCTGGGATATTACACTGGTTCATGAGCGTCCCTATTCAGGTGTGCCTACTGAATGGGCATTAGATGCTGTATATCCAAATCCGTTCAACCCGACATTGCATATAGTGCTGGGTGTGCCTGAGGCTGCGATTACAAGACTGGAAATTACGGATATACTTGGAAGAAGAGTGGAAGTCCTGAATAGTGACGCACTAAATCCCGCTTGGCACCGGTTCAGTTGGAATGCGAATGGCTATCCGACCGGGCTATATTTCCTTCAGGTAAAATCCGAGACCGGATTCAACACTACAAGAAAGGTAATGTATTTGAAATAATAAGAGATACCTTACCAATTGCTGTGGACGGGTTCTTGATTCGAAGAGAGGTTCGGCGTAGTCAATACGTGAAATCTAATTGTGTTCTGTACGGCGAATGATCTCATCCTGAAGGTCTTCAACAAGATCAACGAAATAATCGCTGTATCCGGCAACTCTTACGATTAAATCCCGATATTTCCACGGTTCACGTTGCGCAGCGCGAAGGGTTTCTGCGCTAATCACGTTGAATTGGATATGATGACCATCCATCCTGAAGTAGGATCTTACGAGCTGACCGACTTTTGTAATTCCTTCCTCCGACTCCATGATCTGGGGACTGAACTTTTGATTAAGTAATGTGCCACCGGTACGAATATGATCGATTTTTGCAGCGGATTTAATAACGGCTGTTGGTCCGTGACGATCAGCGCCCTGTACAGGTGAAATTCCTTCTGAGAGTGGTTCACCTCTTTTCCGTCCATCCGGCATTGCGCCTAAAACACTTCCAAAATACACATGTGATGTGGTAGGCAAAAGATTGATCCTGAAATTTCCACCTTTTGTGTTGGGACGACCATCCACTGCTTCAAAAAAAGCTTCGAATATTCGGCGCATTATCGAATCAGCTTTATCATTGTCATTACCATAACGTGGAGTCTCATCCATCAGGATTTGACGAAATTCCTCATTGTTATCGTAATTCTCTTTCATCATCGAAATCAGCTCATCCAGACCAAGTGTTTTCCGTACGAAAACATGTTCATTAATAGCAGATAAACAATCCGTCAGGCTACCAAGACCAACTCCCTGGATATAGGATGTATTATAGCGGGCTCCCCCTGCATTGTAATCAATTCCCTGCTTAACGCAATCATCAACCAATATTGATAAGAACGGAGCAGGCAGCATAGTAGCATAAAGTCTTTCGATTACAAGGTTTCCCTTGATCTTAATATTAATAAAATGATTCAGTTGTTTTTGAAATGCTTCAAACATGTCATCAAAAGAGCTGAAGTTTGCCGGATCACCTGTCTCAATCCCGATCTTCTTATTTTTTACTGGATTAATGCCATTGAAAAGAGTTATTTCAAGAACTTTGGTAAGGTTAAAATATCCAGTCAGGATATAGCTTTCTTTTCCAAACGCCCCGGTTTCCACGCAACCGCTCGCCCCACCATTTCGGGCATCTTCGACTGTTTTTCCCTGGCGAATCAGTTCTGCAATTATAGCATCAGTGTTGAAAATTGATGGTTGTCCAAATCCTGTTTTGATGATCTTCAAAGCACGATGGAGAAACCTGTCAGAATTCTTTTTACTCAACTGGATCATTGAACTGGGCTGCAATATTCGCATCTCTTCGATCACGTCCAGAATGATATAGGTTAATTCATTTACTGCGTCATTCCCGTTCGAATCAACTCCGCCCAGGTTGATCAGGCAGAAATCAGTATAAGTATTACTTTCTTCAGCAGTGACGCCCACTTTTGGAGGAGCCGGTTGATTGTTGAACTTGATCCAGAATGCCTGCAATAATTCTCTTGCGTCATCCTCAGTTAAATCTCCTGATTCAAGATCTGCGCGATAGAAAGGTAGAAGGTGACGATCCAATCTTCCTGGATTGAATGCATCCCATGTATTCAATTCAGTGATCACTCCCAGGTGGACAAACCAATAATATTGCAGAGCTTCATGAAATGAGGATGGCGCATGCGCAGGTACTCGTTCGCATATTCGTGCGATTTTCATCAATTCTTTTTTACGTTCCGGGTTATCCTCTTCTTCAGCAAGTGATTGTGCACACTCAGAATGACGTTCAGCGTACTCTATGATCGCATCCGCCGTAATAGCCATGGCTTTTAATTCTTCATGTTTATCAAAAGCCATCGGATCGTGATCAAAGTCCAATTTATTGATGGAAGCGTAGATATCTTCCTTAAAATCCAGGAATCCCTTCTTATAGATTTTGTCGTCCAAAACAGTATGACCGGGAGCACGCTGCTCCATGAATTCTGTAAAGATCCCGGATTCATAGGCTGTCAGCCATTCGGGTTCCATGGATTCCATGATCCTGTGACGAATACATCGCCTCGACCAATATGGAAAAACTTGCTCATCCTGGTATTTGAAGGTTTTGTCATCAACGGAGAAAGAGATTTTTTCGCGATCATTGAGTATTCGAAAATCCTGCTGAGTGTGCGCGCAAATCTCAGGATATGTAGGTGTTGCCTTTGGTACCGGACCACGCTCACCAACAATTAACTCATCCTTATCAATCGATATGCTTTTATTCCTGAGAATGTGTTTGAAGGCAAGAGCCCTTGCAACAGGGGCAGATACTCCCTGCGCATCATCATTCTTATAAAACTCAGTTATTAACTCTGCACGCTCAAGGGAGATCGTTGGAGTAGCCTCAAGGCTGAGTTGACGTAATCTCTGAATTCTTTGGTTCATAACGACTCAATAATTGGTTTCTATGCCGTATTCCTCAAAATAATGACTTTTGAGTTCAAGTTCATGCCGCGATGGCTCTCGAAGATTGTCTAATTTGAGATTAACACCGGTTTGCTGGTATTTACTGCGAGTAAAAAGGTTATATGGAAGCAGATCCACAGGATGCCGCCCCGGTAGATCATTCACAAATTTCGCAATACCCGTGAGGTTTTGTTCCTTATCCGTAATGCCGGGAATCAATGGGACACGGATTCTTAAAGAAGCTCCAAGGTTTGACAGTTTTTCCAGGTTTTCCAGTATAAGTTCATTTGAGACTGAAGTATAAAATCTATGTTCAGCAGGATCAATCAGTTTTAGGTCAAATAATATTAAATCGAGATATTCAAGGATTCGTTCAAAACTATCCCAGGGCGCATATCCGCAGGTATCCAGGGCTGTATGTATGCCTTCCTTTTTACACGCAACTAAAAGTGACAGCAGAAAATCCAGTTGATTTAATGGTTCACCACCTGAAAAAGTAACTCCTCCACCAGATTCATCATAAAAAATTGCATCGCTCAAGATAACATCCATTACATGATCAATATCGATTTCTTGAGTTTTATCATTATTTGGTAGCTTGCATTCCGGGTTATGACACCATTGACATGATAAAGGACAACCTGAGAAGAATACTGTCGTACGTATCCCGGGACCATCATGAATAGCGAATTTCTTTATATCGAAAATCAAGCCCATAAAGCTACGCCACTCAGATTAAAAAATGTGTCCGTGAATTCATGAAATCCCTGGCTCACAAAATTTCAAGCTTAATTTTTCTTTCATTTTCATAATGGTCCTGATGAGGTCCTGTGAAGAATAATTCCTTAGTTTCCTTATCCCATCCAAGCGCTTCGCCGGTGAAGACATTGTAATAGATACTCTTTTGTTCTTCAAGAAATGCAGGGATTTCCACGGAAGTTTTACCATTAGATTTAATATCTGCTTTTGCTTTGAGCAAGTTTATTTGAGCATCAGTATAAAATCCCATCTCTGCGTAGTTCACATAAGCCTCGGCATTACCAGACATTATAACCCAGTAAAAATTGCGGATGAAATCTAATACACCGACATCAACGGGATAAAAATCCTCATAGGAGTTCATGTATTCCCCGGCAGTTTTTTCTGATAACGCAGCTACATTGGAATATGATTCAACCACGATATTTAATGTTGCATTTGGTTTAGTTACCAGGTATCCAAGACTTTTTTTCGCTGAACGATTCCTTTCAATATTTTCAAGTAAGTCTTCAGTAGAATTTTTTACTATCAGGCTCTCATAATGGATGGCTTTCCTCAGTGAAATCTCCTCGCTGATCAATGGAGACAGATTCATGATCATTCTATTCAGTTCCGTTGAGGGGCGATCTTCCACATCAAGCAGAATATTCACCAATCGAAGTTCCTTCTGGAGAAGAACACTGCAAAGAAGCTTAATCAGCATATTATCAGCTTCTTTGAGCAGATTACGACTCATCTCAATGCTTGATTGTAACCTGTCTATTACGAATTGATGATCGCCTTTCTTGTATTGAATCAATAGCCATGCGTTTTCGAAGTTCTGGTAACGCAACAACAGAGGAGAGATAGAATGATCTGCTATTTGATGAGGCGTAATGGGAGAATTGAAATTTTTAAGTAATAATAGCTTATCATAACGATCAGTAAGGAAACGACATCGTTGATACAACTCATCAATCTTGGTGATAGAATCGAATACCGGTTTGGAACTGTTATAATCTGAAATAAATGGAACAGCCGCTTTCAATTCTTTAAAAATAGAGTCTACAGGAATTTTCTTAAACTTAACTTCATCAGGAATATTATCGTAGCTGAAACTCTCGATACGCTTGTTCTCATTTTCAGCCCATTCCACCGCAGCCATCACCGGGTCCATATCCGAAGGAGCTGAAAAGCCGACAATCCAATAGAAAGCATTCTCATCAGCCGGAATCTCTGCTCCAGCCTTATCGGCAAACCATTCTTGCGCCTGATCGCTTAATTGTTCATCAGAACCGAGGAAGTACAAGACGATGGGAACAACAACGAGAAGGATGATGATACTTAATATCATCACGATTTTCATAAAAACAAACCGTTTGCTGTCAGATTCAGTCGCATTTGTCCAAGATTCTTTCTCTGTCGTCTCGCTTTTCTCTGGTTTAGTGATTACAACAGTACCAGAGATTTTGTCATGCGCCGTCTGACGACGTGAATCAAAAAATATCCACCAGAAGCCTAGACCAAGCGGGAGGAAAGAAACAGGGAAGAATAGACCTCGCAGGAGAAGTTGTGGTATTACAGGTTTTTCACCTTTTGTAACATCAACGATTCGTAATCCAAATAGCAGTTTTCCTGGAGTTGAAGATAATAAATACAAGAAAGATACATGGATGTCATAGCAAAAAAAGCCTGCAAGCAGTATATCAATAATCACACATGACGCTTTTTCAGAAGGCAGCAAGCTCAGGAAGAATAACGACAAGGCAACAAAAACAGCTCCAAAGAATATAAAATCAACAAGACCTGCAAAAAACCGTTTCCAGATTGAACCAAAGACCGGCATATTCCCTCCCACGAAAACTTAGCCTGGGAGAAAAAGCACCCCAGGTGAATTAAATCGAGACCCATCATATATATATGCTATATAGGAAAATTAATTTTTCCAATTCTTAATTCTTAATTCTTAATTATCTCCAACCACTCTCCATCCAATATCACGCCGCAAATATTTACCCTCGAATTCAACACTGTTCGCCGCTTCATAAGACTTATTAAGGGCATCTTTTAGTGTGTTTCCCAACCCATTGACTGCGAGCACCCGCCCCCCGGATGTCAATAGACTACCACTGTCCCATTTTGTTCCGGCGTGAAAAACGATAAGGTCTTCTCGTTCGCTGGGGATTCCGGTAATTTCTTTCCCTTTCTGATATGAACCGGGATAACCTTCTGAAGCTAATATGATAGACGTAGAAAACCCGGTTCTGCTTATACGTTTCCAATCATTGCTGTCCAGTTTGATAGCATCCATCATAACACCTAATTTTCCAGTTGCGACAGCAAGCATAAGGTCAACAAGGTCAACAGCGAGTAGTGGCAAAACAGCTTGGGTTTCCGGATCACCAAAACGGCAGTTGAATTCGAGAACCCTGGGACCATCTTCACAGATCATAAGACCGGCGTAAAGCAGTCCTTTGTATGGTGTTCCTGCCTCACGCATCGCTCGAAGTGTCGGCTCTATGATCTCACGTCCGCATCTTTCCACCATGTCATCATCCATAACCGGAGCGGGCGAGTAAGCACCCATTCCGCCGGTGTTGGGACCTGTATCGCCCTCACCGATTCGTTTATGATCCTGTGACGGAGGCAATGTGATGTAATTTTCACCGTCTGTAATCACCTGGAGACTGACCTCAGGCCCCTCAAGACAATCCTCGATAAGAACCTCGTTTCCTGAGTCACCGAATTTGCGATTTATCATTATTGTGTCTATAGCCTCATCCGCTTCGCTTTCATTTCCGCAGATAAAAACACCTTTTCCGGCAGCAAGTCCGCACGCTTTCACTACAAGCGGGACGCCATGTTCCCTTACGAATGATTTTGCAGAAGCGGGATCGTTGAAAACACGATATTCAGCAGTTGGTATGTTGTGAGCCGCCATGAGGTCTTTAGCGAAACGTTTATCACTTTCAATTTGAGCTGCGGCGGCAGAAGGACCAAAAACGAAAACTGTGCCAGGATCAAAAACATCAGACAAACCATTAGCAAGAGGGTCTTCCGGACCAATAACCAGGAGGTTTATTGAATTTTCCTCGACATATTTCCTGATACCCTCAATATCATTAGCCTGAATATTGACAGTCTCACCCACGCTTGATGTTCCCCCATTGCCGGGTGCGATGCCGAGCCAGGTTACATGATCACTTTGACGGATTTTCCAGGCTAACGCGTGTTCACGTCCACCACTGCCTATCACAAGGACTTTCACTGCTATCTCCCGCTCTTAAATGAATTGAAAATGAAAATTACTTAGTAGTGCTTTAAATCAAATAAAGAGAGTAGTAAAAGTAACTCCCTTTCGGCGAAAGGGAGTTACTCCTCGAATCACTTGAAACAATGCAGAGCTAAATGATGAAGTTATTCTAATCTCACGTCATAATGCAAAGGAGTAAAGTAGAAAATCCTATTTATTCAAAATATCTATTTATCCTGTATTCCCAGGTTTTATTTCAAGAATAACATCTTTCGTGAGTCAATATTTCCATCTGATTCAAATAAATAGAAATAAATCCCTGAACTGACATCGTGACCACTGTTGTTCTTTCCGTTCCATAATACAATGTGACTTCCGGCAGAGATTTCGCCATTGATCAATGTGACTATCTGTTCACCCAGCAGATTGTAAACAATCAGCCTGACCTTGTTATTTGAAGGCAGAGTGTATTGTATCGTGGTAAACGCATTGAAAGGATTGGGGTGGTTTTGGGAAACGGAATAATGATCGGGCACCACATCCTGTCTTTCTGATGCTACTCCAACCCCATCAACATTTTCAGCAGCAAAAGTCGGACTCATTACGATAAAATCTCCGGTTCCGTTGGGGTAACGGCCATAGCTTAAATTGGTGGTCTGTGCGTCGAAAGTTACTTCGTCAATTATTGTGCTGTCCTGGCTGATCAATTTTATCAATTCACCTGATACGGCTGAGAGTTTGAAGTTTGCATGTAGTCCATCCTGCTGCCCATCCTCATCAGCCCAAACGACCAGGTAATCCTCAGGGGCGATAAATGTATCCGGGAATGCCCATTTCAACGGATTGAGTTCATTATCAGTTAAAAACAGCCCGTTCATCGGAATAGTATCTTCCCCGGTATTGTACAATTCAATCCAATCATCGAATTCGCCGTCCTGATCATCCTCTATGGATTCATTCGACGCCATAAATTCATTAATCGCAATATCCTCAATTGAATTCACTCCATCGTAGAACTCTATAGCGATCAAAGGACAAGCTACAAATAGACCAATGCACAACAACCCACCCTTTAAATAATTTGTTTTCTTGAACATGGTAAGTTTACCTCATCATTAATCTTAGATTCTATCTGAAATCACAAATTTAAGAAAAGCAGGATTATTAAGAGCCTTAGTCTCTTGGCATCTTTACGTGCGATGAATCCTGAAATTATCAGTTTGGTTATAATAAATGCCCCGCCAACATAGAATAGATAGATAATTCAACATGACGCTGAAAAGAACCTAAGGTTCAATTCAAGAAAAAAGCAAGATATGATTGATCAAAACACCATACAGAATGAAGCGCAGGTAAAAGTGATTCCAGGGATAATATGGCTCAAACAAGTTATTTGCAGTAGTATTATACAGAAACCACGATTATCCAAAGTATAATATATGCATTTTAAAATTTCTCGTTGCTCTTGAGATGATTAATCGCGCAATATAGTAGTATGTGCAACTTTAAATTCCCGTTACTCTTGCATATCCCTGAAAACTACAGTGTCGGATTGTATAGTCAGATTCGAATTATTTCATTTGCAATTAAAATTATTAGACGTTTATTTTAAGTTATATTGAAACATTATTCAACCAATTCAGTAATTGTAAAAACAAGTTACACATAAGCATCTGGAATCCTCGTGACAATAAATAATTCTTTTTTTAAATACAGCATTTTCAAACTTTCAAGTATGCTGCCGATCATCGTTGTTTCTTGCTTATTAATATTCGCCAATTCCCTCAAAGCTGATGGTTTACTGATCCCTATGGACTTGACTCAGAATGATCATCTGCGCGCTTATGGCGTGGCTTACCATGCGCTCAAAGCCGGTGCGAAGGCTGAATGGCTGCTAAACTATCGCGGTGGCGCCTTCCTGATTGAATACCACGCAGAAATTGAAAAACTGTGCCGCTTAAAAGGAGTCAGGGTTGAAAGGATATCGGATGTTGCGACCGGACAGATTTATGTTGAAATCGACCAGGCAAATATGGAGCGCATCCAGCTCGAGAAAGCGCCGGAGATAGCGGTTTATTCTCCCCCCGATACCGAACCCTGGGATGATGCGGTGACTCTCGTCCTCGAGTATTCCGAGATTCCTTATGAAAAAGTCTATGATGAAGAAGTCCTTGCCGGTCGTTTGTATGATTATGACTGGCTGCATCTGCATCATGAAGATTTTACCGGTCAATATGGGAAATTCTGGGGCAGTTACCGTAATGCGGACTGGTATATCGCCCGTCAGGCAAACCTCGAGGCTCTTGCTAAACGCCTTGGATATGCAAAGGTTTCACAACTGAAAGCAGCAGTTGATCTTGAAATCCGTAAATATGTTGATAAGGGAGGATTTGTTTTCGCCATGTGCAGCGCTACCGATTCCTATGATATAGCACAGGCTGCAATGGGACTGGATATCTGCGAGACACAATTCGATGGTGATCCCGCTGATAAATCGTCCCAGGATAAACTTAATTTCAAAAATAGTTGGGCATTTGAAAATTTCCACCTGATATTTAATCCTACTCAATATGAATTCAGCGATATCGATGCTACTCCCCGTACCGGACGAAGCCCTCGCGGTGATGCAGGCGACTATTTTACCCTGTTCGAGTTCAGCGCCAAGTATGATCCCGTCCCAACTATGCTGACCCAATGCCACACATCAGTAGTTAAGGGATTCATGGGGCAGACCACAGCATTCTATGATAAATTCATCAAACCGGATGTTATAATTTTGGGACGAATGGAAGGGATGGGAATTTCGAAATATCTTCATGGAAATTCAGGTAAAGGAACATGGACTTTCTACGGAGGTCATGATCCCGAAGACTACCGGCACATGATCGGCGACCCACCTACAGATTTGCATCTGCATAGGAACAGTCCGGGATACCGGCTGATTCTCAACAATATCCTCTTCCCGGCAGCGAGGAAAAAAGAACAGAAAACATAGAATTGCATTCACAGGATGTAAGGATATATAGGATAAACAAGGCTTTAAACTGTAAAAGCTATCAATAATTTGTAGTTGGATAATCTGTTAGTCATTCTGAACGTAGTGAAGAATCTCAAGTGTTGAACTCATAATCTACTCAGATGAGAACCGAGATTCTTCACTACGTTTAGAATGACCGATTTTCAATAATTTGCAGAGTGAACTTTACAGTTATAATAATTTCAACCGGAGTAAGATAGTTTTGTAACAGTTTCCTCATATTCTTTAACAAGCCTTTCCATTATATCGCCTGCTGTGTGTATATCCCTGATCAATCCTGCTCCCTGTCCGGCTTCGAGTTGTCCTTCTTCGAGATCGCCTTCGAATATACCGTGCATTTCTCTTTTTCTTCCGAGGAGTTCACGTAATTCATCATCGGTTGCGCCTCTCGCCTCTGCTGCACGGACTCTTTCCGTCCACTTGTTTCTCAGCATTCGAGCAGGTCCTATTCTAAGTAATCCGAAAACAGCCGATGTGCTGTCAGCCGTAACAATTGCCTCCTTGTAATTTTCATGCCCGCTCGACTCGACAGTCGCTGCAAACCTTGTCCCGATCTGTACACCGGCAGCACCGAGGGCTATTGCTGCTGCGACGCCTCTTCCGTCTGCGATTCCCCCGGCGGCTATTACAGGGATTGATACCGCATCCACTACCTGCGGAACAAGCGCCATCGTTGTGATCATATCAACGCCATTATGTCCACCGGCTTCAAAACCCTCGGCAACGACAGCGTCACAACCAGCCTCCTCGACCTTCAATGCGAACTTCACGGCAGGCACTACATGAACAACTTTCCTTCCCTCTCCTTTTAGCAATCCGGTAAATCTTTTCGGGCTGCCTGCGGAAGTGAATACTATTTTAACTTCCTGTTCAAGAACTACTTCTATCAATTCCTCAACGTCACCTCTCATCAACGGAACGTTGATGCCAAATGGTTTATCAGTCAGTTGGTGAGCCTTTTGAACCTGATTTTTCAGGAGGTCGGGTTTCATCGAACCTGATCCGATCAGCCCCAAACCACCGGCATTTGATACAGCGGCAGCCAGCTTAGCGCCAGATGCCCAGATCATCCCGCCCTGTATGATAGGGTAAGTTATTCCGAATAGATACTGGAGACGATTATCATTGAAAGGAGAATTGTTCATTTTGTACATTCCAGATCCTTCTATAATGCTGAAATTTCAGAATTAAGACATCAATCCTTATGGGGTGTAGGAGTGTTATTACTCATTGCAAGATCTAGAAGAAGTTGTGCTTCGCCCCGGTTACGGCGGATTTCGTCGGCAACTGAGATCAGCCTTCGAAATGCACCGGTATTCATTCGATGGATTGGATAAGTAGCAGATTTCAGACCGGTAGCTTCTCTTACTGCTTCAACAGAAATATCAATATCATACCTCTGCCATTGAGCTTTACGGATGATAGACCAACCGGTTTTGAATTCATCGAATACTGGTTCACTGATAATCCTTGCCCAACCGTGGAATCGAACCGGGATATTCTGGTTAGGAAGCCATCCTTCCACGGCTGCTATCCTGTCGCCAATGATCATACCTTCGATAAACTGAGAAGACGTGGCATAAGCCCTTGCATGATTTTTTTGATCAGGATACGCCTTTTTGAAATGCTGTTCAAAAACAGAACGTGAAGGCATACCGGGCGGTTTTATTTTCCCGGCAATTGCAGGCCAACCGAGGGCTGCGAAGTCCTGCTTAATCCACTCCATCCAGTGGTTCATTCCCGGTGGCTCCGGTATCCCATAGGCGCTGTCCCTGGTTTTAATCAGCCAGCACCTTCTTTTTGGCATAGCTTTTATTGCATGATTCACTGCTTTCCGAAACCGTTTTTCGCCCCGATTGATAGCGGAGAATGCCTGTCGTGTTGGTTTACGGTGCGGCGCTTTTTCCAGCCATGACAACCAGCTTTCCGGATCAATCTCCCATAATCCGGAACCGGCTTTCCTGTCAAACAAGCTGCGTAATGCTGCCGCCTCTTCATGGGATTCGCTTAGCCGGACGAACGAAATATCTGATGATTCTTCAGTATCAGTCAAAACAACCAGCGACCATAAATCATCTATGACGAAGAAACTGAATGGCAGATCATAAGATGCCGCCCAACTCACTTCGTGACCTGATTTTTCTATTTCCGGGAGCGCTGAAACCGCAGCTTTGAGGGCATTGATTTTTTTTGGATTTGAATCGAGGAGAAGTGTAATATTCAATCCGCTGTTCTTTATGCGGGCAGTCTCAACAAATCGCCGCCAAAATTCCTCATTCCCGGCAGGTGGCAGTGTCAGCCTCACATCGCGTGATGCACTCTGAAAACGCTCGAAAAATAATGCCATCCAATCAGTGAAATGCACTAATTCGCCTTTATTGTGTTTCAAATATTATACGGATATACGAAAAGATTTTTATATGTTTGGTTTTAATATACAATCTTCAAGTTTGAAACACATATACAAGGTTCAAGAATTCTCGAACTTATATGCTGATCCTCGGAGAGTGGCAAATGCTATTACCGCTGTTACGATAGCTATTAGCGAACCGCAGATGAATGGCGATGAATACGAGATATGGTCGAACATGAAACCACCTGCAATCGGCGCCAATATCCTTGCCATACTTCCTGTTGATTGAAAAATTCCCATTGTTCTTCCCAGTTCATCCACAGGACTGACCAGGCTTACCAGGCTTGACAACGTTGGTATGATAAGGGAAAAACCTATTGAAATCAGAATCCCACCGCCAACCATTCCAGTAACATAACTTGAACTTCCTAATACGTACGAACCAACACACATAAACAAAAATCCGGATTTTACCAGCGATGTTTGACCAAATGTTTTTACGAGGATTCCCAACATTCCACCCTGGATTGAAGCAGATATTACTCCAAGAATACCCAGGAAAAATCCATTCTGACGCTCTAACCAACCCAACGTGTGAAATGTGTAGAGTATTAACATACTATGGAATATACTCTGGATGAATACAGCAAAGAACTGAAGCATAGTGACAGTGAAAACCGGTCTTGATATACCTGCAAGTGATCTGATAATCTTTCGATTACTCGTGAGATGTTTTTGGGGTTCCGGTAAGGCGATTAGGGCTATAAGTGTTGTTACCCCTGTAAATATCGCAGCTACAAAAAGAGGAAGCTGGTAATGGATAGGTGATAACAGCGCAGTCAGGGTTGGACCAACGGTAAAACCGACTCCAAATGCAGCGCCGAACAGACCCATCCCGCGAGTTCTTTTTTCCGGAGGTGTTACATCAGCGATATAAGCCTGTGCAACAGTTAAATCCGAACCTCCCAGACCGGCAAGAATTCTACTTATAAAAATTGCTGTAAGATTGTCTGCTAAGGCAAACAGAACATAAGATATGGTAGTTATTGCGAGAGCTGCTATTATTACCGGTCGGCGTCCTATTTTATCCGAAATCTTCCCTGCAATTGGAGCAAAAAGAAACTGCATAGCTGAGTAGGACATCATGAGTAATCCTACCTCAACACCTCCAGCGCCATACCTTTCCGCAAAAATAGGAATCAGGGGAATGATGATCCCGAAACCGACAAGTGCGATAAATACCGTGGTAAGAATAATTGCGAGGGGAGATTTTCTCATCCGCTAATTTCCGGAAGAGATTTAATGATAATCTCATTCAATAAACCTTGCAAATTATTTCGAAGATTCATTAATTGAACCTGCTTTCATAATTTCAAACATCTTCTCTGTTCCGATTGGCCGCTTTGTAATTAAACTTACAACAAATGTCATCAATAGTCCCACAAAAAAACCGGGAATCAGTTCATACATAAAGCCTTTCAACGCTGGAATATAATACCAGGTAATCGTGGTTCCGGTGCCTGCAAGAAGTCCTGCGAATACTCCAGCCCTGGTCGTTCTCCGCCAGAATAGAGCAAGGATTGATGTAGGTCCTATCGAAGCGCCCAATCCTGCCCAGGCGAACAGCACCAGCCAAAATACAAGCTTTCCTGCGACAATGCCAAATAATACTGCAATTACTACAAGTATCAGAACGACCACACGACTGATCAATACTAGTTTTTTCTGAGGAATTGAGTCGTTTTTGTGGAGTATTCGTTTGTAAATATCAATTACGACACTTGATGTTGCAACTAATAGCTGAGAATCGGCAGTGGACATGATCGCGGCAAAAATAGACGCTATTACAATTCCGAATAATACGGGATGTAGCTGGCTTTTCGCTAAAGCCGGGTATAGCTGTTCGGCATCACCTCCAGGCAGCGTGGATGCTTCCGGGAAATAAACCCGCCCTGCAAGTCCGATGAAGAGGGCTCCAATTGCCATAACTATGTTCCATCCCGTACCCACTATCGCTGATATTTTAAGCTGTTTAGGATCATCTATCGACATGTAGCGCACAAGGATATGCGGATTTCCCGGCGAACCTAATCCAATGCCGACAAAACCTATCAAAGCTCCGGCAGTAATCGCAAAAGGGTCAATATATGAAGGTTGCAGGGCAGTCAATTCTTGTAACAATACACCAAAGCCACCCAAATTAATTATTGCCACTACCGGAAGAATTATCAAAGCCAAAATCATAAATATTGCCTGGAGCAGATCAGTAAGGCTTACAGCTAAAAAACCGCCAAGAATTGTGTAGATCAACACAATACCCGCTGTCAGTAACATTCCGGTGGATTGATTCAAGCCGAAACTCGACGCGAAAGCTTTACCACCGCCAACAAATTGGGCTGAGACATAACTTGTGAGAAACAGGAGAAAAATCACCGAAATCAAAATTCTCAGACTACCCTTTTTATCCTCAAGCCTCTCAGCGTAAAAATCGGTGATTGTTATACAGTCATAGTGTTCGCTGAAATTCCTTAATCTTTCAGCGTAAAAGAAGAAAAGAAAGAATTCGACTACTATATAACCAACAGCCGCCCATAATGCAGAGGCGCCCATCTTGTAAGCCATCCCGGTAAATCCGAGTAACAGCCATGCACTCCTGCCTGATACCACGGCTGATAATGCTACCACGAAACGGTTTAGTTTCCTTCCGGCTAAAAAATATTCTGTAATTCCTCCGGATGAGAATCGTGAAGTAAAAATCCCGATGGCAATGATAATTACCAGGTATCCGATAAAAGCGGAAAGAGCATATACATCAATATTAATTTTAACAATATCCGTTTCTACCATTGAGGAACTCCATAAAACCCATATCTTCCAGCATTACTTCAGTTTACTTTCAACTGACTCAATTTTACCTGTCATCGTGAGATTTTTATCCCGACGGTCATCAATCTTAATTACTGTTCCCACCCTTTGAGCGCCTGCTTTAAAAAGAGATTCATGCATCTGTTTTGCCACATCAAGACAATCGTCAAGATTACCTTCCAATGTCGTAAACATTGATCCAAGTTGCACCTTTACCCTTCCATCTTCACGTGCTATACTAACAGCCTGAGCAACATATTTGCTCAAACCCGAACCAACTCCAGCCGGAGCTGTACTTATAGCAATAATTGCCATAATGATATCTCTCCTTTTATTTATACTAAACCAAGTGTAAATTATGATGATCATCGAAGCAAGGATATTATAATATAAATCTGTTTTCAAAAGATATTGCAGTTTTAATTCACGGATAAAGGTTACAATCAGGAATTTCTGTGATACCGGATGTTAGACGTTTTCTAAAATATGCTTGTGAGGAACCTTATATTTATTTAAAACAGTTTCCCTTGGGAGACCGATATGAAGAATCTATTCAGTGTAGTTTTAGCGGTGGCAGCTCTTGTAGCTTCGTTTGTTTTATCTCCAGCGCAAAGCTCCGCCCAGCCGCAATCATGGAACGTGGAGCAGATTTGTAGGATCTACAATCATGGGTCTGCACAAGACGTAGTTGTTGTGGGGAACCTGGCCTATTTAGCCTGGGGTAAGGGGTTGCAGATATTGGATGTGTCCGACCCGGAGAACCCGTGCGTAGCAGGTTTCTGCGATTCTCCAAGAAGTACCAATGGCGTTGCGGTGAGTGGCGATTACGCTTATCTGGCTGTTTACGAATCAGGTCTACGAGTGGTAAACATCAGCGATCTGGAGAACATAGAAGAAGTAGGTTTCTGCGATACGCCAGGATATGGTTGTGACGTTGTGGTTAGCGGCGATTACGCTTATCTGGTTGATAGAGTGTATGGTCTTCGTGTGATAAACGTCAGCGATCCGGAGAATCCGGAAGAAGCAGGTTTCTACGATTCGCCAGGAAGAGCCTATGGCGTTGCGGTGAGCGGCGATTACGCCTATCTGGCTGAAGATGGTCTGCGCATTGTTGACGTCAGCGACCCGGAGAATCCGGAAGAAGCAGGATTCTACGATTCACCAGGACATCCCCGTGGCATTGCGGTTAGCGGCAATTACGCCTATCTGGGTGATTATGACGCAGGTCTGCGCGTTGTTGACATCAGCGACCCGGAGAATCCGGAAGAAGCAGGTTTCTACGATTCGCCAGGACTTGCCTTTGGCGTTGCGGTAAGCGGCGATTACGCTTATCTGACTGATTATGACGCAGGTCTGCGCGTGATAAACGTCAGCGACCCGGAGAATCCGGAAGAAGCAGGTTTTTACGATTCGCCAGGAGATGCTAATAGCGTTGCAGTTAGCGGCGATTACGCATATCTGGCTGATTGGAGATCAGGTCTGCGCGTGGTAAACGTCAGCGACATGGAGAACCCGGAAGAAGCAGGTTACTACGATGGCTCAGGATCTGCCTATGACGTTGCATTAATAGACGATTACGCCTATCTGGCTGATTATGACGCAGGTCTGCGCGTGGTAAACGTCAGCGACATGGAGAATCTGGAAGAAGCAGGTTTCTACGATTCGCCAGGAAGAGCCTTTGGTGTTGCGGTTAGCAGCAATTACGTATATCTGGCTAATAGAGATGGTCTGTGCGTGGTAAACATCAACGACCCAGAGAATCCGGAAGAAGCAGGTTTCTACGATTCGCCAGGAGATGCCAGTGGTGTTGCGGTTAGAGGCGATTATGCCTATCTGGCTGATGGCTGGGCAGGAGGACTGCGCGTGGTTGACGTTAGCGACCAGGAGAATCCACGAATAGCAGGTATATACAATTCGCCAGGAGGAGATGTCGAAGGCGTTGCAGTGAGTGGCGATTACGCTTATCTGGCTGATAGATTGTCAGGTCTGCTCGTGGTAAACGTCAGCGACCCGGAGAATCCTGAAGAAGTAGGTTTCTACGATTCACCAGGAGAGGCTCGGGGCGTTACAGTGAGCGGCGACTACGCCTATCTGGCTGATAGAAATGAAGGTCTGCACATTGTTAACGTCAGTGACCCAGAGAACCCGGAAGAAACAGGTTTCTACGATTCACCAGGAGAGGCTTGGAGCGTTGCCGTGCGCGGCGATTATGCCTATCTGGCTGATAGATATGAAGGCCTGCGCGTTGTAAACGTCAGAGATCCAGAGAACCCGGAAGAAGCAGGTTTCTACGATTCGCCAGGAGATGCACGTGGTGTTGCAGTGAGGGGAGATTACATTTTTCTTGCTGACATTTCCAATCTTGGCATCTATCGCTTCAGCCCCCTCGCGGTGAAAGAAACAGGAATTGTTTTCGCATCCTCTTTTCAGCTTTTTCCGGCTTATCCCAACCCTTTCAACTCAAACGCCTCAGTAGTCTTCGATCTGCCAACTCCCGGTCTGGTGTCTCTTACTGTGGTGGATATCCTGGGCAGGATTGCAGATGAGTTGATTCTGGAAACCGGAATGAGTGCGGGGAGGCATAAGCTATCATGGGATGCTGGAATATTATCATCCGGGACTTACCTGCTCAGGTTAGAGTCGGAAAACCAATCGCAGATTCAACGAGTCACACTTTTGCGCTGAAGGCTCGGAAGGGAAAACTCAAATTGCCACTAAACTTAGGTACACAGCCTAAAATACGGCTATTTTTAACATGGCTGGATAAAAAACCTCATATACTTTGGCATTAATCTAAATTGTATTAAAGTCTTGTTGAGAGGAATATTTATGATTAGTTTGATATACGAAATAATAATAATAATAATATAGAAATTAAGGACTGAAACTTGCCTGATTTCGATAACGTTCCTGATAGCTGTCAGCAATTCCTTGAACCTACTGCAGAAAAGGGTAGTTTCAAAATATTGGATTGGGAGAAATGGTTAAGCCGCAAGCCTGCCCAGATTGGTAAAACCGTAATTGTCGCCGGTCAGAACCAGGTATATAATTCAAAAGTAATAGGCATTCATGAAGCACAACGGAGTACTAACGTTCTTCTTGTTGAACCTCTATTCCCGGAACCTCCATCAGAAATATTCCTTAGAAAACCTGAAGTCATAGTCAAATTAGCTTTTGTCGAAGGCGGTTACGCAGTTACAACATCATTCCCTGCCCAAGTATTACGCGAGATAAGATCTAAAGACGTTTCAGGTGTAGCGCTGGATGTTCTCTTTCCTCCAAAAGTAACGTTCTCGCCCTACAATATCACACCTAAGAGAAATCAAACCTTCAGTCTCCGGATGGCATTAGGAGGAAAGTGGTATAGCGAGCAAGTGCTCTCTATGTCACTTTCCGAAATTCGCTTCAAAAAATCCTTCTCGCAAAAAGTGAGTACTGAAGGATATATGGTGCAAAGGGCAAGCCTGAACCTTGAAAAGGATATTCCTACGATTGCCTTGAAGGTGATCATGGTGCCTGACAGAGGGAAAGAATGTACCGCAACTATCGATGGTATGAGTAAAGAAGCCAAGCAGCACCTGGTTTCATTTATAGACAGAACATGGTATGAAAAAAATGAAACTGTCGTTCGAAGACAGAAAGAAGCTCGAGTAAGAGCCGCATCTGACGCGAGCGGCGAATATATAAAAACAATGCAAAAGGATCATTTTATTCTTCTAAGTGATGACAAGGACTGGGAATATAAACTCAACGAATACGGCGTCACCAGGATGATCCAGGATGTCGATACTGATTATGTAATCGGGGAATTGTTATCGAACAGAAATGACCTGATAGTGGCTGATGCCGACCTTTGGCAGGATGAATCTCCCGATTTGGGTGTAGCGCTGCATTTTGAAAAAGAATTACGGAAAACTCCTCTTTTCTGGATTGCAGGCAAGGATAATATGTATTCAGGAGAACGCAGCCGGGAATTGATTGGATTGAATTCCTACGATTTGTTTGATCGAAACATAGACGATGCACAATTAAGAAAAAGTTTTGAATGGGCAACGAAATTTGATGAAATGGGAGAAGGTATTCCAATTGTAATAATCAGCCCTATTGACCGGCATATTTACAGACTTGGCATAGCACTCAGTCGTGAAGGATATAAAATCATAAAAGTAAAAACAATGCAAAATCCACTTGCCAGGCTGAATAAATATCAACCGGTCGGTATTATCGTTGACAGTGTTGGAATAGGGAAAGGATTCGATATGATCCTTAAACCCTGCCTAAGCTGGTCAAAGCGGGGTGCTCGCAAAAGTAAAGTATTCCTGTTGACCCAGTTTCTTGACCAGGCAGATGTTGTTCGCTGGATTGCAGATGGATTAAGCGATATTCTTATTTACGGTCATTCAATGGATGAAATCGCACAGAGAGTATTTAATACTCTTAGTAAGTAGCGTTCAATTCTTCATATTCTTTAAAAGAGATTTTATATTAATCCTCATATATCCTTAGACGATGAAATTTTAAAGAACCTTTATGTATTTGAGATAATCAAATCTATCCTATCTTATCCGAAATTTTGCTACATTTCACAATTCGCATTACAATTCAAGGTTATAAAAGGATCATACTGTTAAGTTTTCTTCAATGAATTCTTTACAGAGTGCAGCACAACTCCCCTTGGCAGCAATTGAATTGCCAGAAAAAGGCAATATTACTGTGCCCGCAAATCTTATAGCTGATATTTACTCTCAATTCACAGGATTTTTCTGTATAATATTATGATCCATTTTATTGTAAAATATTCGCTTCAATATGGTTCATCTCAATAATATTATACTATAGCTCAAAGACTTTTCGAAAATGGAAACCATAAATACTCAGGGTTACGGCATGAGCAAACAATGACGGTCTTTTACGTATTGTCCAGAATAGCAGGTTCCAGTAGTATCTTCTTTCCTCTTCAACAATTCCCAGAACAAATAATGTTTTCAGGAATGCAGAGATGTCTTTCCAGCCCAGCAGAGGTTTGATACGAAGTCTGAGTGGATGAAAATCCAGGAGAAATTGTCGAACCCGCTGATAATATTCCTTAGGAGAATAAATCTCACGGTTGAGTTTCTTATAACCTTCAATCAGCTCCGACAACTCCATCTTGGGAACAAAGTTGATACTGGAGTCGGTGTTGTTTCCAGAGCTGTCGCCAAGGATACGGTTTTCGTTAATCAACCGCTCATACAGGCTGGTTCCACGGGGTGCGTGTAGAAGACCGACCATTGCGGTAACAATCCCGCTCTCCTGTATAAAATTCTCTAATGTTTCGAAGATACTTTTTTTATCATTGTCAAAGCCAACGATAAAGCCGCCTTTAACCATCATTCCGCTCTCATGAATAATGCGAACACATTCGAGTGTATCCCTGTTTTTATTGTGGAGTTTGTTGCATTCCTGCAGTGAATCTTCATTGACGGTCTCGATCCCAATAAATACCGATGTGAAACCACACACAATCATCAGTGAACGCAGCTCGGCATCATCCGCCAGGTCAATGCTGGCTTCAGTACTGAATGTAAATGGAAACCCATGTCTTTTCTGCCAGGTATGTAATGCGGGAAGCAAATCCCTCTTCAGTTTAGGTTTATTCCCAATGAAGTTGTCATCAACAAAGAATACATTTCCCTTCCACTTTGAAGAATAAAGTGAGTCCAGTTCTGCAATTATCTGTTCTTTTGATTTAGTTCGGATTTTCCTGCCAAAGAGTATCCCGATATCGCAAAAATCACAATTGTATGGACAACCTCGCGAATACTGGATATTGACTTCGGCATATCGCCTAAGGTTTACCAGATCCCAGCGAGGAACCGGAGTATTTTTCAACGAAGGCATGGCTGAATCAGAGTACACTCTCTGCGGAATGCCATTTTGCCAGTCCTCCAGGAAACGCGGTAGAGTCGCTTCTCCATCATTCAGAACGAAATGATCAATATCAGTCTCTAAGAAATCAGAGGAATACGCGGTGAAAAGAGGACCGCCTGCTACAATCGTAAGGTCGTACGATTTACACCTTTCGATTACTCCAAGAACAGATTCTCGTTGAATCTGCATAGCGCTGATAAGTACCATATCAGCCCATTCAAGGCTTTCGTCTTTTAAATTATTGACAGACATATCTATAAGTTGGAGTTCCCAATCTTCGGGAAGCATTGAAGCAATAGTAAGCAGACCCAGGGGCGGAGCCGTCGATTTTCTGGAAACAAACTTTAAAGCATGTTTGAAACTCCAGAAAGTATCCGGGAATGCCGGGTAAACAAGTAGTACTTTCAAAGAAACCTCTTTTAATAAGCCAATACGAATCCACACTCAACAATCAGAGAAGAGCGGATTACTTCGCAAAACTATTAAAATTATATACGAATAAGGGTTATCGTGGTTTTGTCCACCTCTGTGGGCAAATGGAGAGGTTATCTTTTCAAGGAGAATACAAACTACCAGTACGGTTCAATGTTACATAAATTCATTCCATCACCAAAAGCGGGAGTCGCTTCACGTGAACGAACTCCTAAAATTCAAGATAAGTATAAAAAAGCTATCATCCTAATACTTAATTCGAGATACTCTGATTGTTTTCTAGATTTAAGACTTTATGAATATATAAATTGGATCAACATGGATTTGGTGGTGTTTATTTCGGTCGTTTGATAGTCATTCTATTAGTGAGTTAAAACGTTATCTTCAGTTCAGCACCCATAACATGATGCAGCGCGATGATTCACGAATCATTTTGACCAACATGAAAAACCCGGAAGAACATTCCGGGTTTATACCGGGTTACAATAACCCGGGTGTATTTTCTGCAGCAAGGGCTCCCTTTATAAAGCTGCCGGACAAATCACCGGTCGTCACCGGTATTCATTTCCGCAACCTTTAAGGCAGGCAGAAAGATGTTAAAGAATTAATTCTACGTCTATCCAACCAAACCAGCTACGATCTGCGGTACCATATTCGCCTGGGCAAGCATGGAAGCGCCGGTCGAGAACAGTATTTGGGCTCGGACGAAATTACTCATCTCAGCCGCTATATCAGCGTCACGAATCTGCGATTCTGCTGAAACCGCATTTTCTTTGCTTATCTGCAGGTTGAGAATGGTATTTTGCAGACGCTCGACATAGGATCCAATCCTGGTACGTTCATTATCTTTCGAGTTGATCGCACTGTCAAGTGTATCGATAGCTGCCTGGGCAGTTACAGTGTCTGTCAGTTCTGAAGCTGTAATCCCAAGTGCAGCCGCTGTCATGGTGTTCAGATTAATGTGATAATAATCCTGTCCACTGACATTATAGGTTCCGATATGGAACTTCAACCCGATACCACCACTGTAATCACCGTTCAGCAGGTAATTACCGTTGTAGTTTGTTGTGTTGGCAATCCGTGTGATTTCACTTTTCAGTTGTTGGAACTCAACATCTAACGAAGCACGATCACCGGAAGTCAGTGCGCCGTTTGACGCCTGGATTGACAGTGATCTCATACGAATTAGTTTCTCGTCTATTACAGACAAGGCTCCTTCAGCCGTCGCCAAAAGGTTAACGTTGTAGTTAGTGTTGCGCTCCGCTTCTACCATTGAAGAAATCTGGGCACGCATCCTCTCACTTACAGCCAAACCTGCCGGATCGTCCCAAGCGTAGTTGATTCGGAGACCGGAAGACAAGCGAGTGATCGCAGTGTCTAAAGCATTCTGGGTCGCCCAGATGTTACGCTGGGCTGTGAGCGAGAGTACATTGTGGTTAATCCTGGTACTCATGAGGTCAGCCCTCCTTTTTTATGTATTGCACTTTTTGTTGCCTTTCAAATCGTTTTGATGCCCATGCTAATCATAATATCGGAGTATTAATTGATTCACTTTAACTTAAATATGATACCAAACTTATCTTTTACATTATTTTAAGATAATAATACAGCTACATTAAGTAATATATGCTTTATGTTTGATATCATTGATTAAATACCTTAATAATCATGTAATAATATGACATTATCTCTATTCATTTGAATCATATAACGTCAACAATATTAACCTTATCCTGATCATTTTAGTTAGGTATTTACAGTATATTATTATTTTTGTGGAAGATGCACTTGGTCAAGATTCTTGTTTTTTACTTCAAAAATCCTGAAATTATCCGGCACATCTATTATTATCATGTAACCAGATAATTCCGATCATAACCAGCATTGTTTCCTCTGAGAGCATTATCTTTTATATTGTATATTATCAAACATATACGTTCGATATTTTTATTAGGAAGCACAAAATAGTGAAGGAATATCTAAAAGACCGAAGAGGGATTAAAAACTGTAACTGAAGAGATAAGTCTATAATTTTCCTTAAGATAAACAATGAAAATGGGATATTTATTTCAGCAGGACAATTTTATTTACTTTCTTAACATTATCATTATATTTCGCATAAACGAAATAAACACCACCTGCAAGAAAAGTTGCATCAAAAACAAAATCATGATAACCAGGCTGTATTTGACTGTTATGAAGAGTTTTTACGGATTTACCGATCAAATTATAGACCTCAACCTTCAAGTGTGCCGGAGCAGGTAAACCGATTGTAATGTTTATACTTGAATTGAACGGGTTTGGAAAAGTGGATGTTATATCAAATTCTTCAGGGATTAACTGCTCGGTTCCCCGGCTCACTCCCATTCCCCATCCCTCACCCCTGACACCTACTTCAACCACCCTCGAAACAGGATCATTACAGATTATTGTTACAATTCCGCCGTAATTATTGTTATTCACCGGTGTGAACGTAACCAGCACACTATCACGTCCTCCGGGTTCAAGTACAAGGGTATCGATCTGTTGCGTAACAAAAGCCTGATGATTGGAACTTAAATCAAATATTACCAAATCCTCATAGCCGGTATTTATCAGTGGAATCGACCACGTTACTGAATTCTCTGCTTCTACAAGACAGAAATCATGTATCATCTCACGAACACGCAGGTTTGGTCCAGTGTGCCGGTGAGGGATAGCGCCAATATCGGGTAGAGTACCATCACTGTCGCAGTCCATGTCAGGATCACCGCCGTTTATACAGGGTGAAAATCTTCGCAGCCGAAAATCATTTTCTTCAGCATCCCAGAGGTAGGGATCAATGTAAAGGTTTGTATAAATATCACAAGAATCACCATAAGTATTAACTGTTGTCATACTGTCAAGGCCAGCGGGAATAGTTGTGCCGCTGAAGTTCGAATTCCCGTTATCATAGAACAAACAATACTCTACGATAACATCATTGGAATTCATGAATCGAGCACCTCCCTGTCCCCTGTTCCCAATTAGAATATTGTTCTTGAATACAGGATTACTGCTATGGCAGAGTATTCCCCCGCCGTATTCAGCGATATTACCATAGATTGTGCAGTTAACAATAAATGGTTCCGATTCATTCAGGATTGCAATCCCACCTCCAGTTGTTGAAGCGGAATTACCGTTGATTACGCAGAACGTGATTTCTGGATCGGATTGGTCTGTACAGGTTATCCCTCCGCCATCCCAGTATGTCGCATAATTTCCACTCACCGTACAATGACGAAAAGTTGGGGAAGCCTGGTTGCAATGAATTCCTCCTGCCTGGTTAGCACCTGATACAAGGCAGTATTCGAGGATTGATTCATCGGAAGATGTGCTACCAAACCGTATTCCGCCCCACCCGTCAGCTTCAGGCGTTGGGAAGAAACGAATGCTATCGTCAATTGTCGCGACAGCGTGAAGATAACCCTGAACATCGAATCCATAAGCTCCATTAAACAGAAAATCAACACCAGGTTCAATAATCAGGGTATCCTCCATAAGTACCGTAATGTCACCGTCTATCAAATAGGTTCCTGCTTGCATCGTCCCGCTTAATGAACCTGAGATGCCTACATGATGCAGCGTTACTGAATCGACATCAGTTTCTCCCAGCAGGGCGACAGTGGATAGCATTGAGTCGAGGAAAGCATCATGTGTAAAGAGGATATCATAAATGCCTAACCTCAATTCCATCTCAAATTCGCCATTTTCATCAGTGACAATTGAATCTCTCTGCGCTAATGGCGACCGGGGAATGAAGACAACGTTTGTCCCTTCATGGTGGTCCTGGTACTGAAGTGAGCATATTCCATTGACTTCAACAAGTGATGGTGTTGGTGGAAGACCGCCTCCGTGTGCGTGATCGTAATAATAGGCACCCATATCCGCAATGGTTTCATCCGGATCGTCATCGGCATCAGGGTCGCCGGTATCAATACAGGGAGAATTTGTGCGCAGAAAATAAGCTTGTTGGCGAGCGCCGCCTCTGAAAACGGGGTTTTCAAGGATATTCAGATTCACGTCACATGAATCACCGGCGCCATTAACCATTATCATCCTGCCAAGCCAGTTCGGAGGAAGACCGCCAAAATCACCATTCTCATCGTTATTATAAAAGTCACAATAAGTTATCCAGGCTTCGGCAACGTTCACATATAAGCCGTAGATACCGGTATTATTTGCAATAATGCTGTTTGAGAGTGTTGGCGAAGACTGGTTGTAAAAATGTACCCCACTGCCCCATCCTTCTTCAGCGTCGTTTTCACTGATAGTACAAAATGAGATTTCCGGGCTTGAGGATGAGCTGTAAATCCCGGCGCCGGATATTCCGGTTGTATTATCGATTACGAGACAATGGTCCATTACCGGTTCAGACCGGTTATAACAATATATCCCGCCACCGTAATTTGTTGCTTCGTTTCCTTCGATTGTACAGCTAATTATTGAAGGACTGCTCGCTGAGCAGTTAATGCCGCCACCAGTTGAAGTTGATTCATTGTTTTCGATTGTACAATTGATTAATAATCCTTCTGAATTGCTGTAAAAATTAACACCACCACCCCAGCGAACGCCTGAATTACCGCTGACCACACAATTGCTTATCAGGGGATTGGAATCAGAACAATATATTCCGCCGCCTGAAGTAGTAGCAGTGTTTCCCGTGATTTGACAGTTACTTATTCTTGGATGGCTCGATGCACAGTTTATCCCACCGCCATAGGAGGAGGAATTTCCGGTAAGTGTACATTCGTTGATGATCAGGAGCGTGTTCTGGTTAGCATTAACAGCGCTGCTCGACGCGCCGCTGAAATAGCAGTATTCAAGTCTGCTTGAATCCTGGGGTTGAGCATTGAACGAAATTGTTTCCCACTCTTCAACACCGTTATTCGGAACAAAAAATATGCTGTCCTCTTCTGTTCCAACAGCATAAAGCCGCCCGTTTACCGCGAATCCGTAATCACCATCGAAGCGAAAAACAGCGCCCGGTTCAATTATCAGGGTATTTCCAAAGGCAACGCCGATATCATCTTCGACTATATAGGTAGTATCGATCAATGTCCCGTTTAGCAGACCTGAGATATGAACTTGCCCCAGGATTTCACTACTTAAGCATGAAATGAGTATTATTGCAGCCAGTATAAGTTTGTGCCGAATCATTAATTTCTCCCGGAATATCATTTAATAATTTACAGCAATTTGTGATTCAAATAAAGGGTGATCAAAAATAAATAGTTTATGGGGAATTTTTATGATTGTTAAGTAGTGTTCTGATTCTTATAAAGCGAGTAGTTGAAGTAACTCCCTTTCGCCGAAAGGGAGCGGTTTGTCATAAACTTGTAACATGCTGAGATATAGATACTACGGCGACTTGTTTTTAGAGCAAGCCTTTCTTTTAGCAAAAGGGAGTTACCCTTCAAATCATTATAACACAATAGTGATTCCCGTAGAAAAACAACCACCACCGTCATTGCGAGGTAGCGAAGCGACGAAGCAATCTCCCGGATCACAGCAAATAAAAATAATCGAGAAGCAATATGAGGTTAATTCTCAATGACCTGGTATGTCTCAATACCACCTATCGAAGTAACAGTAATATAACCACTGATAGATCCGTCAATGGCGATTATACCGTTAGACCATTCCCAGAGTTGAGAGGGAACAGAGACTACCTGATCGATTTCAGTCCAGGTGGTTTTTCCGGAGGTGTTTTCGAAAAATGCTTCCTTCAGGACAATCAACTTTCCCTGTTTTTGAGGCGCGACCCAGAGTCGTCCTTCACGATCAGTTTCCAGGGGACGTTTGTTCATTCCTATGGAGCCGGGATGGCCTGCCAGATCATGCCAAACCATTGAATCAGCCAATTCATCAAAAGTATCTCCTAATGGATAGAGCGCATCAAGATAAGGTCCCGATTTTGATGTTTTGCCGTATCCGGTATGAAAACGGTAGAGTATATGGGTGCAAGGATCAAGCAGGACAAACGTATTGCATGAAGTGGAATCTGCCACAGGCGTCACTTGACCGATATTGTAATTGTAGAACCAGTCATGTTTTTCGGGCATGAAGTTCACATTCGCATCTGGATCAACAGTTTTCCACTCCCAGGCTCGGTTTGCCGGTCGCCAGAATGCCATCCCTGTACCTCCTACTGTTCTGCCGCTATCCGTTACTTCACCACGAAAATAAAGACTGTGCTCAGGATGACCGCCACCGAAAGTCAGGTCGGTAGTGTAATCCTGTGTAATCTCGTTCTTGTAAAAATCGAGTGTGAAATGGCGAATAAGGGCAAAGGATTTGTCAAGGCAGGAAAATTGTAAGATTACTGAATCAGGCGTTACTAATGACTGAATCGTGTAATCGAAATTATCAGGACGTAACATAGGTTTGTCCAGGGCGGCTTTTCCAAAGTATATATCCATAGCGCCAAAACGGATCGAATCGGCGTCAAGGAAATACCAGGCGGCGCTTGAATCTTTGAAAAACCATGCATGAATCGAAGAGAGGCTTTGATCCCAGATCACTACTGCGCGTTTGTCTTGTATCAAGTAAAATGCCTGCGTCCAGGTCGGTCCTAATGGGCGGGGAATTGTATCTTTTCCGGCAATTACCAGGGTGTCAAAACTCATGCTTTCAAGATCCTGCAAACCATTAATATTATACAAATTTACCCGCTGAAGTGTAATAGTTGGAGACGCTGCTTCGGTAGAAGGTATGACAATTATCAGCAAAATTATAATCAACAGGGGCAACAAGAAATTAGTATGCAACGTTGAAAATTTATCTTGATGGATTTTCATTAACATTATTTACTCCTCTTCAGCGATTCTTTTTTCAAGTATTTCGAGATAGACACGGAGTGATCCCATCCTGGTTCCGCCTCCCTCCCTCAACTTTTTCCTTACTTCAGGATCATTATGCCTTCCATCACCTGCTACTGCCCAACCTTTCATTTCTTCAATGATTTTGGGATCAAGAGGAGTTGAGTCATTGTCGTTTTCTAAAATACTGATCATTCTTAATAACGTTACCCGTGCTTTTGCCCATTCTCTTTCGTTCCAGAATTTATTAAAAGCCCTTTTCTGAGTTTTATAACTCCTTGGAAATTTGGCTGTTATATACTCCAGATTAGCTAAACTCTTGTGATTGTTTCCCATAATCCAAAGAAGACTGTCCATCGCAGTATTAACAGGTATATTGAGAATTGAAAAACTGTCCACCTGCGCCAAAACTGTACCGGTGGTAGCAGTTGTATCAAAAAGGAGGAGCTTGACACCGAAAACAATACTATCTGCCGGTATTGGAAGATCCCAGGCATCAATTGAAAATGCGTAATACATTCCATATCCGGTTGCACCACCAACATGTATAGAATCTACGCCAAGTGTACATGGAGCATAAAAATTTGTATCGCCTTCTGTGTCTTCAATCTCCCAGAAAAAATACTCCCTGAGCTGTCCCCAAGTATAATTTTGCCCGGGACCGCGAAGTGACCTATATTCCAATTGCCAGTTAAGGTCTATGTTGGTTGTGTCACCTTCCCAGAGAAAATATCGTGGATAACCGCAGAAACGGTTTATATAGTCATTTTCAATATATGGAAGTCCACTACCGTAGTTGTAAAGATGCGTATTCTTGTGTACACCAGTATAAAAATTCCAAGCCTTTGACGGTTTCCAGAATGAAGCATAAACTGGAAAGCATAATGCAAAAACCAGCAGAAACAAAGACAAAGTAAACTCTCTATATTTGTAATTGTTGTTTATAGACATATTGTATCTTCCACATAAATTCTCATTGTTCGGCAATCTTCCTGTCAAGAACAATAAGATCATTGCGTAAGCGTTCCATTTTATTTTCAGGCTTTTTTAAACCAAAATAATCAGGATGGACAACTACGTTAGCCATAGATTTATATTTTTTTCTCGCTTCTATAGTTTTTGGACCATAAGGTGTGGAATCGTTGTTTTTTTCCAAGATACTGATCATACGAAGAACACATCTTCTTGCTTTTACCCATTCCTCTTCCTCCCAGAAAACAATTTTCCCCCAGATTTGCGTCAAATAACTGCGTGGAAATCTTTCGGTAACATACTCCATGTTCTCAACGGTTTTATGACCGTTTCCCATAATCCATAACAAACTGTCCATAGCTGTTTCTATGGGAATTTTAAGTATCGTAAAGCTGGCGACCTCCGCTTGAATGGTTCCTGTTGTTGCAGTTGTATCAAAAATCAACAACTTAACACCAAATACAGTGCTGTCTTTTGGTAAAGGAAGATCCCAGGCATTTATTCTCAAACGGTATCCCATTCCAAAACCGGGCTGTCCACCAACATGAGTTGTATCGACTCCGAGTGTACATGGGGCGTAGAAAGAAGTATCTCCTTCAGCATCTTTTATGCTCCAGAAAAAATATTGTCGTAACTGTCCCCAGGTATAATTCTGTCCGGGTGTTTGCATAGATCTGTATGTAATGCCCCAGTCCAAATCGATTTCTGTGGTATCATTTTCCCAAAGAAAATATCTTGGGTAACCTCCAAAACGTGTAACATAATCGTTTACAATAACTGGAAGACTACTACCATAATTAAAAAGGTGAGGATTCTTATGTCCGTAATTTCTAAAATCCCAAGCTTTGGACGGTTTCCAGAAAGAAGCATGAGCTGTTATACATACCAACAAGAAAATGATTATTAAATTTGCATATAAATGTTTTCTTCTCATTTTTTAATCCTTTCTTTGAATGGCAACTCGCTTATTTTTGTAATCTGAAATTGGAATAGTCGCCATATTTATATATCGTCCATTGGGTTGATAAAACACCTCTCGGATAAACAGTATCAGCATCAGTCATAATCGAAAAATCCTCAGGTGGTCGCCATGGCTCTTGAATATGGTGATTCATTCCGACAAAATGCCCTAACTCGTGTCCGAAAGTATATGCTTGTGCGTCTTTTATCCAGTCAGTCTGGTATTCTCCATCCCGAATAGCGTATGGATGCAACATAATATGACCAAGGTAAGTTTGACATAAATATGTATACGAGGGCACATGAAACGTTCCTGGAATTCCGGATGAATCTGACAATTCACTGCTGACAACATAACCCCATATTCTTTTTGGTTCAGTGACAGGATCATCCGCAAGCCGCAAGTAGAGTGAATATGTGTTTCTATCCATTTTATATATCTGATTACTGTAAACAGCAGCTAAGCCTTCATGATTGGGTAGATTATAAGTAAAAGTGTTTAATCCATACAGATTTGCTTCTACACTATCAGATTCTGGAATAAGAAAATTAAAGTGGTCCGTAAATACATCTTTTTCATAATTGTACGCCTCTTCATCGGTATTATGATACAAATGATATAGGTCTATCAACGTAACACTAGAATCAACATGCAATGATTCTGGTGTACTTATGTTATAAAAATAGGACAGTGTATCCCTGCGGTTGTATGTACCTGATGAGGTAGAATCATCAGTGAAAGTCAAAACGAAAATATTTCTTTTGTAGGGATTCAACCTTGTATAGTATATAGTGTCGGGATTAACAGAAGTACCGTGAATACCATAGAATCCCCTGTATTTTTCAAAATTAAGGAATCCATCACCTTTCTTAGCATTAAACTTAGCTTGCGGGTAATTGAAATCGTAATACGATCTGTCGATGCTGCTACTGTCTTCCCAGGCATCGAATTGCATGATGTCGTGGTAATGTCCAGGTTGGTATTGCATTTCGGGCATCAAATATTCGTATTCCCAGGCATCCGCCATTCTGTCACCCACATCAAAAGGACATTGAAAACCACTTACGTCGTAGAATCGCAGCTCTTCGTCTATAGGAACAGGTAAAATCGGAAATCTTTGATGATCAAAAAATCGCCTGTAGATATTAATTGCATACCAGCAATCATCGGTATCAGGCAGTTCTCTCCAGCTCCAGGGGCGGACAAGAGCAGTGACCCAGCCTCTCGCCGCAAAATCGCGCGATTTCAGCGCAAGTTCAAGGGTATTACCATGTTCCTTGGGACTGTTCCAATAGAAATCAAAATATCCTCCCTGGTCTCCCTCATTATAAATCACAGTATCCCACGAAATTGAGGTACTGTCCATTATCATGTCCTGGAGCGTAAACGTGGAATCGGTACATCTTCGCCAGCTAACTGTATCGTCCCAGGTGGGATGGTTAAAAACGGTATCTAGCAACCCCTGTGCATATTCATTATCAACTTCATATTCAATGCTGTTAGTTCTCTGCCCCGGATACCATGTTATATCCCAGAGGCGCAATTTTATTTGTACCTCCTGCACTCCCGGATTATATAGTGCGATTTTTACGTTAATGTTGTTGTCTGACCCGCCCGGGATATTCTCCACGCCTGGCAGCCAGTTCTTTATCGTTTCGGGTTCAGATAGTGTGAAGTGAATATCAGGTGCGAACTGCCATAATGTATCTACCAGGGTGAAATAAAAATCATCTATGTAGGTACCATTTTCGTAAGCCCAGATATCGTCGCCGCGATGTTCCTCATTGTTGGCATCCCAGGGAACGTTCAATAATTTTGACCTGAAATCCCCCCCGGTCGTGAACATTAGCCAATGTGTCTGATCCAAATGTTCCACATAACCTAATTTCCTGCCAACTTCGACAGTATATTCAACTGTGAGAGTGTCACCTGTTGCAGAATCAATAGGGTGCATTACGCGAGTTTCTTCAAGGATGTCAAGTATATCTATATTGTACCGACTATCTTCAGTTAACAATATCTGATCATAGGGCAATCTAATATCACCAATCTCTGTACTATCCCTGAAAAGGTTCATCTGTTCAACACTGGGAGGATTAATGTCTGAAATTGGTCCGGTTATCTCTGTATTTCCGTATAGCTCCCATCTGTAATATGTGAATGTTGTTATTACCCTCACATAAATACCAAGCGGATAATCCCACCTGAACCCGGTCACTTCTACCAGGTCTTTCCATTCCTGCAGGACAGCTCCCTCATCTATCTGTCTTGTTTCGCCGGGCATTGTCCAGCAAAGGGCAGTAACAGGGATGAACGATAAAATCAGGCAAAGGATTAATATAATTTGGGGGAGGCTAAGTTTAGCTGATTTGTTTCCGGAAAGCATAATCATCTCTTATTTTAGGTGAATGATGTGAATGCAATAGAACTTAAACAAGCGTAGAATAATTTAATCAATCAGGATGAAGAATGCAAGATTAATAGTCAATAAATATATTTATTAATTTTTTAGAGACTGATGGTACGAAGCACCTTAAATGCTATGTCATTACCTGACTTGATAGATTAGTCCATAGCGCTAATTCTTTGATAATAGTGGATTCCCGGTCGAACCCGCCATCTGCGGACAAGCCCGAGATTGACAAAATGCCTCCATCAAGGATTAGTCGGAATCAAACAAAATGAAGCCCGAACTTTAAAAAAAATGAATTCGGGCTTTGATTGCTATAAAGTTGATATTTATTGGTTAACCTTTACCGCCGAATGTTATTCCCGGACTTTCAGAGAATTGTGTACTGGTTCCTCCAAATTTTCCGGTATTCGGTGAACCCTGTGTTTGTCCTCTTCCATGTTGGGCATGAGATGCAGATCTCGCTTGTGTTTTTGCTTGACGGGGATCAGAACGGGATGTTTTTGCGTTTCTTGCCTTTGCCTGTTGGGGTTTTTCAGCAGAACTTGTTTTACCTTGTTTTCCTCTTGCCTCATTCTGCGTGGCTCTGGCTCTTCCTTCCTTCGAAATGCTGACTGAATCTTTTTGTGCTCTTTGTGCAGTTGGCGCAGCTCTTCCAGTTCTTGCGGATGAGCTTCTTGCTCGTTGCCCCTGAGCCTTTTGCATGTTAGCAGAACTAACTCTTGAGATAGCCATTTACGTCTCCTTTATGGGTTTTGTGCTTTGGATATACGAATGTGCTGCCACACTATTACGCAAGAAGCTGAATTGCAATGGATATGCCATTTCATAAATAATTGTTGATAATAATATTAGAATATTAGAGAATTAAATTTTAGAGTCGAATGAGTTACAATCCAAACAGGAGGCTTATTTGGATCCAGGCTTTTTGTATAATCAGTAATAACAATCGCTGACAGAATCTAATTCAAGTCGGACAGTATCAAGTTCCGCGAAACGTCGGTGTTATTTATGCAGTGGAACGATAATGTGTCATTGTAATCGTTTATGATTCAAGGGTATATACTTTCGACTGCAAGCTTTGAGTCTTATCAGTTACATTCAGTCAGAATAATTCAGAAAAAAAGAGCTTTCAAATCAGTATCAAACATTTGTATTTTAATTGCATAATCATATATCAGTGTGCTGGCATAACTTTTGTTCATTAAGGAGCAGATACTGGTGTGGCAGCGCCGGGATTATTTATTTGCATTTAGGAGACATAATGGTAAACGGTATCTCTCGAGTTTACTCAAACCAGATTCAGCAAGCCAAAGTCAAGGAAACTTCCGATAAAAAAGTTCCTGCTCGATCCGAGAGCCGCCAATCTGTGGAGCGTCTTCTTCCCGATTTGCATGATAAAGTAGAAATCAGCGATGAGGGACGAAAAGCCGCAGCTACGGGCTCGGTCACAGCAGAGAATAATGTTTCCAAAGAAGACGTGGAAGCAATCGGCGACAATTGGTACGGTGCGGGTTACCGCATGGCGGCTAATGAAGCTGAATCGTCTTGAATACTTGTCGTTCTTTAGTGTGCCGGCACAATATGTCGCTACACTGAAGGACTTTTATTAATATCCTTTCATTTACCCGCTGCCCACTATTTTTTTACTTCTGTAATATCCGGAAATAATTTGAAAATGTAATTGACGTTGTTTTCCAACAAATGTAGGGGCAGGATTTATCCGCCCGTACGTGGAAACACAATGCTTATGCGATGCACGGGCGGATAAATCCTGCCCCTACAAGGGATGTATAAAAAATACCCCCCGCAGTTGCAGAGGGTATCGACAGTTCCAGGTCAACCGCAGAAGGCATAATAAAGCATCCAAAGGAGACGGATGGTATGCGATTCGAACAATGGGAAGATAATATACCGTTTACCTGTGGCAGCAGGTGGCGCATTACACGCCAATACGGTGTTCTCCACACGGCTGACCTCTCATCTATTATCGGCAGATATTATCTGACCTTTAGCGGGATGAAAGCCTGATATGAGTTTCGACGTCCTACAAGTTCGTTCAACTGCACTCAAATTCCTGGGAAGGCACCAGGGGCTGTCCCGCAGAACCGGTTACAGCTCAGATAACACGAATGCTTTTGAATCAGCCGTCGAAGATGACAGGAAATCAGCGGATATCGGACGGTTCAGGGGAGTTGATCCATACTCCCCATTTTATACAAGACCAGTCGGTGAGTTTCGTGGTATTGATACGTCGAGCCCGATGTTCCGTACACCTGATGGTGAAAAGCATGATTCCGATCCCGAGCCCAGGCTGATGGAAGAGGAACACCCGCTTTATGATTTATATCCGGAAATTCATACCAGGAATGCCGATGAAGAAGCCGTAGATGAGGTCAGCTCGAGTAATCCTTATGATTCGGTTTTTGCTCGTGAGGATAGTGAGGTGAGAGATTTACTCACTGATACGGATGACCTGAATGATTCCTATGTGAATGATATTCCTTCAAAAGCCCAGGCCCAGGAATATGAATTGGCAGGATATGCTGAAAATGCCATCGCTGCCGGTGTGGATAAAGCGACATGGGAATCACAACCTGATGTTGCCCGTCTCGCCTTGGAAAACAGGGGAAGCCTGGCGGATGAAATCAAGGATTCAGATGATTTCCGTGACCTGCTCAAGGAATCACCCGATGCGGTTATGCTCGATGAAAGCAGAAAAAGGGTTAGAAATGAGTTATCAGAAAAACTTAGAAACTCGGGCGATATCCTTGACGAAGAATTCATGAAAGAGCATCCCCTCGCCGCTCTGAACCTGCTTGATCGACCTGATTTGGTAAACTGGGTGGAGCAGGACATGGATAACGCAAGGGCGTACAAGCGTGATGCCGGATTATATGACGATCAGACCCGTAACCGCCTTGGATCCGAAGCGGCAAAAAGAGTGGAAAGCAGCCCCTTTGATGAAGACTGGTTCGATGGAAACAAGGGAGTTGCGGAAGCTGTATGGGCGGATTCAGTGACGGGACATGACGATAAAGTTGGAACATGGATGGATTCACAGGAGACAATTCAACCTGAGGATGCATTCGCGCCTGAACTCGCAGGTCAATACTGGTCGGATATAGCTAAACGTGAAAGCGGAGGAGAAGATGTCATCCCGGAACATCTGTTTGATTCAAATGAATCCCTATCTATGATGACATCTTTGAACGGCGATTTTGCCGAATCATTACAAAATTCAGCAGAAGCAATAACTACATCCTTTCCTGATTTTCCGTCAACATCTTTAACTACTGTCGCATACCGTGGGTATGGATTAGGATTAGCGGATAGATCTTACGGAGACTACCAGAGGATTTTTTGATGAAACCTGTAAATAATAATAATGCGTTGATACCGCGTCATCCGAATAAATCACGAGAATATCCTGAATCAACGATTGAAGATTCTGAAGTAAAGCAATTTACGAGTTATGCTCCGCCGGGTGCTTCGTTCAGAGCAAGAGTCAGACGCTTGGGAGAACATGAAGTCGTGGAAGAAATCGAACAAGTTGGAACGACAGAAATTTCTTCACCAATTCCATCAATCAGTAACAGGTCGTTCGATTCAACCGAAGATGAAGAATTGATAATAAAAGTGGAAGCTGAAGTCAGTTTTAAGGGTGATTTTCCCAAAGAAGGTGTCACAATCGAAACATCGACTCAGATTCGAACAAATTCCGGCAAGATTAATTATGAAGATGAAGTTTAACGAAAGTATTTCAAAATATTAGCAAAAAAGGATCATGACGATGATCTGGCACAAAATTGAGAAAAGAAAATGGCTGACAAGACAAATTTTTCAGGTGTTGCCTCAAAACCACTTAAGGGTTGGGCTGATCCCTGGGAATCTCCAGTGAAACATAAAGATAAGAATGAGAAGGAAAAAACCGCCAAAGGCCTTGCCCGGTCTATTCAGATGAAATCCAAGGCTAAGGTTTTTGTTGAGGGCGGAAAATTCTCCTTTGGTGTCACTGGAATAAAAGGGCGGGGATTACCCCAGGGATCTTCCAGTGCAACTGTATCGAAATCCAGTTCACAGTCAGCCCGAATCGGAAATCAACTTGATATGTATCTTTAAATCATTAGTAAATTAGGAGATAAAAATGATAGATCCTTCGCAACATGCAATGTTTGAGATGGTTCAGCCTGCAATGGATTACGCAACGCAGAAACCACCTCAACAAGAAGAAGCCCAGAAAGAGCAAGTTAATACTGCAAAAACTGATACGAGAGAAGTCAGTGATGCCCCTGCCCAGAAATTTGAGACTACACAAATAACATCAAGCAAATCTGAGATACAACTTCATAAGACAGATTATACAAATCAGCCAATGGAACATGAAGCCACATTGGAAGGACAGGAGGAGACACAGATTGATACGTATGTTTGATTTAATTAGGAATTAGGAATTTTTTTGCATCCTCGCACCCTTGCACCCTTACGTCTTTGCGTCTTTGCGCGAAAATAAAGATTGGATAATATTATGCATATCCAGGTATGAATAAGGCATATATTGTTGACAGTCAGAAGAACATGAATATAATTTAATTCTTAACTTGATTAGTAGGACTGACTGAGAATATGAAATCTTTCGCTTTATATGTTCACTTACCTTTTTGCGTCAAAAAATGCCCTTATTGCGCATTTGCATCTGATGTGGCTCATGGTCCTCTTCAAATCGAAAAAACGCTTGAGGGGATTGTTGCATCTGCGGAATTATTTTCTTCCCAGACTCCCTGGAAAGACATGACAGTTCACAGCCTCTTTTTTGGAGGTGGCACTCCTTCAATAATGACCGGTCAGCAGGTACTAAACACTACCGGAATGCTGAGAGATATCTTCAAATTTGAATCAAATGCAGAATGTTCTATTGAAGTTAATCCGGGGACAATTACCACAGAAAAAATAGAAGGCTGGTTGTCTGCCGGGATAAACCGAATCAGCCTGGGAGTACAATCGCTTGATGATTCTGTGCTCAATCGACTTAGTAGAATTCATTCAGCAGATGATGCGCGGAGAGGATTTTCAAATCTTCGAGATGCGGGATTTCCACAGTTGAGCGTTGACTTGATTTATGGCACCCATGTCCCCGACTCTCAATATGATCCGGTTACTTCATGGCGCAGAACCATTGAAGAAATAATCAGATGGAATCCTGAACACATCAGTGCTTATGGTTTGACTATCGAGGATGGAACACCGTTTTATGATATGGAACTTAAAGGGGAAAAGATTAAATCGGATGAACAAATTGATTTGGAGCAGTATTTAATTGCTTGTGATCTGTTAGCTGAATCAGGATACGAGCACTATGAGATATCCAATTGGGCAAAACAAGATACAGATTCAACTCCTTCTAGCCACCAAAGCCTGCATAATCTTTCTTACTGGAATGGCAGCTCATACCTGGCGCTTGGCCCGTCCAGTCACAGTTTCGACGCTGCAAGAAAGAAAAGATTCTGGAATTATCGAGATACGAACCTATGGCTGGAATCTTTGAAACCAGATAAAAACGGCATAGAAGGAAGTGAAATCCTTACTCCTCTCCAGGAATATGAAGAGGGAGTAATGCTTGGACTGAGAATGATCGAGGGAATTCCGGAAAAACTCTTGGCAGAACTGGCGTCGAAAGCCAACCGCCACTGGCCCCCGCATTGTATTGACGACTTACTTAATGAAGGACTTTTGGAAAGAATGAACAAAATTTTACGATACACCACAAAAGGAATGGTCGTAGCTAATGAAGTCGAAGTCAGATTGACCGGTTAGCGACAGTTTGGAGTGTTCATAAATCAGGAATTCAACAAGTAAGACATCCTGGAAGTCTTTCATATCATAGGCGTTACGAGTTCACAGTCGTAACTCTTTTTCGTTTGGTTCGCTGATAAAGAACTCCAAAATAAAATAAAATAAAATCTTTCACAAAATTGCATTCCGTTTATCATGTGCCTATCTTCACAAATCACTTAAAAAGAGGAGGGAAAGTGAATTTGCAAAAAGCTTTACTATTATTTTACATTTTGGTGGTTCTTGTCGGTTGCTCAAACCAGAATGATTCCGCCAAAAGCGATAACCCGGCTGAACAGGCGCTTAGCAGCCATGTTGTTGGTCCCGGTTACGGAGGTGAGTCAGAGTTAGATGTAAATCCCAATCGTGGTTATTACGACGTTGTGGTAGTGGACATTGACCGCT
>JAVCCM010000121.1 GCA_030765455.1 Candidatus Electryonea clarkiae | reverse complement strand
TTGACAATACAAGCGTCATAGCGGCGGTCAAAGTCGTCTTACCATGATCTACGTGACCGATTGTGCCGATATTGACATGCGGCTTAGTCCGCGCAAATTTCTCCTTGGCCATGTCCTTTTCTCCTAAAAACCCTGAAATATCCTGTACAACAAAAAATTATATTTGCAATTATGGGCCATCGACCGGGATTGAACCGGTGACCTCGTCCTTACCAAGGACGCGCTCTACCGACTGAGCTACGATGGCGAAAACGAAACCAATTAAGAATTATGAATCAAAATTTTTAAATAATTAATCCGCCAAACGTAACAGCGCATATACAGACTGCAAATACATACTATTAAAAAGTTATAAATTCTAAAAATGATCAGAAATCTATTCCATCGATCCCAGATTCGTATAGGGCGGGAAACGGGGCTCGAACCCGTAACCTTCGGCTTGGAAGGCCGATGCTCTAGCCAATTGAGCTACTCCCGCAAAAAAAACAATTAGAAATTAGGAATTATGAATTAGGAATCAAAACCTTTAAAAATCTTAATTACCCGCACATAAATATTTTTGTAATTCCTAATTTAAAACACGTGGGGGGAGTAGGATTTGAACCTACGAAGGCATACGCCGGCAGATTTACAGTCTGCTCCCTTTGGCCGCTCGGGCATCCCCCCAATCACCTCGGCAAATTCATATCACACTGCCTATTGGACAATATCCGGGAATAAAGTCTAATTTCAAGAAATACATAAAAGGTGGCGCGCCTCGCATATCCAGGTAAATAGCATGTTACCTATGCTGTAGTAACAGGCTCCCTGCATTGCGGTTCGTGTCACCGTTAAATCCCGCTCCAGAGAAAATTTGAGACTCTCCAAAGCTATACATCCCTCCAAACGGCATTGGGCCGGCGGAGGGAGTCGAACCCTCGGCCGCCGGATTACAAATCCGGTGCTCTACCACTGAGCTACACCGGCAGCATTACGGTAGGTCATTCAAATAAGTAAAGAACCAACCGAGTCAAACATCTATCCGACGTTAAACCATGTTAAGTTAAAACAGGATGTTGCCTTTTCCTGCAATAATCTGCTTAAGCAAAAAGCCTGCTTAAACCCATAGCCTCCAAATATAAGAACTTAATTCATAGAGTCAAGTATCACCAAATAATAAGCTCTTGCTCTCATTAATTTGGTTGGGATTAATATTCATTTAACATATCAAAAACCCGGGCGAACACACCCGGGTTACGTAATTCATCTAAACAGAATGGTATATGAATTGTCTAACCTTTAAGCTTTTCAATAATTTCCGGAACACGTTTGTCCTTGTTCCTTGCAGCAATCGGACATGTTCCAGCACCTTCAACCCCGCCGCCGGAATATTCTTTCATCAATTCACCGACATTAACTCCACAAGTTTTATTGAAAATACTTTTGCTTACAGAGACTTTCAACCTCATGGGATCGCGATCATTATCAACTCGGACTTGAACATTGCCGTCAGGATACGCAAGAAAAGCAACAAAGCGGTTTCCACGTGGAGCATCAGTAAAATCAGTGAAGTCGGTTAAAATAACGTTTCCATCCATCTTGGTATGCTGTTTTAATTCTGCACGGTAACGTTTTTCATCTTCCAGGTATCTACTTACACGCAAGGCAACTTTTTCTTTCTGGAGAATTTCTTCGGGTGATTTACCTGTTCGTATAGCTGTCAATATTTCAACGCCATAGCCATGATCCTGGGCAAAACGTGGATCAAGAGTGTAACAAAGCATCATCCAGCCTTTGGGGTCAAGTATGTCTTCCTTGGTGAGAATAGCTGCACCTAAATTATCAGCATGATCAACCAATGGCTTGAATTTTTCCAGCTCCGGTTTATTATAATATTCATATACAAGGGTCGATACACAGTTAGCGTGAGCCCATTTACCTCGTACACCTTCGAGTTTCTGAGGTGGAATACTCTCGAAATCACGATTATGAAACCACAGCCTGGCATTTGCATTAAATGGCAGGTGGGCAAGCGCATCGCCATAATCAAAGTAAAAAGGCATTCTGCCTTCTTCAAGTTCCTTGGGGTTTGTAAAGTTTATCTCTTCGATTCTCTCCATTTCATAGATCATCGCCGCACAAACTAAACCATCAAAATCGAGCCTGGTTGCCAGTTGCATTTTTTCCTCCGGATTGCTTTGTTGTTTTCAACTTTTCGCTTGCATTTTACATGAAAGTCAAACACTATGCAAGTGCCGCACAGAGTTTCGTAAATTTTAGCCTCCAGTTCAAGAGTTTTTTTAGAGGAGTTTCTCAATGGACTTTAACGATTTTTCAAAACTTGTAACGGAAACACGTTCAACGCGCAGGTTTCGTACTGAAACACGTGTATCCCTGCCTGTCCTGCAAGAGCTTGTTTCGCTCGCCAGGCAGACATCGTCGGCAAGAAACCTACAACCACTGAAGTATATCCTCGTTTCAGTGCATGATGTGTGTAATCAAGTATTTAGTTGTCTTGGATGGGCTGCCGCACTTAAGGATTGGGATGGACCGAATGAATCGGAGCGTCCTTCCGGATATATCGTTATTCTTGGAGACAAGAATCTCCACCGGGATATTGATTGTGATCATGGTATTTCTGCACAAACTATGATGCTTGGGGCTCGCTCTATGGGTTTAGGCTGCTGTATGATGGGGTCTATCAAGCGCTCTCAATTAAGAGTAGCTCTCGAGATTAAGGAGCAATTTGATATCCTTTTAATACTTGCAATCGGGGAACCCGGAGAGAAAGTTGTCATAGAAACCATGCCTGAAAACGATGATTTCAATTATTGGTGGGATGACAACGAAGTCCACCATGTTCCAAAGAGAGATCTTGATGAATTGATATTGAAAGAATTCTGATTTTTATAAAAGTATAGAGTTCACACTTCAGTGTGTAAATAAAAAGAACAACCTGAAGGTTGAACTCTATACTTTTGGACTCTACACTTTTTAACTCTGTACATTTTGCTATAGAGTTCTACGACACGCTTATTTTCAGGGTATTATTGACCATATCTATTAATACTGCAGAACCGTCTTTAATACTCCCCTCCACAATCGAGCGTCCCAGGTGTGTTTCGATTTCACTTTGGAGGTAACGTTTTAGTGGGCGTGCTCCGAAAACAGGATCATAAGCCTCCGCGGCTATAAATTCTCTTGCTGCCGGACTAAGCTGCAATTGAATATTTCTATCTTGTAACCTTTTCTGTAATTCATTTATCAGCAGGTCGATTATCTCTTCGATCTCTTTTAACGTAAGCGGCTTGAACATGATAACATCATCAAGTCTATTCAAGAACTCAGGTCTGAAAACTTCTCTCAATTCAGCCATTACCTTATTATGAACATCTTCAGTAATCCTGCCATCGGACGTTAAACCATTCAAGAGTTCTGTAGAACCGATATTACCGGTTAGAATGAGAACCGTATTTTTGAAATTCACTGTTCTCCCGTGGCTGTCGGTAATCCTGCCATCATCGAGAACATGCAGTAGCACGTTGAACACATCCGGATGTGCTTTATCGATCTCATCAAAGAGTACAACGGAATATGGTTTACGTCTGACCGTCTCAGTCAGTTGTCCACCTTCATCGTACCCGATATATCCCGGAGGGGCGCCTGTAAGACGCGAGACAGAATGACGCTCCATATATTCACTCATATCTATCCGAACCAAGTTTTCCTCGCTGTCAAACAGAGCCTCTGCAAGGGTTTTGGCAAGTTCTGTTTTGCCAACCCCGGACGGACCGAGAAAAAGAAAACTACCGATAGGACGTTTTGGATCTTTTATTCCCGATCTTGACCTTATGATAGCATCAGTCACGAGCTGAACAGCTTGATCCTGACCAATCACCCTCTGATGCAGGATTTGATCCAACTTCAGCAGCTTCTCTTTTTCACCCTCCATCAAACGGCTGACTGGAATTCCAGTCCATTTAGCTACAATATCAGATATCTCGTCCTCGGTCACTTCCTCGCGTAACAGTTTATTTCCGGTCTGACGGGCTGCAAACTTATCCTCTTCTACTCCTAGTTTCTTTTGCAGCTCCGGAAGGCGTCCGTGTTTTAATTCAGCAGCAAGGTTCAGGTCATATTCTCGTTCAGCCTTATCAATTTGAAGTCTTAATATCTCTATTTCTTCACGTATTTTGCGTACTCGATCTATCGCCAGTTTTTCAGCATCCCACTGCGCTTGCATCGCATCAGCTTTCTCACGTTCATCAGCCAGTTCTTTTCTCAATGTTTCAAACCGCTCCATGCTGGAGGCATCGTCTTCTTTTGATAAAGCCGCCGCCTCGATTTCATGTTGCATTACTCTGCGGGTGACAGCATCAAGTTCAGCGGGCATAGAGTCTATTTCGGTACGAATCATAGCGCAGGCTTCGTCCACAAGATCAATTGCTTTGTCGGGGAGAAACCGTTCGGTTATGTAGCGGTTGGAGAGAACAGCAGATGAAACGATAGCGTTATCCTGTATTTTTACACCGTGATGCACCTCAAAACGCTCTTTCAAACCTCGCAATATCGAGATTGTATCTTCCACGCTGGGTGGATTTATTAGGATTGGTTGAAACCTTCGTTCCAACGCACTATCCGCTTCGATATTGGTACGGTATTCATCGAGAGTCGTTGCACCGATACAATGCAACTCACCGCGTGCAAGCATCGGTTTCAACATATTTCCTGCATCCATCGCCCCTTCCGCCTTGCCCGCTCCCACGATTGTATGCAGCTCATCAATGAACATCAGGATATTGCCCTCGGACTGTTTCACTTCAGCCAGGACAGCTTTCAGTCTTTCTTCAAACTCGCCCCGGAATTTCGCTCCAGCAATTAAAGAACCCATATCCAGTGAAAATATAGATTTATCCTTCAAGCTTCCCGGTACATCTCCTCGAACGATGCGATGTGCCAGCCCTTCAACTATGGCCGTTTTACCAACACCGGGCTCCCCGATCAAAACCGGGTTATTCTTTGTTTTTCTGCTTAATATCCTGATAACCCGTCGTATTTCTTCGTCTCGACCAATAACCGGGTCTAGTTTACCTTTCCGCGCTTCAACCACCAGGTCTCGACCATATCTTTCAAGGGCTTCGTATGTTTCCTCCGGCTCACTACTCCTTACTCTCTGCCTTCCACGTACTTCATTCATTGCCGAAAGAATTTTTTCCCTTGTTATATTGAATTGAATAAACAGCTTTCCTGATGGTGTCTGTTTTCCTTCGTCAACCATTGCCAGCAAAAGGTGTTCAACTGATACATATTCATCTTTTATTCTTTTCGCTTCATCTTCAGCGTTAACAAGAATTTTTTCAAGCCTCTGGGTGATATATGCCTTGCCCGCTTCAGCGCCGTGGCCGGATTGATGAGGTCTTTTCTGCAAATCTCTGCTAATACTCAGCAGGAACGCATCGACAGGAATATCAATTTTCTCCAGAAGTCTTGGAGCTATCCCATTTTCCTGCTCAAGCAACGCAGTAAGCAGATGTTCAACATCTACTTCAATATGTCCATACTTTACCGCACCGACCTGCGCTTCATGTATTGCAGCCTGTGATTTTTTTGTGAGTCTGCTTAAATCCATTATCGGAACCCTAAAATGAAAAAATGCTATCATGTCATTCGTGCCTTCAGAGGAATAACACCAAAATATATTGCTACATGTTTATAAAGTACAAGCTCCATGCCAGTAACAGAATAACGAGCATACTTTATATTTCACAATAATTTATAAACACATGATTTTGAGTGCCGCCGGTATGGCTTGCCGACTCTGCCATATTGGCGCAGAAAGTAAACTTTATTCTCGGACCTTGTGCAACCTCTGACGCGTTGACGCGGGAATCCACATAGGCACTGGAGAAAACCAGAGAAAAGTAATCATTCTTTATTGATTCAATTCAGGGGATTGCTTCGTCGCTTCGCTACCTCGCAATGACGAAAGTGATTATTTTTCTACCGGGAATTCTTTTATTCTCGCAATTGGATTTAGCATGATTGAATACATATCATGCCTGATTTCCGCTCTTATATATCCAGATCCTCCAGGCAATAGAATTTCAACATCTTCAACTGACTTGAGTTCCTTTATCATTACTCCATTTTTTCCAATGAGGGTAACTTTATCAACCGGCTTATCAAAGATGAGCTTCAAAGTATCATCATATTGATCAAAGGAAGAGATCAATGGAAGATCATCCGGCGGCAGTTTTGAGGTGAAGTTCCGGTTACGCTGCCATACAGCTATAAAAGCTCCCTTTCGGAGGGCTTTAATAAGTGTTTCAGCGGTCAGTCCCTGCTCGTCTCGAATATCAACCAGGATATACCGTTTCGCCGTTTGATGCCTGCTCCTGAGATCATGGCAATCATCACCAGCAGTACCCCAGACAAGTCTCCCCGACGATAATGCTTCATCCCAACGATTAACACTTTCAATTGATTTATTGAAAATCTCCAGCGCATCATAATCAAGATTGGACACATCCTTTTCAGACCAGGCATCTTTATGCATAGGATGAGCCAGGATAAGAAAATCAGAATTCTTACGTAGAGAAGCTAATTGTCTTCTTTTTAGATTTTGTGATTTGCCAAAAATACTTTCATCGGGAAGCGCTTTCTTTGCCCCCAGCGCTAATACATGGTGATTATAAAAACCCCAGCCATGTTCATAAGCAGGCAAAACAGAGACAGAGTTTGATGAGGTAGTTATTCGGTTATGATCAGTAATTATTACCGCCTTGGCGCCAAGCCGGGCGTAATAGTCAGCGACTTCATCCGCGTTGAAAGCGCCTTCCCAATAATTCGTATGCAGATGCATACATACCGGAATCCAATTCGGTGTACCTGTTTGGTAGGGGAAATAAAGTTTATTACTGTCGCTGTCTATTATCTTCGACTGGCTCTTATGCCTCGTTTGTTCATGACCGGATCTGAATATTGAAATAATGGCGGCTATTAATGATTCGAAAAATATTCCTGTTTCCTGGAAATATCCATAAATATGAGTCTGGCGGCGGCGTGGATGGCGTGTAAAATCCTCGTGAATCAACCTTTCCCTACCAGCCAGTCCGATTCCAAGCAATGCGGCAGTTAGATAGACCATGTTTTCATTCAACGTCCAACCCTGCATTATTACCAATATTGGGAAAAAGACGGCACTTAACATTCCACTAAGATACAGGCTCCGTGAAATGCATGGTGTTTTCCACCTCTTCAGGTCCTTATAGCCCTGTCGAAGAATTGATGATAGAAGAATTATAATTACAAAAAATTCAATAATATCGGCATACTGTGGAATAACAAGACTGAATGAACCTGGTTTTAATGCATGAAAACACGCTGACACAAAAATAATTGCAAGGAATAGAAATCCAATACGTTGCTTCCAGCCCCTCAAGGACAGGACTAATGGAGCACCAAACAGTACCAATAATATTTCAGTTGTGAACCCGGGATATCCCACATTCCATTTATAACCTATAAGGTGAAGAAGAGAAAAAGCCACTCCCAAAGTCATCACAGAGAACCAGCCAATCCACAAAGATTTAGTAGTTCTCAGCAGGGATACGATTGAAAACACAATTAGAAACGAAAAAACGACAGGCAAAACAGGGAGTGAATCATGGTCAGAATCAGCTTCATAAAATAAACTATAGATCAATATAAAAATAAACAAAAGGAAGAAAATCATTGCCGCCTGATGATTTCTCGGAAACGGTAATCGTCCCGTAACTACCAGGATTAACGCAAGGAGAGTTCCAAAGATAATAATTGTAATTAAGTGATCAGGAATGAAAAGAAGAGAAGTAAAGAATATTATCACCCAGAAACTTCCGGCAAAAGTCGAGGTTTTCGATAGAACCGGCGGCAATGGTTCTTTTATTCGTTCATATAAATCTTTCTTTTTTAATTCGGATTCATTCGTCAATACATTGCCCATATTTAATGGAAATCATAATTCAATTTCAACCAGTAGATGAATAACTTCATGAAACACTTCCCGGAATGAAATAGTAGTTACATCTTTGCCTTCTTCAGCAAACACAGCACGGTGGGGTACACTTTCCGGCGAAAACCTTACATAGTTAATTTTATCTCCATTATACAATACCACAACCGGTACATTTCGTGCCGCCGCGGCATGAACAGTACCTGTATCAGGACTGATCAGCAATTTCGTTTTCGCCAGCAATGCCGCCGCATCAAGGAAGCCGGGAGTGTCAACTGTATAAACATTATCAAATTCTCGCGCCACTCCCTGGCATTGCGCCCTGTCGGCCGGTGAACCAATTATCAGGATTTTTATTTCCCGGCGCGATTCCGTAAGGCATCTAATCAATTTTTTCCATTGTTCTGTTTGCCAGAACCGTGCGCCCGAACCCGCAGAGATATTTATTGTAATCCACAAACCTTCGCCGTGCTTAGAAATGAACAGCTCTGCCATTTTCTCCGATTCCGGTTTTTTACCTATTATCAGTCTTCGATTTACATCAGAGGGATCAATTCCAAATGGCGCCAACAATCGTGCATAGGCTTCTGTCCTGTGTTCATTCTCTTGTTCGTGATGCACCGGATGTGTCAGGAAGGCATCATGATATGGGTGGCTTAAACCAACCCTGAAAGGTGAACGCGAAAGTAACAGCATTAAAGATTCAGTAAATGCCGGGTGAGCTTTCGGTAAGACTACGATACAAGGTCTGTAATTAAAAATTTCCCAAACAGATTTGTACCATGCCGGAAGCTTTCTATAGAGTAAGACTCTATCTACAATAGGATCCGCTTCAGCAAGCTCCCGACTCGCCCGGGTTACTACGACTGCTATTTCTGCCTGTGGGTAAGCTCTTGATATTCCACTAAGCAAAGGAGACAAAATTATATAATCACCCCTCAACACCGGGGTGAGTACAAGAATACGTTTTGGCTTCTTCGGCAACGGAGGTACTTTTCCATCAGGCTTTTTCACCAGTCGCCCGATTAAAGAAAAAAGAAGTGTCCGCCACCAGACACGTTTTAAAGGATAAGCATTCATTTTTGTTCTTAGTGAAAACTTTTTTTCAGCGAGTCTTCGACACCATCCAGCATTTTGTCAAATGAAAAATGCTCCCTGACCCATTTTTCACCGCCTGTTCCCATTTCAATCAGTCGATGAGATTGATTTTCGAGTTTTGTAAGCAAATCCGCCCAGGCTTCGACATCTCCTGTCTTGATCAGCCATCCAGCTTTGCCGTCATTCAAAAGATAAGGTACGTCTCCCACAGGCGTTGAAGCGACCGGTATCCCTTGAATCATTGACTCCATTAGAACATTCGGCATACCCTCATCAGATGATGGAAGCAATACAAGATCTGCGGCACTAAGATATTGAGCCGCATTCTTGTAAAATCCAGCTAATAAAACCTGCTTATCCCTGCTTGCCTGATCTATTGTTTTTCGTAGGGTTGATTCTTCATCTCCTTTTCCCAGGATCACAAGTTTCCATCTGCTTTTTTCATCAAGCATGGAAAAAGCTGCGATAAGGTCTTTGACTCTTTTCACCTTAGTGAGCCGTCCGGCGAAAACAGCAACAAGATTGCCTGAATCAACACCCCATTTTTCACGAATTTTTTCCCGATCCAATTTTTTATTTATTTCTCTTACACCATTCGGTACGACATCAATTTTACCAGGGTCAATCCAACCGAATGAAAGATATTTCTCCTTGATACGGTTTGAATTTGTCAGAATCCTGTCTGTCAACCGGTAAGTTATTTTATGGCGGAAGGTATTGTGAAGAATCGGAAATCCATTTCTGTGAACTACCGGAATCCCGGCGATTCTCGCTGCGACTCCTCCAGTTCTAACATCTTTATTATGATGAACTACAATCACTTCAATATTATTATTTCGAAGTAATTTTTTGATTCGACGTATCGTACCGGGTGAATAATCAATTCCTACCGGCACTGAATCTATCTTATAATTTCTCTCTTCTGATTCTTCAGTCAAGGGAGTTCCGGCACGTCCCACTACAGTTATCTCATGCCCCCTGCCGGAAAGCCCGGTAGCAGTATTGAGAGTCCAATTTTCACCTCCACCGAAATCAGCGTTTGCCGCAAGATTCAGAAACATGATTCTCACAACGAACCCCGACAAACTTTATTGATCAATTCCTCAAGTGAATCGGTCATAGATTTCCAGGTAAAGTGTTTACTGACAGTGTCCAAACCTCTTTTACCGATCTTATCTCTTAAATTTTCATTAACTACCAGGTTCTCAAGCCGTTCAGAGAACCCTTCGAAGTCATCAGTACTTGAATACAGGATGTTGTCACCATCAGTAAAATGTTCTTTCAGTCCACCGGATTCCGTTGCAACCACTGGAACTCCCATGCCCATTGATTCAATCATCGAGTTTGATATCCCCTCATTCGATGACGGAAGAGCCACAATATCTGCAGCGGCTTGCCATAAGTGCGAATCATGTCTTTCGCCCGGCAGAATAAAACGGGAGCTTAATTCTTTCTCACTTATTCTTTCCAATAGCTTTTCACTCTCACTGCCCTTGCCCAAAAGGCGTGCTGTGACCGAATAACCCTTTTCAACCAAGGCAGCGACAGCATCAATCAGCCAGTGCCATCTTTTTTCAACTGCAAGCCGCCCTGTACTTACAATCAGTATTTCATCGCCCGGAATACCTAATTGCTCTCGGATAGTGGTTCTTTTTGTTTCGTCAAGCGCACCGGGTGTATCTACACCGTTGTAAATTACATAGATGTTTTCTTTTTTTATCCATCGGGTTTGACTAAGCGTTTCGCGAATAGCTTCTGCGTTGACTAAAATTACATTCGGAAATATCCCATACCGTAATCGATCCATAATGTAATTCTGCCTCAAATGCCTGACCACACCCAGCCTCAATATAACGGGAACCCCGGCAATCCTTGCGGCTAATCCACCCAGCCAATAATCACGCACACGGGTCAGAAGTACTACATCGGCGCTTTTCTTCAGCTTTCCAGCGAGGGCGAAAACAGAACGCAGGTCAGAATCATTTCTGAGGGGAAGTTCTTCCATAGGCAGGTTGTCTGTTGATCGAGAGCTGAAAAGAGAGGTATCTCGGCAGATCAAAGTGACAGCATACCCGCGTTTGTGTAATACTTCACTCGCACGTAACGCCCATTTTTCAGTCCCACCCCATGAGGTACTCGAACAGAGTGTTATTATACGTAATTTACCCAATTACCTGCCTTGTTTTACCAATTTCCTGCCTTTTAAGCTTCCCTAAAGGGGAATAATATGAATAGCCGTGGGTGCCCAACCCACGGAGAATGATTGTCACAATGATCTCGTCCCCGAAGGGGGCGTACAACAGTTTGTTCAACCCCTTCAGGGTTGGTATTATTACGATTATCCCTCTTCCACGGGTTTCACCCGTGGCTATTCATGTTCATCTCCTTCGGAGATATTTTCGATGAAACATAGAAAATCTTCTTTGTACAAAACAGATAGGAATACCCACAACAAAATAGATATAAATAAACTTAATAAAACAAACCTGAATACCCTGTAGTAATTTGAATTCAAAGGATTTTAGTCAGATACTAATAAACTGGATAATTTTCCCTTCTATCAAACCAGCCGTTGTTGTTCGGCAAGGGTATGATAGATTTCACAGGTCTTCAACAATTCCGAATGTGTTCCAATTCCTGCAAGTCTGCCCTCGTCCAGCACCACGATTCTATCCGCATCTATGACTGAAGCCAACCTGTGCGTGACCATAATTACTGTCCTGCCTTCAGATAAGAAGTCCAATGCCTTCGCCACCTCGTCCGCTGATTCGGGGTCAAGAGCGCTCGTGGCTTCATCAAGAATAGTTATCGGTGGATTTCGCAATAACGCCCGGGCAATACTGATCCTTTGCCTCTGCCCACCGGAAAGCAATGCTCCCTGCTCGCCGACAATCGTATCGTATCCTTCGGGCAGTCCGGAGATAAAATCATGCGCATATGCCGCCTTTGCCGCAGTTTCAACCTTAGACAGATCAATCCCGTTTTCACTGTATGCAATATTCGCCGCGACAGTATCATGAAAAAGAATAACGTTTTGTGTTACAATTCCGAATAATTTCCTTAATTCTTTCAAATCGAGGTCTTTTAAATCACATCCGTCAATGCTGATCATTCCTGTAACCGGATCGTAAAATCTTGGTAACAGGTTGACAAGTGTACTCTTGCCGGATCCAGACCGTCCGACAATTGCGATATTCTCGCCTGCTGAAACTTTCAGCGAAATATTCTCTAAAACCTTCTGGTCATCAGAATAACCGAAAGTCACATCTTCAATATTAATATCCTGGGTAAATTTACCAGGAACTACAGGTACTTCAGCAATCTTTAAATTTGGCACCCTGTCCATCAAAGTAAATACCCGGCTGCCTGCAGCCTCTGCCACCCGTACATTTGCCGCGAAATTTGTCAAACTTAAAATGGGATTTAGCAATGCAAAAAGCAGCACCAGGAACCTGATAAAATCCTCGCTGTTCATTGATTGCTTGACCAAAACCAGTTCACCACCGAGATATAGAAGGCCTGAAATTATCACTACCCCGACAAATTCATTCAAAGGAATAACCAGGCGCCTGAATTTCTCTTTAGCAAACGAATTTCTGTAGTGAGCTTGTGTTATAGAAAAAAATCTTTTGTTCTCAAATGATTCAGCAGCAAAGGATTTAACTACCCTGATACCGCTGATAGTCTCCTGCAGATGCCCGGTAACCTCCGCGATAGCCTCCTGCACCCTGGTAGCATAAATTTTGATTTTGCGTCCCAATACCAGGATTGTCCACCCTACAGCAGGAATGATCAGGAAGGCAAACAATGTAAGACGCGGAGCCACCGTAAACAGGAGTACAAGCAGAACCAGGATGTTCAACGGATCACGAATAGCCTTTGTAAAACTCTTATTTATTGCCTGGTTCAGAGTCTCTACATCAGACAGCATTGATGATATAAGATGACCTCGTTTCTTTTCATGAAAAAAAGCAAGATCCTGTCTTAATTGATGCATAAACAATTGGTCACGCAGATCTTTTATTACTTTCTGTTCAACAAAGCTTATGAAAAACAATTGTAGATAACTGAAGAGGTTTTTACCAAGAAATGCGATTGCTATCGCTGCCGCCGCTCTTGTTAATGCAGCCGAGTTTGAGTCGCTGTATATTAATTTGGCTGTCCAGTATTTCAGAAAATCATTAAGTGATGATATATCCGGCTGCAGGGCAACCTCATCTACACTCCCGGTAAACAACACTTGAAGGAAAGACGCCGCCAGCCAATATGCCGTTGCGGAAAAAGCAACGAACAACATTGTACTCAACACAGAGAGTACAATATGAAACCAGTATGGAAAGAGATAATGTGAAAATCGTTTCAGTATATTCATTTATTAATACTCAAAATTTCTATGGTACCCCATCAGATCACCGTTTCACTAAGGAACTGCTGGAACACTATCTGGAAAGATCGCAAAATATAGGACATAATTGAAACTATGCAAATATAATGATATCAAAAAGCTGAGCTACCTTAGTTTTCAATTTTGCCGAACTCTGCCTCCGGGCTCAAGCAAGTAGAAACATAGAGTTGTTTCGTTAATAACTCAAAGCTATATTCCAAGGTTTCAAAGGAAATTACTTTCCATAAACGTAAGTTAAACTTTACACGACAGATAGTGCTATGAAAAGAACTTATCAACCACATAATCGAAAACGCCGTAACAAGCATGGTTTTCGTTCACGAAATGCTACCAAAAACGGGCGCATGGTCTTGAAACGCCGAAGAGCAAAAGGGCGGAAAAAACTTACCGTTTCAGATGAGTGAACTACAAGAGACATTAAGTAAGGCAGAAATCCTTCGCGGTCATCTAGCTTTCCAAAATGTTATCAGGAATGGTCGCAAGGTACGTGGGAAGAACGCTACCCTTTTTTTTTACCATCCCGGAAAAGGCGCTTTGGTGTTATTGCACCAATCAAGGCGTTCGGCGGGGCGGTAAAAAGAAACTATGCCCGGCGGAGAGTCAGGGAGTTTTTCCGCCGAAACAAGTCTCTTTTTCCGGAAAGTACCGACGTGTTAATTCGACTTTATCAACCTCCAGAGGACTGGAACCGGTTTTTTGAAAACTTAACCGGACTCTTGGCAAAAGTACGATCAATCAGGGAATCAGAGTGATACAAGCTGGAACAACTTTTGTTAAATTAAACAGGTTGTTATCATTATGGATGATTATACCTCTGATTCGAATCTATCATATTATAGGTTCACCTGTTTTTGCCATGCTTGGCAGTAAATGCAGGTTCTATCCTACTTGCAGTCATTATGCCGAAGATGCATTACGTTCGCATGGATTATTCAGAGGATTGTGGTTGTTCGCAATACGATTCGCCAAGTGTAACCCATTACATCCGGGGGGATACGACCCTGTTCCACCAGCTAAGGAATTTCAGTGATAATTTGGGATTATTCGGATCACGAAAGTAGTTCCTTGTTTATTGATAACCAATATGTTGTACCCTAAGATCGCTGTTTATTATGGATAAAAGAACCGTACTCGCTTTTGTTGTAATCGGCATCATCCTGATGTTGATGCCTCAGTATTATAAGCTGGTCTCTCCACCAAAAGAGACGAGTGATTCAACTGCACTCGAACAGGATAAGGGTACTTATCAGCCCGAAACCCGACCTTATCAGGAAAGACAAGACCGGTTCCCTGCATCAGGCGATCATTACGATAGCACTCCGCAAACGACAGATTTTGGTTCATTTGACACTGGTGACTCCTTATCGTCTTCCGGTTATGGAATACCGGAAAAAGAAATAAAGATTGAAACTCCATTATACGAAGGCGTTTTCAGCACACGGGGCGCAATTGTTAAATCATGGATTATCAAACCTACACAACCATATCTGCATGAACCCGAAGAGTTAGTACGGCAAAGAGATACTCAGCACAATTTAGAACTGATAGCCCGTGGAGGAAGAGGGTTGCTCAGAACGTCGGAGAAGAATTTCACTGCTAATAAAAATACAATCAAATTAGATGAAAGCAAGCAATCCGACACGTTGATATTTACGCTTCAACTGAATGAAGTAACCACTTATTCAGAAATATTTGTTTTTCATTATGATACTTATGTTGTTGATATATATATAGAAAGTAAAGGTCTTGGTGACCTGACAAAGGCTGCGAACGTAGTATTCTCCTGGGGTGGAGGAATTGCGCAAACTGAAATGGACAGCGCCCAGGATCTCTTTTACACAGAAGCCTCTTTCCTTATGGGAAAGAAAAAGGAAAACTTCAAAACCAAGGGTAAAAAAGCTTCTGAAGAACAGGCAACTGGACCAACAACCTGGGTCGCCCAGCGGAATAAGTACTTTCTATTCGCTATGGTTCCGGAACGTCCCGCAGCGGGTGTAAAGCTCTATACCTGGCCAGACAGCTTATATAATGGTAAATACCCACCAAAGCTGCTGGAGACCGGACTGATTTTTAATCTTTTCGATGGAGATATCAGCCGGCATATCACTCTTTATTTCGGTCCCCTTGAACAGAGTTTTCTCAACAACGTAGATCCTTCCCTTGAACAAACGATGAATTGGGGCTGGCCCATAATCAAGCCGTTTTCAAAGGGTGTTCTCTGGACTTTGAAAAAACTGCATAAAGTTATTCCAAATTATGGTTTAGTACTAATTATTTTCAGTATCTTAATAAAAATAATAGTTTGGCCACTGACACATAAAGCTCATCAAAGCACAAAACGTATGCAGGTTCTTCAACCGCTGATAAAGAGTATCCAGGCTAAATATAAGAGCGAACCTCAAAGAATGCAGAAAGAGGTAATGGGGCTGTACAAAGAGCATAAGGTCAACCCGGCCGGTGGATGCTGGCCCATGCTGCTTCAAATGCCTTTACTCTATTCACTTTTTATTGTATTCCGTTCAACAATCGAACTTCGCGGCGCTCCTTTTATCCTATGGATCAGTGACTTATCAATGCCAGACATCTTATTTGAATTGCCATTCTCGATTCCGCTGTACGGCGACCATGTTTGTGTGCTGCCACTTGTTATGGCTCTCAGTACTTTCCTGCAATCGAAAATGACCATGACCGATCCAAATCAAAAAATGATGCTTTATATGATGCCTGTCATGTTTGTTTTCCTGTTCAATAATTTCCCCAGTGGTTTGACCTTGTATTATACCCTGTTCAACCTGTTAAGCTGGGCACAGCAGCGTATGATGAAGGTGAAAGACCCTCAGCTTGAAGCACAGATTGAAAAAGCACGGGAGGATGATGAAACTGCCGCCAAACGATTAGCACGCAGAAAAGGCGGGGGAAAAAGATAGACAGCAAAGATTAGAATCGGTTTTGGTTATTGTTGACGAGAATTAGCCCTTTTGTATATTTGTGAATTATTACAGTCCTTTTGCTTACATCGTTTAAATAATGAAAAATCAAATATCCTTCTACATCCAATGCGCAATATATTGGATACATATAAGTTAACAACACTTTTCTATGCAAGACACCATTGTTGCAATTGCCACCCCTGAAGGAACCGGAGCGCTTGGTATCATTCGTATCTCCGGACCTGAATCCTGGGATATCATCAAAAAAGCTACAGAATACTCTTCCGATTTTACGCCCCGCAAGACCCTGCTGCTGCGTTTTTTCGACAGTGATAAACGATTACTAGACAGGGCTGTTGTAACAGCTTACCGTGCTCCTAAATCTTACACAGGTGAAGATTTAGTCGAAATTACCTGCCACGGTGGGCAAGAGGTTTTGAGAGCTGTCTTGAACCGTTTGCTCTCTTTGGGCGCCAGGACCGCCGAACCGGGTGAGTTTTCAAAACGAGCTTTCATTAACGGAAAAATGTCACTTGACCAGGCTGAAGCAGTAGTACACTTGATCGAAGCCCGAACCCAGACAGCCGTTCGAGCTGCCGCTCGTTTAATGGATGGCGGGCTTAAAGGCAGGTTGGGACTCCTGCGCCAAAAGCTACTTGAGATGTTAACACTTGTGGAATTGGGATTGGACTTTATTGAAGAAGGTCATGAACTTGAAACAAAAGAAGTAACTGGTGAAAAAGTATCATCTGTTCTTAACGAGGTTGATTCGCTTCTTAAGCAATATCGTGCAGGACGTTTTATCAGGGATGGAGCACTGATTGTAATAGGTGGAGAGCCAAATTCTGGTAAATCAACTCTTTTAAATCATTTGATTGGCTACGATCGTGCGATTGTCAGCGAAACACCTGGAACTACAAGGGATTATATCGACGTTACCCAAGACTGGCATGGAATACCGGTGCGTGTCTATGATACGGCCGGGCTGCGTGATACCACCGATCAAATCGAAAGTGAAGGTACGCGACGTTCACATGAGCTTTTTGAAATTGCCGATATCGTTGTCTGGTTGATGTCGCCACCTGGTTTCATTCCTCCTCCGGACAAACTCACCGGTAGAGATCATTTGTTTACCGTAATTAATAAATCAGACTTACTTTCAATGATAAATATTGAAGAAGACATAACATCGACCGGTTTCACTGAAACCATAAAATGTCGGATCAGTGCAAAATTCAGCGATGGAATTGAAGATCTTCGTTCTCAAATTACCGAACATCTCCTCATGGGGTACGATCCGAACGATTTACTGCTCGTTGAAGGCAGGCATTCAGATTTGCTGCAAGAGGCTAAAGAAGCATTACAATCAGCAAAAGAAGCACTTTCAAGGAATTCAGGTTTGGAACTCGTAGCAACGGATTTACATATAGCCCTGAATTCAGTCGGAGAGATAACTGGAGCTGTTTCAAGCCAGGATTTGTTGAATGAAATATTTTCTCGTTTTTGTGTCGGAAAGTAGGTGTTTCACGTGAAACATATTCAGTAACTATTTCTCTCGTTTCTCAGATTATATTCGTCTCTCCTGTTTATTCCTGTCTATTGCCTGTTGGACATTTATCCCCTTAATTCATAATTCTTAATTAATAATTCTTAATTCATTGAAATGCGTTATGTATGAAGTAATTATCATAGGCGGCGGACACGGTGGCGTTGAAGCTGCTGCTGCCGCATCCAGGCTGGGCTTAACCGTTGCTATCGTAACGCTTGAAAAGGGAGCGCTGGCAAAACTTTCCTGCAATCCCGCCATGGGCGGTACTGCAAAGGGACAGCTCATCAAGGAAATCGACGCTCTTGGCGGTTTAATGCCCATTGCAACAGATATGTCCGCTATCCAGTACAGGATGCTTAACCGGTCGAAAGGACCCGCAGTCTGGTCTCCCCGCGCCCAGGTCGATAGAGATACCTACACTCATTCAATAGATTCTCTAATAGAAGAACGATATAAGAATATCGACATCATCGAAGATGAAATTGTTTCCCTGGTCACAAAAAACGGACACATCAGCGGTATTGTTTGCGCTGGAAGAGAATCGCCGATCCTGACAGGCGCGGCAATCATCTGCTCGGGAACCTTTTTGAGGGGACTGGTACATATTGGTGAAAATAATTGGGCTTCAGGCAGATATCATGAAAAGGCTTCCAATTCTTTATCCGATAGCCTGGCACAACTTGGTTTCCCCCTTCGACGTTTCAAAACCGGAACACCACCAAGAATCGTCAAAGAAACTGTAAACCTGGATGTTCTTGAAATACAGGAAACAGAAGTGGAAGAGTGGTTTTTTGCCCGAGAAACGAAGAATCGACTTCTTCCACAGCTTCCATGCTGGAGAACATATACTAACCAAAAAACACATGAGCTGATCAATTCACGAATTAATGAATCCCCTTTGTTTAATGGGACAATCCAATCCGTCGGTCCACGGTATTGCCCCTCAATAGAAGATAAGGTAGTTCGTTTTCCTCACCGTGAAAGACATCCTATAGTGCTGGAACCTGAAGGCATCGACCATCCGTGGCTCTATCTCAATGGTTTTTCCTCAAGTCTTCCGGAAAAAGTACAGACTAAAGCGTTGAGGACGTTGCCGGGTTGTTCTGAGGCGGAAATAGGTCGCCCCGGTTATGCTGTGGAATATGATGTGGTTCCCGCGGTAGAACTCCTCACGACTCTTGAATCAAGAAGGTTGCCTGGTCTTTACTTTGCCGGTCAAATAAGTGGGACATCAGGCTATGAAGAGGCTGCCTGCCTTGGATTAGTTGCCGGTGCGAACGCCGCATTAAAAATCAAAAATGAGGCTCCTGTATTGTTTAAGCGTAATGATGGTTATATAGGAGTTTTAATAGACGACCTGGTTACATTGGATCCCGATGAACCTTACAGGATGTTTACCAGTCGTGCGGAATACCGGCTTTTACTTCGCCAGGATAATGCGGAAGAACGTCTGGGTGAAATTGCTTTCAAAGCAGGATTGATTGATAAAGACAGAATAGATTCAATTCGTGAACGATTGTCAGCAAAAAATGCCTGGGTAAAAAGGATTCACGAAGTCCGTCTGCCAAGAGGGAAAATATTACCCTCCGACCCTGAACCAGATAAAGTCGAAAGCGCGGCGCATCTTCTCAAACGTCCTGAAATCAACCTGCAGCAATTGCTTGATGCTTTGGATGGGTCATTATCGGATGGTTTGGTATATGATAGCGAAGTGTTAAAAGCTGCTGAAATTGAAATTGTTTATGAAGGGTACCTGGATCGCCAACACAGAGAAATCAACCGTTTGAAAGCACAGGAAAACAGGAATATTCCAGGGAATTTCGATTACGGACAAATTCCTGCCCTGTCTGCTGAGTCACGATACCGCCTGAACCTTCATCTACCAACCACTTTGGGTCAAGCTTCAAGGTTAGCTGGCGTTACACCTTCTGACCTTGCTATATTGTTGGTTTATTTGAAAAAGTGGGAAGAAGAAAGATACTTACAAAAAAATGATAGACAACAAGAACAAATTCGAACAAAAGCCTGATTCTTACGGGGATAACTCCCGCAAACGCAAATCTCGTAAGAGAACTATTGCTAAAAATTCTTCGCATAAGACTAATTTAAAACGAATAGTTGATTTTTCAGCAGTGAATCTTATCTCAGACAATACCGTCGAAATAATTATCACTCATTTGAAACTAAAGCTTTCAGACAAGCAACGTGCCCTCCTGGTTCAATACCTTTTATTAGTCAAACAATTCAATCAGGATATAAATCTTGTCTCTCGTCTAAGCATTGACGAAGTTCTAATAACTTCGCTTTGGGAAAGCCTTTGTACTTTAAATTTCTCTAAGTTATTCAAAATTCCTGATCATTGTCTATTAGATTTAGGAACCGGAGGTGGATTTCCAGGAATTCCAATAGCCATATCGACACCGGAACTCAAGGTTACACTTTTAGATTCGCGACGTGTGAAGGTTTTGGCTCTGCAAGCAATTGTGAAAGAATTACAATTATCTAATACAAATGTAATTTACGACAGGGCTGAAATATTAAAAGATCATGACGAACAAAGGTATGACCTTATCACCGCCCGTTCTGTTGGCGCTCTCAAGGAAGTAGCTCCCTGGTCTTCAGACCTTTTGAAACCTCAAGGTAAATTGTTAATCTGGAAGGGGGCTGAAGGTTTGCGTGAATACAACAGTCTTTCAAGGAATGATTGGAAACTTGTAGATCAATTGCCAGTGCAGCCTCACCGCAACATCCTGGTTCTTGAATATAAAGGTTGATATTTATATTTTGAATCTGTATAACAATTCTTCAATGTTTCACGTGAAACATTGTATCTCGTTATTTATATTCTGTTTCTGGTTGACGCACCGCCCGGGCATCATCATGAGGATAATAACTTTCAACCGGCTGGTCCAGTAATCGAGAAATAAAAGCTGCCGCTCCGGCAAGTATTATCGCTGAAACCACGAGAATAATCCATCTCCGTGTCTCTTTTCCCGGTTTCCAACGCTTTTTTCTTCTATTCACAAAAACCCCTATCTTATCCTCTTTGCCCAAATATCCATTGTTGGAGATATAATAAAATAACCTCCACTTAACTTCGATACAAGTTGTATCAGGTTATCTACCATTATCTTTGTCCTGGTGATCAGGCTCTTCTTATCACCACCTACACCATAGGCATCGCCGGAAGTTAACCTCCCGTTATATATATTAGCTTTTAACACCGTTCTCCTGAATAATACCTTAACCGTTCGAGGTTCGAAATTGAAAGGATGAAAAACAGTTGGATTGCGAGTCTCCAGAAATCCACTGAACACTTTCCAGATTGTTTCAACCGCTCGTACAATTTTATGCTGACGTACCCTGCAATAAATATAGCCCTTTTCACTAAGAAACTCGGCAGCTAAACGCACTTCAACCAGGGGATCTATCACCATCATCAGAACATCCCAATAGGTTATTAAATCGTACTTTCCTGCTTCTTTGTCTAAATCGCTTAAATAACCATGAAATACGTTTATGCCATGTTTCTCCGCTTCATCCGCAAGGGAATCAACCGGCTCTACTCCCATCACATCCCATCCCCGATCTCTTGCAACGACCAAAAATGCGCCCGTACCACAGCCTATATCAAGAATTCTTCCTGGTTTTCCGAGTTTTTCTTCTGCCGAGGACAAGATGTTTTTGTATAGTGCCTGTTTGCTAACATTAATCTCTTCCGTCGGATTCTCTTGCGTATAAAATTCAAGATTTCCCGATTCTGAATAACCTGATTCTCGCCACAGCATACCACAAAAATTACAATAACAATAAGTTATTGTCTTTATGTGCCTGTTCCTGATCAAATCGCTGTTACATACAGGGCAAGCTGTCATAATTATTTAACCTGGATTAAATTAATCATCTGAATCTTCTTTGAAATTTTTTCTTCCATTTTACGGATTCAACAGGTTGTAGTACTCCTTCTTCTTCCTCCTTGGCAATCAAGGATGGCAGAACAACCATTAAACCTGTCAGGAACCAGAAGGGTTCCATAACTCTTACAATAATAAAAGTATTCGCACCAACAGAATGCATCAATAATCCCCAGAAACCAGCGATGAATCCAACAATCAAGCCATGATATGACGGGTACTTGTTAACGTCAATCTGTTTTAAATTCCTTACTGCTGTTCGATGTATACTGACTAACAGGGCAATGAATAACCCAAATCCAATAACACCAGTTTCAACCAGAACCCGGAAATATTGGGCATCTTTAAAGCCGGCTCCCGTAACACCCCATCCAAAAATTGGACGTTCTGTCCATTGTGCGAGAGTACTGCTCCACGATTGTATCCTTTCTGAGGTTGACGGATCGAGACTGGTATCTCCTACCTTTACAACGTCATCGCGGAGAGTATTCTCCATGGCAAATGTATATTCTATTCGTTCATAGACAGCACCGGGCATGACTGCTGGCAGGATGATTAGAGATATCATCAATGCGCCTAAAATGTATCTCCTTCTATTTGAATAAATTAATAATGCCACCAAAGCTGGAAATAGTGAAACCCATGAAGATCTTGACAGTGTGAAGGCGAATGGAATCAGCATCAATCCCAGCGCCAGTGCAAGGGTGGCGATATGTGATTTCTTTTTAAATCCAGTCATGATTCCTGCTACCATACTCATTATCACAATCAGATACCCGCCGAGCGTATTAGCCTCGCCCCCTTCCCCTTCGAAAGGAGCTGAAACCCTGACACCAGAGGGGATTTGCGCCAACGCATAAATACTTACTATAACAGAAGTAATAAGAAGCAACTTGACAAACTTCTTTAAGGTTGCCAGATCTTGTACATGTGACAATACCATGAAATAAATAAGAAAATATTGAAAATACTTAATATTATACAGGATGCCTATTAAAGGTCTGACATTACCCAGGAAAATTCCAAGCACAGTGGCGAAAAGACTTGCAACGATGTAATAAAAGATCGGACGGTTTAAGGGAGAGCGGACAATGATTCCTATCTCTTTATTTACAGCCGTTTTCACTAACCAGGAGAGCATTATCAATCCCAGCAGTAAATCATCGATTCTTACGACAACGCCTCTCTGCGCCATTTGTCCGGCGCCTCCCGCTCCTCCTATTGAGAATTCAGGAGAAAGCAGCATCGACAGGATAAGAACTGAGAGTGCGAAGTCGGTGTTTAGAAATGCAAAAATGAAAACAGCTACGCCGAAAATTGCATAGAAAGCGAGAGCCTCATTCTCACCGACAACCCTGCTGATTCCTATAGCGGCGCCCATTGTTACAATGATTGCAATTACAGTCAGATATTTCGAGGATGAACCCGATAGGATTGGAAAAAAACGAAGCACAAATACCGCCTGTCAACATTACCGGCGTCCGAACGAACCGATTGACCTTAATCTCTCGACCAGCCTTTTAGATCCGGCCGGGCTTGCAGAATCAACTGAACTAACTTCTTCGCCGTCACGATTTTTATCGCCATAAAACTTACCATAATAATAATGAGAGCCTGCATACCCGGATATTTCAGACTTTAAGTCATTTAATACCACCCCTAATACTGTCGCTCCAACGGCTTCGATTTGTACTTTGGCGCGACGTAAAGCCGCCCTGGGAACTTTGCCGGTTCTATAGATCAATAAAGTAGCATCAGCGCGATTTGAGAGGATAGCAGCGTCAGTGACAGGTAGAATTGGAGGAGCATCAAAAAGAACAATATCAAATTCTTCCCGAATTTCATCCATGAATTTTTTCATATTTGCAGATCCCAGCATCTCCGACGGATTCGGTGGTACTCCTCCGCTTGTAATAATATGAAGATTTTCCATTCCCGGTGTCATAAGTATTGGATCCATCCCCATGCCGCCCATGATTATATCAGTCACTCCCTTTAATGTTTCCTGCCACGTTATCCTTCCAAGCACGATATCTGTTACACCGGGAGATTGCTCCAAACCAAAAACTTTGTAGAGAGTCGGTCTCCGTAAATTGCAGCCGACAACTAAAACTCTTGAACCATCCTGAGCTAATGTTATTGCAAGGTTTACCAGGGTAGTTGATTTTCCTTCCTGCAAAGCGGCAGATGTGGCAACAATCGTTTTTACTGGTTTTGTGATTGATCGAAACTGAAGAGTTGTTCGTAGTGTTCTATATGATTCAGCGACTGGGTCTTTGGGAGAAAAATGGGTTACAAGTCGTGCCGATGCATCCAGGTTTGGATTATTCTCCATGCTTGGATTTTTCTTAAGTAATTTCTCAATTACATCTTCAATATCAATATGGGGAATCACTCCAAGTACCGGGACTTCAAGGAAATCCTCAACATCTTCGATTGTGCCGATAGAAGTATCAAAAGTCTCGAAGAAAAATGCAAGTACCAACCCTAACATCATTCCTATTATAAAACCAACACTTAATGTTCGTGACATGTTAATATTAATCGCTTTGTTCTGTACCATCGCCGGACGGACAATTGTCACCTCATCTGCCTGGTCAGCCTCCCGGATCAATGCCTCTGCATACTTCTCGGTTAGAAAACCGTACTGAGATTCTCTGAGCGACACTTCACGCATCATCTGGGCAAATTGACGCTGAACCTCCGGGACGTGTTTCAATATCTTTTCAATCTGGCTTATGTAAACTACAAGTGAGTCTTTTTGCTCAATATATACATTAAGATTTCCCGATATTTCGTTTCGGAGTTCTCTAAGAAGATTTTCAATTTTTATATCTATTCTGCGAATCCCTGAATATGTAGGTTTATACTTTTCAAGTAATTCTCTCTTTTTGAACTCAAGCTCTATTATTTGATTATTCAACAATCCAAGGGGACCATCGCCTTGAGGTGAACTCATCCAGTCTATTCCGGTCATTCCGCTGCTTGCTTGTTGAAAACTTGGCGCTGATAACTTTTTTCCTGCTCCATTTGAAAGTGAATCCGTGTTTGCTGAATTATTGCCGAGTCGTTGATCTAATTGATTAAGCTGCACCTCAAGATCTTTAATACTCTGATCTAAAATACGCTTCTCTTTGCTCAGGCCTACCAGTTCTTCTATCTTAAGTTTAATATGGTCTTCTATGATCGGACCCGGATTATTTTCCCTGAATTCTTGAAGTTTCCGCTCAGCGGTTTTCAGAGCGACTCTTGCTGTTTCAAGCTGATTCTCGATGAATTCCCTTGTCGCGCGATCCTGCCCGGATTTTGCGATAAGATGCTCCAGCGTGAAAACCTCCCCCAGGTATTGAGCGATATCTCTCGCTTCAAGAGCATTAGGGGAGGTAACAACAATATCAATAATATTCGTTTTTCCGGTCCTCTCCGTCACCACCATATTGATCATAGAATTAATTCTTGATGAGAGGTGCGGGTTGTTTCTGATAATTTCGCTGGAAAGAGTATCAGGAATTATATCCATCTTTTTTGCAACCTGCTCCATCACAGGATAGCTCTTGATCAGTTCCTGGGCAGTTGCGATGTTGTCCCACCGGCTATAAGTCAATCGCTGCAGAAGCAAACCTGCAACAGTGCTGGTCTCCTCAAGTTTGACAGAGGAAAAAGTTCGGTATAATGGTTGGCGGGATTGTCCGAAGTAATAGCTGAAAGCGGTTACCAGAATAGTAGCAACAACGATCACTTTCCAGCGCCTTCTAAGAATTCGCTGGTAATCACGAAGATTAAGATCGTATTGAGCCATACTGTTGCTCCTGAATTGGTAAAACTGAAACTATCGTGCTAACAACACTGTCAGCGTTGCAACCTGCAAAAATAGAACGGCAATCTGCGCAACACGAACAATATTAACAATAAGCGGCTCCTTTTTTACTGGTGCATAAACACGGTCACCGCTGATCAATATTATATCCTGGTTGGTATCGCCAAGTTTGTAATACATATCTAAGTTGACAAGAATTCTATTCCCATTCTCTCTTATTACCCAGATTTGAGAGGCGTCAGCCTCAGGAAGCAATCCGCTGTGGATAACGATAAAATCTGTCAACATTATATCACTATCGAGAGGAAAAATACCTTGTTTGAAAAATGCGCCCAGTAGTGTCGCACTGTGAGAATGTCTTTCAATCAGCCGTACCCGTACGACAGCAAGATCTAAATAACGTAATATTCTCTTACGAATTTCTTCACTTAGTTCATCAATTTGACGACCCGCCGCAACGATGATACCAAGCAGTGGAAAAAATATTGTGCCGTCTTCCTGGATTTCTACTTCTACTCGTCTTCCAACATCATTTAGATCCTGTTGCTCGTAAAAAATGACCTCCAGCTTGTCGCCAATCCCGAGGGGATACACTGCCATCGTGGTTGGGCGAGTCTCCAATGGCCTCGCGGGTTCTCTTGAAATTGATTCAGATTCGAAAGGATCGTTTTCGGGAAGAAATACTTCCTGGCACTTAACTGAACAAGTTAATGCGATATTAATTAAAAGAATAATTATTATTGACGGTGAACTAAACCATTTTAATCTGCACTTAATCAAGCTATTTTTCCCGCTTTTTGAGATGTTGTACTTGAATGTGATAAGATATTATTACAAAACTGCAAATGCTATTGATTTTATTTGCCACAACACATTTTTCAATTTAATTAGTTCCTGAAGAAAAATAAACACCGCTGTAATGTGAGGAAGCGAAACAACCTGATGTTTTGGCAAAATCATGGTGTTTTTTTTAATGCAAGACTAAAGGCTTCGTCCGGATGAGATACCTTTGTAAATCCAACATCTTCAATAAATTTTGCAAGGATTTTTGATGTCTGTTCCAAATTAATTGAATGGAAAGATGCCGACAGGAGCGAAAGTAGATGATGGGCTTGCCCGTCCCTACTCTTACCCAGCCAGAATAATTTTGATACAACGGTTTTTTTCGCGTGGCGAATATTGTCTATGCTAATTGACATTTTTCCTGCCCAGTCTTTCTTTCCGGGATTCCATTTAGAAAATCGATTCCAGGCAGCTTTGTCCGCACGTGGTGTATCTCCGAGCCCCCAGGCAACAAATCCAACTTTATCATCGATGGTTAGAAAAATCATATCTTCAGCAACAAATATTGCTCCTTTATCGACCATCCTTAAAGCAAGCGTTGTTTTGCCGCTTCCTGAGGGTCCGGCGAACAGGATTCCTTTGCCATTATAAATAACGGCACTGGCATGAATTGCGATAATTCTTCTTTCCACGAGAGGAAACATGAGACCTGGCATAATTACCTGATGAAGGATATCCGGTGTTCTTAACCAGTCACTGATCGGCATCATAATCCTTACGCTTCCTATCATTGGCAGCGATTCAATAAAGGATCCGATTGCCGGGTGAGTCCAGATTATGCGTTTTCTATCCCCCGTTGCGGTAATTTCGCCACGTTTCAAAACAGGCTTTCCGTGAGGAACATCAACACATAGGTTGCCCACTCCCATTTTTACATCTATGTCACTGACAACCCTATGTTTTACAGACTCACCTAAAGGAAAGCTGAGGGTCGGAATTTTAGGATCATGTTCGATTGTAATTGCGGTCTCACCTATGACGCGGTGTATCATTATCTTTCTCTATAAATCCGCTGAGAATCAATCCCGAAAGCAATGTTTTTACGTGACCAAGACAGACTTCGTATTTCGGAGAGCCATCTTCAGAAGACAGAATTCTTGCCAGCTCTTCTTCACTATTGAAATTTTCCAGGCCCTTCCATACTTTTTCGGCGGTCTGGTTCAAAAGTATGTATTGCCCGTCATCACGCAACAGTAAAAGACCTTCATCTACTTCCTGCGAAATGACTCCCGACACTGACCTGTGCACGTCCATTAATTCATTCCATTTAAATTTTTGTGTAATATAACAAATTTCAGGCGAAATATTCACAACAAATGCAGATAACAATATTTATATTACTTGATCGAATCATATGGTAGTCTGTGTCATTATTTGACTTGATGGAATAGTTCATTATTTCCTGTGATGCATTTGTGGACTCTACGGTCAAATAAGAGAATAGCTCAATAAATTATGCTACGTAGTTTGGTTCACAGTAACGAGAGTCACAACTGAAAAGAAGGTGGTCTTCAAGATATTAAATTTAGTGTGAAATTCACTTCACACTCCGCCTCGTTTATGTAAATAGAGGTATCCTTTTCTGCTCATTCTCAATTCTCTCTTGACTCATAATCAATGTCTTGATATTTTACTTTCACTCAAACGAGCAGAACCCCTATTCCCCTTATTATTATTGGGTTCCAGCGAGTTATTCACATCCAATATTTCAGCCGACATGCAACTCTGACAAGTGTTTAGGCTGAGTATTTTGAAGTTATCAACATATAGTTATCCACACCTTAATAACGGGTTGTTTTTATGTCTGAAGTTCAATTGGTTTCTCATCCTGCTTCTGAATCAGAGGTCGAGGCGGCGAGGCAGGCTTGGGATCTTTTTTGCGTTTCGATAGAACGAAACCTAAGCTCTCAGCAAACTTATCTCACCTGGTTTAAACCGATTGTTCCACTCGGTTTTGCCGATGGAACCCTGTCGGTTGAGGTACCCAGCAAGTTTTATTATGACTGGATAGAAGGTCATTATTCTACACTGATCGAGAAAGCATTGCAAGATACGTTTGGAAATGATATTTGTTTAAAATATTCCATTGCTTCTCCTGTTGAGAAAAAAGATAAATCTTTACCAAATACTCAAATTGTTCCTGAAATGACGGTACCGAAACCAGAAACAGGCGGTGATAATGGAGGTTCTGCAAAACGAAAAGCAAATTTGAACAGCAGATATCAATTTAATAATTTTATCGAGGGTCCCACCAACCGGTTTGCTCTCGCAGCATGTCTTGACGTTGGTCAGTCTCCCGGTAAAACAAACAGGAACCCACTCTTAATATATGGCGGAGTGGGATTAGGTAAAACTCATCTTCTTCAGGCTATCGGTCACGAAGCCTTAAAAAATTATCCGAATATCAGGATATTATACACTGATAGTGAAACTTTCACCAAGGAATTCGTTGAAGCTATCAAGAATAAGCGTGCTATGGCATTCTCCGCTCGCTGCAAAGAAGTAGATATATTTCTTTTTGACGATGTTCAATTTCTAATGGGACGGGACGGGACCCAGATGGAATTCTTTCATATATTCAATGCCCTTCATCAGGATGGCAAGCAGATCGTTCTTTCGTCTGACCAGTCTCCACGTGATATTGGATTACAGGAAAGACTGGCGAGCAGGATACGCAGCGGCCTGGTGTGTGATATAGGTCCACCTGATTTTGATACGCGCGTGGCTATTGTAGAAAGTTTTGCAGAGGAGGACGGCGTAGAACTTCCTGAAGATGTGAGTTTCCTGATAGCCGAACATTTTTCACAAAACGTCAGGGACCTGCAAGGAGCGGTTATTCGTATTCTTGCGCATTCAAGTCTGAACGGATCCGGTATTACCATTTCACATGCAAGATCTGTATTGAATGATTTGTTTGGAAGTTTCCATACCAGGGTTTCAATAGATATGGTTCAGTACTCTGTTTCTGATTACTTTGATATTCCTGTAGATTTGATGCTGTCTAAAACACGAACCCAGCCCACAGCAAGGGTAAGAATGATAGCAATGTCGCTCTGTCTCAGGTTATGTGGACTTTCATTGAAACAAGTGGGTCGTCATTTTGGAAACAGAGATCATACGACTGTATTACATGCGAAAAAAGAGGTAAACAAGTGGGTAAAATCCGATGCTGATTTTGCATCATTTTATGATAATATTATTAACCGTATACTTGCAAAAGCTGCCTGATATTTACTTTTTTGTTTTTTATTTTTAGTAATGTTATTCCTGCAAAACAATTGACGATTAATATGCCTGTTTTTACTTCTCAATATTTTAATAGTTGACGTAAGCAGTCCTATAATGTATATTTGAAAATTCAGTTTTTTATCTGTTTAGCTGTTTTATCTCAACTTATTAACATTACTTATTCACATGTGAAAGAGAAATTGTTGTTTTCTTGTTAATAATTATTTTCACTTCTAAATATTTTGACATCCATGTTAATATCAGGATATGTTATTAAGATAATATTTTTTGTTCTGTGAATAATTATCCATATAAGAAATAAAGAACTTTTGATGTTTTTTCTTAGTTATCCAAATTATTCACATAGTAATAATAACAACAATTCATTAATATATCTTTAATAGTTATACTTGGGAGAAATTGAATATGCAGTTTACTGTTTCACAGTCGGATTTTCTGGAAACTTTCAGTCGTGTATCGCCTGCTGTTCCATCTAAGTCAACGCTTCCAATACTTTCAAATGTATTGTTGAAACTGGAGGGAGACCTACTTCAGCTTATTGCAACTGATCTTGAACTTTCAGTATTGACTGAAATTAAGGTTAGTGGTATTAAAGACGGCAGTATTGCTGTACCGGCAAAAAAAGTCGGTGATATTATTAGAGAATTGGAGGGAATGGAATTAGACTTCTTTCTTGATGAAAACATGCATATGCAAATTAAAGCTGGTGAAGGAGAATATCATGTTCCGGGAATTTCAGCGCAGGATTTTCCCAGCTTACCTGAATTTACAGGGGCATCGAACTTTTCTATTGAAGCAAAGAGATTAAAGTCATCAATTACGAGAACTATTTTTGCTGTATCCAAAGATGAATTGAGACCGGCTTTGACCGGTGTGTTTTTCGAGATAATGCCCCAGGAATTAAAATTCGTTACTACCGATGGACATCGACTTGTAAGAATTATAGATCAAAAATTTGAATATGATGGCGAACCACAGGAATTGATCGTGCCGGTGAAGGCGCTGGATATGATTCAGAGAAATTTGCCTGAAGAAGGAGATATTGTATTTTCGATTGGTTCCAATCAAATAATGTTAAAACTTGATAATATAACAATTTACAGCAGATTAATTGAAGGTAAATATCCGCACTATGAAAGTGTGATCCCAAAGGATAATGATTCTCACCTGATTGTCTCCACTGAATTATTCACCAAGATGATTAGAAGAGCACAAATTTTTGCTAATCCAATAAGTCATCAAATTGTACTGAATATTTCTTCTAATTCCATTGAAATATCTGCCGAAGATATAGAACTTGGCGGAAGGGGAAGTGAAAAAATTTCTGCTTCTTTCAATGGTGATGATAGAGTCGTGGGATATAATGCCACATACGTTCTCGAATTAATGAAACAGATTGACACCGATGAATTGAGAATAGAATTTGGCGCTGAAAAGAAAGCAGGAATTGTAAGACCGATTGAACAGAAAGAGAATGAAGATTTCATGATGTTAATCATGCCGGTAAGATTGAACTGATGAAGGATTTTATGAATGGTCTTAACGCCTGGGAGAGTTGGGAAAAAGAGACCAAAGAAAAGCGTAAACGCAATAAAATATCAGGTGTGTCAAAATATTCATTCTCCAGACGTAAAAATGTAATCAATGTTTCAACTGCTATCAGTAAATGGAAGGATTCAATAGGTTCAAAATCAAGGTTGGCTGAAGCTGAAATTGGGATAAGATGGCGTGAAATAGTCGGAGCTAATATCGCAGATCATTCTTCACCGCTTAGATTGGAACATGGAAGATTGATCTTACGTGTCAAAGAAAGCACATGGAGACATCATCTGTTGTTTTTAAGAGCTGAAATCATTGAAAAAATCAACAAATCAGTAAAGACTGATATTGTGAAGGAGATAATGTTAACCGGCTGAAAGTAAATTATTAATAGATTTATTTGTATTTATAGAGATAACTTCTTAATACCACCCAAAGGAAAAACCAGAACTTAAGATGACTAAAGAGCAAAATGAGATGAACTCTGCCGAGTCGTACAGCGCAGATAAAATCCAGGTTTTAAAAGGACTGGAAGCCGTTCGAAAACGTCCGGCAATGTATATTGGTGACACTGCAACACGTGGACTTCATCATCTCGTCTATGAGGTAGTGGATAATTCAGTCGATGAAGCTATGGCTGGATTTTGTTCACGAATAGACGTGATTATGCATGAAGATAATAGTGTCAGCGTGAAGGATGACGGGCGCGGAATACCGGTGGATGCCCATCCGGATTATGACGATCCCCCCAAAAGCGCGCTTGAGGTCGTTATGACTGTACTTCACGCCGGCGGAAAATTCTCCAAGGACAGCTACAAGGTGTCCGGTGGTCTTCACGGGGTCGGCGTCAGTGTCGTGAATGCACTCTCGGAATGGTGCTGGGTTGAGTCTGCCCGGGAAGGAACGGTTTACCGCCAGAGTTATACTCGCGGTGACCCTGACGGAGTGATTGAGAAAGTAGGCAAAAGCAGAAAAAACAGCACTACTACACGATTCAAGCCGGACAATGAAATATTCGAAGAAGTTGTGTTCAAAATCTCAATAATCGAACATCGGCTCAGGGAATTGGCATTCCTGAACAAGGGGCTTCTGATAACTCTTCATGATGAAAGAGTAGAGGGAGATGCAGGTAAACAGGAGTTCTGTTATGAAGGTGGACTGGTTCAATTTGTAAAGTATCTGGATGAAACCCGAAATGCACTTTTGCTGAAACCAATATCTTTTGATAAAGAGAGGGACGGGATTCCGGTTGAAGTTGCTTTTCAATACAACGATTCATACAGGGAAAATATTCATTCTTATGTAAATAATATTAACACTATAGAAGGCGGGACACACCTTGTAGGGTTTAAAACAGCTTTAACGCGTACACTGAATAGCTACGCGACCAAAGCGAAACTTTTCAAGAAAGAAGGTTTCCTGCTTGGCGGCGAGGATTGCCGTGAAGGCTTAACTGCGATAATTAGCGTAAAGGTTTCCGAGCCCCAATTCGAAGGTCAAACAAAAACCAAGCTTGGTAACAGCGAAGTAAAAAGCGCAGTTGAAACTATTACAGGCGAGTGTCTTTCAGAATTCCTTGAGGAAAACCCGTCAGTAGCACGAAGAGTAATCGATAAGGCTACTCAGGCTTTCCGAGCCAGGGAAGCTGCAAAGAAAGCGAGAGACCTGACCAGGAGAAAAGGCGTTCTCGAATCAGGCGGACTTCCCGGCAAACTGGCAGACTGCAGCAATCGTGACCCGTCTGTAACTGAACTGTACCTGGTGGAGGGTGATTCGGCAGGCGGAAGTGCAAAACAGGGGCGTGACCGGCGTTTCCAGGCGATCCTGCCGCTTCGAGGTAAAATCCTGAACGTGGAAAAAGCCCGCATCGACCGCATCCTCGGCAATGAGGAAATCCGCACCATAATTTCGGCTATCGGTACAGGCATAGGAACCAGTACCGAAGAAGAAAGAAGCCTGTTTGGAGATGATTCCAATGGCGGCGGTAATGGTAATGGCGGCTTTGATATTGAGAAATTAAGGTACGGTAAGATCATCATTATGACTGATGCCGACGTTGACGGTGCACATATTCGCACTTTGCTGTTAACTTTCTTTTTCAGGTACATGCGCCAACTAGTCGATCAAGGTCACGTATTCATCGCTCAACCGCCGCTGTATAGACTTAAAAGGGGAAAAACAGAAGTATATGTCTATGACGATAGAGAACGAGACAGAAAGCTGAAAGAAATGGGCGGCGGGAACATCGCTATCAATCGTTATAAAGGTCTTGGTGAAATGAATCCAGAACAACTATGGTCAACCACAATGGATCCGGAAACAAGAACAGTAGTTCGTATAACCCTGGATGATGCAACCCGCGCCGACCGTATATTTTCAATCCTGATGGGCGACGTAGTAGAACCAAGGAAAAAATTCATCGAAGAAAACGCAAAATATGTTAAGAATCTGGATGTGTAGGCTCAACAACTTCAAACAACAGTTTTCATTAGTTGGAGGGTATCTCTGTCTTGAATAAGTTTGATATTTTATTGATTATTGAAATCATCATTTGCTAATAGCCGAGCGATTTCGTCTAGTTTTATTGCGCCAAGCGTTGGTTTCCTACTACCTATAAAGGAACTTTGGTCAACAAATTTGGGATCTCCACCTTCTACTTTGTGAATAAATATCTGACAAATTGTTGTTCCAGGCTTTATCATAATTGGTATTTCCCCTACATTTGAGAGTTCAAGAGTGAGGCATCCAGTAAAACCAGGATGTACTCCAGTGGCTGTGGCTATGATCAATCCATGTCTACCCCATGATGATCTACCAATTACCATAGCTGAACGATCAGTTGGCAAACGAATCCATTCTAATGTTACTCCAAGTACAAATGCTCGAGGGTGCAAAACGAAACCATCTCCAAAAGGTACATAGTAGGATTTAGTCAATTTAGCTTCACTTGGAATAACGTCTTGACTTTTATAAACGTCCAGCAATCCTGTTCTACTTGCTCGGCATGCTAAGAACCAACAACCCAAACGAAGATCAATGGAAGCCGAGCCTGACTTCTTGAGTTCCTCTAAATCTGGTGATGGCGTAATGATTAACGGATCATCTGCATTTAAAGGATGTTTCAATTCTCTCGCGATCTGTCCAGCATTGATGATCATTGTTCTTTTTTAGTCCTTTCATGATACTCCGACACTTCCATGCTTTTCAATATAAGATCTTGTAGAATTTGATCCTTTGCTTCATGAAGTTTATCATGAGAAACATTATCCCAGATATCAGAGTCAAGACTACAGTTCCATCCAGCATTCAATATATCAGTTAGAGTTTGTTGCTCAAGTGTAGGAACAATCATATTGCGAAATTCATCTTGGATTTGCGACACCTTATCTGGATTTCGTCTATGAAGTTTCTTTTCATTGGCAAAGTCCTGAACAAGTTTGATTAGGTCGGTAGCAAGTAGGTTCGACACAGTGTCTGCAATTGACACCAAAAGCTTTTGTGATGGTTCAGTTGGTTCTTCTTCTTTTGCAAAATCAGATTTGAATCCAGCGGGAATGGATATCTTCATAACAGTTGCTGCATAGACAAGATGATGAATTCGACGAGTGATGTTAGGGTAACCTAAAGAACGTTGACCAGATGTACTTGGAGACGTTAGATAAGAAAACGCGTGAAGGTAAGACTCAGCAAAGAGATATAATCCCAAAAAGTCACAAAAAATCTCTTCGGATTGAAGTAATGCCCACGTATACGCTGGCAACCAAGTGGATCGGACAAACATATCATCACTATCAAGATCAGATACTTTAGATCCTACGTTGAGTAATTCATATTCTTCCCATCGACTATTTTTCAGTTCTTTCAAAACACCATTTTCAATTTGTTTTTCAAACTTTGCTGCAAAACGTTCACTTTCCCATACCGAATGCCCTAACATGTCCAGCCAAAGGGATGAGTAATGGATTAGAAGATTCAGTAGCAGGTAAACCAATAAGAACAAATCCAGGTAAGTAAGGAATAAAACTGTACATATAGGGCGAGAATTCCCATTCTGACGATAAGATTAATTTTGTGTCGATTTTCAAAATACTTCTAGCGAGTCTCAGCAAAGGAGTATAAATTTCGAACGCATTGCGAATATTAGTTGAGCGTAATATAAAGCCAAGAATAGGAACGTAGTCGAAAAGCTGTTTCAATGATGCGCTGCATCCGCTATGGATAACACTGTTTGTTGAGCTAGAAGAAATCTTATCCAAAACAGATCGCTGATGATTGAACAATTGATCTAAGCGCTCTAAGGCTTGGCTGGGATGTGGATACGGAAACTCAGATTGTTTTAATCGTTCGATTTCATTTATTACTGCGGCGAGTCGCTTTCTTGAGTGGTCTAAAGTTGACACACTTACCTTCGAAATGGATGTGAAGGATGTAGATCACGAATTGATTTGTGATAAGCCATAACTGATTTTGATAATGCCACACAGATATCCCGTGCTTGTTCTAATTCTTCAGGGTTATTCTCCAAGTTATCGTCCGAAAGTAATCTAGCGATTTTGGTAGTTTCACCAAGCAAATCTTCGATAGTATGTAGAGAATGATTTCTGACGGCATCTCCAAAAGCTACTCCTAATACTGTTAATGTCGCTGGATCCATCAAAGAACGTGGTTGAGTACCAGTTTGATCTAACTCCATTGAATTCGCTAACTGTTTAGCCAAGCGTCTAATTGCAGTAAAATCTTGCGCCTTTTTTAACAGTAAGTTGTCTAGGTCAATCGCAGCTTCTGAGGCAAGGAAGGGTAAATCTGGATCAAGGACACGAAGACCTTGATTATTTTTTGATGACACTAAATCAGAATACATAGCTTTAATCTCCATTCTAACTGAAGAGTAAGATAAAATAGGTTACCCTTGTTGAATTTCTTCTTTAGAATCAATACTAGCGTTAGTAACCTGAACACTTGTTTAATAATTAATGGTCTTCGAACTAGTAAATCAATATTGATGATACGTTATTATACTCGAGAGAGCCAACCCGGATAGGTAAGCTACCCGGGTTCTGAAAAATCTTAAATTATGGAAATCCTCATGCTTTGAATGATAGAGTTATCTACCTACCATACTAACAGTATCAACGTAACAGATTTATTCCAGAGTGTCAATATTTCTGCAAAAATTAAGTAATATATTGTTCAATGACTCCTTTTATATATAATATATAAGCATCTTGAGGAAAAATAAACTGTTGAGATTGTTTTGGTTGCTCTCATTCACTTGTCATAATGAACATCGGTTGCATCTCGAAACTTTTGTAGTAGGGGCGTAGGCGGTCGGTATCGTAAAATTTCTCCACGTTTACAACTTTTTGGGATTCAGTGACTACGTCTATGGGTACATTGCTATAACGACCATTGTGGAGTACTACCAGGCGACCGTGGATGTTTTGCAGGATCAGGTCTAACGCCAGGGTTCCGTATGCAGTGGGTACTATTGAATCGTTGGCGTCGGGATCACCGCAGCGTACCAGGTAGCCGAGTTTCTGGTTGATGATACTGATCGGTTTACCATTGTTATATTTGGGGGCAAGTCGTTTCAGTCCTGCTGAGATCAGATCGCCAATCCCTCCCAGTTTTGCATGTCCGAAAGCATCTTTATCTCCATTCTGAAAGATCATTTGTCCGCCACTTAAACTGGCGCCTTCCGATACCAGGACAACCGAATATTTGCTGGGATTATTGGAGCGATCTTCTACCAGTAGTTCTGCCAATCGCTCGATATCCAATTTATGTTCAGGGATAACACAACGGTCTGCTGCGCCAGCCAATGTGGGCAGAAGGGCTGTAAAACCGGCATAACGTCCAAAGACTTCCAAAACTGCAAATCTTTCATGGGATCCGGCAGACGTGCGCAAGGTGTGAGCCAGATTGATCGTCCTGGTAATACAAGTGCTGAATCCTATACAGTAATCAGTTCCGGGAACGTCGTTATCCATTGTTTTGGGGATAGCTACAACTTTCAATCCTTCATTGTGTAAGCGGACTGCATAACTGAGGGTATCGTCGCCGCCCAACGGGATAAGATAATCCACACCGAGGAAATCGAGGTTCTTTATCACTTCCGGCGTCAAGTCGTTTATCTCGTCTGAATATTTATCCTGAAGATGCAACGGAACGTTCGCTTTGGGAACAGTACTGGGACGAGTCCGTGTACTGTGTAGAAAAGTGCCACCGGTTCTGCCTGCTTTGTTCACGATCTCGTTGGTAAGGACGATATAATGATCACTATTGTCCGCATCTTTCTCGCGAATGATCTCCATAGTACCCGCCCAACCGCGACGGATTCCGATAACCTTGAACCCTTCACGCAAAGCTCGAATGGTGATCGCACGAATCGCCGGATTCAAACCGGGAACATCGCCGCCACCGGTAAGAATTGCTACTACACCCTTTTTCTTCTTGACGTTTGCCATGTTTTTCCTGCGAGTTAATTTCCTTGTCATGGTGAACAACAAAAATGTGTGAAGCTCGTCTTTTCGCTTCCTCGTATTGCTTTCAACTACGAATATTTTCGGGAACCACACAGAAGGGAAAAATATAGTGATATTGTGAGCGTCTTATTTCCTATTTTTTTATTAAGAATTCCTGGAGACAGAGGCGGATTATTTGTGATAATTTACCAGAAAATGTTGTGAATTTAAGAAGATTTTTATATTCGTATTTGTGTATGGCGAGCATATTGAATATTTTCTTGCTCTGTTGATATCCGATCAGGATAGTTAAACAAATGCTTATCACGTCTCAAAATTTTGACATATATTGATTCTCGTCATTCGAAAACTCACATCCATTATTTTGCTATGCTTTATCCATCAAAACTGATAGAAGGAAGATTGATTCGCAGGTACAAGCGTTTTCTTGCCGATGTAATTGTGTCCGGCGAAAAGATGACTGTGCATTGTCCGAATACGGGCTCGATGTCTGGTTTGCTTGAAGAGGGGAACCCGGTTTTAATCAGTGGTCCGCATAATCCCAAACGTAAATATCTTTATACCCTCGAGCAGATCAGGATAAAGAGACCTGACGGGAGAAGGATATGGGTGGGAGTTAACACTGCTGTTCCAAACCGGGTGGTATCCGAGGCGGTATCAGAAAAATTATTGCCCGGCTTGGAAGGTTATTCTTCTTTTCGCAGTGAAGTCTCAATTGGTGATCATAGCAGAATCGACTTGTTGCTTGATTCAGACAATTTACAGCCATGCTGGATCGAAGTAAAAAATGTAACCATGGTTCTTCCAAATCCGAATGTTAAATCAAATTTTAACGAAGGCAATTTCGCATGTTTTCCTGATGCGGTTACAACCCGTGGGAGAAAGCACTTACAGGTATTATGTGATCAAATTGATGAGGGCGACAGAGCGATGATGGTTTATGTCGTTCAGAGATCAGATGGTGAGATTTTCGCCCCGGCATCCGGTTTCGATCCGGAATATGCGGATGAATTGAAAGGGTCGGTTGATAGAGGTTTGGAAGTTCTTGCGGTTCAAGCTAATGTTACCCCCAAAGCAGTAAAAATATTTCAGACAATCCCCGTCAGGAATTAGATACTTGGAAACATCTGCCATCGAAAGAGGAGTTTTTCACAAATTAAAATTGCGCAAATCTTTTTACGTGGAAATCGAAACAGTCTGACAATTTGTAACTTCGCATTGGCTCAGATGAACAGTGTTATAAAATAAGGGAATAGGATTATTATTTAATATAATGTGTTCCGGATAACATAGTGCTTGGAATTTGTGAAAAAAGTTCATAAATTGTTTTGCAAAAGCGATCCGGGAGAACACAAGATAAGAGAATATCCTGATATAAAATCAGGAAACTGAAAGCACTACTACACTATATTCTTCCTTGCCGACTTCGGAAAATTAGCATACATTGGGCAGTTTTTCCAAACAACATAAAAGACAAATACCTTAAATGAATTTAGACACTCACGGCCAACGAATTAAAGAGATTGCTCTCGAAGAGGAGATGAAAAACTCCTACCTGGATTATTCAATGTCCGTCATTGTTTCACGCGCCCTGCCTGATGTCAGGGATGGCCTGAAACCCGTGCATCGCAGAATACTTTTTGGGATGCGTGAATTAGGAGTAACACCGGGCAAGAAATACAAAAAGTCAGCGCGAATTGTCGGTGATGTAATGGGTAAGTATCACCCGCATGGTGATTCTGCAATTTATGACGCTATAGTGCGAATGGCTCAGGATTTCAGCCTGAGGTATCCTCTCGTGGATGGACAGGGTAATTTCGGGAGCACGGATGGTGACAGCGCTGCAGCGATGCGTTATACTGAAGCGAGAATGGCAAAAATCGCCGATGAAATGATCGAAGATATTGACAAGGAAACAGTCAATTTCGTTCATAATTATGACGAATCTCTAAAAGAACCTGAAGTTCTGCCTGCCAGGCTGCCAAATCTTCTGCTGAACGGGGTGAGTGGTATTGCAGTTGGAATGGCAACCAACATCCCTCCACATAATTTAACTGAAATCATTGAAGCAGTCGTCCACCTTATCGACAATCCTGATTGCGAGATCGATGACCTGATGCGCTTTGTAACCGCGCCTGATTTTCCTACCGGCGGAATTATCTACGGTATGACTGGAGTCAAAGAAGGTTATCGTACCGGTCGTGGCAGAGTGATAATGAGGGCAAAGGTTTACATTGAAGAAGACAAGCGGGAACGCCAGAAGATTATAGTTACCGAACTTCCTTATCAAGTTAATAAAGCACTACTTGCGGAAAAAATCGCTGCGTTAGCTAATGAGAAAAAGATTGAAGGAATCAGTGATATACGTGATGAGTCCGACCGTGATGGTACAAGACTTGTCATTTTTCTTAAGAAAGATGCTTATGGAGAAGTGGTACTAAATCAACTTTTCAAGCATACTCAACTCCAGACAACATTTGGCATGAACATGATCGCGCTGGATCATGGAGTGCCAAAGCTAATGAACCTTAAGACCATACTTCAGAAATACGTGGATCACCGCCATGACGTGGTATTGCGGCGAACTAATTTTGATTTGCGTCGAGCCAAGGAGCGGGAACATATACTCGAAGGCTTAAAGATAGCCATCGACAATATTGATCGTATTATTGAGATCATTCGTGCTTCCAGCGGACCGGAGACAGCTAAAATCTCGTTAATGGAGGAGTTTGAATTAACAGATATCCAGGCTAAAGCGATACTTGACATGCGCCTCTCAAAATTGACCGGACTGGAGAGACAGAAGCTGGTTGACGAGCTGAAAGCGTTACAAGAATTAATAATAGAATTAGTACAGATACTGGAATCGCCGACTTTGAGAATGGAAATTATTAAGGACGAGTTGTCCAACATACAGGAACGTTTTGGAGATGATCGCCGCACAGAGGTAATCAAACAATACGAAGAATTTACCATTGAAGATATGATTGCTGAAGAGGATATGGTCGTTACTATCAGCAATACCGGCTATATAAAAAGACAACCGATTACCAGTTACCGGCGCCAGGGTCGCGGCGGACGCGGAAAAACAGGGGCGAAGACAAAAGAGGAGGATTTCATTGAACACCTCTTTATAGCGTCAACCCATGAATACGTCCTCTTTTTCACGGATAGAGGTCGCTTGCACTGGCTTAAGGTATATGACATTCCTCAGATGGGCAGAATGAGCAAGGGTAAAGCACTGATAAATATTCTCCAGATATCTGATGAACAGATAGCGTCTTTTGTAAATGTGAAAGAGTTTGATGATGAACATAATATTCTCCTTTGCACACGGGGTGGCACCGTTAAAAAGACCAACCTAAGTGCATATTCCAACGTACGTAAGGGTGGAATTATTGCGATCAATGTCCGGGATGACGACGAGCTTCTTGATGCTGCGATCACGGATGGTAACTGCGAGGTTATTCTTGGAACAAGCGGAGGAAAGGCGGTAAGATTCCGTGAGACTGATGTACGTCCCCAGGGGCGCACAACAGCCGGGGTAAAGGGCGTAAGCCTTCCCGAGGGTCAAATCGTGGTAGGTATGGTGGTAGTCAAGAGAAATGGCACTTTGCTGGTCGCAACTGACAAGGGATTTGGAAAGCGAAGCGAAATAGGCGACTACAGGCTCACAAAGCGTGGCGCCAAAGGTGTTATTACCCTGAAAACATCCGATAGAGTGGGACATATGCTCGCAATTATGGAAGTGGGTGACGACGATGACCTGATGATCATTACGCAACAAGGCGTTATGATCCGTTTACCAATAAAGGACGTGCGCGTCATCGGAAGAGCTACGCAGGGTGTTAAGTTGATCAGATTGGATAAGGGAGATCAGATTTCATCCATTACAAACGTTGTAACTAATGATGACGAAGATAAGGAAACAGGTGATGGCGATATTCTTGATGAAGGAATAGAAGAAGATCAAGCCGAACCAACTGTTGATGAATAAGCTGGGAAACAGGACAATGTTGATTCAAAGGAACCCGTTAACTTTAACCAAAGAACTCCGGGGGTAAAATGACTTTTATAGACAGACCCTTAGTCGGTGAGAACAAAATCTCTGATGCAACGGTACGTCGGTTAAGTTTGTATTACCGTTCGCTGAAATACGCCTATGACCGAGGCATGCGAACCATCAGCAGCCAGGAACTTGCAGACATGAACAACCTGACCGCTGCACAGGTCAGGAAAGATCTGTCCTTTTTTGGTGCTTTCGGACGTCGAGGATTGGGATATTATGTCGCCGATCTGCAAAGAAACATAGCACGTATTATTGGCATTAATAAAACCTGGAATGTTGCCCTTGTAGGTGCGGGAAATATCGGTAGGGCTTTACTGGATTATGACCAGTTCAGGCAGCAGGGTTTCCTCATCAAGGTATTGTTTGACAATGATCCTACAAAGATAGGGAAAACGTTTCAGGGTTTGGAAGTAAAAGACTTTGGTAATGTGGCGGAAGAGATAAAGCAGAACAAGATCAAGATAGCAATTATTGCTGTGCCGGCGCAGTTTGCCCAAAGTGTAGTAGATCGACTGATAGGCTGTAAAGTGAGAGCTGTCCTGAATTTCGCTCCGATTACTTTGCAGGTGCCGGAAAATATCTGGGTCCGTAACGAGAATATGGCGATAGAAATTGAAGCGCTGAGTTTTGCCCTGACAAACCGTAGAGACCCGACACGGACAATCTGAAACTTTTGCTGTTGTGCTTGTTACAAGGAAATATCCATTACTTTGTATCTTGTTGCAACTGTAACCGAATAGATGGTAATTTGGATATTTTGGTACATTAATACTCCTCGATTTTATGCCGACAGTAGATCCCTTGCGTTGAAAGGGATCTGAGATGACTGACAATAGCGAAACAATTTACACATATTGAAAATAAAACGTGGAACGTGCAAGTTATGCTTGCGCCTTAAATATATTAGCATTGGACAAAGTAATCATTCTTTCGAGTTTCGCCTCGGACGAAACTTACGTCTAAATCAGAATTTATTATAGAAATCAATAATTATAAGGAGTAAATTCGTTTACTTCTATCCAGGAGGAAAGGGTGTCATATCCTGTAAAAATTTGGGTTCAAGCGGTTCGGGCATTTTCATTTACTGCATCCATAACCCCGGTATTGCTGGGAACCGCACTTGCATTCTATCAAATGGGAACAATCAATGTTCCGATAATGATTGCGGCGGTTTTTGGTGGTCTGTTATTACATGCAGGAACCAATCTTGTCAGCGATTATTTTGATTATACTAAAGGTGTTGACCGCGAGGAAACATTTGGTGGAAGCCGGTTGTTGGTGGAAAAGCAGATGCAGCCCCGGCATGTTCTTTTCGGTGGAATTATTGCATTTGGTCTGGCAACATTGATAGGAGTCTATCTTTTCACTGAACGTGGATGGCCCATAATAGCTTTCGGTATTACCGGTATCGCAGGTGGTTATTTTTATACTGCCGGACCGATTGGTTACAAATACAGAGCGCTTGGGGAAGTACTGGTATTTGCATTAATGGGACCGTTAATGGTTTGGGGTGGTCATTTTGTGCAAACCGGAAGACTCGATATACTTCCATTACTGATTTCCATACCGGTAGGAATATTGGTTGCTGCCATTCTTTTTGCGAACAATCTTCGCGACATTGAGGATGATACCGCAACCGGATATCATACCCAGGCGAGTATGATCGGCAGGAAAATTGCACGAATTGTATATGGTGGAATGCTTTTTTGCGCCTACCTGGTACTTGCCGCTCTTGTCATCTTGAGACATGCGCCGGTCTTTGCGCTTCTTGCTATTATTACAATTCCGGCAGCACTTAAAGTGAATAAAGTCATACAGGACTCGCTGAAAAGTGAGCGTAGTCATCTTGCAATGGTCGATGTTATGACCGCGCAATTGCACTTTCAGTTTGGTATCCTTTTGACTATTGGTTTCGTACTTGGTCATTTCTTTCATTTCTAATAGATTATGAATATTAATAACGGTTTAATAGAAGGGCAGCCGCGTGGTGGGTTGCCCTTGATTGTTTCTGTCCTTTCAGTAGCAGCGATTGTCTGGTTTTTCCTCTTTGCTGTAAAGGGGACGCCTTTCTGGACCGTTATTGCGATTGCTACTTTTGTACTTGGTAGTATCTCGATTATCGTTTATCCCGATACCCTGAGAGCATCACTGAAAACCTGGTTGATGCATATCGCTCTTGGTTTGCTGGTTGCTGGTATATTGTATTTTATCTTTTATGTCGGCAATATAATAGTCAGGTTGCTGCCTTTTGGATCAAGTGGAGTCGAAGCGGTTTACGGCACTAAATCACAAGCGTCTGACAGAACAATATTGATGCTTCTGCTGTTTCCAGTTGGTCCGGGCGAAGAATTATTCTGGCGAGGACTGGTTCAGAGAGCGCTATCCGCTCGACTCGGTCCTTTAAAAGGTTTTATTATAGCTACGTTGTTATATACGGCAGTTCATTTGCCTTCGATGAATATTACATTGATTGGCGCCGCTGCAGTAGGAGGAATAGTCTGGGGATTATTGTACCGGAAGGTAAAACATATAGGTCCTGGAATTGTATCGCATGCTATCTGGGATGCCGCCGTATTTGTTTTATTTCCATTCACATAAAGTAGATCCTTTTCGTTGAGAGGGATCTACTGGTCAACCTTTATGATGAGATTTGACAAAGCACCACTGAGGAGTAACATTATTTGATTAAAGGCAGGGTAATAACACGAGTTCGTGAAGGTGTGCTGGTTGCTTTCAGCGAAAATGATCAGCCTGTCCTGTGCAGGGTTCCATCAAAGGGTAAAGGAAAACGCCTTAAGATGCCTGTCCCGGGCGATTGGGTTCTGTGCGATCCTCCCAGCGACACCTCTGATGGATGGGTTCAATCTATAGAACCTCGTTCATCGTTGTACCGGAGATACGTATTTGGCAGAATTAAGGAAATCGTCTCCAACATAGATAAAGTGTTCATACTTGGGTGCCCATCAAATCCGGTTGTTTCGCCACGTTTGATAGACAGAATGCTTGTTGCTGCATCTGTGGGCAGCCTGGAGGCGGTGATCGTTGTAAATAAAAGTGATCTATTTTCCAAAGATGAAGTGGAAGAATACTGTCAACCATGGAAAATTGCCGGATACAAAGTTTTAGTTATCAGTGCGTTGCAAAGAAAAGGATTTGAGAGCCTGGAAACAGAATTCAAAGGTTCGGAGAGTTTGCTTGCCGGAGCTTCAGGCGTTGGGAAATCGACTCTTCTAAATAATCTGTTTGAAGATTTTAATCTTGAAACCGCGGCTGTCTCCAAAGCTACAAAACGTGGCGTGCATACGACTACATATACATATCTCTATCCATTTCCAGGAGGTGGTATAGTCGCAGATTCGCCTGGTATTCGTGAGTTTCATCCGGTAGTTGAGCCTGAAGATTTACACCTGCATTTTCCTGAATTCCAGGATCTATCCGAAGAATGTGACTGGCGAAATTGCCTGCATCTTGCAGAGCCGGAGTGTGCCGTTCGTGATGCGGTTGGAACCGAGCTGTTGCATGAAAGACGATTTGACAGCTACAAAAAACTTTACGATTCATTAAGAGAAGGACCTCTGCGAGGAAGACGGCAACCGGGATGATAGTGTTATACCCTTGGTTTTTGGTCAAACAGGGTTTTTACTGCCGAGTTCAAAAGGTTTCTAATGGCGATTAAGAAACCTGGGCAACCCACCCCGGCGGACAAGCAAGTAGCCCAAGCCACCTACCCAAAACTGGATTACCATGCGGCAACTAATAAAATAATACCGGGCTGACTCTCCGACTCTCAGAGCCCTTAAAATCACCACAAACCATTAACTTCTTATTAATATTACGATTATAGAAATTCAGTAAATTCAAACCAGATGCAAAAATCCATTTATTTGATAAATCTTCAAATATGAGTTGCAAACCATATATATATACATAGCTTAGATTAATTACCAACAGGTTGCATGTGGCAATCAAAATATTCATAGGGAGATTGAAAAATGAAGAAGAAAACAAGAAATTCAGTATTTGGTTTACTTGCAGTCTTCATTGTAATGTTTGCGTTGCTCGTTTCACCCGCAATCAGTACTCATATCAATAAAGAACTTTCTGCTGGAGATGAAGAATGGACGAGTGGCGGCTTCTATCCGGGCGAAGCTGCACAATGTGAAACAACAATTGATATGACTGAAACCGAAGGTGATTGGGAATTTTTGATGGGGCATTTGTCTCTCTACAACGGTACACAGTTGCATAATACACACCCTCTTGATCCACAGGATGCAGATGATCTTTTTTCAGAATGGGGACCTGACGTATGGGGGATAGTCGATTGGGCTACTGCTAATCATATATTTTGTTTTTTTACATCGGACACGGCTATAGATGTTTGTACTTTCGATTTTCTCGCTGAGGAGTAATCTATTAAATTAAATAGAGTCTGGCTAAAACGAGTTGATATTGAATTTCTTTCTTTTCAATAGTTTTGTCTCTCATTAGCTCTTTGAAATTCAGCCTCCAAGGTCAAACATTATGTTTTCCATACAATGTTTGTTCAACCAAGGAGACTGTAATGGAA
>JAVCCM010000001.1 GCA_030765455.1 Candidatus Electryonea clarkiae | reverse complement strand
TTGACAATACAAGCGTCATAGCGGCGGTCAAAGTCGTCTTACCATGATCTACGTGACCGATTGTGCCGATATTGACATGCGGCTTAGTCCGCGCAAATTTCTCCTTGGCCATGTCCTTTTCTCCTAATGTCTGTCTTTAAAAGACATAATGACATAAATTATGAAATCTAAATTCTTTAAAAAATGTTGCGATGTCACAATAATCTTATGAAACTGTTCTAAATACCATATTATCAAGATTTAAAAATAAATCTAAACAATTACAAAACAAATATTTAAAACCTAATATCCTCTAATTCTTTTCAAAACTTGCTCTTGAACACTCGCTGGAACTCTATGATAATGGCTGAATTCCATTGTAAATAATGCCCTGCCCTGCGTCATAGAACGTAACTCGGTAGCATATCCAAACATCTCTGCCAAAGCAGCATCTGCTGCTATCACCTGCGCTTCTGCTTTTTGCCCGATACCACCAATTGATGCTCTTCTACCGTTCAGGTTGTTCATGACATCACCGATATATTCTTCGGGCGTGATAATCTCTAACGACATTATTGGTTCAGCCAGGTATGGTTCCGCATTTTTTGCAGCGTCTTTGAACGCCATCGAACCTGCTATCCTGAATGCCATCTCGCTTGAATCCACATCATGATAACTGCCATCTACCAGTACGACCTTAACATCATCGACCGGATATCCCCCAAGCACCCCTGAACCAAGCGCATCTTTTATCCCAAATTTGACAGCAGAAATAAATTCCCTCGGTATCGAACCACCTATGATTTTATCTTCAAAAACAAATCCAGAGCCTCTTTTCATCGGTTCCAGTGTGATCTTTACATGACCGTACTGACCGCGTCCTCCGGATTGCCTGATAAACTTGCCTTCACCCTTTGATGCTTTAGCAACTCCTTCTCTGTAGGCAACCTGCGGGTTTCCAACATTACCCTGAACCTGGAATTCTCTGGTTAACCGATCAACTAAAATTTCAAGGTGAAGCTCGCCCATTCCACTAATTTGAGTCTGACCTGTATCTTCGTCATATTCAACTATAAAAGTAGGGTCTTCCTCAGCAAGTTTATTTAAACTATCAAATAAGAGTTCTTCATCAGCTTTTGTTTGGGGCTCAACAACTCTTGTTATAACCGGCTTTGGAAAAGTCACTGATTCAAGAAGGATAGGGTGTTGCGGATCTGCGAGCGTATCGCCGGTTCGCGTATTCTTCAGTCCCACCAGAGCAACTATTGCTCCTGCCGTAACAGCTTTCCTGTCTTCCCGTTTATTGGCAAACATCTCCAGGATTCGACCGGCTCTTTCTTTTTTCCCGGTACGAACATTCAGCATCATTTGCCCTTGATTAAGCACTCCTGAATAAACCCGCAAATAAGTAAGTCGTCCCACAAAAGGATCGGTTACTATTTTAAATGCCAATGAGCTAAACGGTTCTTCGTCTATCTGCAACCTATGTTCAGGTTTATTGTTTCTAGGATTAAGACCTTCTACCACACCAACATCTTTTGGAGAGGGGAGGTAATATATAATTGAATCAAGTAATCTCTGAACTCCCTTGTTTTTGTAGCTTGAGCCACAAAGAACCGGAACGATTGAATTATCCAGTGTTGCCTTACGCAAAGCCAGCCTGAGTTCTTCTTCAGGAATGTCTTCTCCATCAAGAAACAATTCCATCAGATGGTCATCATAATCGCTGATGGATTCAAGCATCTTTTCACGGTATTCCTGCGCCTGCTCCATCAGGTCCTTCGGTACATCGCCTTCTTCCCATTTAAGACCTTGAGTTTCCTCGCTGTACCATACCGCCTTCATTTTTATCAAATCGATCAGGCCATTGAATAATTCTCCATGTCCCATTGGAATTTGGAGCGGGACCGGGTTAGCGCCTAAGCGCTCTTTCATCATATCAACAGCTCTGTAGAAATCTGCTCCGACCCTGTCCATCTTATTTATATAGGCAATTCTTGGGACACCATACTTATCAGCTTGTCGCCAGACCGTTTCAGATTGAGGTTCAACTCCGCCGACAGCACAGAACAGTGCAACTGCTCCATCCAAAACTCGAAGGCTTCTTTCAACCTCTGCTGTAAAATCAACATGACCGGGCGTATCAATAAGTGTCAGCCGATGGGGTTTCTTATATACGGTATCTTCCCAGACAGCAGTTATGGAAGCGGAGGTTATTGTGATTCCTCTCTCCTTTTCCTGCTCCATCCAATCTGTTGAGGCAGCGCCGTCATGCACTTCCCCCATTCGATGGATTCGTCCGGTATAATAAAGAATTCGCTCGGTAGTGGTCGTTTTTCCGGCATCAATGTGCGCCATAATTCCGAAATTACGTACGCGCTCCAATTTCCAGGTCTTCTCGCCACCGTTTCCGTTTGCGGCTTTCTTCTTTTTACCGTTTTTCTTTTCGCCTGACATTTTACTTGATAATAACTTTCATGATATAATTATTGTGAACAACGCTTGTCAAAAAACTCGTATCTCTTCTATTATCTACCACCTGAAATGCGCAAAAGCCTTGTTGGCTTCTGCCATACGGTGCGTATCATCTTTTTTCTTAATTGTATCTCCCTCGCCTTTTGCTGCTGACATAAGCTCTGAAGCGAGTTTTTCCGCCATATTCAAACCCTTCCGCTTTTTGGCGAAACTTATTATCCAGCGAGTAGCTAAAGCTTGTGCCCGATCATGGCGTACTTCAATCGGCACTTGATAGGTACTTCCACCAACCCGCCGGCTTTTTACTTCGAGCAGAGGACGTGAATTGTCCAGTGCCTTCTCAAATACTTCGAGACCTTTACCATCCATCTTGTCATCTATTATATCAATAGCGCCGTAAAAAACACCTTCGGCAATTGATTTCTTACCTCTTTCCATAACATTATTGATAAATTTCGTCACTTTCGCTGATTGATATCTGGGATCAGGAATAACATCACGCTTTTCTGCTCTTTTACGTCTTGCCATTTTACTTCTCTCTATCTTCCAACGCCATGTTCAGTTGCTTTGCGAATATTACTTATATATTGTTTATTCAACTATTTTTTCTTCTTTGTTCCATACTTGCTTCTGCTGTTATTTCGGTCGGCGACACCAGAAGCATCAAGAGTACCACGAATAATATGATACCTTACACCAGGCAAATCTTTAACTCTTCCGCCCCTGATTAAAACAATCGAGTGTTCCTGTAGATTATGACCTTCACCGGGAATATAGGCTGTCACCTCTATCCCATTAGTCAAACGCACACGCGCAACTTTCCGAAGTGCAGAGTTAGGCTTCTTGGGAGTAGTGGTATAAACGCGAACACATACTCCTCTTCGTTGCGGACAGTTCTGCAATGCGGGAGCGCTAGTTTTCTTAAACTGCCGTTTTCGTCCCGAACGCACTAACTGGTTGACCGTTGGCATAACTTCTCCTGAATATACTCATGCCGGATTTTTCAAAATGCGACACAAACAGACAATATAAATTTAGATTCTGTTTACAGCCATTTTACGATGCAAGTGTTTATTTCTGAGAAACCTATGCGGCTGTAAGTCTTTAGCAAATATATGGCGAGTGGCACCTATGGCGCCACTCGCCATTATCGTTCCCATATCAAAAATCCTGAAACCGAGTTAGCGCACTTGCTAACGGGTGGGAACGTATCCCGACACCAAGTCACACCCCGATTTATTCAAATAGTTTACAGACCAGCGATAATAAGCTCATTAGCTGTCATAAGTCAAGCCTCTGAGTCCTCACTGGTGTCTCGAGGCGGCTCCACAACAGGCGCTGCATCACCAATTGTTTGGATATGATCAGGAATAATTATGGTTTCTTCCTTCTCTTCTTTAATGCTGGGTTCCAGCTCGATTTCAACTTCTTCTTCAATATCTTCAACGTATTCGGTTGATTCCTCGCGCGCGCGCTTTGCTTCAAGGTCAAGCCAATCTGCCTGTTCCTTCTCAAGCTTTTTTCGTTCCTCTTCTTCTCTATTTGCGACTCTCATTTTCCCGTAACGCGATAGTCCGGTTCCCGCAGGAATCAGTTGACCCATAATCACATTTTCTTTCAAGCCGCGCAACTCATCTGTCTTCCGTTCGATTGCCGCTTCGGTCAATACGCGCGTTGTCTCCTGAAAAGAAGCTGCAGAGATGAATGACTCTGTAGAGAGGCTCGCCTGGGTAATCCCCAGTAAAAGAGGCTGGTAAAGTGCCGGAGCAGTCGGTCTTGCCACAGGTTGCTGTAATTCAAGTTTTCTAACACGCCTGACTTCCCTGTTGAACTCAGTCCTGTCAATCGGCTCGTTTTCTTCAAACCTGCTGTCTCCCGCTGTTTCAATTACCACCTTGCTCTGAATTGCACGATTTGCCCTGTTCAGCCGATGTATGTCAACGTGATCACCCTCAAGAAAGCGTGTGTCACCGGGATTCTCGACACGAACTCGCTGCATCATCTGGCGTACAATAACTTCGATATGTTTATCAGCGATCCGCACTCCCTGGAGACGATATACGTCTTGAATCTCGTTCAATAAATATTCCTGAACTTTTGCCGGTCCCAGGACATTCAAAATATCCTGCGGAGTAACTGAACCCTCGCACAGCCGTTCTCCAGCCGTGACAAATTCGCCTTCATGAACGAGGATATATTTACCGTAAGGTACCTGATAAATAAACTCCTCATTTTCCTTTTCGCCCTCTGCATCCGTCTTCAGGTTAGGATCCACAGGCAAAATCGCTACTTCCCTGTATCCTCTTTTGAGTTTCCCAAAACGCACGAGACCATCAACTTCAGTAACAACAGCCGGTGATTTAGGCCGCCTGGCTTCAAACAATTCCGCTACTCTTGGAAGCCCGCCGGTAATATCCTTTGTTTTTGAACTGGCGCGAGGAATTTTGACCAATGGGTCACCGGCTTTCACATACGCTCCATCATCAACCGAAAGGTGGCTACCTGTAGGAAGCATGTAATTGCCTAATTTTTCCTTGTTCTCACCAACCAAAATCACGTTAGGATTCAATTTTCTCTGCCCCGGCGCCTCAATGATCACCATTTGTTTCATACCGGTGATTTCGTCCACCTCTTCACGCATTGTGATGTCTTCCTTGATATCCTGGTATTTTACAGTACCGGATTCAGTAGCAAGAATCGACATAGAGTGCGGATCCCATTGGAAAAGAAGTGTCGCTTCTCTTTTCTTTGGGTTGGAGTGCTCGGGGTTCGGACCATGCACTTGCTGGCCATCGCGGCAGAACAACGTTGCACCATAAGGTACCGAATAACGCGCAATTACACGATTATTGTCGTCAACAAGTCTTACAGTTCCATTTCGGCGAATAGTGATCAAGTTTTTACCATCGATCACATCTTTGTCGCCTTTTTCACCTTTTCGCTCGATAAAGTGTATATTTTCAAAGACAACTGTTCCATCGCCTTTTGCAACGACCTTTGACTCCGCAGCAATAAGTGCAGCGGTTCCACCAATATGAAATGTTCTTAAAGTAAGCTGTGTTCCCGGTTCACCGATTGATTGCGCAGCAATTACGCCAACCGCTTCGCCCCGGTCCACCATCTGACCATTAGCCAGGTTAATTCCATAACAACGGGAACAGACTCCACCTTCGGTTTCACATGTCAATACTGAACGAATCTTGACTTTAGCGATACCGCTCCCTGCAATTCGTTCCGCTTCTTCATGACCTACTAAAACATTCTGTTCCAGCACTAATTCGTTCGTCACAGGATGAACGACAGCATCGGCGGTAACACGACCGAGAATTCTTTCGAACAATTGTTCGGTTACTTCTTCGCCCTCTTTTTGTGCTTCAACTGTTATTCCACGAATTGTCCTGCAGTCTTTCTCAACGACAATAACGTCCTGTGCAACATCGACAAGCCGGCGGGTTAGATAACCTGCGTCTGCTGTCTTTAATGCAGTATCTGCCAAACCTTTCCTGGCGCCATGAGTCGAGATAAAGTATTCAAGTACACTCAATCCCTCCTTGAAATTCGCGGTAATTGGTGATTCAATGATCTCACCCTTGCCGCCGGTCATGGTTTTTTGAGGTTTTGCCATCAAGCCGCGCATTCCTGCAAGCTGCCGAATTTGATCTTTCGATCCACGGGCGCCTGAATCAGCCATCATAAATATGGGATTAAAACCGTTCTCATCAGCTTTTATGTTACGAAACATTGCTTCTGCAACATTCGCAGTAGTATGAGTCCAAATATCAATAATCTTGTTGTATCGCTCACCGTCTGTGATAATTCCCATCTCATACTGGTGTTGAATTTCATCAACCTCCTTCTGAGATTTATCGAGCATTCCAGCCTTTTCTTTGGGAATGCGCACATCGTTAAGACCAACTGAAATACCGCCTTTGGTGGAAAACGAAAAACCTAAATCCTTGAGCTTATCAAGAAATTGTGCAGTTTCAGCATTTCCGACTCGACGGTGGCAGTCAGCAATAATTTCTTCCAAACGACGTTTTGAAAGAAGCTCATTATAATAGGTATCTATTCTTACAGATTCAGGGACAATCTGATTAAACAATACTCTTCCAGGAGTGGTTTCGGTATATTCATCTTTAATCCGAACGAAAATCTGTGCATGTATAGAGACTGCGTCATGATTGTGTGCAACAACAACTTCATCCTGGGAGGAGAAGAACATACCTTCGCCCTTAACCCCTGGTTTTTGTTTAGTTAAGTAGTAGCATCCCAACACCATATCCTGACTGGGTACGGTAATCGGCCGTCCATTTGCCGGGTGAAGAATATTTTGTGACGCGAGCATCAATAATCTGGATTCGAGCTGCGCTTCGTAGGACAAAGGAACATGTACCGCCATCTGGTCACCGTCGAAGTCAGCATTAAAAGCAGCACATACGAGAGGATGAAGCTTTATTGCTTTGCCTTCAATAAGAAGGGGCTGGAAAGCTTGAATTCCAAGCCGATGCAAAGTCGGTGCACGATTTAAGAGTACTGGATGGTTTTCAAGAATCTCTTCCAGTATTCCCCAGACAATCTCTTCTCGTCTTTCAACCATCCTCTTGGCAGATTTAACTGTTTTTGCATATTCTTGTTCAATTAATTTTCTAATAACAAAAGGTTTGAAAAGTTCTATTGCCATGTCCTTGGGCAGACCACACTCGTGAAGCTGTAAGTCCGGACCAACAACAATAACACTTCTTCCTGAATAATCAACGCGCTTACCAAGCAAATTCTGACGAAAACGGCCCTGTTTACCTTTGAGGTTATCCGAAAGACTTTTGAGGGGTCTGTTCCCTTCAGATCTTACAGCTACGGATCGTCTTCCGTTATCAAACAGGCTGTCCACCGACTCCTGTAGCATCCGTTTCTCATTTCTGAGGATAACTTCAGGTGCTTTGATTTCAAGCAATCGCTTCAAACGATTATTTCTGATAATTACACGTCGATAGAGATCGTTCAGGTCACTCGTTGCAAATCTGCCTCCCTCAAGCGGTACCAAGGGACGAAGGTCCGGTGGAATTACCGGAACAACACTTAAAATCATCCATTCGGGGCGAGTTGGATCCTTTGCGGTTGATTCGCGAAAAGCCTCAACGACTCTCAAGCGTTTAATCGCATCCTGTTTACGCTGGATACTCGTTTCCTCTCGCATTGCCCGTCGTAATATGTTTGACAGTTCCTCTATATCTATCCGTCGTAACAGATCACGAATAGCCAAACCACCTGTCAGTGCTATAAATCTTTCAGAGCTGTCTTCAGGTAATTGAGCGTTTGTTGGACCATGAACTTCCATTAATTCCAGATATTCCGATTCACTAATCGGCTGCATATACTTCAACCCGGAATTGCCCGGTTGAGTTATTATATAGTTTTCATAATAAATCACTTTCTCGAGTTCACGAACCGGCATCCCGAGGAGATAACCTATCTTTGAAGGCATTGATTTGAAAAACCAGATATGAACAACAGGAATTGCCAGCTTTATATGTCCCACACGTTTACGGCGTACTTCTTTACGAGTCACCTCGACGCCACATCGGTCACATATAATACCTTTATACCTGATGCCTCTATATTTATTGCAATGACACTCCCAGTCCTTTGTGGGACCAAATATCTTTTCAGAAAACAAGCCGTCTTTTTCCGGTTTGTAACTGCGATAGTTTATCGTCTCTGGCTTAGTAACTTCACCATACGACTTGGCGAGTATCATCTCCGGGCTGGCAAGATTTATGGAAATCTGTTTGAAATTTCTGGATTCATATTCTTGCTTACGACCAGTTGTCAGCACGGCAACCTCCATGTTTGGAGTTAAGAATTATAAACAAGAAAGAATTATAATTCTGTTCATAATTTCCTGATCTTGGCTTAATGTAGCAGGCAATTCTTCTTTTATAATACATTTTTCATACCCGCCGAACTATTTATAGTGTTAGTAATAAACTGCTAAAATGCTGCACTTACTCTATTGCAGCCTGACGTCTAGACCTAATCCCATTAACTCGTTTATCAGGACATTAAATGACTCAGGCGTCCCCGGAACCGGCAGATTTTCGCCTTTGACAACAGCTTCATAGGTACGGGCTCGTCCGGTTACATCATCAGATTTCACAGTAAGAATTTCCTGTAACGTATGTGCAGCACCATAAGCTTCAAGAGCCCATACTTCCATTTCACCAAATCTTTGGCCACCAAACTGCGCCTTGCCGCCTAATGGCTGCTGTGTAATGAGTGAATATGGACCAATACTTCGAGCATGAATTTTGTCATCGACAAGGTGCGAAAGTTTCATCATATAGATATAACCAACGGTTGTCTCCTGGTCGAACGGGTCTCCAGTCTGACCATCAAACAGTTGCACCTGTCCGTTTTCCGGCAACTTCGCTTTTTTAAGTTGCTTCCGGACATCCTGCAAAGTAGCCCCATCGAAAACAGGCGTAGCAAAGTTTATCCCTAATTCTTTCCCTGCCCATCCGAGTATAGTCTCATAGATCTGCCCGATATTCATTCTACTCGGAACACCAAGGGGATTAAGGATAATATCAACCGGTTGCCCGTCTTTGAGGAAAGGCATGTCTTCTAAGGGAACAATTTTCCCCACAACTCCTTTGTTTCCATGCCTGCCAGCCATTTTATCACCAACGGACAGTTTCCTGCGCTGGGCAATGTAAACTTTTGCCAATTGCAAAATACCCGAAGGCAATTCGTCGCCAACCTGAATCTTATGAACCTTGTTTTTTGTGATGGTTTCTAATTCGTCCAATGCTTTACGGTAATCATATAAAGCGAAAGAGCCTAATGTATTTGACTCTTCATCTTTGCACCAGTCCACCGCATCAGGGACATGCTCGATATTCAGGTTATCTATAGATTCTTCTGTGAGTACAGTTCCTTCCGGAATAAGTATTGAGCCGTCCTCAATGGAAACAATCCTTTTGGCACTTCTTCCAGTAAGTACTTTTTTTAGCGATTCAAGACAGATATTGCGTAATCTTCTTGCATCCCGCTGAAAATCCTCATCGATCTGAGCGATCAATTCTTTATCTCTTTTGCGGGACTCTGCATCTTTTTTCTTGCGGCTGAATAGTTTTGTATCAATAACAATTCCATACATCCCGGGATGCGCTCGAAGACTTGCATCCTTTACATCACCCGCTTTATCACCAAAAATGGCTTTCAGGAGTTTATCTTCCGGAGTAAGATCGGTTTCACCTTTAGGTGTGACCTTTCCAACCAGAATATCACCAGGTTTGACTAATGCGCCTTCCCTGATTATTCCATTCTCGTCAAGATTCTTGGTCGCCTCTTCAGAAACATTGGGAATTTCAGATGTAAGTTCCTCACGTCCCCTCTTGGTTTCACGTACCTGGAGATTATGTTCTTCTATGCGTACAGAGGTATAGACATCATCACGGACGATTCGCTCAGAAATAATGATCGAATCTTCAAAGTTGTATCCATGCCAGGGCATGAAAGCAACAAGCACATTCCTGCCAAGCGCAAGTTCGCCTTCATCAGTCGAAGGTCCGTCAGCAAGTACTTGACCTGCTCGAATGAACTGACCTTTTTTTACCAGTGGTCGCTGGTTAATGCAGGTATCCTGATTCGTTCTAATAAATTTCTTAAGTTTAAAAGTCTTGTAACCCGGCGGAAGATCGCTCTGTCTTTCTTTCGATATTCCTTTTCTGCGAGTTTCGACAACAATTCTTTCTGAATCGACATAGACGATAACTCCATCAAGATCTGAGTTGATCACAGCGCGCGAATCAAGCGCAGCCCGCCTTTCCATGCCCGTACCGACAATTGGCGCTTCGGTTACAAGTAGTGGAACAGCTTGTCGTTGCATATTGGAGCCCATTAGAGCACGGTTCGCATCATCGTGTTCAAGGAACGGGATCAATGCCGCCGCAACAGATACGATCTGGTTCGGCGCTACATCCATATAGTCGATTTTCTCAGGGTGCGTAACAGGGTATTCAGCACGGTATCTGCATTTTACACGATCACGAACAAAGGTGCCGTCCTCATTCAACGGCGCATTTGCCTGGGCGATGATAAACTTATCCTCGTCATCAGCCGATAAATAATGAATTTGTTTTGATACCTTACCATTTTTTACAACACGATAGGGTGTTTCCACAAATCCAAGTTCGTTGAAACGAGCGTATGTCGTCAAACTTGAGATCAATCCAATGTTTGGACCTTCAGGTGTTTCAATAGGACAGAGACGACCGTAGTGAGTGTAATGAACATCACGTACTTCAAATCCGGCTCGTTCCCGTGTCAATCCACCCGGTCCCAAAGCAGATAATCGACGTTTATGAGTCAACTCCGTCAAGGGATTGACCTGGTCCATAAACTGGCTTAGCTGATTGGTTCCGAAGAAAGTATTGATAACTGAACTTACTGTTCTGACATTAACCAGATCCTGTGGCTGCAATTGCTCAGCATCACGCACATTCATCCGCTCTTTAATTGTACGTGCCATACGGCTGAACGCAACGGAGAATTGGTTAGCCAGTTGTTCTCCAATAGTCCTGACTCGCCTGTTACCAAGATGGTCAATATCATCGGTGCTGCGTTTACCGTTTTTCAACATCAATACATATTGTACAATAGCGATGACATCTTCTGCCATGAGGATGGTTGTTTCACTTGGAACATCAAGATCCAGTTTAACATTTATCCTGTACCTGCCAACTGCACCAAGGTTATATCGCTTTTCGTCAAAAAACATTCTGTCCAGCAACTTGCGGGCGGTTTCAATGTCAGGTGGTTCGCCGTTTCGCATCTCACGGTAAATCAACTCAAGTGCTTCGTCTTCACTGGTGCTTTTGTCACGCCCGAATGTATTCTGAAGAATTTCAAGACTGTATTCAGCGTCTTTGCCACGTGGAGTTTTCAATAATGGAACTCGCCGAATCTTGGAGCGCTTAAGTTTCTTCAGAATTTCTTCATCAAATTCCGAATCTTTTTCCGCTATAATTTCGCCGGTTTCTTCATCAATAACATCATCCACGACAGGACGACCAAAATACTTTTCTATCTCTTTCCGGCTGATAGGTACTTCTTCGCAAAAGCCGAAATTTTTTAGAATTTGTGAGTTGGAGCCAATTCCAATAGCCCGCATAAAAGTTGTAACCGGAAACTTTTTGCGACGGTCGATATAAACAAATATAGCGTTGTTAATATCAGTCGTAAATTCGATCCAACTGCCACGGAAAGGAATTATCCTTGCGCTATAAATCATAGTGCCGTTTGGATGCGTCGATTCCGAAAAGAAAACACCTGGGCTTCGATGTAATTGGCTGACAATAACTCTTTCGGCACCATTAATAATAAAGGTTCCCCAGGGTGTCATCATCGGCAAGTTGCCAAGGTAAACATCAGCTTCAATAGTATGTTCAAACTCTTCCGGGTCTTCCGCTTCACCTTTGCTCGAAAGACGGAGTTTTGCCTTGAGCGGAACGGTATAGCTTACCCCTCGCTCTTTGCATTCCTCGACGCTATACTTGGCAGCTTCAGTATAATACTCAACAAACTCGAGAATATGTTCTTCCCGATTATCGATAATCGGGAAAATCATGTCGAAAACGGCTTGTAAGCCTTTATTTTCCCGCTTGTCAGGTGGTTTGTCCGTCTGTAGAAAATCATTAAATGATTTTACCTGAACCTCAAGCAGATCAGGAATTTCGAGAACGGACTGAATTCGGGAGAAACTATGACGTCGAATCGATCCCTTATTGTTCACGCTGACCTCCTGTTTCGAAGATTACTTCCAAATGGGCATAGGACGCGAAAAGCGGAGCCTTCATTACTAACGTCGTGAAAACCCGCTTTAAAACATTAAAATTCAATTTTGACGAGGGAGCCAATTACTTCAGCTCCACTGTGCCGCCCACTTCTTCGATCTTGGTCTTAATTTCATCCGCTTCGTCTTTGGATACACCCTCTTTTATTGGTTTGGGTGATTCATCTACCAAAGCTTTGGCTTCTTTCAGACCTAATCCTGTTATCTGCCTTACAACCTTAATAACCTGTATTTTCGTGGAACCTACTTCTGTCAGTACGGCAGCAAACTCTGTTTGTTCCTCTACCTCTTCGGCAGCTTCTCCGCCAGCACCCTGAGCAGCTCCTGCAGCCATAACCGGCGCAGCAGCGGAAACACCAAACTCTTCCTCGAGGGCTTTTTTCAACTCGACGAGTTCGAGGACTTTCATGTTTTTAATGGTTTCAATCAATTCTTGCATTTTAGTCTCCTGAATAAATCATGTACAATGCCATCGCTTTCCAAGGCAGATTAAGGCAGAGTGGAGTATAACTCGCCAGCCTAATTCTTTAAGCTTCGGCACCCTCTTCCAATTTTTTCTTTTCTATAATCGCATCAATAACGCCGACAAAACTGCGGACGATTTCGTTTAACGTTCCAACGAAACCAGCCAATGGGCTAACCATACTACCAAGCACCATTCCCATAAGTTGATCAATTGGCGGGATATCTTTGAATTTTGCTATATCTTCGGCATTAATGTAATCACCATCTACTATGCCGCCCTTGAACGCTGGGCGACCATTGAATTTTTTTGCAAAATCGGCAATGATCTTTACCGGAGAAATCGCGTCTTCATACCCCATTGCCAATCCGGTAGGACCACGAAGTGAATCGTCAATCTCGGCAATTTTATCTTCATAACCTTTGTTTACTAATGCAATCCGAGTCAACGTGTTTTTCGCTACAATGTAATCAACTTCACCGGCTTCATAAAATCTCGCCCTGAGATCGTTGATATCAGCAACTGAGAGTCCTGTAAAATCTGTAAAAATGATGCCTTCAGCTTTACTGATAGTCTCTTGCAACTTTTTGACATTTTCTTTTTTTACAGGATTTGCTTTTGTGTCGTAACTCATTACCTATTCTCCATGCCTTTCCGGCATTAATAGAACTAAAGTATTTACAATCTCACTAAAAAATAAGAAGTTATTTGCGATTCTAATCTTTCCCATTCCTCAAAATGAGGAGGAACTAAACAGTTTCACAATTAACCAATTTCACACGAACTAATTTTTAATTGCTTGAAGAGTGACAGCACGGTCCACCTTGACTCCTGGTCCCATTGTGGAGGACAGGGAGATTTTTTTTATATAGGTGCCTTTTGAGGTTCCTGGCTTCAATCTTGTTATCGTTCTTAAGAACTCGTTAACATTATCCTCAAGCTGCTCTGTTGAAAATGATATTTTCCCAATCCCTGCATGTACGATTCCGTATTTGTCCACGCGAAAGTCAATCCTGCCGGCTTTTACTTCTTCTACTGCTTGACCGACATCAAATGTGACTGTTCCGGTTTTGGGATTTGGCATCAGACCGCGAGGACCAAGCACGCGTCCTAATTTCCCAACATCACGCATTGCGTCAGGCGTGGCGATACAGACATCAAAATCAAACCATCCGCCCTGAATCTTCTCGATATATTCATCGAAGCCGACATGATCGGCTCCGGCTTCACGTGCTTCAGCCTGTTTTTCGCCTTTAGTAAGAACAAGTACTTTGACAGTTTTTCCGGTACCATGAGGCAACGCCACTGTCCCGCGAACCATTTGGTCCGCTTTGCGAGGATCAACGCCAAGATTAATGGTCAGTTCGACTGTCTCGTCAAACCTGGCTTTGTCTGCAATTTCTTTTATTAGTACGAGTCCTTCATTGAGCTGGTAATCAAGGAAGCGATCTACCTTTTCGTTCGCTGAATTCCAGCGTTGACTTCGTTTCATTCTATCACTCCACAATGACGCCCATAGAACGGCATGTTCCACCAATAATCTTCATCGCCGCTTCTACTGAGTGAGCGTTCAAGTCTTTCATCTTCAGTTCAGCTATTTTACGTAACTGATCCTGATTGATAGTTGCTACTTTCGTCCTGTTGGATTCCGAGGAACCCTTTTCAAGTTTTAATGCCTTCTTTACCAGGAAAGATGCCGGCGGTGTTTTCATAATGAAAGTGAAGGAATGATCTGCGTAAACAGTCATTACAACAGGGATTAAAACACCGGGCTGATCTTGGGTCCGAGCGTTAAATGTCTTAACGAACTCCATAATATTAACGCCTTTGGGACCCAATGCTGTTCCAACGGGGGGGGCGGGACTCGCCTGACCGCCTGGAATAACTAATTTTACCTTATCGATGACTCTTTTCGCCATCTCGACCTCTGTTAAATGCTTTTGATCTTGGATTAATTATTCTGTGTTCAATATCACAGAATATATTTTTGTCCTGCAATTTGTTTGCACTCAGACTATTACTCTCAACCGGTTATTGCCATCCCTGTCCAAAGCCAGCTAAAGCCACTTTATTCTGTGAAGTTAGTACTGACCTGAAGGAAATCTACCTCAACCGGAGTTTCACGTCCGAAAATGGAAACCAGAACTTTAAGTTTCTTCTTTTCTTCATTGATTTCGGTGATGCTCCCCTGAAATTCCTTAAATGGACCATCGGTGATTTTAACCTTATCGTCAACACCGAAAGGAATCTCCATCCTTACAGTTCCAGCGGTCTCTTCAACCCTGCCGAAAATCCTGTCAACCTCATGCTGCTGGATTGGTTGAGGCTCGTTTTTCGTGCCGCCTATAAAACCAATTACGCCGGGTGTTGAGGTCACCAGATGCTGGGTTTCCTTGGCTAAAGTCATCTCAATAAGAAGATAGCCGGGGAAAAAGGTGCGCTTTTTTACGCGCTTCTTTCCATCACGCATCTCTACCACATCTTCAGTAGGAATTAAAACTCTTCCTACTTTTTCCTGCAAGTTGAGACGCTCAACTTCGCGTTCGATGTATTCCTGTACCCGTGCTTCCTGACCGGTGAATACGTGTGTGACATACCATTCCATGATAATATCAAATTATAAAGTTAATAATACGGGAAATTATCTGATCTGCCGCGAATATGAATATTGCCATAATCAAGGCAAGCATCAGAGTAATTCCTGTTGACTCGAACAGAGTTTCACGGGTGGGCCATGACACTTTCCCCATCTCTGTCCGTACACTTCTAACATAAGCAATAGATTTGCGAAGCATGTCATCTCCCAGATCAAAATTACCTTACGGCAATTACTTTGACCAGTATGTTTTCTTTCTAACTCAAAATCAATAATTACTCTATGCAGGTCACGAGGGACTCGAACCCCCAACCCCCGGTTTTGGAGACCGGTGCTCTACCAGTTGAGCTAGTGACCTAAAAGTCCGGGGTTCTGCAAGTCCATAATAAGAAAAACAACTTCTATCGTGATCTTGAAACTGATTATTTTGTTTCCCGGTGTGAAGTATGTTTATTGCAAAACGGGCAATATTTTTTTACTTCCAAACGTTCCGGGTGCTTACGACGGTTTTTTGTCGTTGTATAATTACGCTGCTTACAATCCGTGCAAGCAAGGATGATGTTATCGCGCATAATATATTCCTGTATATTCGATCAAATCAAAACAATCGTATTCTTAACTTCAGCCTGGTTTAACTAAAAATAAACATGATCGGCTGTGAAGCATCAATTTACTCAATAATTTTAGTAACAACTCCGGCGCCTACTGTTCTTCCGCCTTCACGGATAGCGAAACGAAGTTGTTCGTCCATCGCTATGGGTGTAATCAAATTTACCGTCATCTTGATATTGTCACC
>JAVCCM010000134.1 GCA_030765455.1 Candidatus Electryonea clarkiae | reverse complement strand
TCTCCTCTTGTACTTTCCTATCCCGAATAGTCGGGAGCAATACGAGGCTTCCCCAGGTAAGGTGTGATCCCTGCATACGACTATACCCTCAATCACGTTACAGGTATGATCTGGTATCGGGCTTCGCAATATTTCGCACGCTTACCCACCTGTAACGCCGAATCAGGTTCGCTTACGCTGTGCACCGTATGCTGCCTATGGCTTCCTTCAGACCCTGCCGTTGCCGACAACGCCCTTGCCAATCGGAGTTACTTCCCCCAAATCGGGGTGTATTAATAAAAAGGTGTCCATACCATGCTGGGCACACCAAATGTTCAGTTATCCCCATGGGGAGAACTGAATAAACAAACAAAACAAAAACGGGAACTCTAATTGTCGTTGGAGGGAAATTATAGTTGACGTTGAACACAGAACCATCGTCTGGCGCTTTTTTATAATTAGTATGCTAGATATCCTCTACCCATTCATAGACATCTCCAAGCGTATCCTATAGTCCTCAAGCATTAGATTCCTTAAAACCTACCGGAGATATTTTTTAATTGAAAATGATTTGAAAGGATTAAAATGAGCACCAAGAACAAGTGTTATTTTACTTGTAGCGCCTCTTGTTAGTTTAACAATTTTTATTTTGTACAATAAAAAATTTCACCGCTCGCAAGTGTTAATCCCATTTTGATTGCTTCATCATCTCGAACCAAACCGTTGACTTGAGTAACCTCTACCTTGAAACCTGCCTCACGAAGTCTATCAATGAAGTCTGGACCATATCTCCGAACATGATCTCTTTGCCCAAACGACTTTAATCGCTCTTCAGGTTCAACAATCAATGGATCCTCAAATGTCTCCTCAGCAGTAATTGGAACCAGCAAAATTGCCCAACCATTTAACTTTAGAACTCTATAAAACTCTCTCATGGCTTTCTTATCATCCTGAACGTGTTCCAAAACATGACTACAGTAGATTACATCAAATGATTGGTCAGGATATTTAATATCAGTTATGTCCATTTTTGTCATCGCTCTGGGATTAAATAAATCAGCTGTTAAATAGTTATCACCAAGGTATTCTATGAATCTTGATTCAAAGCATCGTTCAGGTGCAACGTGCAGCATCATTTTGTGTCTGGAGTCAAAAAGATCTGTCTTTCTTGTAATATAGAGCCACACGAAACGCATGCGTTCGAGAGAGCCGCAATGAACACACTGCGCATCTTTGCGTGGGACCAATCCAAATTTGCGAAATCGACGAGAAGATTTGCCACATACAGGACAGAGCCTACCTGTTCCATAGTACTTCATGTTCCTTGCAATGGCTCTTCCGATTTTGAGAGGGTCTTTTATCACTTTTGGCAAGATCGAAATGACCTTTCGTATATGTTCGCTCATTGTATTGCGCCCGAGTATTGCTGCCAATTTCTATTTTAATGGTTTCCAGATAGCTACCCATTTGGGTTTTCTTTCAGACAACTATACATGCGCAATTACGTCTATGTTTTGTTTTTCTCTTTTTCGAATTGTTTTTTTGCTTTATACAAAATACAGTTTGTAGCCATAGATTTGATGCTTTTTCTATGCACAATGTTTCTATCCTGTTGAGGAAGTCTATGAACTCCGAATTCGATTCACTTTAATTTTTCTTCATTACCAGAGAGGTCTGGTGAAGCAACTGGACTAGTTCGTTCACCGAGTGTACTCTCAACATTGCTTATTACCCTTTCCAGTATTTGTTCTTTTTGGAAAAATTTGAGTTAGAATGTTAATGTTACTTCTTACAGGTTCGAAACTCCGCGAGTAAACACATAAAACACTTAAATAAACTGCTACTGCAATGACTAAGCTAACACCCAATCCCAAAATACCCACAAAGAAGTTTGGATGAAAGATTTTAAGCAAACCTAAAGCCACCCCAACCATTAATGTAGCAAAAATTGTAGGCCACAACGCTGTAATTATGCCAGTAACACGCACAGGAGTTGGTTTGCAAGCGTACCATAAAGTAAAGGGTGAAAGTAAAAGAAAAACAATAGTATATGCAGTTGCCACGCCTATTGCTCCAAAAGGTAAGCCTATAAAAAATGACACAACAATGAAAAATGATGTGAATGCTCCCCATTTAAACATTCGGTCAGTGCGGCCTATTGAGATATGAAGCCAACCAGTGGTATGGATAACTACCCCAACCAAAGCTGAAATCCCAAGGACTGAGAAAATAGGGCTTGCCTTAATCCATTGTTCCCCAAGCAAAACGAGAATAATATTCTCTGACATCACAATCATAAACATCACACTGGGTAATGTTATAAAAGTCATATGCGAAAGAACCTTAAGGTAGTACTTTCGGTATCGTTCCGGTTCATTCTGTAAGCGGCTCAATGCTGGTACAGCCACAGCAGAAATAGGCTGATTTATCTGTGATATCGGCAACATCAACAAGTTATATGCTTTTGAGTACAGACCTAAAGATTGAGATCCCAAGTACTTTCCGATTAGCATATTATCCAGGTTCCTTGCGAAGTAATTGACAAAACTAAACCCTGTAAGATGCCCTCCGAATTTAAGCATGTCGCGAACGCCGGCACCCCTTTCCATTTTGCCTGGAACCCACGGGCATAGAAATAGGGTTAACAGTGCAATAGTCAAAGCTGTTGTGATTGAGCCGCCGACCAGCGCCCAATATCTCCAGCCCAAAAGTGCCAAAACAATCTTTACGACAAGGCTGATAATCTGCGAGGTGATCTGGATAACCGCCAGCGCGCGGAATTTCATATGGCGTCTCAGTAACGACGTGTGTTGAATTATCAGCCCTTTGATAATGAACGAAACTGACAACACCACAGTAACAGCCGTGAGTTCCGGTCGCCCATAGAATTTTGCTACCAGTGGCGAAGCCGCCAGAACACATACGCCGAGAAAGGTGCTAAGTATAATATTGATCCAAAACAGCGTGCTGATCTGCTCGTGTGAGATGCTATCCTTCTGGATAGTAGCCATTGACAGCCCAGCGTCCTTAAACATCGCTGCAAACCCAACGACAACTGTAACCATGACAATCAGACCAAAATCTTCCGGTGTAAGTAAACGAGCGAGAACTACTGTACCTGCAGTATCCAGAACAAATTTGATCACCTGGGCGGTCATGATTGTCATTCCGCCGTGGATCGATTTTCGAGCTAAATCCTTGCTTAAATATTTCGAATTAAAAAGAACATCGTGAGTTAATCTTTTCATTTGGGGATGCTGTTCATTATTACACAGCGCATGCTAAATTGGTTTGAGTCTCTTTCCATTTTACATCATTCTTAATGCTGCTCATTTATACTCCTATTACTTCCCTATACCATTCCACAGCCTTCTCTTTTTTGCCATAACACTGTCATACAGATTTATCTTGTAGTTGACAACATTCTGCATTTGCCTTGCCCTGTCCTCCAGTCGGACAAGGTTGTAAGCACTTATTTACACTAATCTTCACTAACTTTCTCTTTTAATCAGCTCTGCAACTTTTCTATTTTCCAGTTCTTGAGCGCCGCAGATTAGAACGCTGATCCAATAAAAATTTCTTTATGCTTAGTATAAGTCTCATCACTGTGTGTGGAAGTATTGATAATATAGACAATACAATTAGTAAGATACAGATATTTCTTGTCACAGTTACTTTATATAAGAACTCCCAAGCTTTCTTCCGCCGGCCAGAGACGATAGCCGCTTTTGCGCGTTCGAGTTTCAGCACATTCAACAAATGAATGACGTCGCTTTCTCGCACAATTTCTTTCCTGTATTCACCCTTCGCAAGTGCGTTCTTAAGGCTTCTTTCTAAGGCAATATCGCCCTTTGGGGTGTTTAATGTGTTACATACCCGATTTGCTGCATTCCGAAAATATATCGCTGATACATTATTGCTGAATGCGATTGGATATTTCAATGCTATGCGACCCCACATTTCTGTATCCCCTCCACGATTAATCCCAATGGAGAACGGACCGACTTCATCAAATACTCTCTTCCAAACCGCGCTACTCGAAAAAGTAACAGGCAAGTTCCCCAGTGCAGCTTTAAAGTAAACTACCCGCGGCAAGCAGCGGGGCATTAAAAAGGATTTTCCGGGACTTCCATCGAACCCAAGTCCCGACAATCTAATTTGAACGAAGCAAGCTTCGAGGTATTAGACCCACATTTTAAAATAATTTGGGATAATACCTACCCACGGCGCTTTTGGAATAGTTTCAAAATTGGCAGTATAGCGATGATATGGAGGATCTACAATATCATAAGCTGTTGCAAATGCGCCACATTCAGGATATTTCTCAGAAAGGCATTTTATCGCAATAAGATGCTCTGGCAACCATTGGTCGTCCGCGTCGAGGAAGGCTATCAATTCGGTGCGGGATTCGGCTATCCCTCTGTTGCGTGCGGCGCATTCCCCTGCATTCGGTTGCCTAATCAACCTTTGACGTGGATCGTTGAATTCTTCCACGACTTTAGCGCTTGCATCTGTTGAACCATCATCCACAACGATAAGCTCGAAATCATTGTAGGTTTGACTTAGCACTGATTGAATAGCCCTCGCGATATATTGTTCTTTATTGTAAAGGGGGATGACTACGGAAATAGTATTCTTTACTGTGGACATTTTAATTGTAGATCTTTCGAATATCCGGTAATATCCAACTTCCAGATCGAAGGAACCTTTTAAAACGCCATAATATATGATATAGCGATAATGGTCCGAAATTCCACGTAAACATCACAAGTCCTTTCAGGCGATATCCTTTCATACTCATGAAATCACGAGCCACTTGCAAAGTCGCGTTCCTGTTGCCAACAATCGCATTATGAGCAAATTCTAAAAAATGCGCTTCCATAATATTTTCAATGATCATTTTTGGTACTTTATCCTGACCGCCTCTTTCTTGTATAAAATGATATAGGCTATTGAAATAAGGTCGTACACAGCTCCATATACAATTCTCGGCATCAATTGGATTCTGAACATTTCTGTAATAATAAACTTTTGGTTCAACACAACATGCTATCGGAAAACGAAAGGCCAAGCGATACCAAGTATCACGATCTCCGCCACTTGCAACTCCATCAGGAAATCCACCGATTAAAATAAGAGCTTTCTTCCGAATGGTTATGGAGCTCGTATAAAATGGTCTTGCATATCTTGAAAATATATCAATTATGCCCGCATTTCTATCGCCGATTATTATGACGACGTTACCTTGCCATTCTCTCTGAGAACCGTCCTTTTCGATCCGGCAATAAGCCGTTGACCAGGCGCCAACACCTGGATACTTTTCAATGAGTAATACAATTGTTTCCAAGTAATCAGGCATCCACTCATCATCCGCATCAAGAAATGCTATAAATTCATATTTGGCATTTTCGATCCCCAAGTTTCTCGCAGCATGCCCTCCCCAACTGTTGATGTGCTCGCGATGAATGAGTCTTATGCGGGGATCGGTATAATCCTCTAAGACATGTTCCGATTTATCCGTAGAGCCGTCATTGATGATGATCAACTCGAATTCACGATAAGTCTGCGCCAAGACGGAATCAATCGCCCGTTTGATATGGCGCACCTTGTTGTATAGGGGAATGACGACAGAAATCACTATGCATCCTTATAAATACTTAATTTCAATCTTGACAGAAATAAGACGTTGAAATCCGGAAACAGCAGCGCCAATTAGGAGGAAAGTCATCTGTGTTTTCATCAGGTTTTCTCTGTTTTGGTGTTTGAATGCCAATAACAGTTTGAACTTAGTATCTTTGCTCTTATTTCTTGTATGGAAGGTTCCAACCATGGATTTCCAATTAGCACTAATATTACAGGGTTGCGTCCTAAAGTTTGGTGGAAATAGAGTTCCACCCCTCGGGTTGTTGACGGAAGTTAGGCGGCCTCCTGATATATGTCAACCGCCTCGATATTAACCCTGATATTTCATGAGTACCTTTCTCATGCAATTTTTCAATGCGAATAGTCCAAATTTTTAGAACAATTCTCATTCCCACTGCAATAACTCCAATTATCACTATTGCATACCATATTGAAGAAGATTTTTCTATTATTAGGTGTGTTTTTCGGGTAGCAGCTTCTGAACTGGACATATGTGTCCATAGTCCTTTGGTAATAGTCGTTGTTTTGCTTTGTGGAAGACTTTTCAGTGTGACCACTCCGATATTATCCGGGGTGCAATCATAGCTGAACCATTCTGAACAGCTGTCCAACTTCAACTATTATTTCCCTCCAACGACAATTGGAGCGCTCGTTTTTGTTTTGTTTGTTTAAGCAGTTCTCCCCACGGGAAATACTGAACATGTGTATAGATGGCGTTTGTCTGTTTCTTTTCCTTCGATTCTTTTAACCGGTAGCCGTTCACATTCAGCTCCGGGATCACTCTGTATGAACTAAGCGGGCTATGGTAGTAGGATTGTGATCATGGGACTCCTCAGGTGGAGGGTACACCTCTGCCCTCAGAATTATTGAAATATTGTGTGTCACTGCATAGGTACTACTCTTCGATACGTTTCCCCCACTCGACCCACTGTATAAGCCTCTTATGTAGCTTCAGAGGGGCTTTCTCCTGTTGGATGGCAATTTGTACCCTGAACTGATTTAATGTCCTCCAGGCTCAATTTAGAGAGATTCAGCTTGATTCTCTCGGAGCATAAGTCAGGTAATAATAAAAATAAGTTTATATTACTTTCATTCCTCTTTAATCCTTACTAATTTCTGTACACTTCAATTAACTAAGTCTTTCAATCACCAGGGAGGGTATGATGAAGTTTCTACTTCGGGCTTTCGCTTTATTCTTTTTGGCACAGTCATGGTGTTTTGCCCAGGATAGCCTGAATATTTACCATGTCGGAGCGCTAATTCTCTCTGAGGCAAATCATATTCCAATAAGCGACTTTGTACGTTCTGGTGATCTTCTCTATTATCCTGCTGCTTTTGGAGTGACTGTTCTCAATGTCAATGATCCTGAGAACCCTGTCGAAACTTACCATATTCCGATCGGAACTGGTAATCAGCTTCTTCATCTCGTCGAAGATACGCTACTTATATTTGGATTTCGACACCTTTTTGTCTTTGATGTTAGTGATCTCGCAAACCCAGTCGAAATTACCACTATGCCGTATCCCTTCAATGACGACGGCGCGAGTGTAGCTCTTCGCGGGAATCAGGCATATTTATTAGGAATGATTGAGGATGAAGAGTTTCCGTCAATTTTATACATGGATATAACGAATCCGCTCGCTCCTGATACAATGACAGCACAACTTGATACCTCCATATACCTCGGAAGCATATATGCTTTTGAAGAATGCCTCTACACTTACAGACATGCAAATCCTGTTGAACTCTTTATAATTGACATTGGCGATCATGAAAATCCAACTGTTTCCAATTTCCCCATTCCGGAGGGAACAAGATTTAATAGAAGCCTGAAAGTAAAAGGTAATAAAGCCTTTATTATTTATCAGGAATGGAACAATTCGAACACAGGTACTCATGTTTATTCTGTCAGCGAACCCCTGAATCCTCAATTGCTGACTTCTTGGAGCCATAATAGCGAAAACCATCTTTACCAATGGGCTTCGCTGGAGAGATTGAATCACTATATTTTCCTACATGAACACGAAGATGGAGAATACGGTTTAAGCATCGTTAATATTTATTATCCTCAATCTCCTGTCGTAACTGGCTGGTACCAACCGTTAGAACATAGATACCAAAGTACTCTCTACTATGTGGACGGTTACATCTATCTCGGGATGAGGGGGGGGACAATAGATATCTTTGATGTCACTGAATCGCTATCGGTTGATGATACAGATATTCCAGAAGATCTTCCCACAGAATGGCGGATTATGTCCGTATTCCCAAATCCATTCAACCCGAGCACATCAATAGTATTAGCCTTACCTGAATCCTCAGATCTAACTCTAAGTGTACATAACATATATGGTCAACAAGTCGCTGAACTTGTTTCAGGACGGTATCAATCTGGATATCAACAGTTCACATTCGATGGATCAGAGCTTTCAAGTGGAATTTATTTCATCCACGCCAGTGTGCCGGGTAAGATGGATGAGGTTAGAAAAGTTGTGTTGATGAAATAGGGATAAGATTGTATTGTGTAGAGAAACGAATGAACTGTAGATGTTTATAATTAATGTTATTAAAAGAGTTATCATTAATGAAAACACAGGTAGAGTGAATCATGCTTTCAAAGAGATTTCTTTGGATAATAATCCAGATATTTTTATTAGGGTTGATTGTTTTCGGCTGTGAAGAAGAAGAATTTTCTGCTCACAAAATCACTGGTGAGATACTATCTCAGGAGGATTCACAATTATCTCATGTAGGTATTTTTCCAATTGAAGGGAATCCAGATGACATTGTCACGCTAAGACGTGAAAACATTCAACCTATAACAAAAACTACGATCAACAATAAATCGTGGCAGTTATCCCTACCTATTTCTCCCACTCATGGCGAAGCTTTCCTCGTTATGGGTTGGAGCGATGAAAACTCTGATGGTGAGTATGATTATGAATCTGGTGAAGCCTGCGGATGGGGTCGAATTAATAATGATTCGGTCAGTGTGCCATCGTTATGGTATTTTGATACCCGAAACTCAAAACATAGTGAAGGTTGGAATGTTAGATACTGGTTTTTACCTTTTGAAGACCTGGATGATCATGCACATGATTGGAAAATTAACCCGAAAGAATCTTCATCTTCAAATAATGCGCCATTAATTACCAATCTTTATGCAGTTCTTGACAGTCTGAAATCGAATGAGAGCACAGTATTAACATGTGAAGCAATAGATGACGATGGTGATTCGTTGACATATTTGTGGGCTTCAAGCACAGGTGCAATAGCGGATAGTGGCTCACGTGCTACATGGACAGCACCGGACTCTTGCGGTACATATCCAGTTTTCTGTATGGTCGATGATGGAAATGGGGGGCAGGATTATAAAAGCATAAATATTATTGTACAAGATTTCATAAACAGGTTACCGTATTCACCTTCAAATCCATCGCCTCGTAGTGGAACATTAGCGCTGAACAGACTCCTGTATCTCTCGTGGAGTTGTAACGATCCTGATGATGATTCATTGTTCTACGATGTTTATATTGGCACAAGCTCTACTCTTGAAATAGCCGCCAATAATCAGTCAGTCGCAAGATTTAATCCAGGAATATTGCTATCCAACGCGTGGTATTATTGGAAAATTGTTGCGAAGGATGAGCTTTCTGTTGGCGTAGAAAGTCCAATCTGGTCATTTCAAGTCGCAGAGTACGATCACCAGATTATTGAGGAAGTTTTTCCTCTCGGGAGTTCCGGATTATACATCCCAATGATCTGGATTGAGTCAGGAACATTTATGATGGGTGCCCAGAATGACGAGGAATACGCCTGGGATAGCGAATATCCACGTCACAAGGTGACAATATCCGAAGGATTCTGGATGGGTAAATATGAGGTAACCCAGGCTCAATGGGAAGCAGTAACTGGAGATCAGCCCTTTAATTGGCCAGGCAATCCGAACCGTCCAGCAGAAATGGTATCCTGGAATGACATTAATAGCGATTTTCTTCCAGCATTAGGAAATGAATGGCGTTTGCCAACCGAAGCAGAATGGGAATATGCCTGTAGAGCCGGGTATGATTCCACTTGGTTCTGGTGGGGAAATAATTTTGATTACCTGCTTGATCATGCATGGTATATCGCAAACAGTGATACCGGCAGTGGACAGAAAACCCATGATGTTGGAAGAAAATTATATAATGCTTGGGGACTGTTTGATATGCATGGAAACGTTTGGGAATGGTGCAGAGATTGGCATGACGACGAATATTATACTGTTGAGCCTGTTACAGATCCCGAGAATACTACTCAAGGCAGATATGCTCATAAAATCAGACGAGGCGGCGGCTGGAATATCCTCGGAAGGTACTGCCGGACTGCATACCGTAGTTTCAAACATCCAGATGTTCGTGATGCAAACCAGGGTTTGCGTCTCGTTAGAGAAGGTAACTGAATTTGGATCAGATTAATTAAAGAATAAGTTGGTTGCTGAGTACTTGCGTATTTGGATGAGGTGAAGAAGATCGTGTTGGTGAGATAAAAATCTAAAACTAAGGAGGATAGATGAGAAAGATACTTTACATCAACGGGCATGAAGTCTGTTGGTATAACAATGGCTTAACGGGAACTGAGAGAGTTTTCCATGACGGTAACCTTTTATCAAAGAAATGGGCATTCCTCTCCTCTGGTCATGAATTTGAAGTACAAGAGGATGGTGAAAAGGTAAACTATCAGATTCAGATTGGTATGTCTCTTCTCTTAATGCCTGCAATGCGAGTACTGTTCAACGTCAACTATAATTTCCCTCCAACGACAATTAGAGTTCCCGTTTTTGTTTTGTTTGTTTAAGGCAGTTCTCCCCATGGGGAGAACTGAACATTTGTTAAGTGGTGTTTGCCTGTTTCT
>JAVCCM010000057.1 GCA_030765455.1 Candidatus Electryonea clarkiae | reverse complement strand
TATGTTTTGCTACAGTATTACTGCCAAGAACAGAAAAACATGGTTTATGCAAAATAACCAAGAAGATTTAATAAGTCTGAAAGCGCATATTTGCCTGAAAAATACTTTTTCAGGAGACCCTAATTATGAGTCAATGTAATAATTACTTCAGTAACACGACTTTACGTACAGCATGAAACTTATCAGCCTTCATCGAAACAAAATACATTCCTGAAGCAACTGGAACGCCGCTCTGATCTGTGCCATGCCAGAGTTTTGAATACCTGCCTGCATTCATGGGACGGTCAAGAAGAGATATGACGCGTTGGCCTAAGATATTGTAAATCAATATTTCGACCCTAGCTGTTTTTGGTAGATCATAGTTCAAGACTACTGTAGGGTTGAAAGGATTCGGGTAGGGATGTGCAAGTCTGAATTCTGTTGGCAATGACTGCTCATTTCTATCACCTATACTTTTCTGAAGGAGATTTAACAATTCACGCACTCTTTTATTGTGGCTTGGTTTATCTACGGGCATGAAGTCTCCACTTCCTTGAACCGGATCAATATAACTCAATTGTAACTGCAGGGACTCCCTGTCGATTTCTTCCTTGTCATCTTTACCTTCTTTAAAACCAAATCCTTCGTTAGGAAGTTCCAGTCCACCTGCCCAGTCAATATAAATGGTACTAATCTGAACCTCTGCTATAGCGGAATCTAAGAATGTTTCAGCTTCTTCCATCCTATCTGTATAATGTTCAATCGCTTCTTCATGGTTGATAATTCCCACATTTGCGCGTGCAATAAGGTCTTCAAATCCCATTGCTAATCCGCCCTCTGCATTCAATAAATTCTCTAATGATTCGAGTGTATCGATCCGAGATTCCCAATCGGTTGAATCAAGGAATTCCTGACTTGACCAATGAAGCAAAGCAATGCTCTGTTCATCGATATTATCAGAGTTAGTTAACACCCAGTAAAATAAACGGGCGGCCTCTTCATGGTCCCCTTCGATTTCAGCTTCAAAGCCAGCTTCAAGGGAGTCAATTTCGTAGCTTAGGAAATTGATTCCATTATCTACAGGAGTCGAAAGGTTTGGAGAGTAATTATAATTAATGAAACCATTTGTGTTATATTGGTGGAAGAGTGTATTGGGATTAATACTTTCTGACCCCCAGTAATTATTTTTACATGAATAATCGTACGGAGGACTACTAGAGGACATATAGGTTAGCAACCGGTTATTATTAGTCACATAAACATTGTTATATCCATTATTAGCATATGGGAAAAAGTCAAAGCTGGTCGAGAACTGGTATCCCTCGTTATCGAAGAAATGATTTTCAATCATTAAAGAAGGCTGAGAAGTGCCCAGACAACTTAAACCATCAAGCGTGTTTTCTATGAAGTTACAATTACTAAATGTAGGTGATGAGTTTAAACATACTACTCCTGCAGTTGTATTCTCATTGAATTGGCTAAATTCAATAGTGCCTGAGGAGTTTTTTAGAAGGAGCCCTTCACAAGTATTTTCGGTAGCGTTGACATAACTGAAATTATATGTATCGGTATAAATGAGGTGGATGCCTGATTGCTCACACATGGATACCTCAACATCTTCCATAATAGCTTCATCGCAATGTTCCATGTATATCCCATCATACAAACAGTCAGTTATTCTTGTATCCTGGATATCGGGTTTAGCATATGAAGCAAAGATTGCATAATCAAGGCTGGCAAAATCGTTCCCGATGTACAGACTATTTGTCGTTGGAGTGGTTGAATTGAGATCGACAATTCCATTATCTCCATATACGAAAATGCATGAATCAACTTTGGCAGCTTTTCCATTTGTCTTAAAGCTGATTTCACAATTAGCGAAGCGTGTGTGAGAAATTCGATCATTTGGGCCAAAAATAGAATAATTATTCACCCCAACTTCCGCATCGCTGATAAGGCAATGTTGAACCAAATTATTTGGAGTTGAAGATACCGATAGAAACTCAATCCCTCCCCATTTAACATCCGGATCAATACTATGGAAAAGAATCGGGTTGTCAAGCTCGCCTTCAGCATTTAAAGTACCATTAATAACCAGTTTTATTGGAGTAGCTGTATCATCCATGATAATTTCAGTGCCAGCAGCGATAGTCAAAGTTACACCTTGTGCGACAGTAATTGTTTGGTCAAGAAAGACTACTGCATCATCCCAGGTTGTATTTTGTGTAATAGTTGTATTGCTGGGCGTGAACCAATCTACAGGATATCGTATAGTCGGATCTCCAAAGTAATTGAAAATCTCTATATCCCAGTTGGAATATGAATAGGCATTTTTTGCTGATTCATTAATTTGCAATACTAGATTTCCAAATCGTCCACCATTTGCAGCGGTAATTTTATGTACTGCCACCCTGGAATAGGCAAAACAAGCTTCCTGTACAGTCCAATCTGTTGGAACAAGTGCGCCGATAAAACCAGCATCTTCCAGCAATAGAAGGCTTTGTAAGATATTACACGAAGAATCATCTTCAGTATCTTCTACCTTCCAATATTGAATGGAACCTACCTCACAACTGGGGCCGACATAAAAAGAATAATCACCTTCATTAGTGAAATTCGAAAAATCGGCATATCCATCTCCCCAGTCCTCACCTGGATACCAGTAAAATCCGGTAAGAAAGTCTTGTCTCGCTCCTGTTCCAAGCCCAACCATAAGCCCCCTGCCGTTGTTTACTTCATCTTCAAAATCTTCATGCCGGTCTTGAGCTGATACACCGTCTGTTTCCAGTCTGTAAGTTGTCCAGGTTCCAGGGATATCACGGTTCTCTAAAATATCCATCGTTTCTTCAACTCGCCATGGTTTACAAGAATTACTATTATAATAAACATTATGTTGTAATAAAGAAACTCTTCTTGTCCATGAGGAAGCAGTCTGGTAAATATAGTCATCTGCCTTGGCAAGATAATTGTCGATGTCATCAATATTTCTTGCGGGTAACCTGCCTATACCGCACCCCTCTATGTTTTCAACATATCTGGTATCATTATAAACGGGGCGAGGAGTAGTCCATCCAGGTATATTATGTTCCTCTATTGTCGCGTAGAAGGGGACAAAGTTGCCGTAATTATCCTGATTTCTCGCACTGCGGAATGGGTATTGTTCTTCCGGCTCATATTGATCGGGATCAAAATACCAATCATGTGCGGCGCCAATAATGTAAACGAATTTGGAACCATATGCTTCTTCTTCCAGCCAGTCTTTAATATCATCAGCAGAAGTGCCATTCTCAATTGTTAGAATTCCAACACTATATCCCTGGGCACTTTTTTGCTCAATAAGTCTATCTTCCCAGGGATCTTCTTCTTGTTCATCAGACCTTAAATCTTCATGAGTAATTACTATGACATCAGGAAAATACTTCTCATCAATACCCATATCAGCAGCAATTATGTTTATAAAAATAAATGAAATTGCTGTAATAAATAAAATATGTCTAAACATTATAGTTCCTCTCTACCTCTCTTTTACAAGAATAACAGATTTTATCCCAGTATATTATTTAGCTGATTCATGTGAGCTATTAGGTTGGATAAACCTAAGTGATGTAATCTGACTACCATTAAAAACATATTCTAATAAGAAGCTTCTCAAATGCTTCCAATTAATTTGTCCCGCCATGAACATATTAAATTTTTCCGGATCGGATGGATTCTCCTCTGGTCCCCAATGATCAATAGCATATTGAGTACATTGTCTTAGAAGACAACTTGTAACCACGAAATCTCCATTATAATATATAGCTTCATAGTTACCATTTTGTGGATCCGCGGTATCAATATTACCTTCCAAAGTTAAAGCGAAAAAGATTGCTCTGTGATTCGGGGTCCCACTTGTGCCATCGATGCCAATTTCAATAATCGAGCCAGGGGTAACACCTTGCTTTTTACACCAGTAACGACCAGAATATGCCCTATCATCTACCCAAAATTTTCGTCCTTCTCCAAAAAAAGGGAATACAAAATCCTTATAAGCTTCTGCATTATATGCATTCCTATGCGCACAGATTGTACGAAGAAGTTGCGAATTATCTACAATTGTAGTAAATCCCTGTAATACTTCATCATGCCAATCTGTCCAATGATCATCTCCTGTATCATAGGGCCATGCCGCACCAACAACATTACCATCGTAAGGTCCAATAAAGTTTCTGCAACTCCACTCCTGTTGATGTGTCCAAGGATCCTCATTAACCCCTAAAGAATTTCGCCAATCACCCAGGCCGGTAGTGAATCCGACGCGTGGTGAAAAACAAAAATCATAATCGAACCAAAAATCTGTCGCACTATACAAAGCATTATGATAATCATCATCGTCGGGATCGGTACCATGTAGTGGAATACCGCCGTCAAAATCTTGTTCTTCTAGAAATAATCGGCTACCCCAAATCCAGGATTTTGTCCCACTTGGGTCATCTGCTAAAGTCCAGCTTCCAGCACCTGTAGCAGCACCAGTTGTCGCTGATAGTCTACTAAGCGACATTACCTGATTAATATAATTTGCCTGATTTGCTTCGCTAGGTGGAATTTCATTTTCATTTAAAGGATCTGTTACACATCCATATACTTCTGGATAGTTACCAACTGTTGCATTCCACCAGTGATCAATCCAGCGGTCACGCGCAATTGCTATCCACTCTTCATTTTCATCTTCATAAAATGGGTATTCTTCAAAATCAGGTGGTGCGAATGCTGAAAAAGCTATCGTAATTGACGATAGAATTACCAAAATAATCGAATTCTTTTTAAACATAATATATTCCCCTAATTAAAGATTTGTCTTATAAAATATTTTACATCACCGTAATTTGTGCTGCTATAAGCAGAGGTTAGTTCACTAATAGCTGTCGAATTTTCAGCAGTAGCCAGTGCACCTAACGTACTGACTGCTTCAAATCTAATCGCGGCGTCAGAACTTTCAAGTGCATCTGCGATTAAAGAAATGTCGGAAGAGCTCGATCTGCACCTCAAAATCCAGATTGATCTCATTTTGCAACGGTAAAATTCCTGTTCATCAACGCCTGAAGGTATCGATTCTAAAACGATAAAATCTTCTGCAGCGTCAAAGGCTTCATCGGTCTCATTTATAAGAGACAATTCAATCGCGGCTCTAAGAGATATTACAGGATTAGAGGAATTATAGCCCTGGCTGAGAAGTGTATTTTTATTTGGAGGGTCAAGTAAAACGATGTTTTTGAAATAACCTATATCCCGTAATGCGTTTCCTGGTTCTGTAAAAATTCCCATCTGAATCAGACTTGAGGCTGCTTCCGCTATTATTTCTCTTGAATCATCTGAAAGCAAATCATCCAGAAAATCCTCAGTGTCTGTATCATTTGTCACAGTCTGAGGAAAGTATTTTAGAATTCTAATGCATCTTAATATTGTTTCTTCCGCATAACCCGTCTCTTGTGCCATATCGATGTACATATCTCGCGCGTCGTTGCCAAGTTCACCGGTATCTTCGTCATTACTTAATTTCCCTAAATATCCAAGAATAGTAAATCCAGAAGTAAGCTCACTAGCATTTATATCATACCAATCGCTAACTTCTTCATGCCAGGCTTCAGGATTCTGAGCGTAATTATTATTAAAGAAAACTAATAATAAAATTGAGTCTGGCTAAAATGAGTTGATATTGAATTTCTTTCTTTTCAATAGTTTTGTCTCTCATTAGCTCTTTGAAATTCAGCCTCCAAGGTCAAACATTATGTTTTCCATACAATGTTTGTTCAACCAAG
>JAVCCM010000128.1 GCA_030765455.1 Candidatus Electryonea clarkiae | reverse complement strand
CTTGAAAAATGGATAGTGTTAGTGCTACAATCTGTCACGACGGAGTTCCTCCTTTTTGTTGGTCTAACTATCAACAATATAAGGAGTTTACAGAGCTCCGTCGTACTCTCTTATGAAATATCCGGGCTAATGCTCCTGAGGGTAAATACAAAATCGAAATAACATCTCCTCTAACAATACCTGTCGAAAAAGAATTCGAAGTGAAATTTAGTCCTGTATTTTCTCAATTAAAAGTCGATTTTTTAGTTGAGATGGACAGCTCAAAATATGAACCGAAAGAACATGATTATACTTTCCAAGGTGTAACTCACCAGGGATTCGTTAGAGATTTAATTACTCGAAAACCGATAAAAAACGCAATTGTTCATGTATGGAGATCAGGCGATAGGCTTCCTCTAAACGCACCAAGAGAGGAAATAATCGAAGTAGATGAGTCAGGATACTTCAGCGTTGACAATTGTTTACTAGGTTCAACGAATATCCGAATCTGGTCTAAGAAACATCAAAAGTTCACTTACAAAGGTGGGATTTCTGCTTCAGAGCCAGTACACATTTTAATGAAGCAAGGTAAACCACATGGTAAAAAACCGAAATTTAGACCTCCGCCAGCGCCCCACTCAGGACCACGTTTGTGGGGATCTGCATTGGTGGTTGGAGGTACCCCAGCAGTACCATTTGAAATACTTATAGCAGAAATCAATGGTTCTCCGATAAAGGACGAGGTAGAGGTAAAAACATATATCCATGGATTACCGGGATTGAGAAGCAGGTGGCATGCAAGAATTATGAGTGGTCATGGTATTGAGATTCCCGCCCTTCGACCGGGAACATATCTTGTAACTGTATGGGCAAAAGGTTATAAACCTGAAACAGCATCACTTCATTATCCGTTTTCAGATGTAAAAAGATACGCTTCATCAAAAAGAAGAATATTCATTGAAAAACTGGAATCAATCGAAAATGACAATAATGAATAAAACAATGAAATATTTGAACCCGGCACTACTTGTTTTCATGTTGATTACCTTTTCCGCTCAGGCTGCTCAGGAATCAGAACTGAAGCTTGTTCTGATTGGGGGGGCGGTAGATTTTAATTTCAATAAGAATCGCGATCCCCGGATCATTTTCGGACATGAATCTCAATTGCGACAATTCTACGACGATCCCTGGAATGCTCCGCCACAAAATCGGCATGAGATGGTTGGGAAGTATGTCGGTGTCCAGGTTGCAATAAAAGATGTTCTGTTTCCAGTCTGGGTAAAAGAATATGAATACTTCTATTTCCTGCTCTGGGCGCAGGAAAGTGTAACTATCACTGCGAAAGCCGCACGTTATGAATTCGTTGAAATAACAAAATCTGTTCCATCTCCTAGAAATGGTTCCTTCTACAGCAAGATAGCTATTAATCCTGAAATTACTCATCGTAGCACTAAACCATGGCCACCTGATTTCAAGGACGAAGATCGAATGATGCATGGTAGTGTAGTGCCGGGTAACAAGGGAAAGAACGTTCGTTGGATACTCGGCAATATTTCTGAATCGGAGACTGGGAAAAGATTGGATGATGCGATCATTTTCCCCACAAGCGATTATAGAGATAAAAATTATAAAGAAAAAACATACTGCAACATAGACGGGAATTTTATTTTCGATTGTGAATATGCAACCTCTTATAGGCTACTTATATATCGATTAGGGTATAAGCCTGTGGCTAAGGTGGTTTTCCCTCAAAAAGAATGGGGCGTTCCGCTACCTGAAGACTGGTTAAATATTCAAATGGTGCGAATAGAAAATAATTCGGACAAGAGGCGGAATGTTGCCTGTGGATTTGTGCTGGACAGAAGAACGCAGGAACCGATAGCAGGTGTTGAAGTTGAACTAAAAATGAAAGATAAGCCAACAATCCGAACTGTAACAGATTCTTCCGGATTTTATTATTGCGAAGGACAAGCAGCGCTTACTACCCATTTGAATCTGACTCACCCAGATTATGAATATAGATTTTACCCGCAAAAAATTATGAATAACAAGGACTATTACACCGGGGAATTATCGATCAAATATGATTGTTATCTTATGAAACCAAAAGCAGAAAATATTCCTGAACCTGAATTTGTGACTGTTAGTAACATCCTGGCATATCCAACTCTAATTCGAGGAAGAGTGATTAATTCCATAACTGTCAAATCAATTCCTGCAGCTATTGTTGTCGTAAAGAATTTGGGCAGATATGCAGTTGCCATGCCGGATGGTACTTACCAGCTCCATGGTATTCCTCCCGGCAATTATTCAATTGAAGTGGATGCACCTGGTTTCGAAAGTATTTCGGATTCGCTGTCGATTCCAGAGGATGGAGAAGATGAATTAATAATTGTCAAAGATTTTAATTTAGTCCCTGAAAAATCATTGAGTTTTTAATTTACATTTGATTTCAAATCAATAAGGGATCACCCTCTTCATTTTCCGGATTCAACTGATCCAGCAGTAGGACAAGGGCGGCGGTTACACTTCTTACACGGTTTACTTCACGGTCGGCGTCAAAGAAATTTTTATGGTGTGTAGCACTGTTTGCGTCGGCATATCCGACATATACCAGCCCGACCGGTTTTTCTGGTGTACCCCCGGTGGGTCCTGCGATTCCGGTGACTGATAAAGCAACCTGTGCTGAGCTGTTACGGAGGGCACCTTCCGCCATTGCTTCGGCAACTTCCGCTGAGACAGCGCCATATTCCTCGATCAATTCTGCCGAAACACCTAATAACTCTTGTTTGGATTCATTGGAATAAGTCACAAATCCTCGCTCAAACCACTCGGAACTTCCTGGGACGTCCGTCAACCGTTTAGCAAGGAGACCGCCGGTGCATGATTCGGCAACTGTCAGCATCATACGGTTCTTCTTGAGTATTTCGCCTACCCCATACTCTGTAGTGAAATCATCACCCACACCGAAAATATATTCATTAATCCGGCTGCGGATTGTCTGCTCTGCGAGGTTCAACCGCTGATCGGCTTGTTCCGGGCTTTCGGCTTCAACTGTCAAACGTAAACGTACACCGGAATACGACGGAAGGAAGGCAAGCCGGGCATATTTTTCAACTTCTTCACGGTTATCCAGTTTTGCATTCAACATTGCCTCTTTGATTCCTACCGTATGCAGGGTACGGTATTTCAGAATCGATCCCCGCATTATTATTCGCAGGCGCGGCACAATGAAGTCAGTCATCATTCCCTGCATTTCATAAGGAACTCCCGGCATTGCTGCGAAAACCCTGTTCTGCCTTTCCACCCATATTCCCGGAGCGGTGCCGCGAGGGTTGCGCATTGGTACAGCTCCCTCGGGAAATTCCGCCTGCTCACGGCTGGTTTCGATAAAACTCAACTGGCGTTTCTCATAGACTTTTTTGACGTCTTCAAGGAGATCATTTCTGAATACAATCGGGAGATCGAAGAATTGTGCGATAAGAGCTTTTGTTTTGTCATCATGGGTTGGACCAAGTCCGCCTGTAATCAAAGTAACGTCTGAACGATGAAAAGCTCTCTGGAAGGATTCAAGGATTTCTTCTTTACTGTCTGGAATAACACTCATATTGCGTACTGCTATTCCCTCAACAGATAACAATCGTGCAATCCATCCGGCATTGGTATTTTCGACCTGCCCTAACAGGACTTCATCAGCTATGGCAATTATTTCAACATTCATATTAATTCTCCCGGCATTTTTATACTTGGCGGCTTTGCGCGAAATTTTCTTAAAAAATGAAACAATGAACTCACGCAAAGACGCGAAGGAGCAAAGAACGCAAACTACAGAAAGATAACAAGAAAATGAAAACAGTTCAATGACTTCTCTTTAATATCGCTTTGAAAAGTTGTTCTTATTGTTTAAATTATATAATTCGACTTTCTAACTCTTGAGGATGATTATGAAACAGATACAAAAAAGTGGTCTGAAATTTGTCTTAATAACAATATTCGTGCTGTTCTCCAGTACTTTATTTGCCGCAAATACTGTTTATCAAAACGGTCTGGAAGAGGTATTGATCTCTTCTCCGCCCGATAGACTGGTTTCAATCGTTATCAGTTTCGAAAATCCTCTCGACCCGGATGAGGTCAGGAGCGAAATAGAGGATATGGACCTTAAGGACAGACGTGAATACGTAATTTCCCTTTTAAAAAGCCATCTGGACCAAACCGCAAGCGAGGTTATCGAGTGGATTGAGGCAGAGGTTGAAGCTGGAAGAGCTGAACAACCTCAACCTTTATGGATAGCCCATGCTTACTGGATTCATCTGCGAGCGGACAGGATTCCAGTTCTTGCTGAACAATCATCGGTTCAACAGATAATTTATGATCCACCTGTTCATATTGATGACTGTTTGGACGACGTTCCTGTCAAAGAATGGGAGCCGCTGCCGCTTATACGTTGGAATATCGAAGCAATCGGGGCTCACGTTCTCTGGGAGCAGGGTTATGTCGGGGAAGGTGTAATTGTAGGCGTAATTGATACCGGCTGCGACCTTGACCATCCTGACCTGATTAATCGTATCTGGGTTAACGAGGACGAGATACCGGATAATGACATAGATGATGATGAGAACGGCTACGTCGATGATACAAACGGCTGGAATTTCCGCCATGATAGCAACAGTGTCAACGATGCAGAAGGTCACGGATCCAAGGCGGCTGGTATCGTTGCCAGTGATGGGAGCAATAGAGCTGATACCCTGGGAGTTGCGCCGGGAGCGTCAGTAATGGTGCTCCGTAATTGGGATCAGGGTTGGTCCAGCGAAGCGACAAGATCCGCCGCAAATCAGTATGCTGCAGATAACGGGGCAGACGTTATCAGTTGTTCTATGTCTTATACTCATGCACCGAATGCATATAATGTTATCCACCGAAATTCCCAGGTTTGGTTGTTGGTTATGGGGGTTATATATGCGAATTCCCAGGGAAATAATGGTTCATTCAGAGATGGGGAAGTATTCAATATTAATCCCCCCGCTGACTGCCCTCCACCCTGGCTGCATCCGGACCAAAGGATACGGGGCGGATTGTCCGCGATGTTTTCAGTTGGGGCGGTTGATCGTAATGGAAATATTGAATCCCTCTCAACACGTGGTCCCGCAATCTGGGATTACGAAGGTTATCCTGATATTTACCGGGATTATCCCTATGATCCACCTGATCTGATGGGATTATTAAAGCCGGATATTGTTGCTCCAACCGAAGTTTACAGTACGAACAGATATGGGGGATACAGTGTGTTTGGCGGCGAATCTTGTGCCACTCCACACGTTGCAGGTTGTTTAGCATTATTAAGATCGATTCATCCTGACGCAACCCTTCCTATGCTTTGCGAAGCGATTAAAATGACCGCGGAAGATGGGGGAGATCGAGGGCATGATTTAATATACGGCGCCGGAAGGATCCGTGTTGACCTGGCGCATGAATATCTTGAGAACTGGGATGATTTTGGTTCATTGAGTGTCACAGTTGTGGCTGCCTGTGAGGAAGGTGTTGTTGAAAATGCGGAGGTGGAGGTCGTTGATCAAGGAGCGAGAGGATGGACGGATGAAAACGGTGTAGCATTTATGGAGCGTGTAATGCCCGGATTTCACACTCTTCGTGGATTCAAGGATGGTTACGAGACAGTTCCAATATCATGGATTGAAGTCGTAACCGGAGAAACCACTCACGTTACCATCCCAGTTATAGGACCCGCCATTCATGTTTATCCCTGTGAGATCGATACTATTGTAGAAGCAGATTATTCACTGGAGATAAATTTCATGGCACTGAACAGGACCGATGAGGAATTTTCAGTTGATATCTCTCTGCAATATGCTGACGGGGGAGAGGTCGATCAGGAAGCTTTTGACATTAATGAGACTGTGATCGTTGATTCAGGTGGGACACAGGTGGCATTTGAATTATTCGGGCCTCAGTTTGAACTTGGAGAAACTCTCGACCTTGAACTGATCTGGACAAGACAGGATAATGAGTGGGAGTTCGTTGTTCCCATCCTGGTTGATGTTGTGGAGAGTGAAACAACCTCGGATCAAATTTTATTGCCGGTTCAAACCTCTCTTTTCCAACCGTCTCCAAATCCTTTCAACTCGAGCGTAAAGATTGAATTCGCCCTGCAAAACACAGAGAAGATTTCGGTTGGAATATATGATCTGTTAGGCAGGCGGGTTGCACAGCTTGTCAATGATAAACGTATTGCAGGAAACCACACGTTAAACTGGTTCGCTGATAATTACGCTTCCGGCTTATATTTTGTGGTTCTGAACACGTCAAAAGGTCAGTTTGTCAAAAAAATCGCACTTGTTAAATAAAATGTCATGAAAAGTAGAAAGCGATATAGCAATTTAGCCCGGAAACGCAATATTCCGGGCTAAACTTGTTAATAATATTGAAGGGAGGAGAATTCGTGAAGAACAAAGGTTGGATCATCATCGCAAATGCAATCATCTGGGGATTTGTAATGATCGCATGTTCATTGGCTCTGAAAGGCACTGAAGCATTCAAAGAAATTCAGTTTATCCTTTCCGGAGGAGCAACAATGTCTCTTATTATTGTTGGTTTAGGGATAATACCATTCAAAAAGAAAAACGAAGACTCTCCAAATCAACAGAGTGAGCAATAAGTCAAGTTTTTGATGCACACACCCCGTCTAAATGGGTGCCTTGGGCTATTTATTGCCCAAGTTTATTTGCATCATGTTTGCGAAATTGATTTTACCACAGAGAACACAAAGCAGGCACTAAGTTCGCTAAGAAGTTCTTTGAGTCCTTTGTGGATTCTCTGCGATCTTTGTGGTTTTTCTTTTTTTATAGCAGTGCTAACAAATAAATTCGCATGACTATAAGGAATATCATTTGATACATGGGAATGTAGGGGCAGGATTTATCCGCCCGTGATTGAGTCAATTGCACTGGGCGGATAAATCCTGCCCCTACAACATGCGAACTTACTTCCGAGCAATGCTATACCGATAGAACAAGTATTTCCATGGTTTATAATTTCTTGACGATGCAGTATTTTTGATAAATTTTAATGAAACTCGGCTAATCAGCCCCGGCGGACAAGCAAGTAAGCCGAGCCACCCCTCGTTTCATGTCATATTTGCAGGCTTACATGGAGTTACTCAACAGGATCATTTTAATGTTCAGATAAGAAGTTCTCAACATCTTTAATGAATTTCAATATTCCTCTCTCTATATGACTTGTAAGAGTATCTAAATCACTAAAATCCGGGTTGTCAATTAAGGTGTGATCTATAATGGAATAAACACCTTCCGTAGTTGATGCAAGATTGTATTTATTCCAATCGCTCTCTCTGAACAATTTCCAGTATTTTTTTTGAACCTGTTTATTATATCCTAACAGCCAAACTTCAAATGTAAATGTTTCATGAACAAATAGTATCGCAATTTTCAATTTTAGATTTTTCAATGATTTTGGGAAGAAGTAAAAATATGAATAATCCATATATCCCGGTTGAACACTGCTGGATACGAAATAATCAGGATGATTTTTTTTCAAATGCAATTTCAAATCCCTGATATATTCCATCAATCCTTTATATCCCTCTTGGATATTACCATTCTTTAACTGTTTTCTGTATTCATTTATGTTTTCATGAAATGCTTTCATATCTAATTCCTCCGATGCAAGTGCTTAAAGTCTTTTAGACAATTTCTAAAGTGTTCCATGCTCATTCAATGGTATTATTCCAGGATTTGTAGAATAAACCATGTTTGAAATCAAACATGGCCACCTGCCAAAGAAACGATAGGTATTGTATGTTGTTCGCTATATAAGAAAATATTGTTTGGAATAAGATTATCTCAGATTCAAGAATCCGAGATAAGTGATAGACCCTCCTTGGTCTTGCATTGCTCAATAAGTTCAGACAATAAATCCTCTACGTCTTTAGCCTGTCGATTACTACCAGTCAATTCATCAAGCAGAGTGTCCAATGTTGCCGTCGCGATACGGCGCGCTCGATTGAAAACAGTTGTCATCCGTGGCAAATCAGCAACAATTCCACGTAAAGTCTGGATCTGGCTATGAGTTTTGTTAATAGCTGACCGTAAGTCTTCCACACTATCGAACACTTCTTGGAGATCATCAGAATTATCGATGCCAAAATCAGTAGTTAATGTGGCGGCTCGACCAAAAGAATTCATTGCAGTAGTAAACGAATTAGAGTAACGCGGAATCTCATCGTTCATTCGCATAACAAAACCTTCTAAATCGTTTGCAGCTTTCATTGCTACGCGTTTTGCCGCCTTGCGATTCGGACTACCACTTGGTGTAACTAGACTGTTCATTTCTTCCGCTCGTTCGCTAGATTTCTCGCCAAGTTCCTTCGTTACACTCGCCATGCGCATTAGCACTTCAGTTACATTCGACATTGAATCCTCGGCTGATTCAATCAAATCAAGGAACCCTTCCTCTTCTTCGTCGTGTTCTATTATATCCGTTCCTGAGACTTCGTGTTGAGTTGTAATAGTCTGTTTTATTCCAGTCTCTTTTAATTGTTTTGACCAATTTTGAACAACGCTGCTTAGATGAATCCGAATATTATTGCGAAACTCATCAAGGGATTTGAATTCGGCATAAAGACCCCCAAGTTCTCCAAATCGCGATCGAAAGTCATTAATAGATTGAAGTTGATTCAGATCGAGTAACGATGGCGAAACCGGAGCATCCTTAAAATAGAACATTATCTCCACAGATTTGGGATCTTTTATATAGCGGTCATAAGCACGTTGGAATTCTTCCTCTGTACCAGAACCCGCTCTTGTTGTTGGTGTACCAAAACGCGTCCACATTATGCCGATGAAAATATCGTACGAGTCAGAAATCTGTTTATTTATTACATCCTGAGCATCGTCCCCAAATCCGGGAGCTACTTGAGTCTCCCACCGAAAGAGCTCTAAACGAATTCCTTGTTTATTAGCCCATATGAGATTCAGCTCGCGGATGATCTCTTCAAGAACATCCCGCTCTTCGGCAACGTCGGCAGGTGAAGCAACGAAAACTTGGAGTAAAGTTACTGTTTTTGGCATGAGCTAGTTTCCTTTCCAGAATTAACACCTCTTGCATAGTCTAGAATGTTGTATTCTTGGTAATCACAAATCAGTTTTGAATTTCTGCAATTGTCGCCCGGAAGCACTGTATTCCGGTAAGAGAGCTATTCTTCTATTTTATATTCCTTATACCTTAAATCGTGCAACTCAGCAAGAATATCTTTATTTTCAGTTATGAATTTTTGCTCTATCGTGAAGGAAAATTCTTTATATTTGTTGCTAAAATTATAGACAATATTTTTCGTGTTTAGTAGGTTCCTGACTGCTTCTTCCTTTTCCTCATCTTTTACAGAGAACCATAATAATGAGTTGGGTTTTGTCCTTTTGTCTAAATAATATGAATTCCTGCCATCTATCATTATATTTATATAGCTTTGTGTAAACTTAAAAGTTGCATTTTTTGTGCTTTCTGCAACGATTTCTAAAAGCTTTTTCGCAGTTCCCAATGTCCATTTTGCTTTTTCTGACCATGTTTGTTCAGTGACTACAGTTGCTTCTTCTTCGTCTTCAAGTTCAACGTAGATATCCATTATTTTAGAAAAATTCAAAACATACTCTTCGTCAACTTCTAACAGGTCTGCCTGGATAGCAATCATCGGGATGTTCAAACTCAAGATTTGGATGACATTGAAATATCTTCTATCAAAAGATTCCGCAATTAAAATGCAAAAATGTTGACGCTGAGGATATTTTCTTTTTTCATTATCCCAGTATTCAATTGAACGAATAATGTGAGAAGGATCTGTCTCCCCAAGCATTACCTCAATTTCATACATAGAATTATCATCGGAATCTTTTAACAGAATATCTAATCGTCCGCCGGTTACCTGCCTCTTTTCCTTGTTTACCGCTACCAGGTTTCCAAGACCCAACTTTTCAGGATTAGCATATATAAGATCCTGAAGCCAGAATTCGTCCTTTCCAACATTTCTGATAAATACCTTTTTCCCCAGTTTGATCTCTTTCTCCATCAGCTTACTCCATTTGGCTGGTTCCCACTGACCGCATTCAGAAATGACAACACAGGTTGATCAACTTCTCCCGGAATTCGGTACTATATGGTTATACCAACTACTATTATTAATGATCACTCGATTCATTACCAGTTCCATCAGTTGCATTAGTGTCACCATTATCACCATTGTCTCCAGAGTTATCGGGATCATCAATATCTACTGGGTCATCTGGGCTATCTGGGTTGTCTGAGTCACCGGGATTTTTGAACATTCGTTTCATTGAATCAGAAAGTTTCTGTATTTTATCAGATAATGTCTTATATTCTTTATTAGGCTTTGATTGGACATCATGTTTGTCAATTATGTATTGATATATTTCAGAGCGTAAATCTAATAAAGCGCCCCTGGTCTCTTTGTCAAACTTTAATATTCGCAAACAGTTAATTAAATTAACCGTAGCGAATATAAATGCGAATATCATACGTATAATTACCTCGAATCTGGCAAATGAATCCAATGAATGCCATAATATATCTCCTTGAATAATATGGATTTTACCTGCAACAAAGAGTGAATAAACATCACAAAGTATTGTAACTACTGGAACCCAGACTGGCATAAACATAATAATTCTTACAAATGCATGAGCTTCAAATCTAGTACTTTTATTTGTATCTCCTACAGGATCATCATATATAGTCATAGTGTTAAAAACAAAATAATCAGCTATAGCAAAGTACAAATATGAAGCTCGTGACAATTGCAGAGGTCGTTCATTTGCCGCAAATACAATTCCACTGATTGCATGATTTTCTCGTCTTGCAGCAAACCAATACCAAGTTGATAGAACCAACAGAGCTAAAGCCCCTAAAAGCGTAAGATCATAAACAGAGATTTTCATTCCAATTAGAGGGATTGAAACAACCGAGAGGTCTTTATATATAACTTCCAATAAAAGATCATGTTTTCTTCCCACTGTTCTTGTAAGTGTATCTCTTACCCAAGGGAATAAACTATTGAATTGAGCGACAAGAATTAGAATTCCGGTAATGCTTATCGCGGTAAGTAAATACCTCGTCCGCCTGATAGCGAGAATCGCGCCCTTTGTGATTGCGATAAATCGCAGTTCTTCCCACCTACTATCCTCAATAATAGAATTCTGTTGCACAATGATCTCCTTGATAATTGATAGTTATTAATGGTGTATTCTTTAAAGAATTTATCCCGGAAGTATTGTATTCCGGTCTAAAAGCTATTCGAATATCTGGTGACTTTGTATTAATGTGCATGATGGATTGTTTTCTCTTTTATTAAGATTTATTAATCCATATGCAGCTTTTACTGCTTTGCCGATGGTTTGGTTTACGGTATCAAGACCTTGCTCATCAACCGCCCTTAGATAATCATGCATTAATTCGCGATCATTTTGAATAGTCATAAAAACTTCGTTGGTAATTCTTTCGTTGAGCTTTGTAATTGCCGCTCCCGCAATTTCTTTTGCGTCCATTTTATTTCTCCTTTTTTGCCAAACTTGTTATTCTAAACAATTTCTCCTGTTTGCCAAGTTATTATACATTAAAATATCCTCAAAATCAAGGATATTTTGTTTCTTGCAAATTGTGGATAAGTTTATTAACAATACGTTAATAAATTGGGAATTAGTAATTATAAATTATGAATTGATGTCTAGTGTCCAGTCATGATATATTTTTGCATCATCATACTCTTGTCGAGTGGATAGGGCTATTTATTGCGCAAGTTTATTCAGTTTCCATGATAAACTATAATAATAGGCTAATCCGCCCCGGTGGGTAAGTAAGTATGCCGAGCCAACCGTTTCTGGCGGGCAGGGACGCCCGCCCCACCTGGTTTGCTATCCCTTTGAGGGACGCCCGCTCCACCTGGTTTGCTCAATCTGGTTTGCTCCACCTGGTTTATTATTCTCGTAGAATGCAGCGTTATAGTGGTTATCGGACGGCTTGCGTCTTGGGAAAGATCATTTCAACAAAAGCATCTTTCCGGTCGAATGGAAATTTTCACTCCTGATTTTGTAAAAATACAAACCACTAACAAGATTTTTTGCATCGAAAACTGCGTAATTTGTACCTGATTTTTGCATTCCATCTAAAAGAGTGATTATCTCCTGCCCTTTAATGTTATAAATTCTTAAGGTCACCTTTGTTGATTTTGGCAAATAATACCTAATCATTGTATTGCTATTGAATGGATTTGGGTAGTTCTGATCAAGCACAAATCCCATTGATCCGGAAGATAATTCTTTCTCCACAGCAGCGCTCTCAAACCTAACGACAATTTCATTTGAATAATCACTGATTTCGTTTTCATCATTTCCAACAGCCTTAATGCGAACATGATAATCTAACGCCCGGGTCAGATCTGTGATCTCATAAATACCTGTATCAGTATTACCATGAAAAACATCCGGATCATCATCATCAACATACACATTGTAAGATATAACCTCATCTTCATGACCGAACCAGTTGCAGTATAGAGTGATTGCCTCATCATCCGACTCCTCGCAAAGATACGGAATAGCTGCTGTTCCTATCATTGTCGAACGATATGCCCGGTAATCAAAAACCTTTTCACTATCAGGAGTCTCAGAAAATGATAATTGCCATTCGATATTACCATCATCAGTAACTTCAGTAGTGAAGATGTCCGTTGTTTTTCCTGTTCCCCAGCTAATAAGATGATTCCCATTATCAAGATTCCTGTAACTACCCTGGGCGGCGCTGTAAGATTGCGGATCTTGACAATATGACCAAACCCTGGCTGAAGCTTTTATTCTACCCAAGAGTAATTACTTTCAATTGATCACTGAGAATATTATCCGGTAAAGATACGAATATTTCGGTTATTTGTTAGAGATATTTTCGGATTGTTTCAATTTGTATCTTCCATTAGCAGTTGGGGGAGAGGGCAACATAATTTTTGATACTTCATGCTTTTGCGCGACAAGTTGTCTTTAATCCGGTATTCTCATAGATTTATTTTAAGAGAACAATTTTTTTCGTTTCATGCAAGGGACCTGCTTCAAATTGTAGGAAATACATTCCGCTCGCCATCCCTGATCCGTCGAATGGTACCGCATATCTTCCTGCTGTCATGGGTAAATCAGCAATGTCTGCTATTTTCTGACCAAGAAGATTGTATATCTTAACTTTGACAATGACTGTTTCTTTCAATGCAAATCGGACGGTTAAGGTTTGATTAAAGGGATTCGGATACGCGCCGTCGAAAGACCATTCGAGAGGCTGCTCAATTTCAGGGTCATTTATTTTATCTGTCGTATCAGGTAGTGTCATTGTTATTTCAATGAAGTTGTTTTCTTCTTCACATGCATTATTTTCAAATCCAACAAAGAACGTGTAAGAGCCAATAGGAAACCCGGTAGAATTGAGGACAAATTCTACAATATCTTCTTCGCCGCCTCCAACTGTGCCGTCAGGATTGTTAATTGAAAAAAATGTTTCGTTATCGTTTAGATACCACACTTGAACATAACCCTCTTCAGTTTGATTTATGACTGCTGAAAAAACATGTACGAGGGGATTCCAGGTGGAGGAATAATCAGCCCCGGTTAATGCCCATCTGCCTGCTGGATATGGAATGGTATGAACTGTGTCGCAATCACCCGTTTCGGGATTCATCCTTACCACTTCGATATCGCTTCGAGAGGTTAGTTGCGAGAAGAAATAAAGATTCCGCCCTAATACATCATTAGGATTCCATGCCGCACCACGGGGAATGAATTCCCGCTCAAATCGCTCAGCAGTATCCCCGTTCCTGTCAATTGCATAAATATCGCTGTTGTGATCACCCATCCAGAACAGGTCCCTGTCCGGATCCCATTCAAGGTAATGAGCAGATGCCAGTGGTGCTTCCCATTGATCAACTATCATTAGGGAATCCGGAAATATTTCCATCTGGTAAAGCTGACCATCATCTACTCCGTACAGATATTCACCATCCCATGCCAACCCCCTCATTCCATAGAAACTCCTGTCATCCTCACCAGGAGGTTGATCATAAGTGGTCACCAAATCCCTGCCAGTATTGTCATACTTGTAGATTCTGTTTGGTCCGAAAGGGTCGAAACTGTTGGCGCCCGACACATAGAAATAACCATTACAAAATATTAGGCCATAATTATTTGCCTCTTCGGGGCTAAGGTCAAAAGCATGAAGGTTATTCCAGGCAGTATCGGTTTGATCAGGACGAACACGAGGATCATCAATATATACCTCCGCCTCGTATTCAAGCAATCCATTGCCATCGTTGCTAATTGTAATCTCTACAGTTTCTTCGGTATCAGGTTCGAGTTCCCGGTCAATCTCAAAAGTTTCAAGAGAAAACTCCGGATGTCTCATTTGTGCATTCACAGTAACTGTATCATCAACATTCAGAACATCAACTTCTGTAACTAAAGTATTATAACAATCGTATTCAAAAAGGAGTCTATGCGTTCCGATATAGACAGGTCCAATGGAATAGTTACCTTCTTCATCTGAATAAGTGAAATAATCCATGCCGTTTGAATGAACAAAGATATTTTCCATTGGTTCGTTAGTTTCCAGGTCATGTACAGAACCCGTTATGGATCCAGATATCAACTGCATATTAGTAGTAAACAGAATTGCGAGGCTGTCTTCGAAATCTTGGTCGTTATCCACTGCTCCGGGCGAGGGTCTCTGCCAGTAATAATACTGTAATCCGTCAGTCTGTGTGCCATCCTTAATGCCGGTAGTCCACCAGGGTGTACATCTTGCATAACCCAAAGTCATGTCCATCTCACCGTCCAAGTATTGAAACAATATTTCATTGTCTTCGGAATATGTGAGATGCTCTCCTATTAAATCGAAAATCACAATTTCAAATGTGCAGGGATGATCGTAAAAATTAGCTCCCGTTCTGGCAATAGATTCATACCACTCAATGATGAATCGATGGTTGTCTTCATCGTAGTAGTGGAAAATTCCTGATTCATTACCTAGCATTCGCTCGTCCCAATAGGGTGCGATCATGTTATATGGTCCGTATGGACCGGGAATTGGTGTGTTCTTTTTGGCATTTGCAAACTGTGTCTGGCTTCCGAATGCCGCCCAGCCGTTATTGTTAATTGTTATAGAATCGAATGTTTCCCCGTAATATTGCACTTCAAACGGCAATTCAATTACCACGGCTTCATCATTTTCATGCCATCTCGCTTCAATTCCAGTATTTTCACCTTCGAAATCAAAATTATCAGCATCCGGATTGATTTCAATCCAGTCATATTCAGGCGCGAGGTCATATTCAGTATCCCTATTGTCGAACGCCCAGTATCCGTACCTGTCGGGACCGCAGGGTTCATTTTCGCTTCTTACACCAAGTGGGATTGAGAACCAGGCAGTATCCACCCGACCTTCCTCGGTTGTGACAATCAATCTTGAAGGCACTGAATATCCGGGGATTGCAATACTGTGCATATGAATTTCATACGTTGCGGCGGATGACTCTCCCACCTCCATCGATTCAAAATCTGCAAGTGGTTCTACGACGCTCGCGAAGTTATGAAGGATTGTAAGCTGACCTTCTGAAGCTGCTGCATCGCTATTCCCGGTATTGATTATTTCGATAGAGACTTCTGCCGTTTCCATTGGTTCCAGCTCATCAGTTCCAGTTATCTGAACATACAAGTAAGCAGGCGCATGGACTTTTAAGGGATAATCATCTCTATAGGTTCCCTGGTCGCTGTCAAATTCTACATCAAGGTGCAATAACCAGTCGTTTTGTGCTTCCGGGTTGATCTCAACAAGAATTATTCCATCTCCTGTCGATTCATCACCAGGTGAAATAAGTCCATATTCAATTTCACCTTCGATGTTGTCAATCCAATCTTCTTCGCCATCAGCAGTAGCGAGCACGTTGGTCTGATTGTTATCACCAAAATTCCTGGCTGTTATTATTAATCCGACTATCTCACCCGCTTCCGGGACGCCATTGTCGTTACCATTCGTTCCATTTTCAGCATCATCCTGAAAGCTGATTTCTACATATCCGATCCTGGCATTTGGTTCAATCACATCAACAACACTTTGCTCAGGAATATAATTCTGTGCTGTTACTGTGAGCATAGCCTCACCCATATGACGAAAAGGTGTTTGCAGCATTGCTATACCATCAGAGTCTGTTTCACCACGAGAGATCACATCTTCGTTATTGTCAACTTTATATAGAGTTACCCATGCTCCTTCAACAGGATCTCCCAAGTTGTCTGTTACCTCAACCGTATAACTGTTCATTCCTAGCGATATGGTTGCATCTGCTTCAACATTTAGTTCAGCGGGGATAGCAGTCCACAACCAAACGGTCGGATCACCAAACATCACAGATTGATCTGCAAAATTGCGATAACAATAATTTCCGGTAGCCCAATCAGGATGATGAGAATTCCAGATGGCTGCCTGTCCACCCCAGAGCATCTGCCCTATTTCAGGAAGACGCATTCGAAGAGCCGCGTACGCAGCGCCTGTGGTAATCCCGTCCATAAATGACCAGTGGACAGAAGCGGTTGTTAAACCGAAAGAGCAGATTGCCCCGGTTGGTGTCCCGTCATCATTTGCTCGAATGTATGCTTCACTGATGCATTCATTTTCAATATGCCAGTATGCTGTTCTTTCAGCAAGTTCCATGGCGACAAAGAGCTTGTTGTCGTTTGACAATTCGTGTATTTGATTTAGCTGTAATCCATCGCCAATAGCACCTGAAAAGCTATAATAAGTGATTCCATTATTGATGAAATTTCCCAGGGCGAACCAAGGCTGCTGACGATGTTCCTGAGTTTCAAAATAGACTTGTGAATAACCGATGTTTTCAAGCTCAGACTTGACATATTCACAACAGGCGATTGATTCTCCTGGATGATAGCCCCATACAGCTAAACATGCTCCGTTCAGATACCAGCCGGTTTCATCCATGTATGGGTCACGTTCATAAGAGAGTACTTTGTCAACATAATTTTCAACATCCTCCACATCTAAGACGCTTATCCTCGATACAATTACATCCTGGTAAATATCGTCATTATCCATTAACTGGTAATAGTAATCAGCGTATCCACTTGAGGGAGTTGAGAAATCTCCATTCGCGTCACCAATTATCACGACAAAATCAAATTTATTCTCCTCATACCTATCCCTTAATTCACTTCTTATACTCGAGGCTGTAAAATTTACATCTTCATCTGTAAGAAAATCGAGTTCCCAGCCCTTTTGTAATTTCCACTCGATCCAGGGAGCCAAGGCATCCCATAATTCTTCTTCATCACGCATGACTACCTGTACACCTCCACGGTAGAGTTCGTACTCATCCAGTTCGTTTTCATCCCAATCGAGGAACTGGCGATACCAGGGAAGAAAAGTCCGGCTGATTGCGGTTGGTTGTTGATGGGATAAATCCTGATCACTATCATCCTCAAAACGGATATCCACCTCCATCCGGTCATACACTCTCACTTCACGAAGCGCCGTATTTACCTGGACAGGGTAGGCTACAAGGTTGGAAACGTGGAAGTCATGATAGTAAGAAGGAGTTGTAATGTCGGCAATCGTACCGGGGTACCAGAAATCACTGGATGATGTGATTTGACCTAATTCTTCCAGGGTTGTGCCACCCAAATAGGCGGCGTAGTCAACATCTGAGAATGTCTTATATTCAGCGTCACGTATCTCAATCCTGGCGATTTTTCCCGGTGGCAAACGAAAAGTTCGGCTTGTCACCGGAACTGATGGTTTCCCCTCTTCTTCGAGGAATCCGCACATCAGGTTATAATCAATGATTGATACTTGTTCGTTTGCAGAACCGATTGTTTTCCATTCAGGTTCAATGATTTCAAGCGTAAGATGCATACCATTGTCGGTCATAATCCTGCTTGAAACCTGCAACGGCAGCCCTTGATCGACAGAGAAGTCTCGAGCTTTGGTTATACCAATTATTATTAATACGCAGGCAATTACAAATAATCCGTTACGGTATTTCATGATGCCTCCAATAATCCAATCTCACGCAAAGACGCAAAGTCGCTAAGAAATAATCCTGTAAATCTTAAACAGCTTATATCCTGTAATCTTTAGTTATTATTTGAGTAGAACAATTTTTCTCGTTTCATTCAACGGTCCAGCTTCAAATTGCAGGAAATACATTCCACTCGAAAGGTCTGAACCAGCGAAGGGCAGCGCATGTCTTCCTGCTGCCATTGGCAAATCTGCCAGTTCCGCAACTTCCTGGCCGAGAAGGTTATATATCTTCATCCTGACTATCGCTGTCTCTTTCAAAGCAAACCGGACGGTCAACGTTTGGTTGAACGGATTAGGATAAGCGCCATCAAAAGACCATTCGAGAGGCTGCATAATTTCAGGATCGGTGATGTCATCCGTAGTGTCTGGTAGTGTCATTGTTATTGAGATGAAATTAGTCTCGTCCTCACAAGCATTATTCTCAAATCCAACGAAGAATGAATATGAACCGGCAGGCAGACCGGTTGATCTGAACATGAATTCAACAATATTGTCTTCACCACCATTCACTGTTCCATCTGGATTATGAATCGAGAAAAAAGTTTCGTTATCATTGAAATACCAAACCTGCACATAACTCTCTTCTGTTTGATTTATTACCGCTGAAAAAACATGAACGAGTGGGTTCCAGGTACTCGAAAAATCGACTCCGGACAATGCCCACCTTCCCGCTATGTATGGTATGGTATGAAGCAGGTTGGATTCGCCGGACACAGGATTCATTCTGACAACTTGAATGTCGCTGCGAGATGTTAGTTGTGAGAATAGATAAAGATTTCTACCGGACTCATCATTGGGGTTCAATGCTGCACCTCGGGGGATGAATTCCCGCTCAAACCGTTCAATAGTCTCGCCGTTTCTGTCAATTCCATAGATGTCGCTGTTATAATCTCCCATCCAAAAAAGTTCATTCGCAGAGTCCCACTCAAGAAAATGAGCAGTCTCAAGGGGAACGTCCCAGGAATCTGTGAGGATAATGGTGTCGGGCTGAACTTCCATCTGGTAGATTACTTCATCATCTACACCGTATAAGTATTCACCGTCCCATGCGAGTCCACGCATGCCCGTTGCGCTTCTCTGACCTAATGGAACAGGCTGGTTATATGTTGTCAATAGTTCCCTTCCCTGATCATCATATTTATATATTTTGTTCGGTCCGGTTGGATCAAAGTTATCAGACCCGCTTATGAAATAATTTCTGCCAACAAAAGCTAACCCATGATAGCGTGATTCATCCGGACTGAGATCAAAAGCGTAAAGGCTATTCCAGGGTTCAGTGGTTGGGTCGGGACGTTCACGAGTATCCACAATGTAAACATTCCCTGCATACTCAAGCAGACCATTGCCGGCATTGTTTACGGTCAACTCAACTGTTTCTTCATTATCAAAGCTGAGTTCATGTTCTAATTCGTATGTTGACAGGGTTAGCTCCGGATGTCGCAAACTGACATTAACAATTGTAGTGTCATCATCGGTGACAATTACACTGTCTGAAAGTGAAGAATTATAGCAGTCTAGTTCGAAATGCATTTCGTATTCTCCGATGGCAATGTTTTCCATTGAATAATATCCATCGTTATCGCTTTCAGCGAAATGATAGAGGTTATCAGTGTAAATAGAAACGCCTGGCAAAGGATCGCCTGTGCTTAAATCGGTTACCCTTCCCTGGATAAAACCGTGAATGAAATAAACGTTTGTTGAGAAGAGTATAGAACTTTCGTCGTTGATTTGGGCTGCACCCGGCGAATAGTCATTGTAGAAAGCTATGAGCAGGCCATCAGTCTGATTACCGTTCTCAATTCCTGTTGTCCAATAAGGAACGTCATATTGCATGGTGTTTGTAGTAAAATTGTGGTCATCATACTGGAATAAGAAATCATTATCACCGGAATAAGTTGGGCGAACGAAATGTTCGAAAAATATTACTTCAAACCTATTGGGATACCTATTAACTCCTCCGGCAAGGACATCATACCATTCCACAATAAACCTGCCATTTGGACGGTCATAATAGGTAAAGATACCTGCATCACCAGTCAGTCTCATGTCATCCCAATTCACAGCAATCATATTATTTGGTCCAAGGGGTGAAGGAATAGTCCAGTTCCTGGCAAGCTGCATATCTCCCTGGTTACCCATCGCTATCCAACCGTTTGAGCAAATAGTTGCTGTATCAAATACTACGCCGTAGTATTGAATGCTGAATGGTAGTTCAATTACTACTGACTCATCAAAATTTTCTGCTCCATCATTAATATCTAATTCTGTTCCCTCAAAATCGAAATCATCATCTTCCGGATTGATCTCAATCCAGTCAAATTCAGGGATAACATCAGACCATGCAGTATCTGTTTCATCGAATGCATAATATCCGTATCCGTCGGGACCTACCGGATCAGACGATTCCTTTTCACCAAGATACAATAATAAAGAGACTGTATCGGTCTGTCCCGATTCTGAAGTCACAATCAGGGACATATCAGCAGGATATCCCGGAATTGCTAACGGGTGCATTTGTATTTCAAAAAGACCACTTGTCGTATCGCCAACAGCCATCTCATCAAAATCATCTTCAGCTTCAGATACAAACACAAAGAAATCATTACTTATCAGCACACCATTGGAAACATCCGCGTCACTCCCGCCGGTATTGGTTACAGCTAATTCGAGATCGCTGAAATCACCGGGTTCAATATCTTCATCAAACGTAATGCTGACGACCTGGTACTGCGGTGCTGCAACAGTCATTGCAAGTACATCATCATACTCGCCTCCGTCTGCAGTTGTCGCTTCCAGGTCGATATGCATAATCCAGTCATGTTGTGCTTCCGGTTCGATCTCGATGAGGATCAAACCATTACCCCAACCTGCCTGTCCCTGAAGTAATGTGTTTATTGTTACAGCACCTTCGATATCTGTTATCCATTCTTCCTCACTACTTCCAGTAAATTCTATTTCCGTTTCAGTATCATCACCGAAATTCTTCATCTGGATCCTGATCCCGACAGTTTCACCTGCTTCCGGGATTCCATTATCATTGCCCTCAGTGCCGTTATTACCATCATCAATGTATTCAACATTAACATAACCGATTCTTGAATTTGGTGAAATTATTTCAACTTCAATGCGTGAAGGTGCATAATGCTGTTTGGTAACAGTAAGCATCGCCTCACCAGCATACCGGATTGGTACATCAAGAATGATTTCACCGTTCGAATCAGTCACGCCCTTAACGATTATCTCTTCATTATCATCAACCTTGTACAGGGTAACCCAGGCTTCCTCTACCGGATCGCCTGTTTCCTCGTCTTCGACAATAACGTTGTAGGAATTATTTCCAAGCACAAAGCCTTCTTCTGCAGTCACATCGAAAACCTGCGGGACACTTGTCCAGACCCAGACAAGCGGGTCGCCCATCAGGTTGATCCAATTGTTTCCACTATTCAGAATAGTCTCATTATTACCTGAAAAATTATTCCATAGGTTAATTTTGGCCCCGGTGGTCATATCACCAAGACAGGGAGTACGGAGTTGAAGCATCGCCCAGGCAGCACCGGCAAGGGAACTGTTGTTCAGATCAGGCCGTGAGGATGAAGTAGCCTGACCGAACGCCCCTATTCCACCTCGAGGTGAATTTGGGGTCCCGGCGAGCATATAGGCTTCACTGATTGCATGAGAGTTTGACCAATTACCTGTCGCTGTGGTAATATCCAGAACCACCGGCGTCATGAATTCATTATCAAGATTCATTATTTGAGTAGAACTCAATCCTGCATTAATATAACCTCTGTGACAATAAAGGCTTACGCCATCTTCAATTTTTTGAGTAGCAAATTGATTACCTTGATTTCCCCGCGCCCATGTCGTATCAACCTGTGTATATCCAATATCATACAAGCACCTACGAACATATCGTAATGTCTGGACTTTTGAATTTCCATTATGATTATCCGATTTATTAAGCATGCCACGCAAATACCAGTCTGTATTGTCGAGATCGGGATCACGTTCATAGGAAAGAACTTTATTGATATAAGTACGTAGTTGATTTAGATTTTGAACAGAAATTCGTCCTATACCGACATCAACCAAGTTGTCATTCCCAGCCACACAGGAGTATGGATGATCACCGGCACCATACCCCGAACCTGAACCCGCCGGGACAGAAAAAACGCCCTGATCATCTCCAATGACAACCACATAGTCAAATTTAATCTCAGATTCATCCCAGCGATCTTGCAGTTCATCACGAATATCAGAGTTATTCCAGTCAACATCTGAGTCAGTTAAAAGTTCGAGATCCCATCCTTTTTGCAGTTTCCATTCGAACCAAGGCTGCATCAGTTCTATCAGGTCTTCATCGTCTCTCATTATCACCTGTACTCCACCACGATAAAGAGTGTATTCGTCCAGCTCGGAATCATTCCAATCGAGCAACTGCCGGTAGAAAGGCAGAAAAGCTTGGCTGATACTTGTTGGTTGAGCGAGGAGAGTATTGTGGTCGTCACCATTCTCGAACCGGATGCGAACCTGCAGATTAGAGGCAATGCGAGCTTCTTGCCTGGCGGGATTGACCTGCACCGGAAAAGTGGTTATTGATGCGACACGGAAATCATGCATGATAGCCGGATCACCGACACTTACCCAATTTCCCGGATACCACTTATCTAATGGGTTTTCGACCGGTCCCAAATCGTTCAGATTCGGACTGTCAAGATCATCTTCAGTTCCAAGAAATGCAGCAACGTTTATTCCTTCGATGGTTTCATATTCAACTTCGACAATCTCAACAATTGGTTTACCTTTGGCTGGAAGGCGGAAAAGCCTTCCAGCGGTTGGAACTTGTGGTTCTCCATATTCACGCAGAAGTCCTCCATTAGCAATTTCAGGAGTCCAAAGTGTACGGATAGTACCATCCACCTCTTGCCATGAAGGCTGATCAATAGTAAGAGTAATAAAAAAACCGCCGGGCTCTTTTTCAAATTGAGCTACCCTCAGCGGTTGAAAATTATCAGTTGCAGAATTTTGGCCTGCTATGGAATTCACGCTCACCATTGCAAGAAATACAGACAAAACAGCGGCGGAAATACGACGAATTGTAATACTCATAACATCCCTCTTACGTGATGTTTGTAAATAATAGCTGACGCAGCAATCAATTCTTCGTTAACAAATTAGGAGTTGGACTATTCAAAATGTTTGATATCAAGCATTTCAAGTTAAGAAAATCGCGCTTAGGAATCAAGGGAAATTCAGGAATTGATGATTATTCAACTAAATTAGAGAGAACGTTCCATAAAGTCTGTATGATATTCGCTCATCATGTGAAAATGCAGAAGAATCCTGATTATACAGGTTATTATAAAAAAGCGCCCGGGATTTCCCGGGCGCATATAAATTTATTGAATTGGAAAACGCTATTTCATATACAGTAGCTTCCTGGTATCGCTCCAGCCGGATTCAGATGAGACCTTGAGGAAATATATTCCGGTTGGTCCACTTGCATGCCAGTTCATTCGATGAAATCCGGGTTGTACCAAACCATCAGTCAAAGTAACAACCGAACGTCCAAGGACGTCGAATATTTCTGCTTTTACTTTGCCCACCTGCGGTACTGCCACGACTACATGAATTGTCGGGTTAAACGGATTTGGATAGGTGGATGCGATTGACCATTCGGATGGAAAGCCGCTCAGAGGCTGATCTTTAAATTCGTTTTCTACACCCCACCTTACTTCCAGTGGACTGGTAACTGCCGTTTCGCCCTCATGGTAAACCGCAGAAACTGAATATTCGTAAACACCGATTTCAGTAACAGTGTCTGTAAATGATGTCTGACGCAGGTTCTCGCCAACAAGATTTCCATCGCGGTAAACATTAAAAGTAGTCCACTCATCCAGTTCATCTTCCGAACTATTGTCCCCGATAACCGCTTGTCCCCCGCCGCTATACTGAACGACGGCGCGTATCACGTAACTACCTGTCCAGGCTGTCCAATCATCTCCATCGTAATCCCAGGCACGATCATTTTCGTGATTACTGATACCAAGCTGTATTGTATTATCAACAGAGCCGAAACCTACGATAAAATCTCCAGTCAGGTTAATGTTCTCGTCGGAAATAATGACATCATACCAGCCATGATGCGCTCGTTTGACTTCTACCGGGTACTCAATATACTGGAAGTTTCCCGGCATGGCACTGTCAGGATTCCAATGGTAAATATTCACATTAAAGTTGCCTGGAGCTTCTGCCTTGAGGTAGCACTTTACCGCTACCAGGCGACTGTCACCTTCCGGGCTGATATGTACGCCCATCGTATGGTCTGGCCAGGATGAATAGCCGGTAGCAGGTCCTCCATCATAATACAGGTAATCCATTACCCCAAGTCCTGTATGATCCCAGGAAAAAGCAACTTCAGCGCTGTTTGGGTCATTCTCAAGGGTATCGGCGGAAATCCGTGCAAAGGCTGGAACATCCATTGGAGTACGAGTAATATCAACCGATAATGACGGAATAATTTGAACATCAACCTCATATATACCAATGACACCGTCAAACATGAGCCAATCGCCGCGTTCCCACTCGAGAAGATCAATGCCCGTGGATTCAATGATTCTAACATTGCAATCGCCGGATCCATCATTTGTGATCAAGGTATAACTACCATTCTCTGAAGGGTCATTTTGTATAAATCCTTCAATATGCGCCCAGCTTCCTTCCATCTCCTGCATATTTGACATCGTGCCGGTGTTCATATCAAGAGGTTCCGGAATCGCATTACCGGTGGAAATTAATTCCCAAAGATAAAGATTGTTAATCTCATTTACACCTTCATATTCATCGAGACGTCCCACAATCCGGACTTCATCTCCCCGGTTCAATTCACCATATGTCTCAGCATCCCAGGCATCTTCACCATAGATATGGATGCCATATTGAGTATCGTCCTGGATATAGAATGAAGTATGATCCACATCTATCGCATTGGTCGGGATCGTAACAATTCCGGCTACATCAACCCAGGTGTTTGTGGGAACTTCAGTTTGCAGCGCTTCGATGTCCGTATTCAGGAATGGGGTAAGCTGGAAGTTCATCTCAATATCTTCAGGTTCACCAATTTCGATTTCATCCACTGTATAATCGAGATACAATTCCTTGGAGACCGTTACCGAGGCAACAAAACCATCAGGGAATGTTTTCGGACACTCATAAAAACCTGCAGCATCTGTAGTATCACTACCGTATAGTGAATCTCCAACAACATCAAAGAAGTTGACTATTGCACCTTCTAATGAATCACCTGATAAGGAATGAGTGACTGTTCCTGAGATATTGCTGCCGAGGCTGCTGACTGCCCAGACGAGACAGTTTCCCACCATTAGCGGGATATCTTCCGCATAATTATTGTTGCCAGGAAACATATTGAGTGCGACACAAGCCTGTTTTACCACAACAAACGGATAGTTGTTTGTATAGCTGGCAACAAGATATGCGTCTTCTAATGGATCGAGACTCACGTTAGCGTAACGTGTAGATCCACTTTCAACACCCTCCATGATTGGATGGGTTTCGTCGTAATCGCCGAGTGTGAACGCACCGGATGTATAACTACCATTGATATCGACAGGCAGGTATTCGTCTTCAAGCAATCTGCCGCCGATACCCAGGTTCCCAGGTTGGTTGTATAAGGCGAAAACACAAACAATGACCGCTCCACCCTCGTCAATGTAATCAGCGAGGACATCGCCCATTGCTGCACCGCCGTTGCCGAAATAACTATAATTCGACCAGGTCATAACGACGTCAAATTCAAGCAGATCTTCCAATTCAGGAATACTATTCCTGCAATCGATATAAGTTGTCTCACCGATTTGATCGTTATCTGCAAGAAAGCCATCAAGAAAAACAGGATCGTTATCGGCTAACGCATAACCTACCGTGATACCTTCCTGTGTATAGGCACTACTGAGCGCGATCAGCAATCCCAGTAAAATAAACAGTGTTGATTTAACCATCATCATCTCCTAAAATGCAAAATTCAATGTTCTTCTCGTCAATGTTACCTTGCGCAAATTAGTTAAGCTGAATAACTGATATCCGCTTTTGTTCTTTGTTTTGAGTTTGATGTTGTGCACGAGACACCCCAAGCTCAACATATATATAAAATAAGGGATTTCTATTTCATGTACAATAGTTTCCTCGTATCGCTCCAGCCAGACTCAGACGAGACCTTGAGGAAATAAATTCCTGTCGGTCCACTTGCATGCCAGTTCATTCGATGAAATCCTGGTTGTACCAATCCGTCAGTCAAAGTAATAACCGAACGCCCGAGGACGTCGAATATTTCTGCTTTTACTTTGCCCACCTGGGGTACTGCCACGACTACATGAATTGCGGGGTTAAACGGATTTGGATATATTGAGGCGATTGACCATTCGGATGGAAATCCGCTCAATGGCTGGTCTTTCAAATCATTCACCACACCCCACCATACTTCCAGTGGACTGGTAACTGCAGTTTCACCCTCATGGTAAACTGCAGAAACGGTATATTCGTAAACACCGGTCTCAGCTAAAGTATCTGTAAATGTTGTCCGGCGAAGATTCTCGCCTACAAGGTTTCCGTCGCGGTAAACATTAAATGTAGTCCACTCATCCAGTTCATCCTCCGAACCATTTTCCCCGATAACTGCTAAACCTCCATCTGGATATTGAACGTAAGCACGGATAAGGTAACTGCCTGTCCATTCCGTCCAATTATCCCCATCATAATCCCAGGCACGATCATTTTCATGATTGCTTATACCAACTTGTACAGTGTTATCAACAGAGCCGAAACCAACGATAAAATCACCAGTCAGGTTAATATTCTCATCGGAAATAATGACATCATACCAGCCATGATGCGCACGTTTGACCTCTACCGGGTACTCAATATACTGGAAATTTCCCGGCATGGAGCTGTCAGGATTCCAGTGGAAAATATTTACATTAAAGTTGCCGGGACCTTCTGCTTTGAGGTAGAATTGCGCAGCTACCATGCGGCTGTCGGATTTCGGACTGATATGAACACCCATCGTATGGTCTGGCCAGGCAGAATATCCGGAAGCAGGTCCACCATCATAATACAGGTAATCCATTACCCCAAGTCCTGTATGATCCCAGGAGAAAGTAACTTCAGCGCTGTTTGGATCATTCTCAAGAGTGTCTGCGGAAATCCTTGCAAAAACAGGAGTATCCATAGGAGTTCGAGTGATATCATCCTGAAACGCAGGGATAATTTGAACATCGACTTCATATATTCCAATGACACCGTCAAACATGAGCCAATCACCGCGTTCCCACTCAAGAAGATCTATACCGGTGGATGTAATGATTCTCACATTACAGTCGCCGGAGCCATCATTTGTAATCAGGGTATAGCTACCATTCTCTGATGGATCATTCTGGATAAATCCTTCAATATGAGCCCAGGTCCCTTCCATCTCCTGCATATTTGACATGGTGCCGGTGTTCATTTCCAGTGGTTCGGGAATCATATTACCGGTGGAAATTACTTCCCAAAGATAAATACTGTTAATCTCATTAACATTTTCATATTCATCGAGACGTCCCACAATCCTGACTTCATCTCCACGATTCAAATCACCATAGGACTCAGCATCCCACGGTTCCTCGCCAAAGATATGGATACCATATTGTGTATCATCCTGGATATAAAATGAAGTTCGATCCAGAGCTATCGTATTGGTTGGGATTGTGACAATACCGATTACATCCACCCATGTGTTCAGGGGAACTTCGGTTTGCAGCGCTTCGATATCTGTTCTCAGGAATGGAGTAAGCTGGACGTTAAGTACTATATCTTCAGGCTCACCGATTTCAATGTCTTCAGTCGCATATTCTAGAAACAACTCTTTCGATACAGTTACTCGGGTAACAAAACCTTCAGGAAACGTTTTTGGACTCTCATAATAACCTGCAGCATCCGTAGTATCGGTTCCATACAACGTGTCTTCGGATACATCGTAGAAGTTGACTACTGCGCTTTCTAAGGAATCACCTGACAAGGAGTGCGTGACTGTTCCTGAGATAGTACTGCCGAGGCTGTTGACAGCCCAGACGAGGGAATTATGCAGAATAAGGTCCATATCTCCAGTCCAATTCTGGTTGCCCATGTATTCAAGAAGACTTACTACACTTCCCTTTGTTGCCACAAGTGGGTTTCCATTAGAGTACAGAGCAACTGCATAAGCGTCATCAGTAAGATTTACTGTACCCCAGTAATATCCCCCCGCTGATTCAACGTCTTCCATGATCGGATGATTCTCATCATACTCATCCATCTGCGCGAGAGCAAAATTATATCCCCCCATAGTGACCGGCATGTAATCGTCATCGACGATTCTGCCCTGTACTCCATACCCCGATGTATTGCCAAACTGCATTACAACCACCGCACCTCCCTCATCCAGGTAATCAGCAAGCAGGTCGCCTATCCCGGGTCGGCTTTGATATTGGTTGTTAGAGTAAGTCATGACGACATCGTATTCGATAATATCCTCAAGCTCAGGTGTAAGAGCAGTTACTTGAAGGTCAGCAACTTCCTCAATATCATTAAAATCCTCGAGGTACGCTGTAAGAGGATGCGGACTACCATCTGCGCGGAGGTTTAATACCATGATAGGTTCGTCCAACTCACTGTGATATCCTCTCGAAAAGTCATAATTCGAATAGTCTTTCGCAGCGCGAACCGGCCCTTTGGCAATTCCAGGATCGAATGAAACGGCAGCATCAGTGCTTCCTGTACCAAGATGCCCATAAACCGTAGCACTCTTCATTTCGTTATTCGCCTCTTCGGCAAAGGATCCACTAACTACGATCAGCAATCCCAGTAACACATACAATGTTGATTTAATCATAATCATCTCCTAAAGTGTAAGAATCAAAGTTCTACCGCCTCATCGTACTCGTACAATGTTTTTTGTTTAAATCAGCTATGTTCAAAAACCGAATATCCGTTAGCAATCCACCTCAAATTATAATAACCAGGCTGAAATGATCTCAAATCCGGAATTGCATCATTCTTGCTGAAAATATCAAAGTGCTAAAATGTTCGATATCAAGTATTATAAATTAAAAAAAACCCACTTAATAATCAAGGAAATTACTGAATGATTGCGAGAATATTGACTTTTAAGTGAGAGAGAATTGTTGGTTAATGTATCTTCAATTCGGGTATGCGAGAAGAGCGAGTGAGGAATCGGATGATTTTGTCAAGCGATAAAAGTTATTGAAACCGGCTACTTTTAATTGGCGTTTCAATTCACCGAAGCTGTAATAACGATTATATCCCCTGGCTTTTGAAATCCAGTCATTTGACCTTGACTTGTACAGAAACGTGTATTCATGTGGCATTAATGCCCTTAGAGGGGAACTGAAACGATTCAGAACAGAAATTGCGAGGAAACCATCGGGCGAGGTAACTCGCCTCAGTTCCTGGAGAAGGGCCGCGCGATTATCTTCACCCGGAATCGGACCCAGGGTATTACCCCAGAGCAGTACGACTGAAAAGATGCCGTCTTCAAATGGTAGTTTTACTCCATCGGATTGAACTAATGATCTGATTCCTTTGAGTTGTGCTTCCTTTAACATTTCCCCGACAACATCCACACCCACTGCTGGAATTCCTTTTTCCTGTAGTATGGAAAGAATTACTCCACCCCCCGTACCCAAATCCAGGATTATCCCTTTTGAATATTCTGAAATAACGGGTTCCAGTTCTTTTGATATATTTTCACGTACAGCCCACCTGTCTTTGCAGTAATGCGATGCAATTTCCTTGATAAAACTTCTTTGTTTTTCCAGGTTGAAGGAGGAGATTGACTGTGAAAAGCTAAAGAAATGAGATAATAATTGTATAATTTTCATTGTCGGATTTCAATTCTACACAAAAAGAAGATTTTTTTATGCCTTTCACATACAGACAAGGGCAATATGAAAAAGGAAATCAGAATTCAATTCAAATCGTCCGGTGATATAATCCTGCCGACTCCAGCTTGAATGCAACGCTTACCACCAAATTTGTTCTGAAGAATTTCAAACGCTTTGTCGCCGCTGCAATGAGTCGGGCAGACGTATTTCACACCAAGCTCCAATAACTTATTGGCTATAGTTTCGATAGAAGAACTTTTTTCCCTGAACAGATGAAATCCGCCAAGAACCAGAAGGGGTTGCATTGGAGTTGTGAGCCCATTGATAAAATCAACGATTTGTATTATACCCGGATGTGCACAACCGGTGATAATAATAGAACCTTTCTCAGTTACTAATGCCAATGCCTGCTCATCCGGTGTGCCTGGAGAAGTGTTTCCAACAGATCCGCTCAGAAGTATTGATGGAGAAATCCAGGTGGGTTGGTCAACGGATATGACGGAATAATCAAAACTCTTCAAGTCTTCAACGTATATTTCGCCAAATGACGGTGTCAGGTAGATAGCAGGTGCAGGCGAAAACGACTCCATGACACTGTACAAACCACCGATATGATCCCAATGGAAATGAGAAAGAATAATGCTGTCAACAGGTGATTTATCAAGAGCTAACTGCCTGATATTCTTGATCAGGATCTCACCATTTCCGCCCGTATCAAACAAAATTGAATAATCGCCCGTTTCAATAAAACATGAAAATCCCCACCCGCTCTGAAGATCAGGTTGGCTGGAATAATTATCATAGAGAACTGTAATTTTTATCTTGTTGCTGTTAATGTATCTCATGTTTTTTCCATGTTGAATAATTCTGTAGTAATATATTGCCTCCATCGTCCCGAAGGATAGTTGAATTCTGATTTCCTGCCTTTCATGATCCATTCACTAATTATAAGGTTTAGATCCCAGGTAACCGTCCGATCCAGGACAAGTCATAATCAAAATCATAATCATCAATATCTCAAATAAATATTTCGAACTTGTGAATGATTTGTGCATAATAATGAATAATATGCGCACTTTATCACAGACTTCTAAGTTTTCTGATACCTAAAATATTAACAATAAAATAATTAGTGGTAGGCACACAATTTGTTGTGATTTTTACCATTATCAGTTTTCCGGTTGTACAATATATTACATCATACCAGGAAAACTGAGATGGAAGACAGTAATTTACACGTTGACCCTGGTTTCTATACTTAAGAATATCCTATTCAAGGAATCATTTTATTTGTTATGATTCAAAAACGGTTCAGGAGATATTCTTGGAAGGACTTTGAAAATGATTATGAACTACAAACTAAGCTTACTGGCAATCGGAGTCTTGTTGATTGTTTCTTTTTCCGGGTATGCCCAGATAGAGTTCACCGAGCATTCCATAGAGGATGATTATACAGGAGCCTATTCAGTATTCCCGATTGATTTTGATGGCGACGAAGACATGGATATCATCAGCTCAGCAGGTGGCGACCGGGATGGTAATGCTGAGATTTCATGGTGGGAGAATAACGGTACCGGTACCTTTACCAACCATGTAGTCGATGATGAATATACCAGCTCATACTCTGTCTCTGCTGGTGATTTCAACGATGACGGCGAAATGGATATAGTCGCAGCGAGTTATTCAGCAGGATCGGTCAGATGGTTTGAGAATGACGGTGAAGGTGGTTTTGACGGACATGACATTATTACTGATTGGGTAAATGCTATGATCATTCATGTGGAAGACATCGATGATGACGGAGATTTGGACATTGCCGCTGTAGGGCTGCGAGCATTTGAAGTAACCTGGTTCGAAAATGATGGAGATGGTGATTTCACTGAACATACTATTGAAGGAAATATCCGTTACCCAAATAGTATTCAAGCCGTTGACCTGGATCAGGACGGTGATATTGATATTGTTGTTGGAACGACAATGTTTGAGGATGGTCTCGTCTGGTGGGAGAATGATGGTGATGAGGATTTTACCGAACATGTCATAGAAAGCGTCGGTTTTGTGGACCGCCTCGGGGCTGCGTATATCTACGTTGAAGACATTGACAGTGATGACGATCTGGATATACTTGGAGCTTCCAGGCTGCATGATAATCTAAAATGGTGGGAGAATGATGGTGACGAAGATTTTACCAGGATCCAGATAGCTACACTTGACGATCCGTGTGGAGTTTATGCTGCCGACATGGATATGGATGGCGATATAGACTTGTTGACCAGTGTTTATTATGATGAGGAGTTTAGCTGGTGGGAAAATGACGGCGATGAAGATTTTACGCAATATACTCTTTCTGATAATCTCAATGGCGCACATTGCATTACGGCAGCGGATTTCGACGGCGACGGCGACCTTGACGTTGCTGGTGCAGCATGGGGTGCAAACGAAATCCTCTGGTGGGAAAACGATCTTGATCCCCTGCTCCTGGATCCCTGTGACCTTATCGCTCCGGAAGACAGCTCAATTCTTGATGAACTGACTGTGACACTGGAATGGTCTTTCGTTGAACATCCTGATGAGCGCGAGATTGCTGTTTACGAGGTTCAATTATCTACAGATGAAGGATTTATTGATCTCACTACCTTTGATGCCGATGAAGATTTAACCTATGAATTAACTGATCTCGAGGACGATACGCGTTACTGGTGGCGTGTGAGAACTATTGATCCCGAAACAAATGCCGGGACTTTGTCGAATCAGACATGGACGTTTGTAATTATTGCATTCGATGAAGCACCAGCGGAATTCTCACTTGTCAGTCCTGAAGAAGAAATGATGTTCCAGGTGTATAGCGCGACATTTACATGGAACAGCACAACTGACCCGGATTACGAAGATACTGTATCATACTCGCTGTATTTGTCATCTGATTCAGCATTCACCGATCCTGTGGAAATAGACGCAGGCGCAGACACAACTGTCGAAGTGAATGAGCTTGTAGAAAACATGAATTACTGGTGGCGTGTACATGCTCAGGACACTAATACGCAGGGGACCTGGTCGACGGAAACCTGGACGTTTTCGGTTAATGCTATTCATGCGCCATCTAATTTGCAGGCTGCTCTTGATTCATTGAACGGTACAGTTGTCCTCGAATGGGAACATAACCAGCCGGGGAACCTCAACGATTTTACGGAATTCAAGATATACCGTGACGATGTTGAATTGGCGACGATTGAAGATATAACATATACCGACCAGCTTGAGGATGCAGGTACTTATATATATACCGTATCAGCAATGTATGACGAAGGTGAATCAGAGCTGACTAATCCGGTAGAGGTGACCTGGGATGGGTTCAACTCTGTAGAAACCAATTTGGCTGATATTCCGACCAGGTGGGAAATTGAATCGTTGTATCCCAACCCATTTAATCCGGTATTGAATGTTCGAATTGCATTACCCGCAACATCGCATTTAAAAGTGATTATATATGATGTTTCCGGGAGAGAAGTTATGAGACTGGCTGATGGTAATTTCAAGCCCGGATACAAAGATTTTTCTTTCGACGGAAGCAGTATTTCGAGCGGCGTTTATTTTGTACATGCCGGGGTATCAAACAAAATGAACGAAATGAAGAAAGTCGTTTTGGTTAAATAGGCAGATCAATCAATGTGTCATTCCCGCGAAGGCGGGAATCCAGTATGTTCTGTGGTATAATGCTTCCCATGGTATTTTCTGTTGCATTTCTTATCAAGGGGTTTTAGATTAGGAATATGCATAATGAGAGGGGAAATATGTCCGCGAAATCACTGTCACTGATTGAGGGAAATGTTCATTTACACGATTCAGCTAAACGAGAGAAAGCTATCGTAAATTTTGTTTATGGTGTCAATAAACTTGAGGGAGTTAAAACTACTTTAAATTCCACACGTGAAAATTATAGAAAAGCTACTGAAAACCGGATTATTCGTTCAAAGTCGCGCGTTTTAAAAGGACACTGAGTTCAGAATAACCTTTTCCATAGGCACTTAAAGAGGCTGAGATTAACTCAGCCTTTTTGATGTGTGCCCAGCATGGAGTGGACGCCTGATTTTGTTAATACACCCCGATCTGGGGGAAGTAAAACCGATTGGCAAGGGCGTTGCTGGCAACGGCAGGGTCTGAAGGCAGCCATAGGCAGCATACG
>JAVCCM010000041.1 GCA_030765455.1 Candidatus Electryonea clarkiae | reverse complement strand
TTCATCATAGTATTCATCGTCTTCATATTCTTCAGTTTCTTCTTCATACTCTTCTTCACTATCAATGTCCTCTTCTTCATACTCATCTACTTCTTCATCATAGTATTCATCGTCTTCATATTCTTCACTCTCTTCGTCATACTCTTCTTCACTATCAGCATCCTCTTCTTCATCTTCTTCGTAATCGTCTTCATATTCATCTACTTCTTCATCATAAGATTCATCGTCTTCATACTCTTCCTCATCAAATTCCTCTTCGTCATACTCTTCTTCTGCGTCATATTCTTCCTCATCATATTCCTCTACTTCTTCTTCAAGCATCTCTTCAGCCTCTTCCTCTTCGTAGCTCTCATCCTCGTACTCGTCAAAACCCTCTTCTTCGGCATCAAACTCTTCTACCGTTTCTTCCTCGGGCATTTCTTCAACTTCATACTCCTCTACAGCTTCCTCTTCGGGCATTTCTTCAGCTTCTTCTTCGTAGCTCTCTTCTTCGTACTCGTCATAACCCGTTTCTTCTTCAGTTTCATACTCCTCTACAGCTTCTTCCTCGGGCATTTCTTCAGTTTCTTCTTCGTAGCTCTCTTCCTCGTACTCGTCATAACCCTCTTCTTCTTCGGGGTCAAACTCTTCTACCGCTTCTTCCTCGGGCATTTCTTCAGTTTCTTCTTCGTAGCTCTCTTCCTCGTACTCGTCATAACCCGTTTCTTCTTCAGTTTCATACTCCTCAGCAGCTTCTTCCTCTGGCATTTCTTCAGCTTCTTCTTCGTAGCTCTCTTCTTCGTACTCGTCATAACCCGTTTCTTCTTCAGTTTCATACTCCTCTACAGCTTCTTCCTCGGGCATTTCTTCAGCTTCTTCTTCGTAGCTCTCTTCTTCGTACTCGTCATAATCCGCTTCTTCTTCAGTATCAAACTCCTCTATCGCTTCCTCTTCAATATATTCTTCAGATTCTTTCTCGAATTCCTCTTCCTCACCCGCATCCTGATAATCAGGGAAGTATCCACCTGGTTCTGCTGTTTCCGGTTCCTCGTCTTGACCACCATATCCTTCAGCATCATATGATTCAGATTCAGTTGAAACTGTCTGCCCGGGAAGAATAACCTGCATATCATCTCTTAATTCAGGAATAGTCAAATACATAAGACTCATCCAGAAACCACCGAGTGAAGTATCCGGATCGGTTACCTCGGCGACAATTATGTTCTCACCCTGCCTAAGCGACTCAACGAATGGATTGTCCTCAACATACTGCCAGTCAGTTGAATCTTCTGTGTCATCTGAAGATACTAATTCACCATTTATATAAAACCAGTAATCATTGTCAGCTGTCAATTTAACTTCAGCGCTTGTTACGCGATCTTTGATATAAAATTTATACACATAATAGACTATATCAGAGCTTTCCTTACGTCCGGTCAAAACAGGAACACGTGTTTTCATATACCCTGGCGGAACGCCATCGTCCGGTGCTATGGCAGCAGAATCTACTCCTGCTTGAGCCAAAGTATCTGCCGCAAGCGTATCAACAACTACCGATTGAGCCAGTGTATCCAAAGCCAGCGTATCGCCAACTTCAAAAGCGAGGGTATCGACAACATCACTTGAGTCAGCGCCGAGAGTATCTATCATACCCGATGTGTCCGCTGTTTCGAAGATATCCGGCGGTATATAATCAGGATCAACGACTATTGAATCTACCCATGTAGTATCAAAAACACCTTCGAAATAGGCAATTGCATCGGGTCGTGGTCCTTCAAGTTCATCTATTCCAACAAGCGGTCCGCTAAAGCCAGCAACACTCACGGGTTTAAATTCATATTGATCAAATTCTGAAGCAAGAGATCCAGCATCAATCATCTCAATTGATGCAATCCACGAAGTATCCGTGACAGCATAATTTACAAATTCACGAATTCCAAGCAAATAAGCGTACGATGCTGGTTCCAGGGTCACAAGTTTCCGTGCTAAGAGGTTCGACCATGGTTGAGGTTGAAGCATAAGGTTTTCTGGAATATTCCAACATGCTATTACAAAATCCAACATGGGATCTTCCCAGGCAGGGATGATTACATCATAACCTTCCATACCAACCTGCTCTACATATAGAAGTGAACTTTCAAGTTTTTCCTTATGGCTCTGCTGAGATTCTAATCCCTGCTGTTTGAATGTTTCAAAACGTTCTATATACGACCATGCTTTCTCAAGGGTTTTACCGCTATAATCCAAGTACAATTCATGCCCCGAACTGTCTTTACTTATTGCCAGCTCAAGAACCTGTGAGGTCATCTCAAGCATTCCAACAGCGAATAAATAAATAACTTCCTGGAAGATTGAAATCTCGTCCGGGAAATCCTCAATATATAATCTACCGAATGTAACAGCCTCTTCATCGCCTGCGGTGATCAATCTTTCCCATCTGCCTAAATAATATTCATACCCTTCCGCTATCGAATACTCAAGAGATTTTATATATTCCTGTTGCATTGAATCGGCAATCCAGATGATTTTCTGGCGTGCAATATCTGCAATTCCTCTTTTACTGACTGCACTGGTATCTGCAGCTTGGATAACACGTAAATATTCCTCGACAATATCTCTGATCTCAGGAGGCATTAGGGATCTCAAAAGTTCCGCCCTCCCCAGCAGTTTTTCCCAACGCATAGTTCCCTGATCAGGATAATCCAAGAACAAGAAAGGTATTGTTGCGGTAAGATTTGCGTTATGTAAAGCTATTTCCGGAATTCTGGAAGCAGCAGAATCTTTATATGCTGTGCCCAGTTGAATCCACTCATCTTGTTTTTCAAGGAACTTCCTGTAGTTCGTCAGAGCCTTTTGGGAGTCCGGAAGAGCAGCTTCAAACTGAGCTATTTCCTCATCTGAATAATCTGGGGATGCCAATTTCTTCTGCGTCTGAATTATATACTGTTCACAGGCTACAGTAATTTCATCGAGTTGTTTTCTGGCTGCTACGAAACTTACCATTTGCTCATCAAGACCCTTAATAGCCCCTTCATAGTCAGCAATGGCGGAAAAATATAGTCCTGTTGTAGAATCGACGGCTGTTCGACGAACTTCAATTTTCTTAATGATATCGTCAGGTTCTTCTGTCTTTATCTTCTCTTCTTCAATAGCCATCGCGTCAGTTAGTTTCGCGATTCGGTAATAGGTGCTGAAAGATTCCTTTTGTAAAAATCCTCTAAGTTCTGTCAAGTCAGCTACCAGTTCCACTCGCATTGCTTCTTTATTATCCCTGGCAGCATTAATTTGACGTGTGTTACCGGCAAAAACTATCTTCTCGAAGTCTTCCATCTTCCAGCCGATAATCACATCTTTTGCTCTTGATGCGTATTCGAGGTTTCCTACTCCACCTTTTTCAACCTGGCGCTTATGTGCGGCAAGTGTTCCCTCGAAAGCAGATTTTGCGCGCGCCTTATCCTGACTCTTTTCATAGAAGTACAACGCCTGGTCGTAATATGCTTTTACTGTCCGGGGATCATCAGGATATTCAATAGCAAATTTTTGATAAATATCCATTGCTTTCGCTTCATCTTCCAGCTTGAGATAATAACCCGCCTGATCAAACAACCATTGTAAAGCATCTTCTGCCTCCGGGAACCGGATTATATACTCTTTTGCAACACGTAAAAGGTTGTTCCAGTCTTCCATATCCTCATAGTTATCAGCGGCACGAGACATTGCAACCTGAACTTCTTCAGATTTTGGGTCGGGATGGACATTTACTATGGTATCAAAAGTTGCGGCGGAGACTTCAAGCTGCTTCAGGTTATCCTGATATATATATGCTACGTTCTGATAAGCTTTAATAAACCATTTTTCGGAATTTGGATACTTGTGGACGAGCAACTCAAACGATGTGATCGCCTCTTGCCATTCCTCCACCTCCATAAACGCAATACCGGAATTGAAGAGAGCCTGATCTGCAAAGTCAGCATCCGGCACATCAAGTGCTGTCCTTCGAAACTCCATTGCTGCTGCTTTGGGGTCGCCCTGATCCTTTGCGGTTTGCGCAGCTTGAAAAATGGATTCACCACGTATTTTGATAGCTTCTGCGAGCAGGTCACCGGTAATTCCGGCATCCTGAATTCGACGAGTTGTTTGTTCAGCCAAATTGAAGTTTCCACTTGCTGTAAAACCAATCAATATTCCCCTGAAAGCTTCCTCAAAATACTCGCTTTCGGAATAATCAGCTACAATTCTCTCGAAGTAATTCCGCGAATCACCGTAATGCTTTTTGTCGAGGTAAATACGACCAGCCTGCATAACAACAACTGATGCATTCTTGTTTTCCGGGAACTTTTCAACGAAGATGTCTGTGGCGTAAACCAACATCTCTTCGCTCTTCAATAGAGGAGTTGCATCCTCCGCTTTATCCATAGAAGCATCTTCTGTCGCGCCTTCGGCTTGAACAGGCGCTTCATTAGGTTCGCCTGATTCACCACTTGTTTCAACAGCAGGCTCTTCAGGAACCTGACCATCGTCAGGTATTTGATCCTCTTCTGTTTCCTCACCGACTAATTGTTCTTCTGAATCGGTTTCGGGGATAGCCTCTTCTTCGGCAGATTTCTCAGCTTCACTTTGATTATCTTCATCCTGCGGCGTCTCATTTTCTTCTTCCACCACCGGATTTTCTTCCTGGGGTTCCTGACCCTGCATCGCCAGGGATAGCATTATTGAATAATCATCATTTGATGCCAGGGCCCACTCAAGGGCGTCCCACCCGGCTGGAGTTAAATCTTCTAATTCCTCAAAATTCGGAATTAAAATATTCAAATAACCTTGATCATTTGAAGAGTCGCTGTCTTCAGATTCTTCATCCTCAGACTCCTCTTCATCTTCGTATTCCTCAAAATCCTCTTCATCAAATTCTTCTTCATCATCATAATATTCTTCGTCATCGATCTCTTCTAATTCTTCCTCTTCCTCATCATAATACTCTTCTTCATCACCCTCTTCTAAATCCTCGTCATCATAATACTCTTCTTCATCACTCTCTTCTACTTCTTCGTCTTCATCAAACTCTTCTTCATCCTCATAATATTCTTCATCGTCGATCTCTTCTACTTCTTCGTCTTCATCAATTTCTTCATCATCTCCTTCTAATTCTTCATCCTCAAATTCTTCTTCCTCTTCAGAATCTTCTTCTAAATCATCCTCGTAATATTCCTCATCAATATCCTCATCGAGAATCTCTTCGTCCATATCACCGTCTTCAAAATCCTCTTCGTCGAACCCTTCTTCATCAAGTATTTCAACAGGTTCACCATCAATGGTTTCTTCTTCAGAAACTTCTTCTCTTGTCTCTTCAGCCTCCGTATCAGCCGGGGCAGTTTCTTCGATCAATGGCTCATCAGTTTCAGGGCCACGTGCAGCAAGCGGTCCCCCGAGGAAACTTGTATCCAGAATTTCCGGGACAACAAAAGTCGGTTCAGGTACCACACTTCCAGCTTCTTCAAACTTTATAAGATTAAGAGCCACTTTAATCATACCTTCGGCAGCTCTTTCCTGATAATCGTTATCGCCCCACCTTGTAACAACGTCATCGTAAGCTTCAAATGCATTAACCTGGTATTCAAGATTCTCTTCCTCTTTTTCAAGGAAGAGACCAAGGTTATACTGAAGCCGAGGTGTTTTATCTGAGATTGGGAATTCAAGCAGGTAGTTCTCAGCAATCCTAAGAGCCTCAGTAGCTTTAACAGGATCCTTGGTATTTATTGCTTCCCTGAATGCGATGGTATAATAGGGATAGTACCATTTCTGCATTAAGGTGTCCGCGTCAAGCCTAACCTGTTCAAAATGATTCGCTTCATCCCAGGGAGAACCACGGCGATAACGCTCAAACAGCTTTCTCCATTCATCATGAGCAGCATCCTCATCAAAAATGGCTTCCATATAAAGGTTGATTATTTCCTCATGCACCCAGGGATTCGACGGCTCAAAAGGATACTCATCAAGCGCTTTCTGGTAAGAATCAATAGCGATAAAATCAGACCCGATCTGTTCATGATAGATCAAACCCATCCTCTGTAGCAGATCATACCCATACCGTTCCCTGCGGCGGTCATCCTTCGACATGTAAGTAACAACGCTGTCAATTCCTGCTGCTTCCCATTCGCCTGCTGACTCATCCAAAGTAAAACATATTGCAAGGTATTCTATTGCTTCATCAGACATGTCAGTGGTAAACCCGCCTGCTACAACAACTTCCTGTTGATCAATACCGTAGTGTATAGTTTGATCAAAATAATCAACTGCCGTGGCATAATAGAGATTCGTAGTCACTAAATCATCTATATTTTCAGGTTTTCTTCGGTAATAGCACCATCCCAACATGTAGAGCGCATCGTCGTAATATTTTGAATCCGGATAATCGAGAACACCCTCAAAATATGGAATCGCTTCAGGCATCTCCGCATTTTCGAAATGGAAAGATCCTACGCGGTACATCGCTTCTGCAGTATATCGACTTTCAGGGAAGTTTGAGACCAGCGTCTCAAAAGTATCTCTTGACTGTCTCTTTGTAGCTTCACCTGATTCTTGTTCAACCAGCAATACGGCTATGTTATAGAGTGATTCGTGAACAAATGCAGAATTGGGAAATTCATCGAGGATTCGGCGGTACATATTTGTGGCTTTACTGAAATCCGGCACAGGTGTGGGCGGTAATTCAGCGTCTTCAGGCAATGTTTCAACCATCGCCCAGTACTGCTCATCATCTTCAGTCCACTCTTCCTCAGCTTCCTTATAATAGAGTTCTCCAAGCCGGAACATAACATCAGAAATAATTTCATCCCTGTTGGCAACGCTGCTGATTAAATCATTCGTTCTGTAAGTGGCAACAAATCTTTCAGCTTTTGTAATTAATTCCTTGCGTTTCCTTGAAATTTGCTCCAGCATATGATCGCGATCAGATTCGAAACGGTTTTGTATTTGTCTTAATCTATCGAGTGGAAAGCCTTTTGCCTGTTCAACTTCAAGGGATAAAAGTATATTTAAAAACTCATTTTTCAGACGCATCAACCGCAGGTTTTCAACGACTCCTTCAGCTAAAACTTCAGGTGGCATTTGACGTGAATATTCATCCGCCCTTTGAAGAAGCAACAAACCGTTCTGGATCAATTCCTCTACTTCAGGAGATTTGTCCCTGGAATCAGTGAGAGACCGCCATTGGACAATTTTATCACGTCCAAAAATTGTCATTTGTGCATCACTATACGATACAACAGAGGTTTCGCTTGAGGAAATCTCATCCTGTGCATAAACGGGGATGACTATAATAATAAAAGCGAGAAAAAACCAGATAACTGTTTTCAAATGCTTCATTTTATTCATTGGATTCTTCCAAGCACACTAAAAATTAAAATCTTAATCAAAATAGATATCCAGTAAAAAAGCTAAGATAAGCTTTCATTAAATTACAAATGCTTCGGACTATAACCAAATTCAATATATTCAGAGAATGTATTTACTCTTCAGGTGATTCAGAGGGTACTTCCTCATCAAGAGATTCCGTTTCTTCTGAAGACATTTCCCCCTGTTGTTCCATCTCGATTTGTTCTCGCATGTCGATCATTCTCGAGATTGATGAAATTTTCTCATTAAGATCATCCAACAGACTGATTTGCTCGACCAGGTAATCAAAATCCATGTCGGCAAGAGCATATCTTCGAAACGCAAAATCACGCCAAGTTTCAATATCAGTGGAAATCTCGACCATTCTACCCTCGGAAAGATTGACAATGTTTTGCTCAAATGATTTATTCGAACCAATGAGGTCTGCCTCTGCCATTTCCAGTTCTATCAGTAAATTTAGATCTCCGGATTCCCTGATACTCTCCCTGACTGTTTGCATTTCATTCAAAGCAGAAATAACTCTGCCATATTCATTTTCCAACCTGCAAACAAGCGTGTCAACAACTTCATTATGATATCTGATTTCTGCAGATTGTTTTGTTGCGGTTGACCTTGTAGCTTCAGTAAAACCACCCATTTGAATAGACTTTGATAATTTCTTTAACCGTTCTTCCAATCTTAGGTATGCACCGCCCAATGAATTATTCTCATCCAGCGCTATCGTATCGCCCAATGCTACCCATTCGTCGTATAATACTCTCAAACTATCCCGCTCAAGCAGGAAGTCTTTCATCCTTGCATTAAGTTCAACAATTTCTGCCAGTTTGATTCTTTTATACAGTTTGTCTAATACCTGGGTTAAATCGACATAAGACAGGAAAAGATTGGGATCGTTCTGAGCGATAATGTCTTCTTCCAACAATTTTGCTTCTTTTATTCGCCGAGTAATTATTCTGCGTTCAGCAATATATCCACGAACATCGGTTAAACTGTTGAGAGTCTTCACCATGCTCTGATAGCTTGATAACGCCTCGCCCTGCCGTCCGATTAATTCCCTGTTGTAACCACCAAGAGAGATAGCTTCATAATATTGAGGGTCATCCGGAAACTTTTCTATAATTAAATCTGTTATGCTATCAACAGCAGTGAAATGATTTAATCTATATTCTAACCATGCTTCTCCAAGCAGGGCACTACCATAACTTTCAGATGCATCATCAAGGCTCCTGAAGCTCTGGCGGCTTGTTTCGATATCGCCAATCTCACTATAACAATAGCCAAGCTTAACCTTTGCATCGTCGGCTAAAAGATATTCCGGATCTTTCTTCTTAAACTTTGATTCGGAAATAAATTTGAAAGATTTGATAGCCTCATCATATCGTCGAAGATGAAGTAGTGACTGTCCATCAAGATAGGCAGCTTTGTATTCGTTTGGCGTAAAGTTTGGAACTTTGCTTAACGCCTCGTGTGCGTCATCATAATAACCACCCAAAAACAGGCCGAGACCAGCTGCATAATACATCTTTGAGGCTCTAAAAACCTGGTCATCAGTAAAACTTCGACCCTTTTCATGTGCTTTCAAAACCTGTTTCAGACGCTTTTTTTCATCCTTTTCAAGTGTATCCGAATCGAGAGAATCGCTTAATTCTTCCCAGCGTTTATCATATTCCTGAATAACTCCAAACCCAAAATCATTTTCGCCATATTTATCCCAAACATTCTCCTTAATGATGCTGAATTTATCTATCTCCTCATATATATAGAACAACCGCGCAAGTGCATCTGTGACGTAAGGGCTTTCAGGATACTGATCTAGCAGACGGTTGTAACTGGATGCAGCGGAAATAAAATAATAAGCGCCATATTCAGCTTCAGCGCGATAAAACAGAATGTCATCCATATTGGAATATGGATAAATCTGGAGCATGTGGTTCAAAATCAGGATAGCAAGCGGAAAATCACCTTTGTTATATGCCTTGTATGACAGGCGGAGATCATAATCAAACATTCGCTTAATTTCAGTCCCGGTACCTTCCTGAACAAGTTTTGCCTTCAGGGCTTCGGTGTAAATCAGCTTATGATGATGTTCTGCACGGATATATTCCTTCGTTACAAGGTAATAGTCCGCAATGGACAGCATCGTATCGGGTAGCTCCGGCTCAGCATAATTTGCTCCGGATTCATAAGAAGCGATTTCAAATAAATAATCTATGCCTTTCCGTTCCTTAATCTCCTTGTTGATTGCCTTATACAACCCAAGCAGATATTTTTCTCGGAGAAGCATTTCTACATCTAATTCGATTTGCCTCCTGGCGAAGTAATAATTCCTGAAATTATTAAATCTCCAACGAGTCTGCTGAGCAGACAATTGCTCAGAGGTCAGCTCTTTAATCACTACCTTTTCTTCTTTATCCTCCCTGAGAAGATTCTCAGGATCGGGCGCAACAATAATGTTCTGCGCCCATGAAGAAGCAGATAGGACTAATGCCAAAACTATCAGATATATTTTCGAGTTTTGAGATAGGTTATTTAACATCGAAAATTTATAATTATCACGAAGCCGGTAAACCAGCAATTTCATCTATACCTCAAATTCGGAACTTCCAGTTCTGCCTTGATGAGAAACCAAAAGCAAGGTTGGAAGTAAAGGTTTCCTATCAAGCGTGTCAAGCAATTTCTTATACGAGACAAATCTTTTACAAACAGTCTCCATTAAATCCAATCATAGTGTAAATGCAGTCGTAGTCAACAATAAAATAGATTTTGATAATATTAAAAAGTAAATTAAGATATTTTACAACCGGAAAAAAGGCAAAAATGCGATCTGTGTCACATTCTCCAATTTTATTTAACGATGGTCACAAGATTCATTCTGTCCAAATAATTTAATTATATTCAATTGAGAAAATAGCAGAAAAACAAATTTGGGATTCCACTCCAATGATGATTTCTTTATCCAATGGAGACGATAATCCACAAGACATGTTATTATATCTCCAGCAATATCTACCACATAAGATCTTTATCAAACAATTTTAAGGTCATGCACATGAAATTGAAAAACCCTTTTGAGCATATTAATGACATAAAGAATGAAGAATCTTTTTTTCTGATTGCAGGTCCATGTGTCCTTGAATCAGACTCTCTCTCTCTTGATATTGCAGCGAGGCTGAAAGAAATATGCGAGAGATACCAGGTACCATTTATTTTCAAGTCTTCTTTTGATAAAGCCAATCGAACATCAGGATTATCGCCCCGTGGACCGGGTATGCACAAAGGTCTCGCAATATTGAAAAAAGTAAGAGACTCTTTACACATACCTGTTCTTACCGATATCCATGACACATCGCAGGCAGAGCCCGTTTCCGAGGTTGCAGATATCCTCCAGATCCCCGCCTTCCTTTGCCGCCAGACTGATTTACTTATCGCAGCCGGTCGTTACGGGAATGCTGTAAATATAAAAAAGGGGCAATTCATGTCACCAGAGGATATGAAATACGCTCTGGAAAAAGTAAACATGGGAGGAGACGCCGCGGTAACATTAACTGAAAGAGGGACGTTTATGGGTTACCGGAACCTGGTTTTGGATTTAAGATCCCTGGCAATAATGCGCAACTTTGCCCCTGTAGTTTTCGATGCTACACATTCAGTCCAGTCACCGGGAGGATTAAGCGGTATTAGTGGCGGCAATCGTGAATTTGTTCCTCTCCTGGTTCGCGGAGCGATTGCAGCCGGAATCGATGGTTTGTTTCTCGAAGTTCATACTGACCCTGACTCCAGTCCTTCTGATGCAGCATCTATGATTACTCCCGAAATCCTTGAACAGCATCTACCTGGCTGGATTGAGTTGGATAAAGTAGTCAGAGAACAGGTCATTACTTGAATCATCCTGATAAAAACAATTCTTGTCTGGTTACGGGAGTACTGGGTGGTCTTGGCTCCTCATTAGCTGCCAGGCTTTTAAACGATGGTTTTCATGTCTTTGGTTTGGATAATTTCGATCCGGGATCAGCACCTGAAATAGTACATCATTACAGACTTTCTCTACTTCAAGGTTATGAGAACTTCAAGTTTTTTGCTTTGGACTTACGTAATCAGGATATGCATGATAGTTTATTTCAGGAGACGACTCCACAATACATTATTCACTGTGCTGGAGTCTTTCCATTCAGACCTCTACTACCCGATAGCTCCTTCCTTTATGAAAACAACCTGAATCTCAGCGAGACAATACTAAATCTGACTGAAACATATAAAATAAAAAAAACAATATATTTACATCATCATTATTCTAAGAATTCAGCAAATGCGAATAGCCATCCATTATGGGAGGCAATACTGAATGCAGAAAATACTATTCAAAATGAAATCGACAATCATTCTCTTAGTAACAATATCAAAATAATCAAATTACATACATTGATTGGTATAGGTCAGTCTTATAGAACATTCCCTTTCAGACAAATAACACAATTGATCAGTCGGGTGCCGGTTTCTGTATCAAAGCCAGGCAATGCGCTCACTATATCGATGAACTCGGCAACTGACACAATAGTTAAGCAATTATCAATTTCCAAGATGGACAAAGAAGATTCTCAATCAAACAATTGTGAACCTATTTCCATAGATACAGGCGCAATTATCAGAAAGTTGATAAAAATTATAGGCATCGAACCGTTGGGTTTCAAAAGAGAAGTTATCCCCTGGACGTTGAATTCATCTGAGAAATCAGATTCCCATCTAACCGATGAAATTGAGAATGAAGTAAAAGATCTGGTCGATTGGGCTCTCCAATTGCCCTGGATGCCTCCAGTTGACTGGTCGGATAAAAGAAAACGGGTACGGAGCAAAAGAAACAACAGAACAAATCCGCCTCTTTGAAAACAACGATATGAACGATTTCAACAACATCTAGTATTTCTTAGCTTACCGAGCATATATTGCTTATTATCACTTCGATTTCTCTTTCTCATAAAGAACCTTTAAGTCTTGTGTTCCTCTACTATTTCACTTACCCTCGCTCCTTTCAAATGATTTACTCAATGCAGCCATGAAAACAGGATAGGTTGTCATTTAGATTTACCCTGAGCGTATTGATATACAGTGATTTCGCGCCGATCGAACTTGAGGAAACGGCAATAATGAATACAATTTCACGTTTTATTAGCTTGGTAATCCTGTCAGGATTTGTCTGCACTGCTTTCTTTGCGAGCGACAAACTTTGCGCTGCGGAAACGTCACAATTGCCAATGTATGAATTGGAAGATGTTATTTATGTTGCAGGCAGGGTAGCAACGGGGCTCAACACAACCGGGCGTTCAGTTGAAGTGTTGACTCAAGATGACATAGAAGCAAGTTCGTATTTTTCAGTAGAGGAGCTGATCCAACTGGTTCAGGGAGTTGATGTCCGACGGAGATGTCCGCATGGAGTTCAGGCTGATCTTTCAATTCGTGGAGGCTCATTTGATCAGACTCTTGTGATGATTGATGGTTTGCCGGTGAACGACCCGCAAACTGGGCATCATAATATGGATATACCGGTTAGTACTAATGATATAGAAAGGATCGAAATACTTTGAGGAGCGGGCTCAAGCCTTCATGGTCCCAATGCATTTAGCGGTGCAATAAACATTGTAACCAGATCAGGGAAGGAAAAAAATGTCTTTGCCTCCATTACCGGTGGTGAACATCAACTTATTCACTCTACTGCAAGTATTTCAGTCCCGCTACATAACTCCAATCACTATTTCTCATCAAACCGCTCGGTATCAAATGGTTACATGAATAATACAGATCACCGGATGTGGTCTGCGTTCTATAGAAGTACATACCATATTCGAAAGAGTGATGTAAATCTTTCTGTAGGATACAATGACAAAGTTTTTGGTGCAAACAGTTTCTATACATCCAGATTTCCAAATCAATTCGAGAAAACCGGAACTCTTATAACCCAAGCGTCTTTGAATATCCCGGTTGGAAATTCACTCCTGATGCCAAGAATATCTTATCGCAGACACACAGACGATTTTGTTCTTGATCGCTATAACCGTTCCTTTTACCATAATGAACATGCAACAGATATATATGGATTAGAGTTGCAAGCGCGATTCACCTCACGTATTGGATTGACAGCAATCGGTGGTGAGGTGACTCGCGAATCGATCGAATCCACAAACCTGGGTACCCATGAACGAGATAAAGGTGGACTTATTATCGAGCATAGCTTGGTTCCCATAAGTCAATTGTTTACATCATTCAGCGCATATTTGTATAACTATGGTGAATTTGGGTGGAAGGTCAGCCCGGATATAAATGCTCGTTTTCAGATCAGTCCAAAACTCAGCCTCCGGGGATCAGCCGGCTGGTCATTGAGAATTCCAACTTTTACCGATCTCTACTATATCAGCCCGGATAATTTGGGTAATCCTGACTTACATGCAGAAGAAGCCAAATCTTATGAACTCGGAATAATAATAAAAAGCAAGTGGAATACGGAAATGAATCTGTCAGGTTTTTACCGGCTCAGTGATAACCTTATTGACTGGACTCGAACAAATGAAGTAGATCTCTGGCAGGTGCGTAATGTTGGAAACATATCAACGAAAGGGCTTGATGTCGGGCTCGACTTCAGGATTAATGAGTGGCTTGATAGTCCACTCTTACAGCGTGTCCAACTTGGATACGGATGGCTTCAATCCAACAGAAAAGCAGGAATATATGAGTGGAAATATGGCTTCGGGTATCTTCAGCACCAGATATCAACGAAAGTTTACATGATCTTACCCCTGAAGATCAGATCTAACCTGTTTTTGCGTTACTTTGACCGAATTGACAAGGTGGATAATACTATTGTTGATATGAAACTGTCCCGTGAATTTAAAGCTGTAGAAGCATATACAGGAGTGACTAATCTATTTGACCGCGAATATTATGAAACAGGAAGCGTATTAATGCCTGATCGCTGGATCACTGCGGGAGTGAAGATTTCATATTCCGGCAAACCTTGAGGTTGCCCAAGTGAAAAATCGCAGCATTAATTCGCTTATTCTTCTTTCTCTAAATTCAAATCCATATCTATCTGATCTTTCTTAAGAAATTTATCGGCATACTCGAAACAGAGACCTGATTGTACGAAAAGATCAACAACATCACCATCAATGTGATGATCTTTGACCATGAAACCAAGAATTTTGATAGCCTGGCTAAGCGGCATCGGTTTCTTATAGGGTCTGTCACTGGCTGATAAGGCTTCAAAAATATCCGCTACTGCCATTATTCGGGCGCCAAGCCCGATATCTTCCTCTTTCAATCCGTTAGGATACCCGGTTCCATCCAGCTTTTCGTGGTGTGCGCCAGCTATAGCAGGGACATTCTGCAATTTCTTAGGCCAGGGAAGAGTATCCAGAATCTTAATAGTCATTGTAGCATGATCGTTCATTTTATTTCGTTCTTCATTAGTCAAAGTACCTTTTCTGATACTTAGATTATAAACCTCATTCTCACTCAAGTAATTATGTTTATCTCCATTTTCTGAATATTGCTTTTCAGCAAGGTTGTTGATTCTCTCTACTTTATCGTCACCAAGGAATTCTCCACCCTTGTTTGTAACCATCAGAAAATCAATATCTTCATCCATTACAGAAATATCTTTATTACATTCTTCTTCGATAGCTTTCAGCTCGTCGGCACTGCATTTAGCTTCCAACAATTTAATCTTGGCTCTCTCAGCTTCAAGCTTCCTGGAAAGACGAATTGCCTGCCAGCGTGTTTTTACCAGCTCAACACGGTCAAACACGGTTTCCAGTTTGTTTGACTTATCTACAACATGCTCGGGTGTTGTGATCTTACCGGTATCGTGCATCCATGCAGCAATTCTTAATTCATCCAATTCATCGTCTGAAAATTGTACATCGGCAAATAATCCATCATTTGTATTATTAATTTTATTAGCAATTGACATTGTGAGTTCTGCAACTCTCTCTATATGACCGCCGGTATATTTTGATTTTTGATCAATCGCGGTTGCAATCGCTTTGATGAATGATTCGAAGAGTATTTTCAGTTCGCGAATAAGCCTTTGCTGTGTGATAACAACAGCAGCCTGGCTTGCCAAAGCAGCGGTCATGTCAACAGTTTCAGGTAAAAATGGTATTGTTTCTTTAGATAGTCTTTCCTTGGCATTGATTAATTGCAGTACACCTATTATCTCGTTTTCATGATCACGCATTGGCACTACAAGCATTGACATGCTACGATAGTTTAATGCTGCATCAAATTTCTTCGCACCTTCAAAATTGAAACCTTCTGCCTCATACACATCCGGAATATTGACGATTTCGCCGGTTGTGGCTACATACGCTGAAACATTGGAATGATTAGGATTTCCATCATCATCAATGAGGGGAACATTCGGAAGGGTTACTGGATTTCCAGAGGTGCCTCCCATGTAACTGTTGAGAGTATCGTTATGAAGGACATTAAAAATCAGTTCCTTCTGATTATCGTGGATCAGATAAAGTGTTCCACCGTCGGCATTGGTGAACCTGCGCGCCTGCTTCAGAATCATCTCGAAAATTACTGCAGAGTCTCTTTGCGCGCTGAGAGCTCTGCCTATTGCAGTCATTTCAGTCAGATTCTGCGCCTGTTCTTCGGTAAACTGGCGCAGTTCACCTATTATATTGCTCAAAAGCGTATCTATACGAGAGTCCTGGCTATACTTGCCAACCGTCTTTTTCTCATCAGACATTGAAATCTCCGTAAGATAAAATACTTGTAATACCGAAAATGCAGAACCGAATATTAAATATAGGTTAATATTTCAATAGTTCAATAGCTGAAAATAATTATAAACCGATAAAATAATATAAATATACCCTAAAAGTTAGGCTCATATAACTTAAAGAGAGAATCCTAAAATTAAACAAATATCAATAATTATCGAGAATACTATTAAGCCGCAAAAAAAATGATCAGTCATTACTATTTGCGAGACTTCTTAATACAGTATGTAAAATTCCACCATTTCGGTAGTACTCCACCTCCACAGGCGTATCAATTCTGACTATCACTTTAATAATTCGGGTTGATCCATTATCATCTTGAATCACAAGGTCAACTTCCTGGCCTGGCTTTATATCGTTTGAAAGCCCTCTGATATGGAATTTTTCCTTGCCTGTTATATCAAGTTTTGAGTACGAATCACCCGGCTTGAATTGCAGAGGCAAAACGCCCATAAAAACAAGATTTGACCTGTGTATGCGTTCGAAACTCTCTGCTATTACTGCTTTAATTCCAAGAAGATATGTACCCTTTGCTGCCCAATCACGGCTTGATCCTGTGCCATATTGTTTCCCGGCAATGACTACCAGTGAGACATTGTCTTCCTTGTATTTCATCGCTGCATCGTAGATCCACATCTGCTCTTCTGAAGGCTGGTATCTTGTCACTCCGCCTTCAGTACCGGGTGCGAGGAAGTTTTTTAACCTGATATTCGCAAATGTACCACGGAGCATTACCCGGTCATTACCACGTCTGCTGCCGAATGAGTTGAAATTGACAGGATTGACGCCTTCAGAAATCAAGAATTTACCGGCTGGTGATTCACGTGGAATTACTCCGGCAGGGCTGATATGATCAGTGGTTACCGAATCACCGAGCAATGCCAGGCACCGGGTATTTTCTATATTGGAAATTGATGGCGCCTCTTCCGTCATATCAATAAAAAACGGCGGTTCCTGAATGTAAGTGGATTTTTCATCCCATTCATATAACGCCCCTCCGCTGACTTTTATCTTATTCCAAAGCTCGTTCTCATCCCAGACATTAGAATATTTATCTTTAAACATTTCCGGATCGAGCGAAGTAGCAATTGTCTCCCTGATTTCCGCATCTGAGGGCCAGATATCTTTTAGATATACCGGATTTCCATCATCACCAACACCAATAGGATCATTGATTAAATCAATATCGACTGTTCCCGCCAATGCATAAGCAACCACTAATGGTGGACTTGCAAGGTAATTTGCTTTAGTATGCGGACTGACTCTGCCTTCAAAATTCCTGTTCCCCGAAAGTACTGCCGCAGCGACAAGGTTCCCTTCCTGGATAGCAGAAACCGTCTCATCAGGAAGTGGTCCACTATTGCCAATACAGGTAGTACAACCATAGCCGACTATATGAAATTTCAATGCTTCAAGGTATTCCAGGAGTCCTGATTTTGTGAGATACTCTGTGACTACTTTTGAGCCGGGACCAAGACTGGTTTTTACAAATGAAGGAACACTTAATCCTTTTTCAACTGCATTTTTAGCCACCAATCCTGCACCAATCAATACAAATGGATTAGATGTATTTGTACAACTCGTAATCGCGGCGATGACGATATTGCCATGCTTTAGGGGAATAGTCTCATCAGTCGTTTTGTATTCACCTGTTGACTTTAACTCATCTCCTGATAATTCAAAACCTTTGTCTTTTAATGGTGCTTTCAAGGCATAATGAAAGCTGCTCTTCATATTTTTTAATGAAATGAGTTCATGTGGTAGTTTCGGTCCTGCAAGGCTTGGTTCAATGGTGGAAAGGTCCAGGTCCAACACATCGGTATATTCAGGATCAGGAGTATCCGGTGTAACAAACAACATGTTTTCTTTGCAATATCTTTCTACCAGTTCAAGTTCTTGCTCAGTGCGACCGGTGAACCTGAGGTAATTCAGACTTTCATCATCAATAGGACAAAATCCCATCGTGGCGCCGTATTCAGGTCCCATATTCGCCATTGTAGCTCGATCTGCAAGACTCATATTTGCATAACCGGGTCCGAAATATTCAACAAATTTCCCTACTACGCCTCTTCTACGCAGCATTTCGGTTACTGTTAATGTCATATCCGTTGCAGTTGCACCCTCCGGCATTTCGCCTGAGAGTTTTACACCAATTACTTCCGGCGTCAGCATATATATAGGTTGTCCCAGCATTACAGCTTCAGCTTCAATACCGCCCACTCCCCATCCAAGTACACCAAGTCCATTTATCATAACGGTATGACTGTCTGTTCCGACAAGTGAATCGGGAAAAGCAATTCTTTCGCCATTTTCCTCTTTAGACATGACACATTTTGCCAGGAATTCAAGGTTGACCTGGTGAACAATACCTGTAGCGGGTGGAACTGCCCGGAAATTATCAAATGCTGTTGCGCCCCAACGAAGGAACTCGTACCGTTCTTTATTCCTTTCAAACTCCTTTTCGGTATTCTTTTGCAGCGCTGAATTGGAGCCGAAAAAATCCACCTGTACCGAGTGGTCTATTACCAAATCTACCGGAACCAGTGGGTTTATCTTTTGCGGATCGCCTCCCAGACGTTCCATTGCACTTCTCAATGCAGCAAGATCTACCACTGCGGGTACGCCGGTAAAATCTTGAAGTATTACACGTGCAGGCTTAAATGGGATTTCTTCCGCTTTTGGCGCTTTGGCATTCCAGGTTGCGAGTGCACGGACATGATCTTCATTAACAATATAATTATCAACATTCCTCAGCAATGCTTCAAGTAGTACCCGGATCGAATACGGCAGACGTGAAATAGTACCGATTCCAGCTTCCTCAAGAGCTGCCAGTCGCCAGTAACCAATTTCACCTTCGCTGGTCTTGAATGATGATTTCGCATTAAAAACATCTTTTATTCCAGTAGTCATGTTCCTCTTCTCTCTTCTGTTCAATTAAGGTATATATCAAGTTCTTACTCTCCGGAAGATGAAAGATAATGCACTCAGCACTACCGTACAAGAAGCACAACTCTTCTCTATTGCAACCAAAGTCATGGTCTATTAATTCATATTCTTGTCTTTGTTTGGATTGACATATTGTGTACTTATGAGTACATTAGTGGTTGGTATATTTTCATTACTGGGATCTTTGACCGTACAATAAATTTCTTTCTTTACTTATTATACTTTTATTTAAAGGTCTTTTTGAGGCATATATGGTATTTAGTCGCCGACTAAAATCAACCTTGCATATAATTTTAGCTTTAATTTTCTGCCTGACATTACTCGTCCCCGGCACCATTCTCGCCTGTCAAATGTGGGGCATGGTCAGCTCGAGCGGATTTCTCGATTCGGCATACACCTATACAGTTAACTGGTACCGCTGGCATTCTGTTGGAATGATAAATGGTTGGGGATTTGTTGGAGTTGATCAAAACCAGGCACATCCAATAGTCTATCATTCCATAGAAAACCTTTGGGATCCATGGACTGATGAAGAAGAAGGTGGATTATCGATTGAATACCCTCCCGATGTAAATTATGATGGCACCGAAGACACATTGCTTATCGCCATCTCCCATGCACGCCGTGGATCTACCGGGCGTACCGATATAGCTAATCCTCATCCATTTTATTACAGTTTCAACGGTCGTACTCTTGCTATGTGTCATAATGGTACATTAAGGAGTGGCTGGTGGACGCAAATAAGAAACCTGATGCTGGATGAATATTGGGCTCTGGATATGTTTGACCGGCAGTGGCGGGGTGATTTCGACAACCACAGGCAAATTGCCAACGACTCGGAACTATACGCAATGCTGTTAATGAAACATGTTCTCCTTGCTGACAATTATGAACTTGGAGACTCATGGGCTATTAATCGCACAATCTCTTTACTCATCACAAAAACTGGAGGCGGGTCAAAAAATATACTCTTCATGAATGGCACGCAGATTTATGGCGTTCGATCACTTGGACCTGCGCTAAAATACAGCCAGAACGACGTTGATCCCTCAATCTGGTGCGTCGTCAGTGGCGGATCACCGGATAGCGGAGGCGGTTTTTCAGAGTGGACACCGCTTAATTATTATGGATCATATATCATCCTTGAAGGTGATTCCCTGATTAACGGACCCCATACACTTGAAGACGTAGAAATTCCTGACACTCGTGAGTTCCTGATCAATCGTCAATCCTTCTCCTCCGGTGGAAATCCCACGATTGCAGCAGGACCGAATAGTGATTTTATCAGCGTCTGGGAAAATACGAGCGCACACAGCATCACCTATCGTTATTTGAACCAGATGGGACTCGGACAGCGTTTAGAAAAAACTGTTGCGTCAAGCAACCTGGAACATTATAGAAATCCGGACATCGCTTTCGATCCTGAAACAAATGATTTCTACGTCGTTTACGAGGCAAAGGCATACAATAGAAGAATTTATAATCAAATAAAAATAAAAAAGTTTACCTACGATCAGGTATTACAAGATTGGATCGCTGAAGAACCTCAAACAATAAATACGATTTCAGACGAGGTAGTCCGGAATCCCGCTCTTGCTTTTGGAGGCGGAACCTGGTTGGTTTCCTGGGAACAGTGTGAGTCCGGCGAAGAAGACTGGCAGGTTCATACCTGCGCGGGATGGAATAATGGTGGTATGTCGGAAAGACTGATCGGTAGTTATCTTATAGAATCTGTTCAGCAATATCCGGCTGTGACATACCTTAAGAGCAGGCAAGCAAATCCACGTTTTGTTATTTCATATACTTTGACAGCGGGCAGTGGTGATACTGAAGGTATCTATCTCGGCAGTATCTATCCAAAAACAGCCAGCGAAAACACACGCATTCCCGCTTATGCGATTGATCTGATTGATTACCGTCCTGAAGTGGCAAAACCTTCCCTGTCTGTTGCCGGGGATGACTTTATCTGCGCCTACACTCGTAAGCCAAATTCAACGACTACTCAAATTGTGACAAATCGCTTTCGTGTAGGATTTTCAGAATTATCAGTTGCAGGATGGGAATATCCGACGGAAACAACCTCAATTAATTATTCAACCAACAGGTTCAATATTTCAAGTGATGTAACTGTTTCCGGACGCCCTTCAGGTTCCTATGACGTAGTTTATTCCAGTCATGACTGGTGGACTGACGAGGATAATATTTATGTGTTGGAATATGAAATAGACGCTAATGATCAGCCTGAACCTCAAACTTGGGATCAATCCAGATCATCAACTGATAGGCAGCCTGCGATGGCAATAGCCCCCGATTTCCTTGGCGGCGATCAGGACAGGAGAATGGTTATCTGGCTGGCAAATAATGCAGATGGTGAGAATCCCGGTATTATCGGCAGGTTCAGCCAGGATCAGTTTGAAGAACCTGATGTGGAAGAACCTGGTAATGAGCCCGAACCCGGCGAGGAACAACCGGATTTTTCAATCTCACTATTACCATTACCGCATACCTCTGCTCTACATACTCCTTTCCCAAATCCATTCAACCCCCTGACAACTATCCGGTTCAGCCTGGCAAACCCGGCAAAGACTGAGATAGAAGTCCTGAATATCCAGGGTCAGAGAGTTGAAACCCTTGTCAATGGTTATCTCACAAGCGGCTTGCACCGAATTGTATTTGAAGCTTCGACACTCCCGGCTGGAACATATTTCATCAGGATGGTAACACCTGGGTATAATGAAGTTAAAAGGGTGATATTGGTCCGTTAACAGCAACTGACAGGATTTACAAGATTTACATGATTTCTTTTCTTTGCACCTTTGCGCCTTTGCGTGAAAAATAATGACCAATTAGAATTAAAACTCATCACGTAAAAACCACAGATATATCACAATTTCTTCATTATCTGAATAGCATCCTCAATACTGATGGTCACCTGGGTAGAAGTATTCAGATTCCTCAATGAAACTTTGATATTTTCCGGGTCGGCTATTTCATCCGGTCCCAAAATCGCTACAAATGGAATTTTCTTCTTGTTGGCATAATTCAATGGCTTTTTGAGTTTACCGGTGTTGGGGAAAAGCTCGGTATTTATCCCGTTCCTGCGGAATTCCTCGGATACTTTCAGTGACGATGCCATCTCATCATTACTGAAAGATGCAATTAGTACATCACTAACAGTCGATTTTACCGTATCGATCATATTCAATTGCTCCATAGCGGCGAATATGCGATCTAATCCTATTGTTGTGCCGGTCGCCGGAAGATCACGTCCACTGTAAAGCCCGATGAGCTTGTCATACCTACCTCCGCCTGTTAGGCTTCCGATATGCGGATGATCAGGAAGAACAGTTTCGAATACCACACCAGTATAATAATCAAGACCCCTTGCGAGACGTGGTTCAAATCGGATACTGTCTTCAGCAACATTGAGGTTTTTAAAATGTTCAAATATTTCGCTCAATCTTTTAATTCCATCCTGAACATCATTATCCGGAAGAAGTTGTTTAAGCGCATCGATTCTACTATCCGATGTTCCCTTCATTTCAAAAATATCATTCAATCGTGACAATTCATCTGCATTGATACCCAGCTCCATTAATTCGTTCTGAACTTCCTCCCATCCGATTTTATCAAGTTTGTCTAATATCCTGCAGAAATCAGGGAGTTGATCTATTGGAAGATGGGTTAGCTTCAACAATCCTTCCAGAATTTTCCTGTGATTGATCAGGGTGACAGGCTGTTTATCGCCTCCTGAAAAACCCAATTCACTCATCATCTGTACTGTGAGAGCAATGATTTCCGCGTCAGCAATCCCTTCCTCCGCACCGATAGTATCTACATCACATTGATAGAATTCCCTGAATCTTCCTTGATGGGGCTGTGGGCGGTCTGCTCGCCAGACAGGTTGGATTTGATATCTCTTAAAGGGCATCGGCAATTCAGGATGCATTGCAACAAATCGGGACAGTGGTACTGTCAGGTCATATCTCAAGGCAACTCGATCTTTGGGTCGTTCATTTTTATAATCCAGTCGATAAATCAGCCTGTCCCCTTCGTAACCATATTTCCCTGAAAGAATTTCAAGCATTTCCAGGGCAGGTGTTTCGAGTGGACTGAATCCATATAATTTGAACACACGTTTCATCTTCTCGATCATCGACTCCCTCTGAATCATCTCTGAAGGATTGAAATCGCGTGTGCCTTTGAAATTTCGAGGTTTTATCATTCCCATTTACATACTCCATTTACAAACTTTGAATTTAGAGCCAGCGAGACAGTCAGGCAAGAGATCAGATTGTATTGGGGGAATATCGATTTATGATTTTGGAAAGCTGTGTCGTCCTGAAAAAGATTTATATTACCCGGCAGTACCATATACAGGGAAACGATCATCCTTTTGTTTTAGTCTTTTAAATCCTATATCAAGATCTTTTCCTAACGCCATTGCTATCTTCAGAAGAGTGTTTATTTTCAGGTTATCCTGTTCTCCTGCTTCGATACGTGCTATCATGGATTGAGATGTGGAAGCTCGACGGGCAAGTTCTGTTTGAGTATAACCTGCCTTTTCTCTCATATCGCGGATATGAATTCCGAGATATAGTTTTTTACGTTGCTCACCCAACCTGGATGTCAAATCCGGATCCCTCTTTTCTTCTTCTTCAATCCATTCAATAGCGTTTATGGTTTCTGGTTTTTCCATAATTTACATCTCTCTAGATTCACGTTTTCTCGCGATTGCAAGTTTAATCTCTTTTTCCGGGACCTTCGATTGTTGTTTGGTAAAACCATGTGACAATATCACAACATCTTTACCGTTAAAGAAATATAAGAGGCGATAGTTCACACGATTCACTTTCCATCTCAGCTCGTAGATTCCTTTACCCAGATTTTCACAATGCGGACGCCGCAATTCATGCCCAAATTCGGACAGTAGTCGAATTCTCGCGAAGCCAGCTTCACGTGCATCAGCATCCAAATTATTTAACCAGCATTGTGCTGGCGATTGTCCAGTTTTCTTGTCTAAATAAAATAAAATCTTAATTGGCGGCATATAGAAATATACCATGTATGGCATAATTATGTCAACACACTCGAAAGATTTATTCCGAAATCACGTCATATCTATGGAAGAGAAGAATTTCTCTGATAATATCTAAGTGGGATGTAGTATAATATAAATGTTTATATTACCCTCTTAGAGAATCTGCTTACTTCGAGTCAGCCTATCGTTCTAACATTTCTTTTGAGAACATATCACTTGGGAACTTCATGCCAAATTTGATGTCCTCTACCTCAAACCGTGTCCATTTGTTTTCTACTAGTAGGCTGCGTATGTCTGTTACTGTGGGATAATACCGCTTTCCGAAACGTTTGGATTCTACCGTGACAATCTCTTTGATCGACACCTCCCCTACCCCGCTGTTAATGATTTTTAAGGGAATCGAGGTTCTACGGTCAATCAGGATTTCACGAAATGGATAACTAACTGTCATATCATCTGTTACCATGCGAATAGTTACTGTTGAGTCAGTCTCTTCCTTGATCTCAGCGGTGTATTTATCCTGCCAGGCTGAACTTTCGGTCATGTCTTCGAATGAAAGGTCACCGCCCTGAACGCTTTCACGGAGCATGTGTCCCTGGATATGCATAGTCCTGTCCACGCGGGGGAAATATATCCACAGGTTATCATCATGTTTGAGATAGCGGGTTCCCTTGTCTCGCTTCGGTTCGAGGAACTCCAGTAATGCATACTCATCTCCCTGAACTTTGCCTGACATACGAAAAACACGTTCTTTTCCGTTAGGAAGATGGATGGTCATCTTCATTACAGATTCAGCAGTTTTATAAACAAGATTCTTATCGACTCGATCCATCCACTCTTCAGCAGTCTGAGCATTAATATTTGTTACTAAAAATATTAATAATATTGAACTTACTATGATGGTGTTCTTTAATATCGTTTTCATCTCGATCTCACCTAAAAAAAAAATCGTTTCGCGCAAAGCCGCTAAGTCGCTAAGATAATTATTAATTCATAATTCTTAATTGCTTTCATTCCGCTCTGATTGCTTCAGCGGGATGCATCCGTACTGCGACTCTCGCCGGATACCAAGCCGCCAGGGCGGAGATTACCACTCCATAAACTGCCGCCCAGAGAGCAGTAATATTTCTCGGTTCCGGATAAATAATTGGTTTCATGGGTATGTCGATGCTCCCCATTGCGGCAGAAAAATCGATCCCGACTCTCTGAATCCATAATGCCATACCCATACCGAGAATTATTCCAAAAATCGAGCTGATTATACCGATAACGAAGGATTCGGATATTATCAACCAGACGATTTGACGTCTCCCGTAACCTAATGCTCGCATTGTTCCCAGCTCACGAGTTCGCTCCATGACAGACATCAGTACAGTGTTGATTACTGTAGAGATGGCAATAACCGCTAATAACATTATGATAATCCCGTTCGCATATCGTGCCGGTTCAATCATGCTGTAAATCATACCCTGTTTTTGCCAGGGAACAGCCTCAAGATCGTCGTATCCCGCTTCAATCAATTTACTTTGGATTATTAAAGCCACCTCTTCCGAAGCGTACATACTTCCTTCTACCCTGCATACGATTTCCAGCGCTGAGTTTTCGATAGCCAGTTGATCCTGTGCGGCGGGAAGCGGCAGGTAAAAAGTCCTGCGGTCGATTGACGGAACTCCTGTGCTGGTTATACCTGCAACAGTGTAGAGCCCTGGGCCAAAACCACCATAGGCATCCTTTGCCACCATGAACAATTCATCACCAACTTTGAGGTTAAGTTCTTTTGCCAGCTTTTTTCCTATTAACAATTTATTCTCGTTATCAGACGGCAACTGTCCCTCAATGATATATTCCTGGAGATCCATGAACTCTGTCTCTCTTGAGGGCATCATGGCAATACCAAGGGCGGGAATACTTCCTCCCGGTTTGTCTAACAGGACTCCAAATCTCAAGCGAGGTGCAATGTGCAAAACGCTGGGAATCGCTTCTACAGTCTTGATTACTTCTGACAAGTTCTTAATACCCTCGTCAAGCGGTAAAGGTTTAGTACGTTCCACCGCATTTTTGGGCATAATCTTGACATGCCCGGCATCAAGACGAATGAAGCTCTCAAGAAAACTGTCGAATGCCCCACGGATATACGCATCCGTGAAAATGATCGTAGCAACGCCGAGACCGATTGCAATGCCTGTTAAAATGGAACGCTTGGTTTCTCGGCGAGTGTTGCGCAGGGCAAGTTGAAAGATGCTCATAGTTTCCCCTCCCGCAATGCCCGGACGACCTGCCCCCTGCCAGCCATGCGTGCTGAACCCCAGCTTGCGAATAATGCCAGTAAAACAGCTATCACGAGACTGAAAGCAATACTGCCCGGCTGTATTGTCGGATAGATAGCATCACGAATCGGTACACCGATATCCATGTCACCGTAACGTTCCATACTCCAGCCATCTATCGCTGACCACGCGGTGAGAATACACCCCAGGATTACGCCGGTTATCCCTGCCGCCAAACCAAGCATTGTTCCCTCTAACATGAATATCCGGCTGATAAGCCGCGGGGTGAATCCCAATGCTCGTAACGCTCCTATTTCCCGGGTCCGTTCATGGACAGACATAACCATTGTATTCGCGATACCAACAGCAGCCATCAGTGCAAGGATTCCAAGCATTACAGCTTGTCCGTAACGCTTGAATCTAATCATAGAATAGAAATCCTTGGCGAGAGCGACCCATGTATGCCACTCCAGCTCAGGAAGGACTTTCGCAAGGTATGCCGTCACTTCCGGAGAAGTGCTTTTTGATTTTGTCAAGACCGCAATTTCCGTTGCACCATCCGGAAGTAATGCCATCTCCCTCGCAAGTGAAAGAGGTACATATACCGAGAACTGGTCAACTTTTGGATGTCCGGTTCTAAGGATTCCTGCAATAGGCAGCATCCTTGGATTTAACGCACCGGGAGCGCTGCGAACCATCAGGGTTGCCATCTCCCCTATATCAATCTTTAGATCACGCGCCAGGCGGTCTCCTATCAGGGCAACCTCTTTGTCATCTGAAAGGGTTACTCCACCGGACAAAGTTTCAAGGGTCTCAAAAACCTCCTTATCACGTTTCGGATCAACTCCGACAACACGGACAAAGGTCTCCTCGCTACCATGAATTACCACCCCGGACATTTCAAGTCGTGCTGTGACAGTTGCGCCGTTGCTTTCTTTCTCTATAAGCGTCAACAAGCTTTCCGGGACTGTGAAGGCATGATCAAGACCGGGAAAATCTTCTTCTAAATATCCGGGCAGGTAAGCTTTCATGTGGGCATAATCATAGGAGATAAAATTCCTGATAGACTGCTCTTCCATACCATCCAACATTCCGAACGCAAATACCATCATCATCATGGCGATTGCCAGCGCAAGAGAGGTCAGGATACTTCTTCGTTTGTTTCTGAGAAGGTTTCTATATGCTAACCTGATCGCTGTCATTGGTCTATCCTCCCGTCAACCAATTGCACTACTCTTTCGACTCGCTCTAGTACTCGCGGATCATGAGAAGACAGGATAAAAGCCGAACCAAGTTCATCACGCATCTTTTTCATCAAATCCACAATAGCCATCCCGTTCTCACTGTCGAGATTTGCTGTAGGTTCATCAGCGAGAATGATTGCCGGACTCTTTACCAACGCACGCGCAACAGCCACCCTTTGCTGCTGTCCACCGGATAGCTTGTTCGGAAAGCGGTTTTCTAATCCCTCAAGTCCAACGAGACTGAGCATCTCCAGAGCAGTTTTTTTCCGGGCGGCTCTATCGAATCCTGGAAGAATCTCAAGCGGGAGTTCAACATTTTCCCTGGCAGTTAGAACCGGCACCAGGTTAAATTGCTGAAATATAAAGCCTATTCGTTCACGTCTCAGGGTAGTCCGTTCTTTTTCTTTCATTGATTCGAGATTCCTGCCTTCAATCCCCACACTTCCGCTGTCAGGGATATCGAGAGCACCGATAATGTTGAGAAGTGTGGTTTTGCCAGAACCTGAGGGACCGGCTAAGGCAATAAAAGAAGCAGACACAACATCCAGATTCACACCGTTTAACGCCTGCACCCTGCCTTCATCATAGGTTTTGACGACGTCCTTTGCCTGAACTACCAAGTTATTCTCCATTCATAACCTCTCTCCCTGACTTCCGTTGTTCCCACTTCTCTATTACAGCAGGAAACTCGATGGACAGGAATGCATAGAAATCTCTCATTTCACGTAACCTTTCAAGATGCTATTCCGGTTCATCTCTAAAGATATACAAACCCTCATTTGCAATCTCGATAAAATTATTAATAACCAACATTCTTTGCTGTACAATCTCAGACATCCCACCATCTCGCATCTGCCAATAAACCCTGCGTTCCCCGGGAATTACAGCCCTCTCAATCAGTCTTGCCTGGGATAACAACCGGGTCATTGAACTGATACTTCCCTTGCTTGCGCCTGTCAATTCCGCCAATTCAGAAGCTGACAAATGAGACGGATTACATACGAGCAACCAACCGAATATCCTCCCTGCAATCCTGGGCAGACCAAGATCTTCCCAGAATAAACTCATTTCCTCAACAAACCTATTTTTTATCTTTAAGCTTTTTTTTGATCCATTCAATTCTATCGTTCAATTCCAATAACAATATAACATATTCAGTAGGTTCAATAACACAACATCATTTGCCGGGATAGGTTATTCGGGATGTTTTCTGCTATTACTTAAAGATCATGCAAAATAAACCGGTTTGATCAGGTTCAAACCCGATCAAACCGGCGAATCGTAATAGATACAAGATTATATTTCAGGTGTAACAACCTGACAGAACTTCACAGGCTACACAGTTTAAATGTTGCCCGCAAGGTAATATAATTAATAGCTCTTAAAAAATTCTTCGATACTATTTACAACTTCAATCATTTGATCACCGGTCAATTCAGGATAAATAGGAATAGCCAACGTGCTTTCGGCAGCACATTCACTGACTGGGAAATCACCTTTTTTATAATTCAAATACTTAAAGCAGTCCTGGTTATTAAAAGTGACCGGGTAATATATTTCAACACCGATTTTACGCTCCTTTAGCCAGGCAACAAGTTCATCCCTTTTATCAACTCGAAGTACAAACTGGTTATAAATATGTCTTCTACCCGGCATTTCCTCCGGTAACACAACACCCTTCAAACCATTTAATGAACAACCTTCCGGACCGGGAACACAATCATTTTTCAAGCATTCCGGCGTTTCCAGGACTATTCCTGCATCATTGAACATCTCTCTATACCTGTCCGCATTTTCCTGTCTTTTTGCTGTCCAGCTATCAAGATATTTCAGCTTGACTTGAAGCACTGCGGCCTGGATTGCGTCCAACCTGAAATTTCCGCCGATCATTCTATGATAATATTTTGGTTTCCCGCCATGCGCGCGAAGGATTCTAAGCTTTTCTGCCCTGTCATCATCAGTAGCAACGACCATCCCGCCGTCACCAACACCGCCAAGGTTTTTCGAAGGGAAAAAACTGAAACAGCCGTAATGTCCGATGGATCCGGCACGACGTCCATTGTATTCAGCGCCTATAGCTTGAGCGCCATCCTCTATTACGGCAAGATTATGTTTTTCAGCCAAATCCATAATCGGATCCATCTCAGCTACCTGTCCATATAAATGTACTGGTATTATCGCTTTTGTCGCAGGAGTTATTGCCGCTTCAATTTTTGCCGGGTCGAGATTAAAACTTTCAGGTTCGATTTCTACAAATACAGGCTTTGCTCCAAGGCGTGAAATACATCCTGCTGTGGCAAAGAATGAATATGGAGTAGTAATTACTTCATCGCCCGGGCAGATATCTTCTGCCATCATCGAAATCAGCAGTGCATCGGTTCCTGAAGAAACGCCTATGGCATGTGGAGTGTTGGAATATGACGCCACTGATTCTTCAAAAGCTTTGACGGTCGGACCTAAAATAAAATACTGTGACTCAAGAACTTCCTGTATAGCGCTGTCAACTTCATCTTTGATTGTCCTATACTGCGCTTTTAGATCAAGTAATGGAACACTCATAAAGTGTCCTTTCTTTTTACAATTAATGTTAACAACAAGATTTCTAATAAACTATAATAGATTGCGTTAATAATATTATGCTTTACGCAATCACCGCCTGAAGAGTAGAAATAGAATTATTTCAGTCTCTTTCCATGCACGATATCATCATAAAAAAGTTCCCTGGTTCTCAAATTATCAGGCATGGCGGCGTCCTCATCCAGATCGAGACACCTCAGGATACCGGGCTCTTCTTCTTTATATCGCAATCCGCTCTCCGGGCATGTATAAATTCCATTCTTGTCGGGGTCTTTCAATGGTAAACCGTGCCTGCTGACCCAGCCATATTGTTTGGCTGGAACGCCCAGCATCACAGCATAGTCCGGAACGTCTTTTGGAACTACAGCGCCGGAGCCGATAAAAGAATATAACAAAAGGGAGATTGCGGCACCATGATCAGCAGGCAAAAAAAAATTATCAATATAGTTGGTGCGCGTCCTCAATTTGTAAAGGCTGCGACGATAAGTAATGAATTAAGAAAGAAACATGATGTTGATGAAGTCCTGCTCCATACCGGTCAGCATTATGACGACGATCTATCTGAGATATTTTTTCAGGAGTTGATGATACCAAAGCCCAAATATAACCTTGGAGTGGGTTCTGCATCTCATGGAATTCAAACAGCGAAAATACTTGAAGGAATAGAAAAACCTGATATCGTAGTTGTATATGGTGATACAAATTCCACACTTGCAGGAGCACTGGCAGCGGTAAAATTACACATTCCAATTGCTCATATTGAAGCGGGCTTGAGATCATTCAATAAAAAAATGCCGGAAGAGGTCAATAGAATCCTGACCGATCATGCTGTTGATCTTTTATTCGCACCTACTAAAACTGCAGTTCGTAACCTGCTTCATGAAGGAGTAAATCCTGATATCATTTTTTCAGCCGGTGATGTTATGTATGATGCCGCATTATTTTATTTGAATGAAATTAGTGATAATGATAAAATAATCAATGACATAGGAGTTCAATCGGGAAAATATATTCTTGCTACAATACATAGACAGGAAAATACCGATGACCCGGCAAGACTTCGCTCAATATTTGATGGCTTATGCCAAATTTCAGAGGAATATCCGGTTGTCCTTCCCCTCCACCACCGCACTAGTAAAGTATTGGAAAACGAAGGTATGCTTGCTGGTGTTGAAAAGAAATTACATTTATTAAATCCAATTGGATACCTGGATATGCTTACGCTGGAAAAGAATTCTTGTTTGATTGTTACTGATTCGGGCGGTATCCAGAAAGAAGCCTATTTTTGTAAAGTGCCATGTGTTACACTGAGAGATCAAACAGAGTGGGTGGAGCTACTCGATTCCGGATGGAATACACTCAATCCAACGGTTAGTGCCAAACAGGTATATGAAGATATAGTCGGAGCATTAAGCAAGGAGCGGGATCCTGATAGTTTAGTAGATGATCTATATGGCGGTGGAAAAGCTTCCAAAGAAACAGTAGAAATAATAGTTGATTATATTGAATAATTCTAAGACCTTACGGTATAATTATTCCTAACATAACAGGGGAATCAAAATCTCCATTTACAGGATACAAGGATATATAGGATTTAAAGGATAACTTTCGCGACTTTTATCACACTATGTGCATACCAATATAAAAAAGGGTTACAGTTTAATCAGCTGTAACCCTTTTATCATGGTCGGGGCGACTGGATTTGAACCAGCGACCCCCTGCTCCCGAAGCAGGTGCGCTACCGGGCTGCGCTACGCCCCGTTACATTCGCAGGAATATACTCCCCGTCAAATATCAGGTCAATGATAATTATCTCAAAGGTTCCATGAGGCTTGGAAATGAGGTAAATTCAATAAAACAATTCATTTTGAATTATTCACAAAGAAGTCGAGAGGAAGAGAAACATGACAAAAACAAATTCTAAATTCGGCAAATTCCTCATCAGTATCATATTATTATCATTTGTTATTATATTTGACTCAACAATATCTGAGGCTAAACCAGTGATTCATTTACCAGAACCGGAATTAAAAAGTGATATGTCCCTGGAAGAAGCGATAGTGCGTCGCAGATCAGTACGTAGTTTTTCCAACGAGGCTCTCACATTGGCAGAAGTCAGTCAATTACTTTGGGCGTGCCAGGGGATCACATCACCTATGGGTTACCACACAGTACCTTCTGCAGGAGCGCTATACCCATTGGAAATATATATGGTGGTTGACAGGGTCGAAGGTCTAAAATCTGGAATTTATCATTACAAACCTGGTCCCGGTTTGAAGAATCATTCCCTGGAATACTTTGGATCGGGTGTAAATGCAGGCAAACTCGCTAATGCTGCGTTAAATCAGGATTGTATCCGTGATGCGGCGATCAACATAATAATTACTGCGGTAACTTCGAGAACATCGGCAAAATATGGAGAGCGTGCCGAGCGTTATATATTGATAGAAATTGGTCATTCTGCACAGAATATATGCCTTCAAGCTCAATCTCTAAACCTGGGAGTCGCCACTGTAGGTGCTTTAGATGATAATGATGTGAAAAGACTACTTTCGATTAAAGCCCAGCCGTTTTACATCCTTCCTGTTGGCAGGGTGGCACCGTAAATATTTCTAAGGAAGGGGATTCCCAGACGGAAATATACTGACCAGTCTTCAGTTGTTGAACGCCATGCCGCACCTACAGTGAAATCCAGGTATGCGTCATAAACATAACCTACCGAACTAATTTCACTACCGGCTGAAAAACAATTATCATTCTCTGTCCATGATTGCAGAGTTCGATTATCTCCCCAACCACTTGCGGCTTCAAAAAACATTACGCCCTTAAACCGTTCAAAAAAGAGTATTCCCAGTCCCAAACCCTTATCAATGAACATTAAAGGATATTGAAGTTCCAAACCCAGTTTTGCGATCTTTCCTTTTGTTAACGAAGGTGGGAGCAAGCTGTCACTGTCATAACCTCGTGGCCGGGCAATAACTCGTGAATAGTCCAGTTTATTGTTGCGAGATAGAGCCGAACCAGTTTGGGATTGAGCAGCACCTGTCATCCCAATAACTACAGTATTGACAGGTGATGGTATGTGGTAACGAATGGCAAGTTGAATCATATTGCCATTCAAATTGCTGAATCCTGTAAGATCGTGCTCCGCTGACAAATTAACTCTCAATAAATTCCTGGAAACAGGATCCCTGCTTGCACCCCGCCATTGAACATAATCGAATCCTGTCGAGAAGCCATTGAAATGACGCAACATAAGTCCTTGATCCCGTCTCGTCTGAATGAATCTGTCACGCCTCACTATTCCATATCGGGGAATAAACCTTTTACTCCAAAACCAATTATCATACCTGAAATTCTGACTAAAAAATAGACCACCCTCCCATCGTCGCGGATTCCGGGTATCATACCTGAATAAGATCTGCTTGATATTAGGGTCAGGTGTATCTACCGTATCAACCGGGACAATTTTAGCGAGATCATCCGGGTAAGTTGTCATGAAGAGCGTCATGTCTAATGGTAAAGCCCGGTATGTTGTTGACAAAGAAATATCCGGCTTCCTTGTTTCGATACCAACCATTGCCTGGAGCTGCCACTCTATCAGTCCAAGTGGATCACGTCCATAAGTTGCAATACCGACAGCATCCTCATTTGTATTCCCATAGGCCGGCAGCCAAAACCTTGGCTTGGTGTATTTCCAGCAGTTATACGGTTCAGTGACTCCCAAACCCTGGATTTCTTTGGAGGTTTCACGATAACGCTCCGGATCAACTCTCGTTAAAGAAACATCTGCACTTTCTTCAGACCAAATGGAAGAATCAAGCAATGCAAGGATAAAACCTTCATTTGTATAATGAGAATATGCGACTGATTTACCGTCATTCGATACCGCTGGCTCAATCGCACCGGATATTACTCGAGTCCGACGCCATGCTTGTTTATTAATAAAATCAATCTCAAACAAATCGAAAATTTCTTCAGGATCTGCTGATACCCATAATGAACCATCATTTGAAAATGAAGGATCCCAGGTACATTTTGCACCGTTGATACTAATTTCAAAGAAAAGATTTGATTTAACATCCCATAGTACAACTTTTTCACCATCTCCAAGGTCTGCGGAAAATGCCAGGATACGTCCGGTTGCATTCCATTCCGGATCAGCGAAAATGCCATAATTTGTCCTGGCAATTATTCTTGACCTTCCAATCGGTTTGGTATTTTCATCAAGGTTGATAACCCGGATTTCAGTCCCGCCGTATTTCGATGGTGTAACCCAAGCAAGCTGATGATTCTTTTCTGACCAGGCGGGAGACCAGCCTCGAAGAGGAGGCTTTCCGATCAATTTGCTTTTGCCATTGGAATCAACATATACGATATAAGATTTTTGTTCTTCAGTTGCCCATTTTCCACTTCGCAATTCTGAGGTTATCAATCCCTCTTTATAGGATGTACTCTTATAATTAACGGAATAACTTCTTGATTCATCTTTACTTAATGACCTGATACCACCAGGATTCAAGCGTGAAAATGCAGGGGGGAAATCGTAACTCGACTTTGAAGCGACCAACTCACCATTGTTCATCCATAAAGGATGCCGCCAGCTTGTTCTTTTATCCTCTAAAAGTGTTTTTCCAAAGGCAAATCCTGACCTTTGTCTCATGAGAATCTTCACACGAAGATCCCAGTCGGTTTGTGTGATGATCTGGCGGTAAATGAATGAAGCAGTACGTCCCTCGAAAGATTTTTTGAATGCTATTCCCGGCAGCCCTGGCAATGATGCCTGGCGGTATAACCAATCAGATACATTATCCTTACCGAATGATTCATTCAGAAGACGATTTACCAGGAATGAACCGCCGACATAAGCACGATTTGCCGGGGGATTGATATTCCCTGGTTTTGAAAGTTTGTTAAGATTCCAAGGGTTGCCTGAAAGTATTGCAGTACGCCAATACATAAGATGAAACGAGGAATTGAGCCTCCCCCCACCTGCCATGCTCTCAGTACATACCGCGAGTCCCTCTGTAATCCAATCAGGTTGCAATCCTAAAGGCGCAATGGTTTCACCAATGACAGGTCGTAAAACTGAAGTTATCCCTGAGACTGTGCTATGCTGAACAGAATGAGTCAATTCATGCATCAGTACTCTATCAAGATATAAACCGTTTTGCGGTCGAATTCCTTTTTCAATTGCAGGTGTAACAGGCAATTCAACCCTGAGAGGAAGAATAGTCGCGAAGGCAGAATTATTATCAAGATCAGGATTAAGGTTTATATGTACTTCGGGCGGAAAAATACCGAACCAATAATCAAGACTGTCAAGATGAGTCACTGCCCGCATAGCCACATAATCGGCAAAGTTTTCGTAACCGCTTGGATAATGGACATATATGTTGCCCAGGCTTAAAGATTTCCATTCCCGGTCCAGCCTGTATCGAGCTGCTTCGACATTCAATGGAATGAAAAATATTGAACAGAGGAATAATATAAACGGTATTCTTATTTTAGTTGACCTACAACTCGACACAAAACGCATTATCAAAAACTCAAAATGTTAATCAGTCATCACATGAAAATTACCGGTGCAAGATACAGCAAACTTTTTAATGGATAAAGACTTTAATATACACTTTTCTATCATTCAATACTTTTAAGAAAGTTTAACTCGATAATTGAAACGCGTTTCTGAACTATTGAAATATGAAATCAACGCTCGTCTAATTATGAATCAAATAACCGGGGTAAACCATTTACCTCTTGATTGATAAGCAGGTCATAAGTACTTTCAGTACTAAATTATTGAAGAGAAATATGGCTAAAAAAGCAGTAAAAAATAAGAGCAAAAAATCTAAATCTAAAAAGTCTCGTGGTATTGCGCGAGATGTTACAGGCATTGCATTAATTACTATTGCAATCCTTATCGGTGCTTCAATTGTATCTTATAATCCTCTTGATCCTCCAAACGGCAGTGCAAGTATTGTTTCTAACCGGCTAAATATCGCCGGGGCGTATATAGCTTTTTATCTGATCCATTTCACTTTCGGTCGAATCCTTTCCCTATTTATTCCTATTATGATGTTGATATTTGCTATTGAACTTATTAGAAAAAAAGGATACAGACAGACTTTTCGCAATGGTTTGAAGTTATTTATCGGGGTAATACTTGCTACGGCGATCTGGGAGATAATCAGGGATTTACAGGGTATTCATGGTCCCCTGGAATTTACCGGCTTCATAGGTTTCTGGTTCGTAGATAAAATGCTCGAATGGCTTGGAAGAACCGGATCCGTCATAATTCTTACCGGCCTGGCTTTGATATACCTGACTTTCACTCTCCGAATCCGTTGGGCAATAATAGTAAATGGATTTCATACCGTTTTTTCATGGCTGGGAGGATTATTCTCAATATTAAATACATCTATTCGCAGCGATGACAAACCTGGTTCAAAGCCTAAAATTTCACATGGCTCATTACTTTCAACTGATGATTCTGATTTCAATGAACAAAAAAATAAAGACCTATTTGAACCGGGTAGTAAGATAAGAGATGACATCGAAATAATTGATGATAAGGAATCTCTTACCGAAGGAACTAATTCATTGAATAATATTGATTTAAACACAGAAACAATTGATGATAACTCTGAATCAATATATTTGCTGCCAACGGCAGATTTACTCAATGAACCTGAAGATGTTGCAGAAAGTGACTTAATAGACAAAAAAGCTCTCCATGAGACCGCTGCCATGCTCGAAGAGAGGCTGGCCGAATTTGGTGTCAAAGCAAAAGTAGTCCAGATTCATCCTGGACCGATAATTACGAGATTCGATCTAAAACCGGCACCTGGTGTAAAAATAGGACGTATCAGTTCATTAGCTGACGATCTCGCTTTAGCGCTTGCTGCTCGTTCAATTCGCATCCAGGCTCCTATCCCCGGAGCGGGAGCGGTCGGGATAGAAGTCCCGAACAAGCACCCCAAATTAGTAGTATTAAGGGAAATCATCGAGACTCCTGTTTTTCAGGATTCCGACAAACCACTTCTTCTTGCTTTGGGGCGGAGTGCTGACGGAGAAGTTTTTGTTACAGATTTGGCGAAAATGCCACATCTAATGATTGCCGGAACTACCGGATCGGGCAAGTCAGTATGCATAAATACGATTATTGCCAGTATCCTGTTCAAGAACAAACCGGATGAAGTTTTAATTGCGATGATCGATCCCAAAAAGCTGGAATTAAGTACTTATGCCGAACTTAGACGGCATCACCTGCTCTTTATCGACGATGGTGACGAGGTTATTGCTACCGATCCAAAGAACGCTGTAGCATTGCTGCAAAGTGTTGTGAAAGAAATGGAAAAGCGATATACCAGGCTGGCAGAGGTTGGCTCAAGAAGCATAACCGAATATAACGAAAGTGTGGAAGCAGGAAAAGTCAAACCTGACGAAAATGGCAATCCTGCCGTTAAATTACCTTACATAGTGGTCATAATTGATGAGCTTGCGGACCTCATGTTAACTGCCGCCAAGGAAGTTGAAGAGCCTATAGCTAGATTAGCGCAAATGGCGCGTGCTATAGGAATTCATCTCGTTGTTGCAACCCAGAGACCTTCAGTTGATGTTATTACAGGAGTTATCAAGGCAAATTTCCCTGCCAGGCTTGCTTTTATGGTGGCGTCAAAAATTGACAGCCGAACTATCCTTGACCGTCCGGGCGCTGAATCCCTACTGGGTAAAGGCGACAGCCTCCTGATGAGTAATGATGCTCCTTTCCCGCTTCGCATCCACGGAGCCTTAATCACAACTGACGAAGTACATCGTCTAATTGTACATATTGTTCGGCAGCCTGCATTTATAAAACGCTGTAAACTTGACCAGCCTGCTTCGTTGGACAGTGGTACAAACGGATTTAGCGATGGAATTGACGCGCGCGACGAACTCTTTAATGAAGCGGTGAAGTTGGTTGTACGTCATCAGCAGGGTTCAGTTTCACTCATTCAGAGAAGGTTAAGGGTTGGTTACAGCAGGGCAGGTAGAATTCTTGATCAACTTGAACAAGCGGGTGTCGTTGGTCCATTTGAGGGTTCCAAAGCTCGAGAAGTTATGATGGATGATGATGACCTGGAGACCTTTCTTCAATGAAATCAACTTATCCTCTCTTCAGAAGAGTGATTGAATTTGTTCTTTTATTCGCACTGTTTTTCCTTTCAGGCAGAAAATGCCTCGCTGAAGTTCCGGACAGCAAAAAACTTGCTGCAGATATAAGACAGAAATATGAAGCCATTGAAACGTTTTCTGCCACTTACCGGCTTGAGTATGCTTGGATGCAGGCAGATAGAACAAACGTTGAAGAGGGAACGATAGAATATGCAAAAGGAGATCGTTTCAAACTTCAACTTGGAACACAGGTTATTATTTCAGACGGAAAATCTCTGTGGAGATACAGCAAAGATAATAAACAAGTAATCATTGAGAATCTAAAAGATGTAAACAAAGAAATCTTACCAAGTAATATTATTTTTAATTATTTAAATATGTTTTCTATTGAAAGTATCAGCGAGACGGTTTACGATGAAAACCCGGTGTTTCACCTCAAATTGAAATCGGCTGATAAATCATCTCCCAATGCAATTACTAATGCATGTATTGGAGCAAATGATTTGATTTTACGAAAGCTTGAACGGGTGGATGAGTCCGGCAACAAGACGGCAATATACTTATCTGACATCAAAGTAAATCATGCAATAGCTGATGATACATTCACTTTTCAAATTCCTGAAGACATAACAATACATGATTTGCGATAAAAATTATGATGAAACGATTTATTAAAAACTCCGTTGGTTTCCTTATTAGTATTATCCTGATATATATAGTGTTATTCAAACCGCATCCTGTCGCCTGGTTTTCGGGAGATGCAGATATCTGGAAGGCGATGTTCGGTGAACTTAGATTTGGAGTAAGCGATTTGAAGGAAGCCGGAACGATGCTGCGTCCGGTACCGGCGCTAATCGCCTTGATTATACTTCTTGCTTCAATGGTACTAAGAACAATAAGATGGCAATTCTTAATCAGACCAATTGGAAAAACAAAATTCAGAATTGTCTTCTGGAATAATGCCATTGGATATTTATTCAACAATGTCATACCGTTTCGCGCCGGTGAGATAATCCGTGCAATCCTCGTGGCGCGTTTTTCAAAATTACCGGCGGGTTCGCTTGTGGCAACCGTAGTGCTTGAGCGTATTTTTGATGTAGCCGGCCTCGCATTATTATTCGCGTTAACACTTACAATATATCCCTTTCCACATTGGCTCCGAATCGGTGGCGGGTTCTTATCGATGGTTGTTGGGATCATTATTCTTACCGGGTGGATGCTCGCCAGATCAAGACATACTACTGCAAACTGGATCACACGGAAAACACGTAATAAATCAAATATTATCAAGAAACTTGCGATGACCCTTAATAGCATTTTACAGGGACTTGGGGTACTAAATAATCGTGGACTAATGGTTCATGTGGTGTGGTCAACAATTTTACTCTGGGGAATGTACGCCATAATCATGAAATTTGCGTTCGATGCATTCTCTTTCACTGATGGTCGTTATCCGCTGTTATATGGATCGGGAATAGTCGAAGCCGGTGTGGTTACAGTGGTCACATCATTTGGTATGGGGCTTCCTTCAGCACCGGGAGCTTTTGGTACTTATCACGGTTCAGTTCTTCTTTCATTGGCATGGTTCAGGGTTCCGGAATCAATCGCGGTTATTTTTGCCGCTGCAATGCATGCATTTAACTTTATCACAATGTCACTGTTAGGTTTGATAGGAATAGCAAGATTAGGAGTATCATGGCAATGGGTGATGACACAGGCAAAAACATCGTCTAAAGAAATCAATAGTAACTATGTACAGGATGACGACCTGGGTGATGATCGGATTTGAAGAAAAATATTGAGTAACTGTTTTGAAAATTAATTATGATTATCAATGATATACCAAACGATCAAAAACTTGACCTGATAGAATACCTGTCGCAATTTGTATCGGAAAATAAATTGCAGCTCTTCGATAAAGTATTAGCTCAAAGAACACGCTTTGTCACCGTAGCGCTTGAAGATATTTATCAATCACATAATGCAAGCGCATGCCTCCGAACCTGTGACTGTTTTGGCGTTCAGGATATTCATGTTATTGAAAATAGAAATCATTATACCATTAACCCGGATATTGCCCTCGGATCATCAAAATGGATTAATCTCCTACGGTATAACAAGCAAGACGATAACAATACTGCCGGTTGTATCGAATCCTTGAAGTCCAGGGGATATAAACTTGTAGCAACTACTCCTCACAGGGAAGATTTCACACCCTTCAACCTGCCTTTGGATGATCCTGTTGCCCTTTTATTTGGTACTGAAGAAACCGGTCTTTCCGAGGAGGCAATGGATTGTGCCGATTATTTCCTTCGAGTACCGATATACGGTTTTACGGAGAGTTTCAACATTTCGGTGAGTGTGGCGCTGGTGTTGTATAATATTATGGAAAGATTGCGAGAGACGGATATCGACTGGCAATTAGAAAAAGAAGAGAAGCTTGACATAAAATTACACTGGGTAAGAAAAGTAGTGAAAAAACATAAACTTCTGGAAAAGAAATTTTTTGAAATCACATAATCAGTTCTTATAGAAAAACAAACATCGCCGTCATTGCGAGGAAGCGAAGCGACGAAGCAATCTCCTGAATTACAACAATCTAAAATGATCGAGATTCTTCACTTTCGTTCAGAATGACTACCTTCCAGTAATTTTTCTACAGAAACTAATTAGTGCTTGTAGAAATACTTAAAAGTTGTCAACTATTTAATAAATAGTAATTTGCGTGTTTCTTTCCAGCCGGTTTCGGATGTTGTTCTCAGCAGGTATATGCCGGTTGAACCTTTGGCAAGCCAGACCATTTTATGGTAACCGGGTTGCAGTTCATCATCTTTCAGAACAGCGACGCTTCGCCCGAGCAGATCGAATATTTCAACTTTCAGGTGAGCCTTTTCCGGGACGCCTACTACAATCCTGACAACAGGGTTGAATGGATTGGGATAGATGGCAGTTAACTCCCAGGAACCGGGTATGCATGCCAGGTTGGTATCTTCTACATCCAGGTAGTTGAATGATCTGGATTCGCTTGAATAAGTGATGTGGTTGTGAAGGTCGGATGCGAAAACACGCCAATAGTACAGACTTTCATCAAATTCTGCTGCCCAAAAAAATGTATCATTGTTTGCAGACATTCTCTCAGCTTGTTCAAAATCTTCATCATTGGATAATTCAAGCGTATAACTGATCACGTCTCCGGCGGTGCTGTCGGCAGATGGAAACCAGGTGAACAGGATAGACTCTTCTTCAATCCCGGCATCATTTCCGGGTTCACCGAGACTAAATGCAGTGGGAAAGTGATCATCCTCTAAAATCACAGTCAATCGATGAGTGTGACTCGAGTAAGTTCTCATCCAGATATGGTCTTCTGCAAATACCCGCCACCGATACGTGGTATCATTTTCGAGTTGGTCGATCTGAAAGAAAGTATCTGTACCCGCCGGATACCTGATCGCTTCGTAGAATGTATCGTTAAAAGCAGTTTCCAGTGTATATGTTACCGGATCGTCATTAGGATCGGTGGTGGAATTCCAGGTAAAGTTCATTGTTGATAGGAACGTAGTATCCTCATCGGCTGGTGTTTCGAGATCGAAAAAGTCGGGCGGGGCGAAGGGGGTATGCCGTTCTGTAGAAAAAGGGATGACTTGCACTGAAGGGTCAACTATATCTCCGCGACCCTCAGGATTATCGTCTTCATGTTGTGGACCAGTAGAGTCTCCCCAGAAATTGTTTCGCCCATCTATTGTTCCATTATGCGTTGCCTTTGCCGCCACAATTGGATTACCAATAAAATCATTATCATAAAGTCGAAAGTTTGCCTGATTACCTTGTGTTACAGCTCCATGATAATCGTTACTATATTCGTAAGCCGGTTGGTTATCTTTAAAGAGATTGTCATGTCCTTCGACGTATGGTAATTGACCTTGTACAGCATACAATGCAGAACCTAATGGTGATCTGTTTCGTAAAAATATATTATGATGAAAATACAGAGAATCGCTTGAATCTATTGCTCCTCCATACCAAGCTGCGACATTTCCTATAAAACAATTTTCATATATTTCTATGTAACCATCTTGATGACCAGAAACGTAGATTCCGCCTCCATTGCCTTGCCATCTTTGATATTCTTCATTATATGAGGCCGCGATATTTTCTTCAAACAAATTTTCTCTTATTTCAACATTATCTCCATGTACTATTACTCCACCTCCAATACCACCTGATTGGTTACCACGAAAGATGTTATTTTCAATCAGTAGAAATCCTGTGCCAACAGCATGCAATCCTCCAGCGAAAGATCTCGCATAATTATTTAAAAATATATTATTTTCTATGTTGCCTGTTGAATTGTGATAGCGGAGACCTCCTGTTGAATACTCAGATCTATTGTTACTAAACTCGTTGTTAACAACATCAACACTAGAGTCTAATACATATATTCCACCTACAAAATTCGCAGCAATATTATTTCTAATTATGTTATTTTGAATAATGCCACGACAATTTATTATTCTTGATGCACTTCCTGTAAGGGAGTAATTATTAATAAAGATACTGTTCGATATTAATATTTCACAATTTATTACGGTAAGTGCTCCAGCAATCACTGCACTATAATTATTTATAAACCTACATTCATCAACTAAAAGGTTAATACCATTGGCATAAATCGCGCTTGCGGTATTATTTTGATCTGTAGTTCCTTCTACAAAAGTTATTCCGATTATATTTACATTATGATCGTTATTAGAAGATATAATGAGAATCCTGAATAAACTATCACCAGATATTATTGTTTCACTTATATTTGATGTATCATTATCGATTAAATATCTACTAGCAAGTGTTAAATCCTGATTATCAACTAACAACTCTTCTTCATATTGCCCTTCAGCAATTAAAATAGTGTCTCCTGATTGCGAAGAATCTATTGCTGATTGGATCGTTTCAAAATCAACCGGAACATTGATTATGTTTGCATATAGAACGCTGGAAAGGACAACTAGCAATAGAAGAGTCAAAATAGCATTAATAAAAGAAAATAAAAAATTATCTCGCACTCGAAACTCTATTTCTGTTTTAGTTAAATTCAAATGTCATTCGGAACGAACATAAAAATACTTTTAAAGTATTTTTATGGTTTCTAATCTTCGTTCCGAAAGACTAACAATTTTACTGTTTGTTTGTAAGAAGATTGGTAACTTTATTCATCTACTTCAAGATGAAAAATTGCCACCCCTTCATCGTCATTCTGGGTTGCATTTTCCACAATTGTCTCATTTACTGCTGTCCAGTACAATGTGCCATCATTATTATATACAGTTCGCGAGTCAATAGCTGTGGCAAATTCCGGACCTGCCTGCCCGCTTTCACTATCAATTGTGATTCTACAATCTACATTAGCTGTAGCTGAGTGATCCATGGTATTAATGATTAAAGTCCAATCGAAAAGACCCGCTCCTTCGTTGAAATAACCAATTGCAGGATCCTCAGTAGAATCAAGCTCTTCATGCATAATCCAAGCATTTGCCGGATTGACAACAATCGACACTAGGCAAGCTACCAACATAACAACTATCGTTGTTATCATAAATTTAATACTAATTTTCCCATTCACAATACACCTCCTTGAATGAATTAAAATATTAGAATTCTCAAATCCTTCAAATAACATTCACCTAATGAAATGTAAGCTGTTTTTTTTTAACCACTTCAAGTACATTTCCTATTTGTTTCATATTTTTTCATTATTGTCTCCGAGAGACAATATAGCAATTCCTGAAATTCCGCCGTCATTGCGAATGAGTGAAGGAATCTTCGAATCAGCCTGAACAATATTTTAACATTCTGATTTCTCTCCGCCTCTACGGTGAATCTGATCATTCCCAATCTCTGATTGCCTGTAATAACATCATCCCCTACATTCCTGCCATGAATGGAGACTCACGTTTTAATCCGGCAAGGCTGGTTCATATTGGTATCCTGTTTACGATATTATTTATCGTTCTCATAGTACGCCTCTACCGTCTCCAGGTTGTCCAGGCGGAAATATATCTTCGCCATTCAGAAACTAATCGCGCCCGGGTTATTGAAATTCCTCCCCTTCGTGGTTTGATGTATGATCGTAACGGAAAACTCCTGGTAGATAACTTTCCGTCATACACGCTTTTCGTTACTCCCTGGACAATAGATAATGACCCCTCAATCCGTGATACACTGCTAAAGCTGACCGGAATTGATAATGATGAATTTGAGAAACGTCTCAGACGTATTCGCAACAACCGTTATACACCGGTACGGATTCTTCGTGACGTTCCATTCGCACTCTATGCAGCAATAGAAGAACGCCGGGTTCACATGCCCGGCGTCAGCTTTCAGATGGAACCCAAACGATCCTATCCTTTCCATATAGCACCTCACTCCCTTGGACATATAGGTGAACTGAAAGAGCGTGATCTGGCACAATACCCAAAACAAAAAGAAGGTGATATTGTCGGTCTGCGTGGACTTGAAAAAACATGGAATGATGAACTCACAGGACTGAGAGGGATAAAGTACATTGAAGTTGACGCTGTCGGCAGGATAATAGGTCCCCTGGTGGGTACAAATCCTGTTTTGCCACAACCGGGCAATGACCTTATCCTGTCTATTGATCTTCAGTTACAACTTCTTGCTGAAGAACTACTTAAAGGCAAAGCAGGCGCTGTTGTTTGTATTGAGCCGGCAACAGGTGATGTGTTAGCCATTGTTTCAAAGCCTGATTATCCACCTGAAACATTCGCGAACGTTCTATCACGCGATGATTGGCAGAAACTGCAGGAAGACCCAGGAAAACCTTTGCTTCACCGTGCGGTACAGGGAGTTTATCCACCCGGATCAATCTTCAAGATGGCGATGTTGAGCGCAGGTCTGGAAAGCGGAGTAATTGATACGAATTGGTCAGTCACATGCGTGGGAGGTACTCAGCTTGGAAGGAGATGGTTCAAATGCTGGAAGAAAAGTGGTCATGGCAAAGATGTTATACATAATTTAGCGATAGAATCATCCTGTGACGTCTATTTCTACCTCCTGGGTTCAAAACTTGGTATCGACAGGTATTATGACCTGATCAGCCGTTTTCCCTTCGACAGGCGAACCGGCATTGATCTTGTCCATGAATCGGCTGGTTTGCTGCCAAGTCGAGCTTATCTCGACAAAAAATATGGACGTAATAACTGGAGCGAAGGAATAATATATAATATCTCCATCGGACAGGGAGAAACCCTCGTAACGCCACTTCAATCAGCCGTTTATGCCTCAGCTCTTGCCAACGGAGGTTGGTGGATAAAACCTCATATTGTGAAAGAATTAAAGAATGAAACTGAACTGATCAAACCCGAGAGGTTTTCCGACCGGATTCAAATGGGCTTCAATCCGGAAGTAATGACTATTGTCAGGGACGATATGCTTCGGGTAACAGAAGGAAAATATGGTACTGCCGGATGGCTGTTCGATCCCCGGGTGCATGTAGCAGGAAAAACCGGAACCGCACAGAATCCACACGGAGAAGATCATGCCCTGTTTGTTGCTTTTGCACCCTTTGATGACCCTCAAATTGCCCTGGCTGTTGTTATCGAGCATGGCAAACATGGTTCTACTTCCGCCGCGCCGATAGCATATAAACTTATCAGGCAATACCTTGGACTTGATGAACATACCTGGCGCGTTTACCGCTCAAAAGTTCTTACTGAAATCGCCAACAGGCGTGCTGCAGAAGAATCGAATGAGGAAGAGGTTCAAGAATGAGATTGCGGCGCCTGGAAATCGAGTGGATTGTACCCCTGGTAACAATATTATTGATATCAGTTGGGATGGTAGCGCTATACAGCGCCTCAAAAGCATCCGGAGGTGGTTTCTTTGAAAGGCAGTTGATTTACCTGGCAATAGGATTGGTTTTTGCCGTTACATTGGCATTAATGCCTGACAGAATCACATTTGCATTCTCATATATTGGTTACGTTTTTATACTGCTCCTCCTGGTTTTAGTCTTGATGGTTGGAACCGGTCCCACCGGACGATGGATCGGATTGGGGACTTTTCATATTCAGCCATCCGAATTGGGTAAGCTTGCTGTTATTATCGCCCTGGCACGTTTTTTCTCGGATCGCCGAACAGATTTGAGGAAATTCAAGAATATCTTTTTAATGGCTCAAATTGCCATTATTCCATTTGGGCTGATCCTGATAGAGCCGGATCTTGGCACATCACTGGTTATTCCGGTTATTACTGGAATGATCGCTTACTGGGCAGGATTCCCATATCTCGCACTGGTTCTTGCTGTTTCTCCAATCGCTGTTATGATTGCCAGTATCAATCCTTATGCACTTGTAGTCGTAATCGGAATTGCTCTTGTCCTGGGATATTTTACCGGGATCAGGCTCCACCTTGCAATGTTATGGGGTGTCGCGCTTGGTATCATAGGCTGGCTTACACCCCGCCTCTGGGATCATTTAAAACCATATCAGCGTCAAAGGCTGATGACATTTGTAAATCCTGAAGCTGATCCACTGGGTTCAGGATACCAGATAATCCAGTCGAAAGTTGCTGTTGGATCGGGTGAGTTCTGGGGAAAAGGATTCTTAAATGGAAGTCAGACACATCGTGGTTTTCTTCCGGAGCAACACACAGATTTTATTTTCTCTGTTATCGGAGAGGAATTCGGTTTCGCCGGTGCAACTATTGTCTTGATCCTCTTCTGGATATTGATAGTACGTCTATTTATCCTTGCAAGAAAAACAAAATCCCCTTTCTCAAGTCTTTGTATAGTTGGAATTGCGTCCACAATTTCTTTACAAGTTGTTGTCAATGTGGGAATGACAATCGGAATAATGCCTGTCACAGGATTACCCTTGCCACTGCTTAGTTATGGAGGTTCAAGCCTGCTTACCACCATGGCTGCACTTGGATTAGCGACAGGTATGGGAACTCGATATCGTGGGAGTTAATACGTTACATCCTCTGATAATTACGATACCTTTATTACAACTGTTTGAAAGATTATACTTATTCATTATTGTTAATCTTCTCGCAAGGCTCATTCGATTTAAACAGGAGGGTTTATGAACATAATGTCGAAATTAATCGGCGGCACTTCACCTTTTGAGACATTGAAAGAACATCTCGACAAGGCAATGGAGTGCGTTGAGTTAGTAATACCATTGCTCGAAGCTGCATTGGAAGGTAATGAAGAACAATTGGAGAAATTATCAAAACAAGCATTTATGCTTGAGTCTGAGGCTGATAAAATAAAACTTGGACTTCGCGACAATCTCCCAAAGACAAGAATGCTGCCGGTTGACAGGATCGACCTCCTCGCATACCTGAAAGAGCAGGATAATATTGCCGACAAGGTTGAAGATCTCGCCTTGATGCTGACAGTGCGACCATTCAAGCTTCCAGAAGATCATTGCTTAATTAATTTCAGGGAATCTCTTTTATCCCTGGCTGCTGAATCTGTGGAAGCCGCTGAGGAGGTAGCAGAAATCTTTACAAAAATTGTGACGCATAAGAAAGCTGCTTTCACCGGAAAAATAGCAAGCGAAATTCGTGACGCTGCTTCAAAAGTCGGCAAACATGAACGCAAGGCTGACGAACATCAATTCCATCTTATCAGATGCATTCTCTCAATTGAAGATCCATCATGGAATTTTGCTGAAAGTTACACACTGTTAGCAGTGGTTCAATCTCTGAGTAAGCTTGCAAACCACGCGGAGAGTATGAGTGATTATCTTAGGTTGATGGCAGCGGATTAATATGGAATTATTATCTAACTGGTTCGGCACCACCGAGCCAACTATGGTAATTGCAGCTTTGCTTGCAGTCGTATTTGGCTCGTATATGGCTTGGACTATCGGAGCCAATGACGTAGCTAATGCAATGGCTACCTCTGTCGGTTCAAGCACACTAACCTATCGCCAGGCAATAGTGATTGCTGGAATTATGGAGTTTGCCGGCGCTGTGCTCGCCGGAAGCCATGTCACAGATACTATCCGTAAGGGCATCATTAACGCCCAGCTTTTTGAAAGCGATCCTCATCTCCTGATGTATGGGATGCTATCAGCTCTACTCGCAGCCGCTATTTGGCTGCATGTTGCGACTCTTTTAGGGCTGCCCGTATCTACTACTCACTCAATTGTTGGAGCTGTTGTAGGTTTCGGTATTCTAATCTATGGTCTTAATGCTATTCATTGGGTAAAGATAGTTCAAATTGTATTGTCCTGGGTAATATCACCTGTAGCAGGAGGAATAGTTGCTTACCTGCTGTTTAAATTGATTCGAAAAAAGATATTTGCCGCACAGGATACCAGGAAAGCATTAATCAATTGGGCTCCTCTTTTTGCTGGATTAACATTATCAATAATTGTATTAGCAGTGATATATAAAGGACTTAAAAACCTTAACTTAAATCTACCTCCAAACAAAGCGTTTCTTGTTGCAGCAGCTATTGGCATCATCACTTACATTCTATTTTCTGTCATATTGCGACATAAAAAAGAAACATCTTTCCAGAATATCAAAAGCATTGAAAGTGTCTTCAAAATCCTGGGAATGATTACTGCTGCATACCTGGCATTCGCTCATGGCGCAAATGATGTTGCCAATGCAATAGGTCCGGTTGCAGCAGTGATTGCTACCGTTGGAGAAGGAGTCGTTGCACTGAAGGTCGGAGTTCCTCTTTGGATACTCTATATGGGTGGAATAGGAATAGTACTTGGTCTTGCCACACAAGGTTATAAAGTCATGCGTACTGTAGGTTCGGATATCACCAAACTTACTCCTTCACGCGGATTCACTGCGGCATTTTCAGCTGCCAGTGTAGTTGTTATATGCTCAAGATTAGGTCTCCCGGTTTCAACAACACACACACTTGTCGGGGCGGTACTCGGCGTGGGAATTGCCCAGGGAATTGACTCTATTGATCTTAGAGTTGTACGTTCGATAGTAAACTCATGGCTGCTTACCCTGCCTGTTGCAGCGGCACTGTCTATAATAATATTCCTGATATTAAAACTTATATTTCATCTATAACAGAGGTACTCCATACAACAAAAAGCTTGACTCAAAAGAAAATACATCATAAATTTCATATTGCTTCCAGGGACGCCCGTGGATGGATGGCTTTAAAACCATGATCCTCGGGCGTCCGTTTTTAGTTTAGATTATCTGGAATAATAGTCCTTATTAAATGAATATTAATAAGATTATAGTCATAATTCTGTCATGCCCCGAGAGGTTGATGATATTTTACATACAAGCGGAATCCTGCTTTAACTTTCAACACGAAATTTGTAATTCCCAATTCAAATACAGATAACCAATTTGAGTAGCTCATGGCATTCATATCTCATTTAGATGAAAAAAAGCATATCCGGAGCACAACCGTAATAGCGGTTCGTCATAGAGGAAAAAGCGCTATTGGTGCTGACGGACAGGTAACACTTGATGACACTGTAATTAAAACCAGCGCTGACAAATTACGGGAACTTGGCGATGGAAAGGTTGTTGTGGGCTTTGCGGGAGGGGCTGCGGACGCTCTCACACTTTTTGACAGGTTTGAAGATAAATTAAAGGCTTACCCTAAAGACGTCCGCCGCGCAGCGGTTGAACTCGCAAAAGATTGGCGTCTGGACAGGGCGCTTCGCCGCCTGGAAGCATTACTGGTTGCAGCAACAAAAAAGAATCTCTTTTTAATCGGTGGTAACGGAGACATTATTGAACCTGATGATGGCGTTCTGGCTGTGGGCAGTGGAGCGCCTTATGCTACGGCTGCCGCAAGGGCTTTGATCCGTCACTGCCCGAAAATGTCGGCAGGTGACATAGTAAGTGAATCTTTGAAGATCGCCTCTGAGATATGTATCTATACTAATGAACAAATCAGGATAATAGAACTGTGATTAATCCATTTGAACTTCCCCCCCGTCAGATAGTAAAAGAACTTGACCATTATATTATTGGTCAAACTGCGGCAAAACGATCAGTAGCAATCGCTCTAAGAAATCGTTGGCGGCGTCAACGAATTGAAGATTCAATTCGCGATGAGATAATCCCTAATAATATACTGATGATCGGTCCTACAGGTGTTGGCAAGACAGAAATCGCCCGTCGGCTTGCCCGGTTGTCCGGCGCTCCCTTTATTAAAGTTGACGCCAGCAAGTTCACAGAAGTTGGTTATGTCGGCAAAGACGTCGAAAGTATGGTAAGAGACCTTATTGAGGTCGCCGTTTCGATGGTACGGTCTGAACGAACTGCAGAAGTGGAAGAGATAGCTAAGGAAAAAGTCGAAGAACGGCTTCTTGATCTATTATTACCGCCGCCAGTCAGGAAAAAACCAGAAAGGAATTTACAAGAACTCCTCTCAGGCGAAGATTCTGAGCAATCCGATGAAGAGGACGTAACTCCTGAAATCGATGAAAAACAACTTGAACGATTTATGCGAACTCGCGAAAAAATGCGTGAGCGATTACTTGCAGGCAAGTTTGAAGATTCAAAAGTCGAAATGGAAATCCAGGAGAAAATGGGTGGAATGATGCAGGTCTTCGGTCCCATCGGGATGGAAGAAATGGGGATGAACCTGCAGGAAATGTTCGGCAACATACTTCCTCAGAAACATAAGAAACGACAAGTCTCACTCGGTGAAGCACGCAACCTGCTAATTGGTGAGGAGGTTGATAGGCTCCTTGACATGGATGCTATTATTTCCGAGGCAATGTATCGTTCAGAAGAAATGGGAATCATTTTTTTCGATGAGATCGACAAAATTGCTGCTTCCGAACCCGGCAGTGGTCCGGATGTAAGCCGTGAGGGAGTTCAGCGAGATATCCTCCCAATTATTGAAGGTACTCGAGTCGCGACAAAATATGGACCCATAAATACCGATCATATTCTCTTCATCGCTGCCGGAGCATTCCATGTAGCGCGGCCATCAGATATGATTCCTGAATTGCAGGGCAGGTTCCCAATACGGGTTGAACTTGATTCCTTAGGCAGAGGTGATTTTATAAAGATTTTGACAGAACCTCGCAATGCTTTAATTAAACAGTATATAGCTTTATTCTCCGCGGAAGGAGTCGAACTTACCTTCGATATTCCTGCTATACGTGAAATCGCCTCAATTGCCACCACAGTTAACGAGCGTACCGAGGATATTGGAGCGAGACGCCTTCACACTGTTATGACTTCATTGCTTGAGGACTATCTCTTCAGAGTTCCAAACCGAAACATAAAGAATATTCATGTGACAAAAGAGATGGTAAACGAACGCTTGAATGGTTTCGTGGAAGATGAAGATCTCTCAAGGTATATTTTATGATTCAGGCAACATTCATTTACTACCCAGCGGATTGATGTCAGTTAGCCCAACACATTTACTCTGCCCGAAATGCGGAACGAAAGTGGAAAAATATCTGAATCCTTTCCCCACTGTGGATGTGATAATCAGATACGAATCCGGCGTGGTATTGATTAAGCGGAAGAATCCTCCCTATGGCTGGGCGATTCCCGGTGGTTTTGTCAATTACAATGAAAGCACGGAAACTACGGCAGTAAGAGAAATGCGAGAGGAGACGGGTCTGGAGCTTAAAAACCTCGAATTATTTACTGTTCGTTCAAATCCTGCAAGAGATCCGCGTTTTCATACTATAACTGTTATTTATACAGCGGATGGAATTGGTGAAATTGTTGCTGGTGATGATGCCGCAGAAGCCCATGTTTTCCATTTTGATAAACTACCTGAAAAAATGGCTTTTGATCATCGAGATATTCTTGATGAATATTGTAATGTAAAAGTATAGAGTTCAACCTTCAGGTTGCTTTCTTTTCACACTGAAGTGTGGACTCTAAACTCAACACACTGAAGTGTGGACTCTGAACCTTAACTGAACAGTATAAAATATTATACCCCGCTTCCCAAAAGAAGCGGGGTAATTTTTCACACTAATCTTTTGTGTGAAGGGGGGGAATTGTTTTATTGTTTTTAAAAAATCGAGCCTTCCATAATTTCTAATAATCAGAAACACTTGATAGCCCGTCCGTCATCATTTATTAGGCAATACTAACACATTCTATACCTATAAGTCAAGAATGATATTCACTCCTGGAGCCATTGGAGTTAAGTAGTTCACTTGTAACCCTTTATACTTAATCCGGTACTCCTTTGTCTATCCATTTCTTACCAATTATTAATCCGATGGGACTTATGCAAGCGATGAATGAATAAACCAGCCACATAGTGCCACTGTCGTGAACACCTTCAAATGGAATGAATTTTTCAATCATTATGCCGGAATAGAATCCAGTGGTGAATTTGGCAAAGAACCATGGAATTCCCGCCAATCCCATATATGCTCCTACTCTGCCTACCGGTGCAAGATTTGCCACATACTCAAGGAAACGGCTTGACCAGATCGCCTCGCCAAATGAGAAGATGATTATATAGACGATCAACATGGTCAGGCTTGGACCCGGAATGAGAATGAAAGTAGTCAATGCTGAAACAGTTGTACCAATAATCATCATCTTTATCACGCTTACTTTGCGGGTAAATGCGGCAATCAATGGTACGAATATGACTATGATCAATGGATTCAAACCCTGGAACCACTCAAGGCGCGCCCCGACATGCTCGGGGAAACACCTGGTAATATAGTCCGGCATGGTAAGAAATTGATGGGCGAATAGTGTGCGAACCGGTAAAAGGACAAAGATAAAGAAAATAAAACGTGAATCGAGAAATGGAAGTTCGCTGAGTTTCATTCTCTTGGACTTCTCAGGTTCAGCTGTTACTTTCTTCTCAACAAATACGACACGATCTTGTTTTTCCCTCTTTTTTGTAAAGAATGTGAGATGCAGGAGAAGCATTAATCCAGTGATCCCGATAAGTGCCAGGTAAACACCGGTGATTCCATAAGTCTGCCTGATAAAAGGTGAGACAAATGCTTCAGCTACAATGCCAAGGTTCATGATAGCATATAGCAGGCTATAACCTATGGTGGCAGTTCGCGGATCGGTGTATTCCTTGACTCCAGCATATAAAGTAGGTTGAAGAATTCCAGTCGCAAGCGCCATAATAATTAGTCCCGACCAGATAGAAAATCCAGCCAAAACACCAGGAGCAACTGGACTTGCGGTAAACATCAATCTTCCCAGCAACAAACCTAACAGGCACAAAGTCAACGATTTTCTCACGCCAAGCCAATCCGAGATAAAACCACCGCCAAACATGAATAACGTTACAAGACCTGTAAAGGTAGAAACTGCTATTCCGGTCGTATGGTCACTGAAACCAACGTCTCTGCTGATAAACAGCGTCATCAAATGAAGAATTCCGAAATAAGCTATTCCGTCGCCAAAGTTGACCATGTTCACCAGCCAGAATCCCCTGGAAGCGCCAAATAGAATTCTAAAGTTCTCTTTTAAAGTCAGAGATTCCTCTTCTTCTCCACCGGTTGTGAACTGATTATCTGTATTCGGATTTTTTGTCTCTTCGTGATCATTCTTGCTTTCTTGCATGCAAACCTCAGTTGACTTAGACAATGTATAAGTAAAACTTTTTTTAAACGCTGGAGATGAATATATCGCCTGTAATTACACTCATTGTAAATTATCGGACGTGTTATTACTCGATCTAACTAACCAAAACCAAAAGATTACAGGATACAAGGATATATTGGATACACAGGATTATTCTTTGCGTTTTTGCACGCAAAAAAATAGATATGAAATATAGATGTATATATTTGGATTTACAAAGAATATTAATATACTCTTCCAGAAAAATTTATCAGGTGAACTAACATAATAAAACGAGCAGGTTATCTAAAACAATTTTTCATTAATGGTTCATTGTTTCTTGCAAAAATCTATAAAGGACATTTCAGGGAACCAACTTCACACGCTAATAAATTGATTTATATATAGCCGTTATAAATGAGCAAAACATAATTTGAACTCTTGCTGAATGGAATTCTAATATGCCATCTTTGAAAATTGAGTTCAGGAATTTTCTCAATTCGGGATACAAACACCGGATTTGAACATTTCTTTACATATCATATGATTGAATTTTCACCATAGTATTTAATTTGAGGCAGCAGTTATGCAGGATCACCTGAAACAATTATCAGACCACCTTAAACAATTCAAGAAACGCGCATCCGATTCCATTAACCGGGATGACCTTGAAAAACTCCGGGTTGAGTTCATCGGACGAAAAGGTCTAATAGCCTCTCTTTTCAAACAAATCGGCAGTCTCCCTCCCGAAATAAAAGGACGATTCGGTCAAGAGTTGAATGCATTCAAACAATATGCCCAGGAACGAATCGATTCCATCAGCCGGGAACTTGACAGTGATAGCGGAACAACAGACATTGACGTCACTCTGCCTGCCCGGTTACCGCTTCTGGGAACGCTGCATCCACTTACCCTGATGGAAAGGGAGATAAAATCAATATTCTCAAAAATGGGATTTACAATTGAGCGTGGTCCGGAAGTTGAAGATACCTGGCATTTGTTCGATGCATTGAACACACCTGAATGGCATCCATCACGTGATCCAAGTGATACGTTTTACCTTGAAGACGGGAGTGTTTTGCGTACCGAAACCAGTCCGGTTCAAATACGAGTAATGCAGGAACGTAAACCTCCAATCCGTATTGTTGCTCCCGGAAGAGTATTTCGCAATGATAAACCCGATGCAACTCACTCTCCCTTCTTTTCGCAATTGGAAGGTTTGTATGTCGATAAAGGCGTCACTTTCAGTGACCTGAAGGGAACAGTACTTGAATTTTACAAGCATATTTTCGGGAAATCAGTAAAAACAAGATTTCGACCTCATTTCTTTCCTTTTACTGAACCATCGGCAGAGGTGGACGTAAGCTGCCCGTTCTGCAACGGTAAAGGATGCCGAATCTGCAAAAGAACCGGATGGATCGAAATGGGTGGATCAGGAATGGTTGATCCCAATGTTTTGAATATAGTTAACATAGACCCTGAAATTTATACAGGTTGGGCATTTGGGCTCGGTATTGAAAGGTTGGCTTTATTGCTTTACGGAATTGATGACATTCGGCTTTTCTTTGAAAATGATATCCGCTTTCTTATGCAGTTTGGAGGCCGCCGATGAAGATATCATATAATTGGCTTCAAGAATTTGTAAGCTTTGATGCTACTCCTGAAGAGATTGCTGATATTATAATTTTCCAATGCTTTGACTTGGAAAGCATGACAAAAATCAAAAGAAATGTTGAAGGTGTTGTAACAGGAAGAATCGTAGAATCAAAACAACATCCAAATGCTGACCGTCTGAGAGTAACAAAAGTAGATACAGGAAACGATATCGTGACAATGGTTTGCGGTGCGCCGAATTGCCGTGAAGGAATAATTGTCCCGGTTGCACTTCCCGGAGCCATGATTGGGGATATTGCCGTTGAAAGCAGGGACTTTCGAGGTGTCTTATCGCAGGGAATGATTCTCTCTGAGGCTGAGATTGGTATTACAGATGACCACACAGGTGTACTTGAGTTTCCTGAAGAAATTGTGCCGGGAATTGAACTGAAGAATCTTATAGAACCCGAAGATACTATTTTTGATTTTGAAATTACTGTAAATCGCGCTGATGGAATGTCACATCTGGGTATCGCCCGTGAGCTGGCTGCCTATTACCGTCAACCACTTCAGAAGATTGCACTAAATGTTGAAGAAAACCAGAGAGCTGTATCCGACAGGGTAAAAATTGATATTCTCGCTCCTGAACAAGGACCGCGATATGTAGCAAAAATGGTAGAAGGAGTATCCGTTGCACCTTCTCCAATATGGATAAAATCGAGATTATATTCCTTGGGTCAGCGACCCATCAATAATATTGTTGATGTCACAAACTACGTGCTCCTTGAACTGGGACATCCATTACATGCGTTTAATTTCGACCTGGTTCAAGATGGTCATATTGTGGTAAGACTCGCTGGAGATAAAGAGAAGTTTATTACCCTGGATGAACATGAACGGCAATTAAATTCAAATGACCTTTTAATTGCAGACCCAACTAAAGGTATTGCAATCGCAGGAGTTATGGGTGGTGCCAACAGCGAAGTCGTAGCTGACACGAAAGACATCTTAATCGAAGCTGCATATTTCAATCCTGTAACCATTCGCCAGACATCGAAACGGCTAGGGCTTGTTACAGAGGCTTCACGCCGATTTGAGCGTGGTGTCGATCCCTCTATGGCTCCTATTGCAGCGAAAAGATGCGCAATGTTAATCAATACATTTGCCGGCGGAGAAGTATTGAATGGTGAAGTCGATGCCTATCCAAATCGAATCAATCCATGGGAAGTCGAAGTTCGACCCTCAAGAATCAACCATGTACTGGGAGTAGATCTTTCCCCTGAGGAGTCATGCGAAACATTGGAATCTCTCCAACTAAATACTACCATCGAAGATAAAGATTTGCTGAAAGTCACGATTCCTACATTTCGACCTGATCTGGAGCGGGAGATTGATCTTGTCGAAGAAGTAGCGCGGGTAAATGGATATAAAAACATTCCGGTTGCTGCAGAATCAAAAATTAACCTGGATATACCTGATCGTCCATTTGAAAAGCTTACCGATTCTACAGTAGATATGATGGTTTCACTTGGTTATCATGAGGTTATTAATTCGCCAATGGTTTCGGATACCGATCAGAAAGCATTCGATTCTTCAGCAGATCCATTCATGATTATACAGCCTATCAGCCCGGAAATGAATTCTTACCGAACAAGTTTACTGCCGGGTTTGCTGCGAGTTATGCAGAGAAATCTCCACCAGGGCTTGGATAGTATCAAGCTCTTTGAGCTTGGACAGACCGGGGGAATTGGTTGGTTATCAAAAACTAAGCAACAGGAAAATCATATCGCTGCAGCCGTCTCGGGGTTTGCAGCCAGGCAAAGTTTCGACAAAAAAAACAGTGAATATGATCTATTTGATTTGAAAGGAGATGTTAACTGTTTATTTACCGGTCTATCGCTTGACAAATCTTTTAACATTTCTTATGATATTCCTCAGAACCTGGAATACGGATTCCAGTATCTTGATGATGATAAAGACGTTGTTCTGATCGCCGGTCTTTTAAAAACCGAAATTTCTGATTACCTTGGCATCGAAAAGAAGGTTTTTATCTTTGAAACTGATCTGGAACGGCTGGTTGATCTTGAATCAGGAATTGAAAAAATGCATGGCGCAGCCTCTGCATTTCGCATGTTTTCAAAATTTCCCGTTTCAGAACGTGATGTTTCTTTCCTCGTCAAGAAGGGAGTAAAATCAGGCAGTATCGAAGATAATATTCGTGAAAGCGGTGGTGATTTACTCGAATCAGTTACTCTTTTTGATTTATATGAAGGTAAACCGCTTGAACCGGGTCAGAGGAGCCTGACGTATCATCTTGTTTTCAGATCACATGATCGTACATTGACAGATGATGAAGTTTCGAATGTGGTTGACCGGATGATTAAGAACGTGCAGATACTCGAAGGCGTCAGTTTCCGTTCGATATAACCTTTAACTATATCGAGGTATTTTGTTAAAGGTTCTAATTAATCAAGGATTTAAACAGAAAGCAGGATAATAAATGGAATTTGAAGCGTTTAAGGCGTTAGAGGATAAAATAACAATTGTTCTTGAAAGAGTCGAAACGCTGAAGCAGGAAAACTCTGATCTCAAGAACAGACTTGAAGTACTGCAGGAAGAATATAACGAGAAAGCCGCAGCGTTTGAGCAAATGTCTCTCGATCTGAAAACAGCGAAAGAAGACACAAGAGATATCGAGAAAGACGAGAAGATCAGAACGAAGGTCGCCGGTTTGCTGGAAAAACTGGAGAACTTCTAAACCGAAGGTGTATGTATTTGGGTCGATTTGAGAACACCTCCTGAAAGTGCGTTATTATTTTTAAATAGGACGGTCAATGAGAAATAAAGACCGTGTGGTCAAAGTTGAAATATTCGACAGAGAGTATTCTTTACGTGCCACTGTTGAAGACGATGAGTATATTCGTGCTATAAGTAGTTATGTTGACAGTAAGATGCGCGAGATACAGGATTCGATGGGAATAGATTCATCGCAAAAAATCGCAATACTGGCAGCGTTGAATATTGCGGACGAACTGTTCTCATTGCAGAACGAAAAAGATCGTCTTGTTTCTGATTATCATGAAAAAGTGAGATCGTACACTGAGGCGTTGGAACAGAGTTTAAGCGATTGACACTTTGATTCATGTCGGAACATTTCCGTAAAGACAGCAAGAGTTGCAACTTGATTTTATCAGTGCAAATGATTGCTAAGCTCGATATTTATCCGTAATTTCTTCAAGGTGTGAAGAAAACGTAGTATTTTTATAGATATTTGATCCCTGCATATCACCATCGGTTCAAAAGAAGAACCAACACTTTTTTATTGGGAGTTCGGCGCCAGCCGTGACGGACAGGCCCCATTTCTGCATTTATGCACAGGGGAAGCCCAACACGGGTGGGAGGACACCCACCGTACATAGTACGGTTCTCTCTTCTTGCCGTTGGGATGATGCAGGGTTTCTTTTTGTCAAAGATGACAGTTTTGTTTCATTGAAGCGTCCTTTTTCAGGACTTTTATATATAATTATGCCAGCTATTGGCTGGTCATAGGAGAATTATTTCATGGATACATTTATATTTATCATAATTGCAGGAGTTATTGGAATAATTGTTGGTACAGTTTCAGCACACTTTATAAAATCTTTATCAGATCGTTCAAAAAAACATACAGAGGAGAACCAAGCCGAAAGTATTATTGAAACTGCCAATAAAGAAGCTGAATCATTAAAGAAAGAAAAACTGCTCGAGGCACGAGATGAAGCACTTGCACTGAAATATGAACAGGATAAAGAGCATAATAAAAAGAATAATGAAACCAGATCACTTGAACGGAAACTTCGAGATCGTGAAGTCACTCTTAACAAGCGCTATGAACGAATACGTCTGACAGAGAGAGAGCAACGCGATAAAGACAAAGAGTTAAACCGCGCTTACCAGTCGATTAATGGCAAAGAAGAGCGACTAAAACAAATTGTTGATGATAAGGAACAACAGCTCCAGAAAATTGCCGGGATGAGCAGTGAAGAGGCATTGGAACAACTTAAGGTAACTTTGATCGACAAAGCCCGGCGTCAGACTGCTGAGCAAGTCAAACAGATGCGAGACAAAGCCCGCCTTGAGGCAAATCGTGAAGCAAAAGAAATTATCATCCAGGCGATTCAACGCAGCGCGGCGGACCATTCCTCTGAAAATACCGTCACTGCACTTAGTCTTCCAAATGATGAAATCAAAGGAAGAATCATTGGCAGGGAAGGCAGAAATATTCGCGCTCTTGAAACCGCAACCGGGGTAGATATTATTGTCGATGACACTCCAGAAGCTGTCATCCTTTCCAGCTTTGATCCCTATCGCCGTGAAGTCGCGCGGATATCATTAGAGAAATTGATCAATGACGGTCGAATCCACCCGGGTAGAATCGAAGAAATCGTTGAAAAAGCAAAGAAAGAACTCGAGGAACGTGTCCTCGAACTGGGTCAGAATGCACTGATTGAAGCTAATGTACATGGCGTACGTCCTGAACTGGTAAAATATCTTGGACGGCTTCACTATCGTACAAGTTATGGACAAAACGTACTTAAACACGTAGTCGAAGTGGCACACCTCTCCGGGCTGATGGCTTCTGAATTGGGGCTCGATGGAAAGAAAGCTCGAAGAGCAGGTCTTCTCCATGACATTGGAAAGGCAATTGATCGTGAGGCTGAAGGAACACACGTGCAACTCGGGCTGGACCTGCTTAAAAAGTATGGCGAGGGACCTGTTATTCAAAATGCTTTAGCAGCTCATCACGAAGATACACCGTTTAATAATCCAATATCTGTATTGGTTCAGGCGGCTGATGCAATCAGCGGATCACGTCCTGGTGCAAGGCGTGAAACTCTTGAGAATTATATTCAAAGGATGGAAAGTCTTGAAGAAATTGCAACTTCATTTGATGGAGTTAACAGGGTATTCGCTATACAGGCTGGACGAGAAATAAGAGTAATTGTTGAAAATCAAAAAGTTAGTGATGCTGTGGCGGAAGCATTAGCTAATGATATTGCAGAAAAAATTGAGGCTGAATTGGAATATCCGGGACAAATTCGTGTGACTGTGATACGTGAATATCGTGCCATCGGATATGCAAAGTAATACCGGTTAAATAATTCTAATATTCAAAAAAGCTGTCTCGCTTCGGGGCGGCTTTCTGTTGCCCGGTATTTTTGCGAATTGCATTACATTATACATTAAGCGCACAATCGGGGAGCTATATGATTAGCTTACCAGATATGGTATTCCTCGAAATACTGTCGTACCACCAAGTCATATACGAAGTGGATATTTCGCGGGATTACCCGACTTTAATAATATTAAACATCAGGCTGGAGAGATAAATGTCTGTTTACATTGGCAATACGAAGCTGACAATCGAAGACGTCGTCAAGGTTGCACGAGATCATGAAAAGGTCGAACTGCATCCGGATGCAATCGAACGCATAAAAACTTGTCGCACTTTCCTTGAGCGAAAAGTAGAAGCAAAAGAAGTAATGTACGGGGTCAACACCGGCATTGGTGAATTTTCTGAGATCGTACTCGATGAACAACAAACCAAAGACTTTCAAAAATATCTTATCTATAACCACGCTGCCGGAATTGGTGAACCGATGCCAGTTGATTATGTTCGTGGCGCGATGTTTACTCGTATTGCAGTGCAGTCAAAAGGACACTCTGCAAACCGTATTGAAATAACCCAAACGTATGTGGACATGCTGAACAAAGGTGTTACCCCTGTGGTTTGCCTGAAAGGCAGTGTGGGAGCATGCGGCGACCTCGCGCCAATGTCACAGATCGCTTTATCCCTGATGGGTGAAGGCGAATCATTCTATAACGGCGAAAGAATGCCTACTCGTGAGGCGATGGACAAAGCGGGTATTGCAATACCCGGACTGGAAGTGCGTGACGGACTGGCATCAATAAATGGCAGTAACTTCATTGACGCTGTCGGATGTATGACTGTTTTTGATACGGAACGTTGGTTTAAACAGGCTGAAATCGCAGCCGCAATGTCTTTGGAAGCGTTGCTTGCCAACATGAAACCCTATGATCCCCGTCTTCATGTATTACGCGGCTTTCCCGGCGCAGTGACAAGCGCAGCTAATATCAGGAAGGTAGTCGATGGTTCGGATTTAATTACAGGAAAGATGAAAGTTAAGGTTCAGGATGCTTACAGCATGCGCTCTACCCCACAGGTTATTGGTGCTGCTCGTGATCACTTGAAATGGACAAAAGAGCAGTTCCATGTCGAATTAAATGGTGTTGGTGATAACCCGATCTTCGTACCTGAAGATGACGTGGTATTATCCGGCGCCAATTTTCAGGGAACACCCCTTAGCCTTCCTCTCGACATGGTAGGAGCTTCGATCACCATGGTCAGCGTTATGTCTGAACGCCGCCTAAATCGCCTGTTACACCCTGCCTTGAGTGTAGGGCTTCCTGCATTCCTGACCGCGGGAGCAGGAATGTTTTCGGGACACATGTTGAGTCAATACACTGCCGATATGCTGATTGTCGAGCAACGTATCCAGTCAGCCCCGGCATGTATACAATCCATTCCAGCCGCTGCCGACCAGGAGGATTTTGTCAGTATGGGTTGGAACACTGTGTTAAAAACCAGGCAAATACTTGAGAACGCTTTTGGAGTTCTTGGAATCGAATTAATCGCAGCCGCCCAAGCTCTCGATTTCAGAGAGTTTACTCCAGGTAAAGGTACTTCAGCAGCACATTCATCAGTCAGAGAAGTCGTGGAACACCTTGATATTGACAGACCATTATTTACCGACCACAACAATATGATGGATGCAGTCAAGAAACTTCAAATTCTCAATGCTGTAGAAAATGAAATCGGGGAACTTAAAACATATTGATTGAATTATTTACCCAATGTTTTTATGATGCAATAACAAAACCCCAGACAATAATTTTATATACAAGGTACACTGAGACTATTAAGTTCTTTTCTTTAAGACTGTGTATATGAAATCGATAATGCAGGGCAAAATACATAATTCCACAGAAGAGGACAGTGCTTAAAATGGGCGATATAATTTCGCCCATCGACTCAGAGGCAATGAGGACAAGGAAATTTCCTGCTTTGGCAAGTAATATCCATAAGATAAATTCCCACCATATCAACCGGTGTTGCTGACTGACAAAAACAGTAATAAACCAGAAAATCGCCCCATCAACCAAAATTCCTATTAATCCAAACATATTGCCGCCACGATATTGAAGACATATAAAATAAAGAGGATTCTGTTAAAATATGTTTTTAAAGAAATATTATACCATACGTTATAGATTCTAATGATTATCTATACTGTGATATCTTCGTGGAATAGATTCAACAGATTGATCGGAATTTATCTGCAAACCTGAGTTCAGTTCATCAACATTTCCCAATTCATCGGTTTTAATTAATAAACAATCGCTTAATCCTGCACCATAGGATTCAGAATCACAAGCAATAAGATATCCACCATCAGTGGTTTGAATGACATCCCAACCTGAATCGCTATTATCTCCTCCATAAACGCGCCGTCAGGTTACATTTCCTGAAACATCAAGTTTGTAAAGAACAATTTCTAATCTTTCATGAGAATCGGATTCAGAATATCCTGTTACAATATAACCACCTTCTGAGGTTTGACATATTCCTGTACCCCGCTCATCCATCTCATCAGGGGTAAGGAATCTTCCCCAGATATGGTTACCATTGATATCAGTCTTAGTAATACTAACACCAAGCCTGCTATCAAAACGACTGTCACCAACAATTGAGATATTTCCATCAAATGTAGAGACCATACGACGCCCCCATAAGAAAACATCTTCAAGCTGTTTACGCCAATTTTCCAAGCCAAGAGGTGATACATTTATCAGCCAGGAATCGCTTCCTGGATGATCCATGTTACCTAAAATAAGTATATCATTATCTGGCATGACAAGAATATCATATCCCCAACTATACGATTCATCAGCATGAAATGATGTTTCCCAAACAGGTTCACCATCAGAATCAGATTTTACTAACCATACGTAATATTGATCTTCGTTCTCAGACTGATTTCTGCCAACAATATAATATCCTCCATCATCGCTGTTTTGAATACTCCAGAATTCATTATTTTCATAATTATCTATAGTTTGTGTCCATTCTTCATTTCCCTGAGCATCGGTCTTAACAAGGAATGTATTTGTTTCTTCATTATTTATCCGCGTGTATCCGGCAAGTATTACTCCTCCATCCGGGGTGAAATCAAATTTCGAACCAACGTAATCATCGTTCGCAGTGCCATAGGTTTGACTCCATTCTTCATTTCCATCGCTGTCGATGGACAACAGCCAAAAATCGGCGCCCCCATTTCCGTAAGATTTTGTTCCGCCTGCCAACAAGTATCCACCACCGGGTTTGCTTCTTATGCATTGACTCCATTCATCATCATCGCCTCCATAGGTTTGCATCCAGGATGTGACAGTTGGGGTAGAAAAAGACCAAGTAGGGCTTGATATGGTATTGTCTTCAGAATCCCATGCTACAATTCTCCAGTAATAAGTGTTGTTCGATAATAAATCATGAATTGTGTAGGAAGTATCATGATATCCTGAAGTCAGCAGGGATGGTCGGGAATTTGTACCAAAATAGATATCAAAACTAAGTACATCATTGTCCGGATCACCACTAATCCAACGCAACTCCGTGTTGATTAAACCAACATTTGTTTGACTGTCAGCCGGGACAGGAGAAGTAGGTTGGAAAGGAGGCGCGTTACCTCTGGTGGTAAACAACCAGACAGGACCTGATGTCAGGTGACCGTTGTTGTCATGTGCTACGACTTTCCAGTAATAATTAGCGCCAAGTTCAAGGTCTTCAATCGTATAAAATGTATCTTCCAGTCCAGCCTGAACGACCGGAGGCTGTAGAGTTTGACCGAAATGAAGAAAATAGGTTAATGAGTCATTGTCCGGGTCTTGACAGCTCCATGTAAGAACAACATCCGGTTCAACCTCGAGTGTACAATCTGCCGGTGAGGGATTGGACGGAAAAAAGGGTGCCTCATTGACAGGCTGTGAGGGGCTATCCTCATCTTTTGAACAGTTAATTATAACAAACGTAAATATCAAAGCAAATGACATATATACTAATTTGCTAATACTCATCTCCGTCTCCCGGTAAATTGAATCGTCTGATGATCTGATTGAAATATAGGAACCATGTTATGATACGTTCAAGGTGATTAACAATTAACATGAGAAACCCGGCTAAAAAGTAAGCCGGGCTTCCCAAATTTTCATCTTTCAACATATAATTACTTATTTTCTCAGAAGGTTTTCCGGATTCAATCCTTCAAATGCCGGATGTACGAACAAACCATCTTTCCGGATCAGTTTTCCGTCGATTGTGATCTCCCCCCCGCCGTACTCCGGGGTTTGGATACATACCAGGTCCCAATGAACTGCGCTTTTATTTCCGTTGTCTGTTTCATCATAGGCGTTTCCCGGGGTGAAATGGAACGAGCCGCCGATTTTTTCATCGAACAGAATTTCATCCATCGCAAAATTAATTTCCGGGTTGCAGCCTAACGCAAATTCGCCTATGTAACGCGCTCCCTCGTCTGTATCGAAAATCTCATTTAATCGTTTGGTATCGTTTGCGGTTGCATCAATTATTTTTCCGTTCTCAAACTTTAAAACGACATCTTTGAATGTAAAGCCGTGGTAAGATGATGCAGTATTATAGCTGATCACGCCGTTTACACTATCCCTGACCGGGCAGCTATAGACTTCACCATCGGGAATATTCCGCGTACCATCGCATTTTACCGCTCCGATATCTTTAATGGAGAATGTCAAGTCGGTTCCCGGTCCGGTTATGTGTACCTTGTCGGCATTTCTCATGAATTCTGCCGCAGGGTTCATCATTTCCGACATTTTCTTGTAATCAACACCAGCAGTGACCCTGAAATAATAATCTTCAAATGCTTCTGTCGCCATGTTCGCCATCATTGCCATCTGGGGTGTGGGCCAGCGCAAAACAACCCATTTGGTATTGGGAACTCGTTCTTCAAGATGCACCGGTTTAAACCAGTCGGAGCCCATCAGGTTATTCTGCTCAGAGGTCAGGTCGCCCATCTCCTTGGTGTTATAAATGCCACGAACACCAATAAATGCATCCATGTTTTTCATACGATATAATTCAGCATCTTTTATTACTTCGAGACTTTCCTTTGAGGCTCCTTTGATCAGAGTTCGAATCAAACGAGCATATTTCAAATCCAGAACAGGAAAACCTTTCGCTTCATATACTGCTTTTATGAGTGCATCAATGAATTCAGGAGGAGTGTCGTAGGTTTCAATCAACACCTTATCGCCCGGTTGAATATCGCAGGAATAGTTAACCAGCAGTTTTGCCAATTCAAATGTTCTTGGGTCGTTCATTATTTACCCCTTGTGTGTATGTCTTCGTATAAAACCCGATGCGAAAATCTCATTAAATCTATTCGATGAACAGGTTTAACTTCGATCTTAAATAGAACAAACCCGGATTCTTTGAATCCGGGATTGAGTACCAATAAATGTATTATATCAGACTATTTTTCTTCAGACAACCCCCAAATTTCCAAGGCTTCCTCGATACTATCTGTAATGGGAAACAGGTGTTCAAAGCTGGCGACATCAAATATTTCTTTTACACTATCTGATGAACGGGCAAAAGCGACTGCGCCCTCCCTGTTAATCAACTCTCTTCTTAGCTTCAAGAAAATACGCAATCCGGATGATGATATAAACTCCAGTTTTTCAAGATCCAAAATCACATATTTCGCTTCTGCGACAGCATGAGTCAACGCCGTATCCACTTCGTCTGAATATGTTCCATGGATACGTCCCTCCAGGCGCGCTATTACTACTTCCCCTTTAAGTCCAAAACTAAATCTATTTGACATCTTCCACTCTTAAAGAAAATTATATTTCAATGACACAGATTACTTAATTACTATTCAAATCAACTGTACTTGATTATAAGAAAAAATAACGAAACTATCGATAACATTGTCATTAAGCCAAAAGTAATTCTCCGGGAGTAACTAATCAGCCTGGGCTGTAAGAGCGGCATCGACAATTGCAACTATCTCTTTCAGACGGCTATCTGCCTCCCCGGTCATCCTTGCGGCTCCATCCCGCATTTCTTTCTTAAACTCTTCATCTTCAATACCAGGCAGATTAATCCTGACATTCAGAGCAGCGCCGTGAACACCTGTATGAGCGCAATATGCCGCTACTCCCGCATCGGAAACACTGTTCTGGTTACCAAATCTGGCAACGGTTTCTATCAAATCGAAGGTTGCGAGCGACATTTCACAGACAGAGTACGGAATTCTTGTAGCATCTTTATTCGCCTCATCAACTGCTTCTTGGCGAGCCGCTTCCTGTTCTTCCGTTTTCTTTGGCATTCTCGAGGCAGCCATTACAGCATTAAAAGCATCCGTATCATCATCAATAGCGTTTAACAGTTTGTCCTTCAACTCCTGACCTGTTACTCCCAGGGACTCCATCTTATCCCACTTGTCTCGATACTCGATTTTTCCATGAGTCAGATTCGATACCATCGTTGCCAGTGAAGCGGCAAGTGATCCGGCAAGGGCAGCTACACTTCCTCCACCCGGAGCAGGTGACTCGCTGGCTAATTCATTGTTAAAACCGGTTACAGACATTGCAACCAGCTTATCCGAAGTATCCCCGGCAATAACATATTCAACGATTTTTTTGTCGGGATCAAATTTGGTGATATCATCCAATCCGGTTGACTCAACTGCAACGCGTACCAACTCCCTCTCATCAACTGCCGTACTTCTATTCTGTTTCTGAAGGTAATACCGCCCGGCATCGAGCATGGACTTGAGAGGAATCAGTCCTACAATCTCGCTCCCTGTGACCCTGACGCCCATCTCCATCCCAAGTTCGCAGACTTTGTCAAAAACCTGGTGAGGTGCGGTAACATCAATATCAGTCAGATTCATTGTGACCTGGGATCGATTAAATTCATCAAGATACCAACCGGCAGCTTTACAATTCCGGAACAAACCGGGCACTTTTATTTTTTTACCGTTAGGTTTGTAAACGAATTCCCTGTTTTCATCTCTTTTTAGATGTCCCTTTTCACGAATAGCTAATGCAATGTCTTTTGCGAATCGCGCGTAGCGTGTATTAAGATTAATATTATAAGCAACCAGGAATTTTCGGGCGCTGATATGAACTGCTCCGAATTTCGGTCTGAATTCATGAGGTCCAAAATCCGGCTTCCATGCTGGATCTTTCATTTTTGCCGGTAACGCTTCATATTCCCCTTTTCTGACCTCTGCCAAGTTTCTCCATTCTTCTTTTGTTGCAGCAAATTCATATAGGTAAACCGGAACGTCTAATTCACTTCCTACTCTTTCGCCAAGCCTTTTCGCTAATTCGACACACTCGTCCATAGTCATATCGGCTACAGGCACAAAAGGACATACATCAGTTGCACCGGCTCGTGGATGAGCGCCTGTTTGCTTGCTCATATCAATCAATTTGTGAGACATCGATATAAGTTGAAAAGCTCCTTCAAGCACCGCATCAGGGTCACCAGCTAATGTGATAACGGTACGATTGGTATCCGCGCCGGGATCGACGTCCAGAAGATTACAACCTTCTACTTCAGCGGCTGCACCAGTACAGGCGTCGATTATTGCACGATCCCTGCCCTCAGAAATGTTTGGAACACACTCGACAATTTTTTTCATGAAATTAATCACCCCTAAATGAATAAAACAAATTTCTTCTATGATATGATGAAGGTAAGAAATGTAGATAATATGAGCAATATTTTGATTTAACTATTGTTCAGATAAAGCCGGTAAATAGTTAGAATATAGATTGAATTATAATTTTTTGATATTATTATGATTAGACGCGTACCATTCTACTCACCTGATTTCCGGATCAGGTGGAATCCCACTGTTTACGCCGCGGTAAATAATCATTTTTCCTTGCCTGCTTTCTGCAATAAGATCAAAAGAAGCACCTTTTTGTGAAATGCGAATCGTATATCGAGCGTTCGAATTAGTCAGAACTCTCAGATCAGTATCAACACCATCTACATAACCGAGTTTATCAAAACTCAATTCGCTCCAACCCTGCCTCTCTGCTCCACCAACTACTTTGGAAGAGCGCTGCCATTTTTGTGCAGCAGAAATTATTCCAAGGCAATCCTGTACCATCGCATCTATGTTTTCCCTGACACCGCTTGGTTGCAGAAATTGAATGGAAGTCCAAATGGATGTAGAAATTAAGATTACAGCCAAAAATATCATAAGGATACGATCACCCTGTATTCCACGCTTCTCAGTCTGGCTTGACTCTTTCATCGCTGTTTCTTCTCCAAAATGCTTGACGTACCGTTCCACCTTCCTCAGAAGATTATCCTATGAATAATAATGAATATTTATGCATTAAAACAATGAGTATAAGATTAATATGATGTTTACGCATGGCTCGTATGCTCTCGGCGTTTAGTTTCAATGTAAATCCCTATTATTGTACCTTGATTTTTATTTTTCGCTCAACAACATAGGCTATCCTAACAAGGGACCAAGAGGTAATAATGCAAGAACAAGATATTGAAATACTTCTGAAAGAAATCAATTATCCCGGCTTCAGTCGTGACATTGTATCTTTCGGAATCGTACGAAAAATTTTATTTGAAAACGACCTGGCAACAATCGGGCTTGAGTTTTCAACCAATGATGAATCCATATCCACAAAAGTAGCAGAACTGATCAACGAAAAGCTTGGAAATGCAGGCATCAAATCAATTGATGTACAGATTACTCACCATGAGCCACAATCCTCGAAAAAAGAAACTAAAGACACCGAACAACTCCTTCCCGAGGTAAAATATATTATTGCTGTCGCATCCGGCAAAGGTGGCGTTGGAAAATCGACAGTAGCCGCTAACTTAGCAATTTCTTTAAGCAAAGAAGGGCTGAAGGTTGGACTTCTTGATGCTGATATTTACGGTCCCTCAATCCAAATGCTACTGGGATTAAGCGATGAACCTGAGACTTTAGAGGGTCAGAAAAAGTTGAAACCTATGGAAGCTTTTGGCATCAAAGCTATGTCGATGGGCGTCCTGGTTGACAGCAACACCGCACTGGTATGGCGGGGACCGATGGTTTCCAGTGCTGTAGAACAATTAATGCGGGATGTTGAGTGGGGTGAACTGGATATTTTAGTTATCGATATGCCGCCGGGAACAGGCGATATTCAATTGACGGTGGCACAGAAGATAAAGGTGGACGGTGCAATTATAGTTACCACTCCACAAGACCTTGCCTTGATTGATGCCCGCAAAGGAACGATCATGTTTCAGAAGGTTGAAATTCCCGTTCTTGGTATCATTGAAAACATGAGCTATTTTATCTGCCCCCATTGTAATGAAAGATCAGAAATATTTTCATCCGGAGGAGCACGCGGTGAGGCACTCAAAATGAGAGTCCCGTTCCTGGGAGAAATTCCTCTAATTCCTGAAATCCGGGAAGCCAGCGACAGTGGTCATCCCGTATCTGTGGGTGATGGAAAAATTGCTGAGTTATTCACATCTATCGCCCAGAGCGTCTGGAACGGAATTGAAATACATAGAGACGTTGATTGAAAATAATGTTATGGAAATATAGTTTTTTACACGAATCCCTTGTATGTATTCATTCTAAGAAATTGCAATTGTTGATTTATATTGAGTAACTGAGAACTCGACCCTATAGATTCTTCACTCTGACTTAGAAAGAAAGCATACAAGACATTTTTGAATTTGTTTATTGATGAAAGGATAAAGAGAGATGCTGGCACTTACTGAAGAAATAATTATGGATAGCCTATTAACCGTGATGGACCCTGAGCTTCATATTAGTATTGTTGATCTTGGATTGATATATAATGTTAATATAAAAGATAACGATGAAATCCATGTTTTAATGACCCTCACTACTCCAGGGTGTCCCCTTGCCACTTCAATCGCCGAGCAGGCTGAAAAAGCGGTAATGGAAACTGATGGTGTAAAAGATGTTTTGATTGAAATCGTATTTGAGCCTCCCTGGAATGTCAATATGATGAGTGATTTTGCCAAGGATAAGCTTGGAATATAGAAGGATATACCAATGAATCATTCCCTACTTCAAAGGCTGCTCAAATGAGTGATCCATTAGCCAAGTTACTCGATGACGAAGACAAAATTTACGGTAAAACTCCCACAATATCTTTGTTGCTTCGTATGTATGAGGTAAGCACTCCGGAAGTTTTTCTTGAGGAAATCGAGAAACTACTCGAAAGAGTAGTATTACTGGAAATGTTTCTTGAAGAAGAACATGATTTTCATATAAGTAAAGAAAAACTGGAAGATTTCAGATCGAGAAGATATACTGATCTCCAGGTTGAAATGGGGAGAATGGCTTCAATTGTTTATGGAGCAATTTCCAGTCGCGAGAGTGGGTAATTATTTTAAAATCTCCCGGAATCTTTGCATCACTTTATGAACATAATTTTTTTGTTTGTCGCTGTGCCTGAGGTTGAATTCAGCCGTAGGAAATATACTCCTGATGTGTTGTTTGACCGTGCTCGCCAGGTGAAAGGATAGTAGCCTGGTGATAAGGTACCATTGAATATAGTTCCAGCCTTCCGACCAAGGATATCATACACCTCTATAAAGAAAACTGCATCATCCGGAACTGCCACGTAAAAACGGATCGAATCATTAAATGGATTAGGATAGGGCGATAATATCTCCCAGGATTGAGGCACAGCTCCTGTGCTGGATTCAGGACTTGAATTTTCATTGATGAAGAAGCTGCGTGTTTCGGAGTAGCCCCTCAGTTCAAAAGAATCTTCTGCATATATGCGCCAGTAATAAGTTCTCCCGAAATCCAGGCTGTCAATCAATAGTATCGTATCCATCCCGGCTGAATATTCCTCGTATTCTTCAAATTCATCATCCTCAGCAAGCTGAACAACGTATTGCAGGGGTTCAAGAGTGGTCATATCATCAGTTCTGTTCCACCAGATAAAGACAATGTTTTGTGCATATTCCTGATTGTCAGGCGGGTATAATATATTGATCGAGTCTGGAGCTGTGAATGGAGTCGTCGAAAATGGTAAGATGCTGATATTGTCCCGAACCATATCACCCAAACCGTTGGGATTTTCTTCAGAATGAAAGGGTCCAGAAGGATCTCCCCAATAGTTGCTGTCTGCTTCCATATTTCCCGGCTGAAGCTCTATTTGATTATCATGTAATCCTGCAGCATAACTGTTATTTCCAAGAAAATCATTCTGGCGAAGGAAAAGATAGTTCCACGTCGAATATACTGAAAGAGCAGCTCTGTAACTTTCCGGATTTTCATCATCTAAACGATGACCTACAAATACGTTATGATCTACGTTAACGGCAACACTGTCCCTATTATTTTCATTCCAGAAATAGACGGCGGACATGTGACGTGCCTGATTGCCAATAAACATGTTTTGGTATATATGAGATTTTGCCTGTGTAGCAATTGCTCCACCGAGTAGTCCGACATTATTGCGGAATAGATTGTGATGTATATTATTTACGGAACTAAATACATTTTCAAGCGATAAACCGTTCCCCCACCCTGGAGTAGCACTATTTTCCTCGACGGTGTTATGGTGAAAATTAAGCCTGTCAACACCACTTACCCGCACTCCTCCACCCCAACTGGCACTGTTATGCGAGATGATATTCGCCGAGATTTCCCACCTGTTCTCAGGCTCAAGATTAGTAAAACCGATAAGTATCCCACCACCTCTTCCATATATTTCATTGTGTTCTATACGATTATTATGAATGTATCCAGCGACAGTCGTCTGGCACATAGTGCCGATTCCTCCGCCGTTTGTATTTTGAAAGGTATTATCCACCGCTGTGTTGTGATGGATGTAGTTATTCTCTATTCGTACATACCCGGTTCTATCAAAATCATCATCTAACGAATAGCAGATACCACCACCAATCTGTTTGATCCGGTTCTGATGTATGTGACAGTTTTCTATTGTACCTTCCACTGTTTCATCAAGATATATACCTCCACCAGCCGTGGCAACATTGTCAAAGATTGTGCAGTGTTTGATATGAAATTTCCCGCCTTCTATATAGAGCCCGCCTCCACATTGAGAAAAGTAACCAAATCCCCGCATACCTAATCTTCCCCCGGTGAGGGAAAGTCCCACGACCATTATTGAATCTTCCAGTTCCTGATATATCCGAAGTGGTGAATAATACTCATTATCGTCAAGGGCACGGATAATAGTAGAATCAACATGAGAAGTATCGCCATCCAGTATGTAACGGCTGGCAATAGTAAAGGTGACGTTGTTAGCTGCGACATTTTCTTCGTACTCACCGTCTTCAACTATTATGGTATCGCCGTCCTGGACTGCATTAACTGCTGTCTGGATAGTCTCATAAGTAGTTGGAACTAAAAGGATGTCTCCGTTAGCTACAGATAGAAAACAAATAGCAAATAAGAATATGAGCAATATGCGATTCATAGTGTCTCCACACAAAAATATTTGAATAAAATAGTTCACAGATGATGGAAGCGAAATAGCAAATGATGAATATCTTAGATTATTTTTGATTCCAAGATTATAGAAAGACATATTGGGAAACCTGCATCTGCAATGACTTAACTATTGAACTTATTGTAATCCTTACTCCATTTAAAAATTCAATCGTTTCGCATCTTGATAATTCAGCAAGAAAAAATAACATCTTTAATTAATTCTCTTGCATTTATATTCATTCCCTGCAAACATTATTAGTATTACAATCTCATGCAGCGCGATTCTTCGGAGGAAAAATGAAAATCGACAAGAGACTTCTTTCACACTTCTTAATATTTACAATAATTTCAATGATTTCATCCATCACTTTTGCCCAGATTGAATTCAGGCAGCACGATGTGGACATTACGTTCGAGGGAGCAAGCAGCGTCACCGCAGTTGATATGGATGATGATGGGGATATCGACATCATTGGCACTGCATATGTTCAGGATGAAGTTTCATGGTGGGAAAATGACGGTGATCAGGATTTTACCAACCACGTAATAAATAATAATTTCGATGGCGCCTGGTTTGTTTCAACCGCTGACGTGGATTCTGACGACGATATCGATGTATTAGCCGCATCAGAAGATGGCAGCGAATTAGCCTGGTGGGAGAATGACGGCGATCAGAATTTTGAAGTTCATATTATCATCCAGGATTTTATGGGAGCACAGTCAGTAGTTGCGGCTGACATAGATAATGATGATGACATGGATGTTATTGGTGCGGCGAAAAACATCAATACCATCTTGTTTTTTGAAAATGACGGAAACCAGAATTTCACTGACTCACTTGTCACGGATAGTCTTGAAGATGTTCGATCTGTAGTTACCGCAGATGTGGATGATGATGGCGACCTCGATATCGTTGGAGCAGGAGGATACGGTGGCGGTGGAGTATTCTGGTGGGAAAATGACGAAGAGTTTGGATTTATCGAACATACTGTAGATGATACTCTTGGACGCGCTAAATCAGTTTATGTGAGTGATATAGACAGTGATAACGATATTGATTTTGTTGTAGCTGTTTATGGAAATAATGCTGTTCTCTGGTATGAAAGTAACGGAAACGGCACCTTCACCGGCCACCTTGTTACAGATTCCTTCAACGGAGCTTATTCGGTATATGCGGCTGATATCGACAGCGATGATGATATTGACATCCTCGGTGCAGCATGGGAGGGTGATTCCGTAGCTGTATGGTTGAATGATGGAAACCAGGATTTTGAGGAAAACCTTGTTGCCGATGAGTTTGACGGAGCCAAATCTGTGTTCGCTGAAGATATGGACGGGGACGGCGATATCGATATTCTTGCTGCGGGAAGATATGCGAACACTATCGCATGGTTTGAAAATACTTTAATTGGTCCTCCCTCAGAGTTCTCCCTGATCAGTCCTGAAGATGGCGTAGTGCCCGAGGAGCTGCCTGTGGTTTTCGAATGGCATCCTGCTACTACCGCTAACCCTGAGGTAATAATCGATTACAGTCTCTTTCTTTCCACGGACGAAGAATTCTCTGATCCTGTTGAATTTGAAGCTGGAACAGACACAACAATTGAGGTTTTCGATCTCCAGAATAGAGTGGATTATTACTGGAAAGTGTATGCTTCCGTAGAAGACGCCGGGGGAACCTGGTCTGCTGAAACCTGGTTTTTTACTTTAATGCTACCTCTCTTCCCTCCATATCATTTTGATGCGGTACTTGATGAAATAACTGGAGAAGTATATCTGCTGTGGGAGTATGAAGAAGAGAGAGAAGATCTTGTAGAATCTATCATATACCGAAATGACGTTGAGTTTCAGCGAACCGATAGACTGATTTATCACGATGATATGTCAAATATGCAGTACGGATGGTATGAATACGCTGTCTCAGGTCGGTACATCAGCGGTGAATCGGAAAGGTCTGAAGCTGAATTGATCCATTGGCTCGGCACTACCGTGGATGATGCGAATAACTCAGAAATCCCGACAGAATGGAAAGTCAAGTCTGTCTATCCAAATCCATTTAACGCCACACTGACAACCGTTATCGCTCTACCCCAACCCGCTCGACTTTCAATACTGATCTACAACCTGGAAGGACAAGAAGTCGCTACTCTTGCCAGCGGTCATTTTCAATCCGGATATCAAACAGTAAACTTCAATGCAGAAGGTTTATCAAGCGGTATATACTTTTTGCGGGTTGTTGTTTCCCAAAACCTTGATGAGATTCATAAAATCGTACTATTAAGATAAACCCAATATTTCTCAAAAAATCCCCTGTGTAGTCTGTCTCACACAGGGGATTCGTATTATCTATTGCATCGTTTTAGAACACTATTTCACCAATAAAACTTTCGCAGACCGTGTATCAGCATTATAATTCAACCTGACAATATAGAGACCGCTGGTCTGGTTTTCCGCTTGCCAGGAAATTTTGTGGGTTCCCGCTGTTAACCAGCCTTGTTCCAGAAGAGTGACTCTCTGACCAAGGATGTTTAAAACTTCAAGCTGTATCTCCTGGGCGGTCGGAAGACTGTATGTGACAGTAAGTGTTGAGTTGAACGGATTTGGATATGGCGTCAGGGTAATCTGCGTCGGCAGTTCGACATCGCTTGCCCCACCCGGTACATCCAGTTCCTCGCCAAGCCATCCAAGCAGATCCATCAGGACTTCATCAGAAGATTGCGATGCCTGGGATGCTGCAATCGATTCGAGTGGGAAACCAAGATAAATCGTTGAATAAGTATCGGTGGAATGAGCAACTCCGGCAATATCCTCAACATTGATATAGGTATAGAGTGGGGTACCACCCTCAAGAGCTGTCATGGAACTTGGAGACACCGAATTGCCTGCCCCCCCTGCCCCTATTAATGCCATTATTGCATCCGGAAACAGTCCATCTTGGATACCCTTGGCGCCATAAGAACCCGGAGTTGCAACTGCGTCAGTCGCGTGTTCTGCGGCAAAGTAGGTTTGGAACCAATCATCTCCACCAACTGCTTCACCGGCATACTGGCTTGTCAGTAGTAAATTACCACCGTTATCAAGAAAATTAGTCATAGAGGCAATTTCATCATTGGTTAAAACCTCAGAAGAATTGGAAGAAGAAGCAGTTGCCCAGATTATTGTGCGATACTCATCTAATTCAAGAGCTTCTGCAAATTCCCCGTCAGAGAAATCGCAAATAAAACCGGCATTTTCAAAGATTCGCCACCAGGTATCATACTCGTTTTCACCGCTTCCATGATCATTCACTAACAATACACCCGGTACACCAAGCAGTCCCTCAAAAGTGACAACCCGCGCGAAATCATCAGCAATAATCTCTATACTGAAATTCACAAATTTCGGATCATATCCTTCGGGAATTGTTATCGTGAAGGGGGCGTCAATATTTCCGGCAATTGTACCTGCCATAATATCCGGCCAGGTAGCAGTAGCTTCATCAATTGTTATTTCCTCATCTTCACAAGATAGAGTACCACTCACATTATACGCTGACTCAAAAATTTCCAGGGCTGATAGATTGACGATAAGGTTAACGGTTTCACCTGCATCAGGTCTGTTATTTGGTCGCCATTGATCTGTATCTGTAAATCTATGACTATTATATCCTAATACCGGAACATCAGTATTAATTGTGGCACTTGAAGATTGCAGGATATCATCATTGAAGGTAGATTGAACAAATGCCAATACCGTGAGATTTTCAATATCCCAATCGTCATCAAAAGCAAAAGAAGCGATAAATTCATCCTCTACACCCGTGTCAGCTTCGAATGTTTGACCGTTTCCATTAGGATACATCCTTACCATGGGTGCGATAAATTCTGTCATTCCATTCGGTGCCGGCGTGTTCCATTCCACAAATGTTTCAACCAGGGCAATATGTAATGTCGCGCCCGAAATATCCTGGCTTGTGATTGTTGAAATTGTGACATAAAGGGAATCACCATCGAACCAGACATTGATCGGCATAGAAATCTCGGATTCATCCGCTAATTGCGCATTGATTCTTGTTCGCATTGCGTTGCCGTCATGCGAGTTGGTTAAAGTGCCATCAATGTAAATGTAGGGAATTGAATTTACTCCGTAATAATACCTGCGTTGATAATTTTCATCTTCATTAGCAAGATACCAGGGATCATTGCCCGCTCCAGGCCAACCCATATGGTATGATATTGGTGTAATCTGTGACGTTGAATAAGATGCAAGCACTGGCTCAACAACTTGAGCTGATGTGTAGCATGGTGGACAAGTAGTCGAGGTAAAATCTTCAAATAGTACAGCTCTTGGATAAGCCCAGGCTGATGTGGCGACTGATATAATGATTAAAACAAAAACACTCCTCGTCAAAGCTTTCATAATTTCTCCATTTTCTTGTGGCTCCACTATAATCTAATCAATTTCTCTACTAAATGATAGATTTATCGAGAACGCTTTGTATCCGGTACTTGGAAACTCGGTATATTTATATAATTTAACATCGTCAGTGATCATTTCAAAACATAATGATCAATATAATCGAGAAGAATTCCTGTTGAATGAATAATATCCGACGTACCCCTGGTTTTTGCGAGGAAGTTTGCCCTGTTCTCACGAATTTCACCCCAGACGGCAGCCTTCAATTTTGCCGGGGTCAGCGCAAATAATATATCCGTCAATGGATGGAATTCCGGAACGAGTAGTACTACGAGATGAAAACTCTCCCGTACAATCCTGTCTCTCAGAATCTTTTGAGGCTTACCATTCCTCTTTATGTCCTCATAGCTGTATTGAATTGACTTCGTATGCTTTGTAATCTCATGCGGAATCTCCAGGGCAGCATCAGGATGAAGCAAAAAAAATTGTTTAGATGGTTTTCTTTTCAGCCAACTGAATAAATCACTGCTGATAAGTTTAATTTGTCTTTCATCCGGTGGCAATATTATAAGAATTTTATTTTTACCGTCATGGGTAACAGATTCTGAGGCACGTCTCCCCTTCTTCCACGCAGAGTTGATCGACCAGCGCATCATCCAGTTCAATTGTTTTCCCATTTTCCATTCCGGTATTCAGGATCAGGTATTATAACTTCAAGCGAAGACGGCCAGACATCTATCTCGAAATCTCTGCTGATGTCCAAAAGTTCACCGTCCATCTGGATCGGTTCTGATCGTTCTCGAGTAACCTTAAGGTGTTTAAACCTCCATGTTTTCACTTTACTAACACTTTTTATGGATCCATCAAACAGCTTGTAAATCTGGCTGAGGATTTGAACCGGATCCCTTTCAAGGATTGCCACGAGTTCCAGTTCTCCGTCATTCGACTTTGCATCAGGAGCGATTTTCGCTCCCCCGCCAAATTGAGTCAGATTTGCAATTGTCAGTATTAAGGGTTGGTCGATTTCTAGTTTTTTACCATCCAGGGTTAGTGAAAAAACCTGGGGATCATAAGTAAAGAATTTGCCAATTCCTGCAAAAACATAAGGTAATATTCCTCTTATTGGATACTTCACAAATTCTTCAACCAGCGCAGCATCCCAGGCAAGTCCACATGTGACCAAAAAGGGATGATCACCAATAACACCGACATCAATTTTCTGCCTTTTCCCAGCACTTAGTACCCTGGCAGCTTTTTCCGGTGTTAGTGGGATATCAAAATGACGGGCGAAACCATTCCCGCTTCCTGCAGGAAGAACAGCGAGCGCTGTATCCGTACCCACCAAAACGCCGCCAATACTATGTACCATACCGTCGCCACCTACAACGATGACGGTATCGACGCCGTCATCAATCGCTCGCAATGTTTTATCCCGTCCATCTTCGGGATTCTTGCTTATCTGGTAGGTCAGGTCGATACCGGGAACATCCCAATTTTCATCCAGGGCTTTTCGCACTCCAACCATTGACCACCATAGACCGGATTTTGGATTGAAGATTGCCCTGACTTTTCTTACTTGTGTATAATCAGACATTATATTTATTTCTTTTATCTCGGGTTCTGCTTCTTTTACCTGTTCCTTCTACCACCAATGTAATCTCACCTTTCGGGTTATTAACAGTAAATTTATCAATTAATTCATCAAGGGTACCGCGAGCGAATTCTTCGAATTTCTTGGTCATTTCACGGCAAACAACTGCTCTTCGCTCACCACCAATTGCATCAGAAAGATTAGAAAGTGTCTTTACGATCCGATGTGGTGATTCAAAAATAACAAATGTACGAGGTTCATCCGCAAGCTGTTCGAGCCTTGTTTTCCTTCCCTTCTTACGAGGCAGGAAGCCTTCATAACAAACCCTGTCGGTCGGAAGTCCACTCGCCGCCAAAGCAGCAAGCAATGCGCTTGCTCCCGGAACCGGTATTATTTTAATTCCTTTATTAATAGCTGTATGAACTAATCTGTAGCCTGGATCTGATAGAGTCGGAGTGCCTGCATCACTCACCAGGGCAATAGCTTCACCGGATTCCAAACGGTCTAATAGTACTGGAATCATCTTGTAGGCATTGTGTTCATGATAAGGTTTGAAAGCTGTCGATATTCCATAATGATCCAATAAAATCCGGGTGTGCCTGGTATCTTCGGCAGCAATTAAATCTACCTCGTTCAGGATATATACTGCCCGGTAGGTAATATCAGCCAGGTTACCAATTGGAGTCGAAACAATATACAGTGCGCCCGGGGTTATTGTTTCCTTTTGCCGGGTATTCAAGTCAGACATTGTTCAGTTTTCGTTCTTTATTAAATTGTACATAATAGAATAATTCTATCTCATAAAGATATTTTCCAGGCTCCGGAAGAGAAATTATCTGAATCTATATGATTAGATGTTATTTTTGGAATCATCGGTGAACTTCGTTTGAACTGGGATTGACGATATCGATTAACAAGATTATTAACCGCTTTCTCGTCTTCACCTTTTTCTATTAATCGTGCAGGATGAATGTGGAAATCAACCATTTGTAAAAGCAACCGATCCGCGTCAGCATAAGTTATCCCAAGCTCTTCTTCATCAGTTTGTCCCACCCACAGGTCAGCGCTTGGAGGTTTGTTTATTATTTCCTCCGGTACTCCGGCAAGAACGGCAAGCGCACTTACCTGTGTTTTGTACAGATCTCCAAGCGGTTCGCAGGCACAGGCAGCGTCACCGTGAAGTGTCGCATACCCAAGCAATAGCTCAGTTTTGTTGCCGGTACCGATAACCAACCCCTGCTCTTTAGCTGACAGGTCATATAGAACAATCATTCGCATCCTTGCAAGGACATTACCTTTGCGAAGCCTTTCCTCATCAGTAATATCGTCAAAATATGGATCCGCCATCGGTGAAATATCAACTACACAAGAACGACATCCGGCAGCTTTGACAGCTTTTTCGGCATCTGAGAGTGAATCAGGATTTGATGTTCGATATGGCATCATTACGCCCAAAACATTCTCCGCTCCCAATGCACTCACTGTAAGAAAGAGTGTCAGAGCGCTGTCTATCCCGCCCGAAACACCTACCACAGCTTTTTTCAATCCTGCCAGCTGCACTTCAGATTGAATAAAATCTCTGATCGCCTGGTAAACATCAGGTAAATCAAGACGCAACGCTTCAGGAATGTAGCTTTGATCTGATGAAGTCATCAGCCATTTCCCCTGTTTCTATGATTTCTTTAAAGGTCAGAAATATAATAAAATAAATGAAAGAAGTATATGTTCAGAAGTAACTATGGGATTATCTCCAATCGAGTTTGAGATTGCCATGCTACGAGTGAAACCCGGCAGCAAGTGAACGACTTGTGCTGGCTAGCCTTTGAGTAGTAGATAATCTTATGGATTCTTAGCAATGTTCAAGTTGAGGGAACCAATCTCGCCATCCCTGAGTGAGGAAGTTATGAAGACAGACAAAACCGCATACCGATTCGCTCTTGGTGTTGCGCTCGGGGTAGCATTGATCCTTGTTGCAGTTGGTGTTATCGGCACTCCGGACAGAGGTTCAGGGTGATGAAATTCATTTCAGTGTAACTGATGACGGACGAGGGATTCCATCAGAAGAAATTAATAAAATCTTTGATCCCGGTTACACCGCCTGGGACCTGAATGTAGGGACAGGACTGGGTTTAGCGATATGTTACCAGGTATCCCAGGACCACAAAGGCCAAATTAAAGTAGAATCAGAAATTGGTAAAGGAAGTAAATTCACATTTTCATTTCCTGTTGAACAACAGGTTTAGTGAAAATATTGCGACTATCACATATAACATTGAATTTTGAGTGAAACCAGCAGCAAGCAGTCGGGGCACCTGTCCAATGATATTTAACAACAGAAATATTAAAGATATAAACAGCACAAAAAATTGAGGAAACAAGATGGAAGACTCGAACTCCCACAAAAAAATGTCTTCTTTACTATGGTCCAGACAAGATTGGAATAATTGGTTTCTAGATAAGCTTGAAGCAAAGAAATTGAATTATTCCCGCTCACCAGATGAAATGATTGCAGCATACAATCGAGAGAAAAACCATATCAAAGAATATCATGGTCGACAACTTATTGAATTAATACAAAATGCTGATGATGCTGGTTTCGGATATGAAAGTGAGTCTCGATTACTAATAGAGCTTACTAATGATGCATTGTTTATAGCTAATACAGGAAATCCCTTCAGTGATGAAGGTTTCACATCACTAATGATCAGTGATATAAGTCCAAAACAAGCTCAAGGGCTGAAGTTTATTGGATACAAAGGTTTGGGGTTTAGATCCGTGCTTGGGTGGGCTAATTCAATAATTATTGTTTCGGGTCAAGCGGAAGTAATTTTTAGTGATTCACTGGCGATAAAATGGTTAGAAAAATTATCATCCAATTCATCGTCAATTAGGGAAAGAATTGATGATTTCTACCAAAAAACCAACATCCAATTTCCAATCGCTACCTTGGATATTCCTCATCCATTAAGCCAATCTCAAAGTGATCAGGATTGTAATAATCTGATAGATTATACATCACAAATCAGAAATAAGGGATATGATACGATAATAGCTATTCTACTAAAAAATCCAGATGAAGTTATCCCACAGATCAAGAAACAGTTAAACGAAGTCGTAGATGAAACATTCATTTTCATGCAAAATATTAGATCAACAAGTATAAATTTTAATGGGGATATAAAGCACTGGGCTATTGAACGTGACTCTGCTGTCGTTGAAATTGCATACAATGACAAGCCAAGTCAGATTTGGGAAATCTTTTCCGATTCAGATGTTATACCCAAAAATATTATTTCAGATGACTATAAATTCAACAATAAGTATGAACTAAAACTGGCTGTTCATGCTGAGGGTAAGAAGACAACAGATAAATTGTTTTCATATTTCCCAACGAATGTGACGTTTCCATTCAATATTGTAGCACATGGCACTTTCGAACTTTCAGCAAACAGAAAAAATCTTATCAATAGTAAAGTTAATGAATATATTTTTGAGAGATTAGCGGAGCTTATGGCGCTAAGAGCTGAGGACATTGTAAGAGGCAAACCTAATGATCCTTGGTTTGTCGTAGAATCGCTTGTTCCTGTTTCAACATTACATCCAGATATTGAAGAATTTGGATTCAGAGAAAAGCTAATAAGCGAATTGAAGACTAAAAATATAATTCCTACATACAAACTGAAGTTTAAGTCAACGAATGAGGTAAAGAGATTAAACTGTGATCTCAATAATCTTGTTGATGCTGAGATATTATCCGATATATGTTTATTCTATAAAGAAGAGAACACATTAGAATTGCTTGATATAGATTTCCTCGAATATGATGAATTAGTAAAGAGAATTAATACTAAACATGATCAATATTCGCACAAAGAAAGAGCGATTTTATTAAAGACACTTTGTAAATCTTATGACAATGAATTCGGTGATCCTCCTAACCTCTTGATCGATGAACAACATTGCAAAATTGAGAATACAAGAACGGCAATTCTTCCACCTGAAGGAAAAACATTTAATCTTCCAGAATGGGTGCCTTTGCGCGTAATAAGTAAAGAGCTGGTTAGTATATTAAAAGATCAATTTAACGTTAAAAGAAATAGAGATTTAGCGCAAAAACTAACCCTTTATTCAAATGTCCAAGAATACAATGTTAGGACAATACTATTGTCTATCATTTCAGAAGCAAATAGCATAATAAAGAATGATAAAGAGAATGAGTTAGATGTTCGAATAAAGGCAGTTCAGGCGGTTTGGGAAATCTATAAATCTCTAGATCAATCGATCTCTTTCCCAGATACAATCAGAATTGTTTTACCAACCAGCGGAAAAAGCTTTAAACCTTCAAAGGAACTCTACTTTAGTAAAGAATACCCCAGTGGTAAGTTATTACAAGCTTTATTTGGGGGTAATATCAAAGAGTTATTTGTCGCTCCTCCTCATGTTCTTCTACCCGACGCCGCCATAGAAGGTACAGAACTTTTTCTAAAATGGTTGGGAGTTGCTTCTGATCCAAGAATAATTAAGAGTAACGTAGAAGATGCTGATTTTAAAGGATATGTATTATCCAAAATGGATTCGGATACCAAATTCGAGGAGTTTACATTAAGTGAAGCACTAAAGCGTGGAACTAACTCTTTAAGAATTGAAAACGTATCGACAGTTGAAAACCTTGATTTAATAATAAAAAAGGCTGATCCACATGCAATTGTTGCATGGTGTGCAATTGATCGAAGATTGGAGGATATGAGATTAAATGGTGACGACATCAAGATTAGATATGATCCTGGTGGTAGGTTTAATTACCGTTATCATCATGGGTATTCATTACCATCGTATGTATTATGGAAATTATCAAATGAACAATGGCTTCCAATAATAGACGGTTCCAAAAAGAAACCAGTAAGTTGTTCATTAACAAAAGCTACTAAAGACTTAACCCCTATCTTGGGTTTTCCAGCAATAGATATTAAGCATAATTTATTTAAGGCTTTAAGACTAGATAGTATGGCTATTAAGAGTAGCTTAATGCGTTTAGGTGTAATCCAAGATTTAGATGAACTACCTTGGAGTACCCTTTATGAAATCCTATTGAAACTACCGGAAGTCGATCCTAATGGTGATCATGCTCGTCAGATTTATCGACTAATGATTGGAAGAAATGAAATAGATAATCCTCCTCCTTCAGGTAAGAATTATGAAAAATTCCTAGAAATGGGTCTAATGTTAGGTAGAAAAAATGGGATTTCTAAATACTATCCCTGTAATAAACTGTTTTACTTGGAGAATAATATTATTCCCTCACATATAGCAGATTTATTTTCAACTGTTGATATTGATAGAAGACGAGGTGCAAGAAAAGTAAAAGCATTATTTAATATTGAAACGCTTACTCCTTCAAATATTCATATGTCAGTTTCAAAATATAGTATACATCCACTTTCTGAAAGATTTGAAAAAGAGATTAATAACCTAAAGCCTTATATATACGCAATGAGAATTGATAGCGATTCGCGGAGGGTTGAACTTGGACAACTAAGAAAACTGAAAATTACATTATGCAAATCTTTATCAGGAGAAATATTAGTAGAAAATAACATAGTTCCTATAAATCTTGAATATGGTCGAACTATTCAAGACAAGGATGTCGCTTATCTTGTCATTGATGAAAAGATATCAGATTCAAAACTTAATTCCGACGTTGTTGTTTCAGATGCGGTAGGAGAATTAATTACTAGCAGATTCAGAGCGGATATAAGTAGTGATATTTCTAGAATAATGTCAACCGATCCAGGACAAAGGAAGACGTTACTAGGATTGATTATCGGGAAAGACGCAGTTGTAAAATATGAAGAAGCGCAAAAGTTATTAGAAATTATCGAGGATGATAATGAAGATTTATTAGAGCTCTTAGAACTCCAATCTGATCAAGAGAAATACCAAGATACCGCAACTGAAACTAAAATTACTCAATATGTTGATGACCCTAAAACCGATAAAGTTGAAGATTTAAATTCAATTCAAGACGATGAGATAGGCGACATTGACATTAGTCGGGGGTCTCATGAACCAATCACTCCAAAGAGAGTTAAGATCAGATTAAGAAAAAATCCAAAAACTCAAAAAGTTGGTAGTTCTGGAACAATGGTTAATCCAAACAGAGCCGAAAACCTAGCAATACAAGCTGAGCTAGAACTCGGAAGAATTCCAATAAAGGTTTCTTTTATTCAAGGTGAAATGGCATTTGGTTGTGATATTATCAGTTTTATTTCAGAAGATGACAAAGAACGCTTTCTTAAAGATTCAAATATTTCACATATACACCGATTCATAGAAGTTAAAGGGCGAAGTTCTTCTAGTGGGGTTATTGTGCTGGGAGGCAACGAACTTAACGCAGCAAAAATCCATCATGATAGATATTACTTATATAGAGTTCAAGAAAGGAAACACAGAGAATTTGAATTATTAATTCTTAATAATCCAATAGAAGATCCAACTACGGATGATCTGAAAAAAATCAATATATTTCAGTCGGCAAAAACAGAAAAATGGGATATTCAAGAGTTGTGACAAGCTGAGGGAATTCAGGGGACAGAGAATTCAGGGAGAATTCAGGGGACAGTATATCTATTAAGTACTCATAAGATCGCCTGATGCGACCGACTAATGATCCGAATAGCTTCGATATCCGGGTTCATTATATAATGAATCCAAAAACCGCTTAATTGCTTGACAAAGCGTACTTAATTGCGTACGTTATTCATAAACCGAGAGAAATATGAAAACGCTTTCTGCTACACAGGCTCGCGCCAATTTTTATAAATTGATAGACGAAACCAAAACTTCAGGTGAGCCGATACAGATAACCGGGAAGAGATCTAACGCCGTTTTAATCTCAGAGGATGACTGGCGAGCGATATCGGAAACTCTGTATCTGCTATCTATTCCCGGTATGCGTGAATCGATAAGGGAAGGTCTGGACACGCCTGTCGAGCAGACTGAGACGGAGCTTGACTGGTGAAATGGACGCTTGTTTATACGAAACAAGCCCAAATTGACGCAAAAAAGATAGCATCGTCCGGTCTAAAACCAAAGGTGATGAAGCTTCTGAATATCATCAGTGATGATCCCTTTCAGAAAAATCCTCCTTTTGAAAAATTGGTCGGTGACCTGTCCGGCGCATGTTCACGCCGTATCAATATTCAACACCGCCTCGTCTATCAAGTCCTTGAGGACATAAATACAGTCAAGGTTATTCGGATGTGGACACATTATGAATGATGTGTAACCAGACGAGTCATTGTCTTTGAGTGCTAACCTGCTGATAAAAATCCTTTCACCCAGGCGGCAATAACAGAACCTACATACTTTGCATCTTCTTCATTGGATAACAAATGATCGGTATTAATCAATCCGAGGAAAGATTTCGGATATTTTGCATTCTCAAAGATCTGTTCGCCATTATTTACAGATACGATTTCGTCAGAAAGTGAATGTATCACAAGCAATGCCTTGTCAAGTTTCCTGATCACTTTTGTCATTGAAGACTGTTCGAGGCTTTCGAAAAAATGCCTTTCAAGCTTGAATTTTCTACCGCTGATCGTAACTTCCACCCCACCACCATCACCATCGTCACTGCCTGCCCTGATCATCAATTTATCACGTAAATGGTTTAAATCAGCCGGAGCTGCTATGGTGACAACTGCCTTGACAAATGGTAATAAATCAGCAACCTGGAGTACTGCCGCTCCACCAAGCGAGTGACCTATCAGTAATTTTGGACTTTCAAAACTATCTTCAAGAAATTTTGCCGCATCAAGCAAATCGTGTATATTGGAAGCAAAATTCGTATCTGAAAAATCACCAGAGCTTTCACCAAGTCCGGTAAAGTCGAACCTCAATACAGCTATACCCTCACTCCTAAGAATACGGCTAATATGAAATACTGCCTTGTAGTCCTTGGAACAAGTGAAACAATGGGCGAATATTGCGTATGCGAGAGGTTTCTCATTATCGGGGCTTTCCAGCCATGCAACAAGATCTTCACCGCTTGAATTTTTAAAGGATATCTTCTGGGAAGGCATAAGCGTTCATCTGTATAATATATAATTAAGAATAATTGGCGGGAGTGTCTGGGAATCGAACCCAGCCGGGACGGTTAAGCCCCACAACGGCTTTGAAGGCCGCGGCGTCCACCAGGATCGCCTCCACTCCCAAAATTTATCTTATCAAACTGCGCCAGTAGTTGATCTACTCTCATTCATCGAGTTGATAAAGTAGCTCACTTTCGGCGAAAGTGAGTCCAACTGTACCAACCATTTCCGTGCAAACAACTCACTTTCGGCGAAAGTGAGCTACTCATGTTTACCTCATTCGGCGAAATTTATAATCAGGGATTCGGAAACAAACCGTCAAGAATTGTTTCCACACTTTTGTCCAACTCCGCGTATGGGCGCTCTGAGTCATCAATAGTTGTCAATTGAGAATTATTTTGATCATGATTTGGTTTTGTTTCATGCGAAGAATTTGAATTATTCGCTCCGGTACGGTTTTGTCCATCTGTATTGTTAGATCCACGAATCTTTGTATGACAATCCCTGCAATATACAGCGCGTCCCTCTATTGGCTTGAATGGCACCTGGGACTGTTTTCCACACTGGTTACAAATAATTTCATACAATTCACGTGTTGTTACGTTAGGATTATCTTCCTGTTTTCTTGCTCTCCGGCATGCAGGACAATAACGCGGTGTAACAAAGCCCATCTCCTCAAAAAATTCCTGTTCCTTTTTTGAAAAAATGAACATTGATTCACATTGATTACATTTTATCTGCTTTTCACCACTGGGTTGTATCAATTCAAGTTGTTCAATCATTCCTGTTTCTCTCGAAAACTTTCTTCAATCGTTGATGGATTCCGCCAAAAGCGCCATTGCTCAAGATAAGCACTACTTCCCCTTCATTTCCAGAATCACAAATCGAGTTTACAATCTCTTCGATGTCATCGGAATATTCTGCCTTGATTCCTTTTTTCCTTAAATCATTGATAATCATGGAGCGATTCAGTCTTTGGTCCTCCGGCATTCGATCCGGACGATATACAGGTCCCAACCACACTTCATCAGCTCTCGAAAACGAATCCGATAATTCCGATTGGAAACGGTTGCTGACAGTGGTATTAGATCGTGGTTCAAAAAGCACTCTCAATTTTCTTCCATGCCATCTCTGTTTCGTTGCAAGAATCGTCTCTTTAATGGCTGTCGGATGATGAGCGAAGTCATCGACGAATGTTTTACCGCCCGCTTCCAGAAATATTTCCATCCGGCGCCGAACACCCTTAAAGCTCTTGACCGCTTTACAAATATTATTATGATCTACACCAAGTATTGTCGCCACGGCAACTGCAGCAAGCGTATTTTGTGCATTATGTTTGCCAAAGAATGGCATTGATAATTCGATCATTAGCTCTTGTTTATTATAGACCTTTAATAGCTGGAAATCTTCAGAAACAGAAACGATTTCGCCCCGGAAATCGGCTTTTTTATCGAATCCGTATGTAGCGACATTGCTGAATGAATGCTCTGCCAGTTCACTGGCTCCGGGATTGTCAGTACACAAGATCAACCAGCCGGATTTTGGAATCTGACGTAACATAAAACGAAACGCACGTTTGATATCATCCAAACTATCGTAAATATCCCCATGATCAAATTCAAGAGAAGTAACTACAGCAATTTCAGGCAGGTAATGGAAGAATTTCGCACGCTTGTCAAAAAACGCCGTATCATATTCGTCACCCTCTATGACAAATGGAGCTTTATTACCTCCCAAATTTGAAGGACTTTTAAAATCAAGAGGTTGACCACCGATGAAATAACCCGGATTCAATCCTCCCTGCTCGAGAAGATGTGCAGTTAAAGCCGTGGTAGTAGTTTTCCCATGTGTCCCACAGATAACAACCGGACGCCTGGAACGCAGCACATTATCTTTCAACCATTCAGGCAGACTGACATAATGCAGTTTACGCTCGAGAACTGCTTCCACTTCAGGATTACCACGGCTTAGAGCATTTCCGATGATTACAAGATCAGGATTCCAGTCGAGATTTGAAGCGTCATAACCAGTTGAAACAGGAACACCAAGCTCCTCAACCATTAATGATGTTGGAGGATAAAGCGGATTGTCACTCCCCCTCACGTCCCAACCTAAATCAAGAGCAAGACGAGCACCTGCAACCATAGCTGTTCCACCGATACCGGAGAAATGAATCTTATTTTCATATATATTTGATATGTTCTCTACCATTAATGCTTTACCTTAACAATACGCGTTATTTCTATAATATATCTATATATTTGACGTCTCGTTTTAAAATCTAAAGAAATTATCTCTTTTAAGTTTTACTACTATTACAATTTTTGATCCAAAATCCGCCCAATTATTATCTATATAAGAATACGTGTCGATATGCTCCCTAGAATTAGAGTCATTGACTGTGGTTCCGCGTGAATTCTCGTGAATAATTAGATTATACAAAGGTGCTGCTCTGATTGAAAAAGAGACTCCATACAAATCATCTATTGTAATTTCAGGACCCGCTTCTACAAGAGTACCCCATCCATCAAGAAAACTAATCGGGAAAAAATCATCAGAGAATATAAATCCTCCTGTATGAAATAGACCTATCTTGAATTTATTTATAAAACGATTAAATGGGGTTAGAATAGTTCTCGACATGAACTTTGGTAAAGGTCTGTTAAGGAGTATTCTATATGACATTAATTGATCAGCAAAGAGTTCCTCAGCATATGCAAAAGAAGCATTGGAATAAGCCAGTGGAAATCGAGGAAGATTTGATTCGTTGTGCCATGCATTCCCAAAAAGAGGTTCACCTAATAGCTTATAGGGAGAACTACTGTTAATCGTTGGCCTAAATTGATTGATGGTTTTATTTGATGTCACATAGAATCGGGATTCAATCCTGAACCGCCATCCGGACCTTGCTGCTAATTCTTTAACACCATCCCATTCAATTACTCCAAAACCTGTACTTGAAGCATCCGAAATCCCACCTGTCAGAGACAATCGACTTGAAAACTTATATCTGCTATTCTGGAGATAGTAATTGATCCGAACATAGGGTGTATTTTTTTTGGAATCCCTCGAACTATTTCTGTCTAATAAAGATTTATCTATATTATGCAATGCACCAAAGTGAATGCTGTTTCGATATTTTTTATTGATGTGTTTTTGCGAAATCCATTGTCGCCGTAATCCCAAAATCAGCCATTGATCTCGATGCATGTTTCCTGCCGAGACAAACGATTGTGGTGGCATATATCCATTTCCCAAGGGTTTAGCAAACATAACTCTTGCATGTACACGATTTACATCACTGTGACCTGATGCAACCACATCCGTTGCAAAGAATTTTCTTCTTTCCATATAGCTGCTGCGGATATTAACTCCCCCAAGGAGTTTATCACGATAATTATACCCAAATAATGGTCCGATAAATGCAATCGTTGAATCCAGTGAAGCGGGTGGTTTTGGGGTTAGCCCATTGTCAAATCTGAGTTTGAAACGACCTGCAGGTACTTCATTGTTAATCGAGTTCCTGTCAGCATAGCTATTCTCGGGATCAAGCAATACTTTCACCGGCTTTCGATCCAGATCAAAATCAAATATTATTTCGACTTCTTTTGAGGGATCATGAAGTTGATCCCACTGTCCAATTTGTTGATAACCTGGACTGGCAGGATCAGTTAGCAAGAATGGGATCTCTCTTAATAAAGTGTCTCCAGTCTCACATATAACTGCAAGCTTAATTGGAAGCCTTATTTCGCCATTGCGCTTTATTCCAATCTTTGTATTATAGCTCGAATCTTTTTTTCTTACTTCAAATTTTGTGAATGCGTAATCAATATCGCCGGAATCGTATAGAAATTGTTTGAAAAACCAACCAAGTCCTCGTCCTGAAGATTCCTCGAATGCCTCGATCATATCATTTTCATCGACATGACTTAATGCATTATCACGGTAATAAATCCGGAATCCCCGCCAGAAAGCTTCTTCGCCTATCACGGAACGTAGTGCATTCAACATAATCGGAGTTTTATAATAGGTGGAGACCCGTAGTTGCCAATAATCATTGGCTATGTCGGCTCCCCTTACCATAGGCAAATCCTTGCCTTCCAGCACAGACTCCAAGTATGGTCTGCGTCCCCGGATATCATCGTCACGCATGACAAATTCTTTGGAAAACAAGCCGCGAGTTATAGTCCTCTTGCGATTATAAGGTGTTCCATCGTAGCGGTTAATTAATTCATGTTCAATAAATGTTGTAAATCCCTCGTCAAGAACCGGTGCATCTACTGAGTTCGAGTGCAGGATCATTGGTGTATAGTTGTGGATTACTTCATGCATCATAACATACCTGTAACCCGGAGTCTCACTGCTCATCATGGTCAGCATGGGATATTCCATGGCGCTGTAAGAATCAGTGGCATAGACACGGGGCCAGGGATATTTGCCGTAGATCTCTTCAAGCTGCTGAATCGTCCAGCCGCATACTTCTGCCGCATCATCCCATTGTTCCTGTCTTCCCCGCCTGACAAAAGCCCATGATTCAAAGCTGCCGTAATCAATCCTGTCTATAACAAATTTCGGATCAGCCGCAAATGCTACATCGGGAACATTTTCAGCACGATATATCCATGTAACTGGTCGTTCACCCTCCTCCTCATCCGGAATCGGGATAGGATCGGAATTACTTATTGCCAGCCCCTCCATCCTTTCCGGTGGCAATACTTCGTTTTCATTCACCAGCACCCCGGTGGAGGCAACGATAAAACGATTTGGCACAGTATATCGAATATTAAAATCACCAAACTCACCGTAAGCCTCGGCGGTACCAAAATAACGATTTACAGTCCATCCGTATTCAGGGGTATAGGGACAGATCATCGGGTACCAGTATGCGCCTTTGTATTGTCCGTTTATCCAGGCGATACGAAAAGAACCTTTACCAGAAGGGAATTTTGAACGGAAAGCGAGCGTGAAGATTGCCGAGTCACCGGGCAGAATCGGAGGATCAAGCAATAGTGAACCAATACTCCCATCAGGTTTAAATATCAATGTTCTATTATCACACCATGACGAATCGATATTCAAACCGCCCCAATTTTTCTCCGGAAGGTTTTTGAGACGGTTATTTCTGCCCCTGAACAAAATACCATCTTCAATACTATGCTCTTTCCTCGCCTCTGCCGGGAGACGAAACCATAGTGTAGCCAAGGTATCCGGAGAATTATTTATATAAGTAATTTGTGCAGTCCCCTGCCAGGTGTGGATACTGTCGATCAAGGTCACGTCAATATCATAATTAACCTGTTGCTGCCATTCTGGAAGTTTTGAAAAAGAGGTTTGAAAAAAAAGTAGCAAACAAAAAATGTAGCCCGGAATCTTGATTCCGGGGAGAGTGGTTATATTAATATAGATTCTATTAGATTTTGTACGTTTCGTATTCTTGCCTTTGCATGCGAGATTCATTTCAACTTGTAGAGCTGGTCACTAAACGAGTTCTGTTTCAGGGTTTTTTCCCGCTCTTTACTTGTCAGAAAATAATTTGGTGATAATTCAATAACACAATAGCTTCTTTCCATTTCAATGGCAGCATGAAGCGTAGAACCGGAACCGGAAAAGGGATCGAGCACCAGTTCTCCCTCTTCAGTGCTTTTACCGATAAGGAATTTCAATAGTTTAACCGGTTTCTCAGTAGCATGTGACAATTTCTTTGATGATAATTTGTCAAACATAAGTACATTCGAATGTCTTTTTCCAAACAAATTACGTCTTCCTTTATGCGCGTATATAATCCATTCATCCTGGGGCGCATAATCACCCTTCAGGTCGCCACTGCCATGATTGTTTTTCACCCAGATCAGGGTACGCTTTATTTTAAATCCTGCTTCAGATAAAGCAGCCAAAAATTCAGGATAAGTGTCATGCCGGCAAAAACAATATAAATGTCTGTTATTTTTCAATACACGATATGAATGCTGGGCGAATTCAGGTATCCATTCGTTAGAATTGTCATTCTCAAGGTGGTTGAATTTGGGATTTTTTACCCGTCTGTTAGATTTGTAATTAATTGCGTAAGGAGGATCGGTGAGGATCAAATCTACAGTTTCATCAGGCATTTTCTGCAAGGTATGAATGTTGTTGCCGTAGTGAATCGAATCATGCCATTTGCCCTGATATACCGTCTTCTCTTGCCATTTACGTTCACTAATAATGATATCGAGTTCTTCCGGAACCTCAAGCTCGGCAGTCACCGGTTCCTTTTTCTTGCCTGAACTATTTTTCCCGTTTTTACCGGGTGATTCGGTTTCAGGCTCGAAACCGGGAAAAAATAAGGTATTGTTGTCGTCTTTCTTTGCCACTTGAACTCCGAATACGCTTATCTCAGCTTTTTCCGGATTAACGTTGCTGAGTTTCTCTAAGCCTTTGCTCAAGAATCAAGGCTGTATCTTTCTCGCCGGGAAGTCTTCCCCTGCCGCCTAATTTTCCTGTTGCCAGTGTTGCGGCGGCTGATGCCCATCGAATACAATCCGGTATTGCCCACTTTTTGAGAAGACCATGAAGTATTCCTGCATGGAAGATATCACCGGCACCGGTAGAGTCCACAATATCTGCATCATAAGCCGGAAAATGTTCAATTTTGTCTTCCCAGGCGGCTGTACAGCCTTTGGAACCGTTTGTGATTATTGCAAGTTCTGTGCCGCGTTTGCGCAGATCTAGCAATGCTTTATGGAAATCAATATCTCCGTAAAAAGCCTGATGAAACGCTTGCGGAACCACTATCCAGTTTACAGAACTCAGCAACTCATCCATTCTTTGCCGGACATTCCCGGCATCCAGCATGATCTTGCCACCTGCTTTCCTGACAAGGCTTGCAGCCTCAAGTGCAGCATCAGCCTCCCAGCCATCAATCAACAGGCTCCTGCAAGATTTTAATTCCGAATAAGGTAAGTCATTTGGAGAGAGTGGCGCAATATCACGATCCAAAACGATTGTTCTTTTTCCGCTGTTCTTTTCAACCCACAAAAATGCACATGGAGTTCTTTGATTTTCAAGCATTTTCACTTTGTCAATGTGAACTCCATACCTTGATGTGTCTTCAATAAACCTGGTGCCATGATAATCATTACCCACTATAGCACCAAGAGATGTATTCCACCCCCAGACCGATAATTGACATAAGGCGTTCGGCACAGGACTACCGCCTCCCTCAAACCGGTCTATCGCTTCTGTCTTGGTATTATTCTCCGGATACCGCTCCACCAGTACCGTATAGTCATACACCGCCCGGCCTACTCCAACGACATCGTATTGTTTTGTTTTTTTCAAATTAAATCACCTGCTTAAGCATCAAAACGATTACTTGAAACTGTTTAGTTTCATCTGTTTCCCTGAAGGGGAAAAATATGAATAGCCACAGGTGCAAACCTGTGGGGCTGGGATTGAAACAAACCAACCCTGACGGGGTTGGACAATAATCTATACTGTTATTGATATTATGTTGTGTTTATTGCGAACAATGTTTTCTCGTTTACTATTTCACGCTTTCATGGTCAGACCCCTTCAGGGTCGTTGGAAAACATCATTGTTACCATGGGTTTCACCCATGGCTATTCAAATCTATCCCCTTCGGGGAAGAATTCAAATACACTTAGCAAATTACATTTAACTATACAGTTTCATTTTTAGAAACTGTATTCTCCGGTAGTCATATTGAATGAATGAATATAATATACCTCTACCTGTCAATTCCCGCCGGTATTTCACCGACGGTAAAATGCGACACAAAATACTCATCAATCACACCTGCATCTTTCAGTGAATCAGCAAAAGATTTCGCAACTGAAACACCGTCAAAATGTCCAATTCTTATCCTGTAATATCGCGATTTCTCCGCTTCCGGTTGGACAAGGTAAGCATTTACAGCATTCTTACGTAAAACCTTTATTTGATTGACTGCTTTCTCTATTGAAAGATGTGCTGCAATTTGAATTGTATATGGTTTTTCCGATTGTACTATTCCGGGTTGCGACAAACCTCCGGACTCGCTTCCGTATCTATTCGTATTAACCCTGTATATTGTTGATATAATTACAACTAACATAACAGTTATTATTGTACTAATTAATAATTGCTTCCTATTTTTCAATAATGATATCTGTATCTTTATCCAACTTAATAATCTGAACAAATCATTTATATTAACAAATTTTACTTTTGAAAGATTTGATTTCAAGTGTATGAAAAATTTAAAGATTACTCTGATGGTTTTATGTAAAATATTCCTCACAGTATTGTCAAATTCAGCTTCTAATCCGGCAACTTTTTCCTTATCAACATCATCCGAAATTTCAATATCGTTTGTGTCTATTGTCTCAGATATGCCCACTTTCAGTATTTTAGATTTCAATAAAAGAAATTTTTCAATTAGTTCAGGCTCATCATCTGTCTCGTCGGGGACTTCATCCGAAAGTTTTATAAGATAATTTAACAATTCCTCGTCTTCTTCGCCTCTTAATAACGTTTTTATCCATTCTGTTATGAATCGCAATAACCTCGAGGAGATCTTCCCCGGTGACGTTAATGGTCCAAGGATTTCCCTCATTCCTCTTATAATGTATTTTTTTCTTTCATAATCGTTGATCTGAATTTCACCGGTAGCTTGTTCCAGCCATTTATGTTTCCAACGGTAATTACTTATTAGATCAATAAGTAACCACCCTGAGATTGATCCTGCTAATATTGGAATCAAAGTTGCGAGAGTTGTTGAAATAATAGCGTTTGCGGAAGAATCAATCAATAGGAATATGGATACAACAAAGAACAGAATACCAAGAATTGAACCGGCAAAGAGACGCATTATTATTGCAGACAGACAGCTCAATGTGATCCCTCAACCCTGAGATTTTCCAAGTTGTTGGATAGCTCATTATCCGGCTCATCTTCAGCTTCATCTGTTTTCGGTTCAGGTAGAACTGTCCCGACCGGTACAGCAATTTTCTGAATATCCTCGCCGGATTCATCCATTTCCTGCCCGGTGTAAAGGTGTACATCACGAAATTCAATTCCGGGAGGAACATCAAAATCTCGGGAAGGGTCTCCAACTGTCGCTCTCGTCATAAACCGTGCCCAGACAGGTAACCCTCCTGTGGCACCAGTGATGTATCCTGCCCCCCGTTTTCGCATCGGGCGGTTATCGTCAAATCCTACCCAGGCGACAGCAGTTAATATAGGAGTCGCACCGATAAACCATGAATCGCGATAATCATTTGTGGTTCCCGTTTTGCAAATAGCGGGAAGTTCGAAACCATAATTTCTAATGCTCTTCGCTGTTCCATATTCAACCACACCCTTCATCATATCGATTACCTGATAAACCTCCTCGGGATTGAATTGGCGATTCTGTACAACTATGCGCTCCTCGAGAATACTGCCTTTGGAATCTTCTACCCGGCTTACCAGGAAAGGATATACTACCTGACCTCCATTCGCTATTGAAGCCGTCATTCCAGCTAATTCCACTGCCGAAACAGGATTTGCGCCGAGAGCTATTGAATAATGTGGTTTCATTGGTGATTGAATCCCGAACCGTTCTAACGTATTAACCATCGCCTCCGGTCCGACATCGCGGATTAATTGTGCGGCAACTGTATTAATTGACCTTTCGAGTGCACCTTTCAGAACAATCCGACCAATAAAATCTTTATCAAAATTTGGGGGTCTCCAGTCCCTTGTTCCTGGAATCTTGATCACGACAGGCGTATCGATCACAACAGTTGCCGACGTGTAACCTAATTTTTCTATTGCGGTGAGATATAAAGCAGGCTTAAGCGTTGAACCCATATTGCGGTTATTCTGCATAGCGCGGTTATATTGGCTGGCGAACCAGTCACGCCCTCCTACCAATGCCTTAACCGCACCTGTACTGTTCTCAACGGAAACCAGGAGTCCCTGGAAGTAGTTCGGACGTTCTGAAACGTCCACATCATCAAAATCCGGCAATTCCCAACGCTTGTCCAATTCTTCGAGTGATTTTCTAACAGCTTCTATCGCATAACCCTGCAAAACCGGATCGAGAGTGGTATATATTTTCAGCCCACCATGATAAACAACGTCCTTACCATATTTTCCTTCGAGTGAGCCAAGAACTGCTTCTAAAAAATATCTGCCTTCATCAGCAGAAGCATATAGAGGTTTAAAGATCAATGAGTCTGCTACAGCAATTTTTTTCTCATCGTTTGAAATATAGCCCAGTTTCTCCATCCGGCTTAATATCCATCGCTGCCTTGCAATCGCTTTTTCGGGATGCAGGTAGGGATTATAACGCCCCGGGCTGTTGGGAATCCCCGCAAGTAAAGCAGCCTGGCTTAATGATAATTCCGATGCATGGATACCAAAATAATATGATGCCGCCGCTTCCACTCCATTAGCTCTGCCGCCGAAGTAGTTCCAATTGCAATAGGCGGAAAGAATTTCATCTTTCTCAAATCTCCTTTCGATTTCGAAAGAGGTGAGCATCTCCTTGAACTTGCGAAATACTGACTTCTCAAAGGTGAAAAAGAGGTTTTTCGCCAACTGCTGTGTAATAGTGCTGCCGCCTCTTGACCGTTTACCTAATAACAGACCAATTATAGCTTTTACCAATCCCGGTTTATCCACTCCATGATGTTTATAGAAACCATCATCTTCAGCGGCAAGAACAGCATTAATAAAACTCTTAGACATTCTTTCAAAAGGGACAACCTCTCTTCCCCCAATTTGTGTAAGCAGACTACCATCTGAGGCGAAGATTTTTGTCGGAGAAATTTCGATAAGGCTTTCAAGCCGATCAGGAACTTGCGGGATGTCACGTGAAGACAATCCTATAATCAACAAGATTAATATAAAACAGACACTTACAAGAGAAAGAAATATCCAAATTAACCAATTAATGATCCTTCTGATTCGACTCACAAGCCCTCCCCGAAAAGAGATCTGTCCATCATCTCGGTGAAAAGTTGCTGTGCTTCAATCTCATCAAGCCATACCTGGTAAACGATTGAGCTGTCATTCCTTTCCATTTCGAACCCGAGTGCTCGTAATCCTTCTTCTGATTTTAATGAAACTGCAACACGGTTCAATTTGCCTGATAATTCTGATATACTGACGAAATCCGGACTGGAAAGAACAACCGGACCTGCCGGATGAACAACATTGAAGAACAGGGAAGCCGGGAATGAAAGACCGTTGAAATGCTCGATATCCTCGATAAATCCCAGGTAAGGAGTCCTGGTTACATCCACCTTTCTAAAAAAGCTTTCAGGCAATGATGCTTGCGCCAAAACTACATTTTTTGAATCAACCAGGTAAATTCGCGGAACCGACGCAACATTGAGAAAGAAAACCCTATGCCAACGACCGGATGTACCGATACGGAGAAGCTCAATCGGGTCGAAGATTTTCGATTGGAGTACTATTGGCAACTTTTTGTATAGATCCTGAAATTTATGAGGTGATATGGATATTACTTCATAACGCTTTAGAACCGATGGTATTTCCAACCAATCATTCAGTGCCGATCCGGCAGTTTGACGTTCCTGAACTTCTTTAGTTATTTGTCCTAATTTCCGCTCAGCCTCTTCACCGGTATGACTTAATTCCCATCCTGTTCCAGTCTCCTGCCTGATCGAACGAGTCCAGACCATATATTTTCCCAGCGCTCGTTCGAATGGTGAGAACATGAATTCTACAAGAACCAGGACTGCAATTATCCCGATCATTATCCAGGGCAATCGCCATGAATACTTTTCATATTCGCAAAATCGCTTAGCCTTTGCAGGATTAATTCTGGATGATACTATTCGGGGGGCCACGGTATTTTTCCATCAATATGCATGAAGTTTGCTTTCATAAATTCTTTCAGGGACGCCCATTCTCCACTCCAGGCTAATAACAAAGAGTATAATTTTATTGGAATTAATGACAGAAATGCCTGGGGTATCTTTAAGAGGTCAGGAGTATGTCTCAGAAAAAAGAGACGCGTCGCCATCGTCCTGTACTTGATTTTAAACGGATTTCGTCTGCCTCCGGAACTTTGAGACAATCTATGTACTAGTTCTGCAGAAGGTTCGACAATTAATTTTACACCCTTTTGCCTTGCCCGCCATGACCAATCAACATCCTCTGCGTACATGCCGTATTTTGTATCCATAGGTCCGGTTCTACGCCATACACCGGATGGAGCAAGCCAGCAACAACCAGTCAGATAATCTGTGCTGCCTTCATAACGGGATTTGTACCCGGCTGGTTTCCCCTGGCCCCTGTGACTTACCCAGGCGAATAACCACCAGATTTTCCCTCCACCAAACCAGATAACTTCCGCCGGATTCTCATAATATATAATCGGGCTAACCACTCTGCTATCTTCTTGCCCCTCTAATCGCCCTAAAAGTGTATCTGTCATACCGTGGCTGACACGTACATCGGGGTTGATTATTCCGATATATTTGAATCCCTCTTTTAAAGCCCAACGGATACCACGGTTGTTTGCGGCTGCAAAGGAAAGATTCTTTCTGTGCCTGAGGCAGATAATATTATCGATTTCTTCTTTAACTTTCAGCCAGGAATTATCCGTAGAACCGTTATCGACCAATATTAGCCTGTCATTATCTGAGAGGTCATCGGTTACGGACAGCGCCGACCTTAGAACCTCCTCCCCGCCATTGTGATTTACCATTATAAATGCGACACGGTTCATTAATTTTCTTCCGTTAAGACATCAACCAGTCTTTGCCAACTGAATCTTTCATTAGCAATCACAGCTATTTTTTTCCGCATTTTTTGAAGTTCTGCTTCATCCTTCGCAAGAAAGCTATCTATTGCATCAGTGAGTGCGGGTACATTTTCCGGTGGGACAAGTTCGCCCGTTACTCCCGGTTCGATCACATCCGGAAGCGCCCCTACCGATGTTGTAATGACCGGCACTCCACATGCCAGGGCAGCCATCACAATCCCACTCTGCGTTGCATGACGAAAAGGTAATACCATCACATCAGCCGCTCGCAATCTTAAACTAAGCTCTTCTTTCACGAGGTATTTGTTTAGAAGTTTAACACGATTTCCAATACCAAAACGTTTAACGAGTTCAACATAGTTGTCATAATCATCGTAAAATTCGCCTGCTATTTCCAAGAGAGCATTTTCATTTTTTATTTTTGAGAATGCTTCTATCAGTAAGTCGGCACCCTTGTATTTGCGAACCAATCCTACGTGCATAATTAATGGTTTATCAGGCGGATAGCCCAGAAGCTTTTTCGCCTCGGAAATACTTAAGTCATTATACTCAGAAGAAAATCGATCATAAACCGGATGGGGAACGACACGACTGGAAACTTTTGGACTAAGTTTTTTCAGCTCCGCCGCTTCTGTACTCCCACCAACAATAACCTCATCCGCGCTGTTGAACAGGATTCGATTTAAAAAAATCCCGGCTTGCCTGTGTTCATGAGGAATTACATTGTGAGCGATTACCCGGATGCCGGCGTTCGGCTTCAGCCTTGCCATCCAGCGAAAACATGGAACGAAAAATGGATGCCAATGATGAAAAACAAGACGTTCTATCCCGGATTGTCTTAATTTGGCAAGTGCAGACTGCCATGTAAGTGGAGACCACGCTTTTAAAATTTCAATATGGTCGTCGAATGGTAATGAAGATGAATCGATTTCAGAGGTTCCAGGAAATAAAAAACGTGGATATAGCTGCCTGAAGCCAATCGCTGTCACTTGATGCCCTGAGTTACGCAGTGTGGTAACCAGGGAAGCATTGTAATGCGATATTCCGCCTCTCATGGGAGGAAGAGGTCCAACAACACCCAGTCGCATATTCTATATCCATACCTTTGCAGATGTAAAGTTATATCAACCCACTATGTCATTCCTGCGAAAACAGGCTGTCCGAGAATGCAACAATCAGCCCAGAATGTCATTCCTGCGAAGGCAGGAATCCAGGTATAACAACAAGTTGCGATCTTGTGGATTCCCGGATCAAGTCCGAGAATGATATTGTTGGACAACCTGCGAAAACAGGAATGACACCAAACTGCACAAAATCGTGAATTCTTACCCTCAGACATCCTCATCATCGCGTGGCCTTATAGCATTGCGCATGTGGCTGATCATTTCGCCGAGTAAACCTAATGAGAAAAACTGCAACCCGACAATTATCATTAAGATTCCGAGGAAAAACAGTGGTCGTCCACTAATAGATACGCCCATGAACCAGCCGACTGAAAGATAAGCAAGAACGATTGAGCCCGCGAGAAGGACGATAAATCCGATTGTTCCGAAAAGATACATCGGACTTGATTGAAACCGGGTTATATATGTAACAGATAACATATCCAAAAAACCTTTTAGGAACCTTGAAATACCATATTTAGTCTTTCCCCACCGGCGTGGATTATGTTTGACCTCGAGTTCACCTACCCGCCAGCCTTGTGCATCTACCAGGATGGGAATAAAACGATGAAGCTCTCCATATATCTGGATCGTATCCAGGACTTCTCGGCGGTAGATTTTGAAGCCACAATTAAAATCATGCAGTTTAACTCCAGAAATAATCCGGGCGACTGTGTTATACAATTTTGATGGAATTGTCTTGGATAATGGATCATGCCGCTTCTTCTTCCATCCACTGACAAGATCATATCCCTCTTCAAGTTTTTCAATGAACTTAGGAATTTCTTCCGGCTCATCCTGGAGATCTGCATCCATTGTTATCACATATTTGCCTTTTGCGAGACGGAAGGCTGTATCAAGTGCAGCCGCTTTTCCCCGATTTCTTCGAAAATGGGTAATCTTCACCCGGCTGTCTTCCGATGCGAACCGGTCAATAGTCTTATCGCTGCCATCTGTACTGCCATCATTAACAAATAATATTTCAGTATCGATTTTTTCCCGCTCGAGAACGGTATCTATTGCTTTTTTAAGATGAGGTAGAGAATCCACTTCATTAAAGAGCGGTATTACGATACTTAACAGAGGATTTGAGGTCATGGCAATTGACTCGCTTTTAGAATAAATGGATTTTCCGTCCATAACGGATTCACCTTGACAGAGGATAATTGTAATGTCACATCTGTTTCCAATTTCCCCGGAGAACGTAAATGCATCTCGCTTGGAATCATTAAATCTTTGTTTCTATCAAAATCACGATATTTCTTTTCTAAAAGTGTGATACGCTTTGCAGTCATCCACCGTTCCTCAACAACTGCTCCAAGCTGCTGATTGATTGAATATCGATGAAGAATGTCGTCTTCTACAATCTCTAGTATCCACAATGAATCATCATCAGATATCCTGAAATCCAGTATTATTGCGTCGTCCTTTGGCGGCATTGCTGCCGGTGAAAACAAAAACACGGGATCGTTCATCGGTAAAGATATACCAAGCAGCCTCTCAATATCGAGAGAATCTTTATTTCCCTCAAAAAAATCAAATAATCCCATTTCCAATTCATAACGGTCAGCATTTACGACAAGTGTACCCATTTTAATGCCAAAGAGACCATTTACAGACCCTGCAAACTTGTCCGGCATTTCAAGCTGGTATGTCCCATCCAGATTACCGGTCAAAGCCCCTGATTTATACTTCAATCTAAAATCAGCTTGAAACCGTTCAATATTAGAGTAATTATTAATAATAATCGACTCGGCTACCTCGGCAGATGTAATTTTATCACTTGGGATGATCAATTTTTGCGAGCAACCATAAAATAGCAGCATCGCAATTATGTTAACCGCTGAAAATTTTAAATTCCGGATGATAATAGATTTTGTATGGTTGTTTCCCGGAAAGGTGTTCAGGCTTGTAAATAAAGACATAGAGCTTAAGAATAAGGCGAGCGAAGAAAGAGTCACTTTAATATTTCTGATTAATAAACCGAAATAATTAAAGTGAAAAAAATTATTACCGTGCAAGTTTAGGACGGATTTCGTCTTCATCTCCCCCTTGTTCGATGGCACGTGTCCACATGACAATTGCGCGTTCTTTACTGCCAAGTGCGAAATATACTTCACCCAAATGATCTAATATTTCCGGATTGTCAGGTGTTGAAGACGCCGCTTTCTCAAGGAAGATGATAGCTTCACTATAATCTCCGAGTAAATATAACAGCCAACCCTTTGTATCCAGGAATGATGGATTATCCGGTTCGGAATCCAGGGCTATATTCACATGATTTAGAGCGACATCATATTTCTCGCCAATCTCAGCTAACATATAAGCATAATTATTATTTAGCAGGGCATCATTATTATTGACAGCAAGTGCGCGAATGTAAATCTTTTCAGCATCATCCCAACGTTTCAATTCATGGTACAAAAAGCCAAGGTTTATCAGATGGCTGATATCATTGCTGTCAAGATCTGCTGCCCGCAAAAGGTAAGTTTCGGCATCATCAAACCGTTCATATTGTGAATATACTGATGATGACAGTGAAAGTAATTCAGTGCTTTCCGGGTTATTATTCAGTGCTTCATCGATAAGGTTGATTGTTTTTGCCGTGTCCCTCAAAATTACAGATAACCTGATACGCAGATCCCAGTAACGTTGTATGGTGGGATTTAATTCTGTAGCCATTTTAAATGCTGAATCCGCTCGCAGACTATCACCCAATTCAAGGTACAGTCCTCCGATCGTGAATGGTATCAAATCATCGTTCGGCTGCAAATAATACATCCGTTCGTAAGCTTTTATTGCTTTTTCATACTCTTTCGCCAGTGATAAAACCGTTGCCTGACGTACGAGAATATCCATATCCGGACCATTCAGTTCCATCACACGATCATAACACTCAACTGCATCGAGGTGCTTTCCAATCCGGATATAGAGTGATCCGAGGCTGTACCATGCTTCATAATCATCTGGATATATTTCAACTGTATGTTCAAACCTCTCAGCCGCTTCATCAAACCTTCCCATCATGAAAAGTAAGTCACCGGATTGAGTTAGAAGCCCACGGTCATTACCATTATGACTGATGCCACGTTCTAAAACAAGTCTTGCGCTCTCCAGTTCCCCGACTTTCTGATAATTCTCAGCAATTGATATATACAGTGAAGCACTGGTACTGTCATATAGTAACGCTTGATTATATTGGTGAATTGCCCGAATGTAGTCTTCCTGGGTCTCGAATAACGCCCCAAGAATCACATGATCGATTGTTTTCAGAGAAGACGGCGATTGAAGAGTACTTCTTTTTTTTGGATGACTGGGATTGGGCATACCTCTCTCCCCTGCCGCACATCCAATTAAAAATATAAGTGCCAGAAGAAGAAAAGATATCCCGAAATGAAATTTATTTGATGAAGATACGCAGCACGTCATGATATGTCACTACAACCATTAAAACTAAGATTAACGCCAGGCCAACCTGTTGAATTATTAATTTTACCTTTGTCGAGAGATTCCGGCGGATGATTACCTCTATCGTCGCCATTACAATATGTCCGCCATCGAGCATTGGTATTGGAAGTATATTGAAGAAACCGATACTTATGCTAATGAAGCCAATGAATCCGAGGAATGAAACCCATCCAGCTCGTGCTGTTTGACCGGAATATTGAACAATTCCCACTATTCCAGTAACCTCTTTGATGGAAGCACGTCCTGTGACCAACTTAGACACTGTCTCCACGCTCATCTGAAGATAAGTTACAGTAAGTTTTGCACCTTTAGATATTGCCTGAGCAGGCGGCACCTTCACATAAGTAATATTCTGAGTAATCCCGATAAGACCGATTTCACGCTCACCATCCTCAAACTGACGAGTTTCAGTTCGGGGAACCACTGCTGAGGTAACTGTATCCGCTTCATGCACCCAACTTATAGATAGTGATTCTCCGGGACGATTATGGATTATTTTTGTTAAATCCTCCCAGGTACTGATCTCTTTACTGTTAATACTGATTATCCTGTCGCCGGAAAGCATTCCAGCCTCTTGAGCGGGATAGCCCTCTGCAAGGCTTCCTATCGACGATGATGGATCGATTTTTATATCACCTTCGACAAAAACAATGAATGCATAGATAAGGAATCCGAGGAGGAAGTTCATCAGGACGCCTGCTATTAGAATAAATACCTTGGAGGGATAGCTCTTGGACATAAACTCATCTGGCGCACCGGTGACTCCTTCATCATCCATTGATTCATCTATCATCCCGGCAATCTTGACATACCCGCCAAGGGGTATCCATCCAAGGCGATATTCCGTATCGCCCCGTTTAATGCCGACAAGACGCGGCGGCAAACCGAGGGAAAAGACTTCCACTCGCGCTCCTACAGCCCGCGCAGCTAAAAAATGACCTGATTCATGGATGAAGATAACAACTCCAACCACGACTACAAATGCAATAAAAGTAATGAACATAAATGTTTTCTTTGGTTAATAATTTAAATTTTCAAACCATTAATTATACTCAACCGAATAGCTTTGGTTTCCTGAAAAGATAGCAGAGTCAGCGTAAAAAGCTCTCCGTTGTCTTACTTGGACACTCTACACTGATTGATATTTGAAGCCGTCCAAAGTAGCTCCCTTTCGGCGAAAGGGAGCTACTCTTAACATCCTTATAAACTAAGCTATAGACGACAATAAGCTATACTAAAAACCGAAATAAATTCCAGCGCTGACGTTCATAAAATTCTCAGGTGCGCCTTCATCCTGACCGCTAATGATGTAGTATTTGCCTAAAACACGGAATCCAATCGGCACACCCGCCGGTTTGATTTTTACTCCACCAACAAGGTGAAATCCGATTTTGCCCTCAATTTCATCAGCATATTCTAAGGGATCTATTTCTGCGTCTGCTGACTCGATTTTATCCGTAAGTAATTCTTCTGATAGAACCGGACTGAACAGGTGATACCCGACACCAGCACCAACCATGACATTTACAGCTTTGACGATAGGCGGAAATCCCCAAACTCCATACAGAGCTGATAATTCAAAACCTGCTCTAACATACGGAATCGTTTCATCCATTGGATCCCCAGCCTGGAGACCTGTATTTGTATCCGTTGCAGGTATATAACTGATATCATAATTTGAGAAAGCCCCGGTAAAACCGATCACTAAATCAATCATCGGAATCATCCCAATTGTATAATCGATTCCAATATTCAGAGGACTGCCGGATTCTTGTCTTCCCAATGTTGATGGGGTATAACTTGGCAAGTCACCATCAAATCCAAATGAATAATCTTTTGATTCAACAGCAGCCATATCCATCCCGATATGAATACCAATACCGGCAAAAACAGTAGAAGCCGTTACCAGCATGAACATTACGACAACAATTTTAGCAATTACACGCATTTTTACTCCCTTTTTTTAGACAATATCAACAAATCAGCAAATGGATCAATATATAAAGAATTACTAAATGATAACTAATTTCTCTTTTAAAAGTGATTCTTTAAATGTATCGTTGTCCACCTTTTCGACAGGACTAAAAACTTGCGCAAATTCAATTGCCAGTACTTCAGCTAAATCTTCACAAGTACCTGTATATCCTGCTTCACTTAAACTTATTGTTCTTTTTTTCAAGAATGTTTTAATTTTTTCACTTCGTTCGACATCAATCCCAATTAATAAATCAGATAGATCAAGATGATCATCAGAAATCAAAATTGATCCATGCTGGAGAATAGCATTTTGCCCTCTTCTTTGAGCGCTGCCGACTACTTTTCTACCCTCTACCTGGACTTCATGCCTCGTTGCGCTGCTGAAACATAAACGGGGAATATCTCCATTACGACCCTGCGGTGATTTTATGCCTTCTGTTTCCCCTGCATTAATACCGGCTTTTCTTATTCCATTAATTAAAGCATAACTTACAAGATTATAAACTCCTACATGCAAAGGAGCATCTTCAACAACATTATCTTCAGCGACAGAAATACTGTAAACCAGGTCACCTTTATGTAGTACTGCTCTCCCACCTGTTGGTCGCCTGACTACATCATATCCAAACGATTTACTTTTTTCGCTATCAATTTCAATGATTTTCTGATTATAACCTAAAGAAACCGCCGGTGGATTAAAACGATACAGCCGTATTCTTGTCCTGCGGTCTTCCTGGGTTGAAGCAAGCATGAGACGATCCAGATGCATCTGCATTTCACCTGGTCCGTCAGGTCCGATACAAATAATACCAGGATTCATTTCATAATACCGCGATTTTCACGCGATTCAAAAAAATCTATAATCACGATAACCTCAGGAATTTGCTCAATTTCTTCTTTCACTTTTTCTATGGCTTGAGAAATATTCAAACCACTACGATAAATCAACTTATACGCACCATGCAGAGCTTTTATCGTCTCGGGTTTATAACCTCTTCGCTTTAGACCGATTGAATTGACCCCTTTGTATCCAAGCGGATCACCGGCAGCAGTGACAAAAGGTGGAATATCACTCGGCACCCTGAATCCACCGCCTATCATCGAATGAGCGCCTATCCTGACAAATTGATGAATAGGAACCATCCCTCCAACAATCGCAAAGTCGCCGATCACCACATGCCCGCCCATATTTACTGAATTGGCAAGGATCACATGGTTGCCGATAATGCAGTCGTGAGCTATATGGGCATACGCCATTATCAAACAATCCGAACCTATAGTAGTTTTTCCATACGCGACGGTGCCCCTGTTAAGTGATGCAAATTCCCTGATAACAGTTCTATCTCCGACCTCGAGAACTGTATCCTCACCTCCAAATTTCAAATCCTGGGGCTGGGTTCCTACCACGGCACCATTATGAATTTTTACTTCTTCACCTATCCTGGCAAACGAGGTGACAAGTGCATTTGAACCGACTGAACATCCATCACCAAGTACAGCCCCGCTTTCAATAAGTGCGAAAGGTTCAACCTTAACGTTTTCACCGAGTTCAGCATTCTTATCTACACATGCAAGAGGATGAATTTCAGTCATAAATCACCTTTCTCTTACAACTGCCTGCATTTCAGCCGAAGCTGCAAGTTCATCGCCAACGTAGGCAGTTCCTTTCATTTTGCACACTCCACGCCGGAAATAGATCAACTCTATCCGGATATAGAGCTGATCTCCAGGAATAACCGCTCTTCGCCATTTCACATTGTTGAGACCGGTAAAAAAGAGGAGATGCTTCTCAGGCTCCGGCACAGTGTTTAACAACAGTACACCCCCAACCTGTCCCATTGCCTCAACGATCAAAACTCCCGGCATGATTGGATGATCAGGAAAATGCCCCTGAAAGAACTGTTCATTGATCGTGACATTCTTGATCCCGGTTACACGTTCATTGGGAACAAGTTCAAGAATTCGATCTACTAACAGGAAGGGATAACGATGAGGCAGAAACTTACTTATTGCCGATATATCAAACACATAACTCGCTGATTCTTTTTCCTGATATTTTTTGGTAAGCTGCTGGGTTTCGTAAATTTTCCTCATTTTCCGGACAATTTCCACATGAGCCTCATGACCGGCTCTCGCTGCGAGGATATGTCCCTTGATCGGCATTCCCAACAGAGCAAGATCACCAATCAGATCGACTACTTTATGGCGAACCGGTTCATTGTAAAATCTTAATTTACGATCATCAAGAATACCAGTTTTTCCGAGAATTGCTTTTGCTTTCACTCCGAACAGGTCACGCAGCCTTTCAAATTCAGAGGAATCAATTTCGCGATCAACAATTACGACAGCATTGTCAAGGCTGCCACCTTTGATTAATCCCTGCTCCTTCAAATACTCCACTTCACTAAGAAAACAGAAGGTACGAGCGGCGGCAAACTCAGTGACGTATTCTTCTTCAAGACTGTACATTGAGGTATATTGTGTTCCCAGAGCAGGATTTTTGTAATCAACCATGTAGGTTATTCGAAACTCATCTGAAGGTACAATAACGAGATCAATTCCTTTTTCTTCGTTATGAAAAATGAGGGTTTTCTCGATCTTCAGATATTCTTTGGGAGAATCTTGTTCAACGATTCCAGCTTTAAGCAAAGCGTCAACAAAAGGCTTGGAACCTCCGTCTATTACTGGAGGTTCAACGTTATTCAATCTAATTATACAATTATCTATTTCAAGACCCGCCAACGCAGATAGAACATGTTCAACCGTATATATTTTAACTTCCTTATCGCCGATTGTCGTTCCACGCGAAATATCAATTACGTTATCTATTTCCGCTTTTATTCGGGGATTTCCGTCAAGATCATTTCTTTCAAATACAAATCCGCTTCCAGCCGGAGCAGGCATAAATGTCATCTTGACATGTACGCCGGTATGAAGACCTATCCCTTCAAGTGAAATTTTCTTGCTGATGGTTCTTTGATTTTTTAACAATTCAGGTTCTCCCTGAGACTTATTTATCGATTTTCTTTTCTAAAGCCTTAACACGGCGAATCAATTCCGGAAGCCTTGAGAGCGACGCCTCAATCCTTCTCCAGGTTCCGATTTCACGAGCCGGTGTTCCTCCTACGATAGTCTTCTCGCCCGGATCCTTGCTGATTCCTGATCGTGCAGCAGCCATTACGCCATCACTGATATTAATATGCCCGTTAATTGCTACCTGTCCGCCAAGCATTATCCCTTTACCTAACTTTGTGCTGCCGGCGATGCCTGTTTGCGCAGCTATAACTGTATTTTCACCGATCTCTACATTATGAGCTATCTGTATAAGATTGTCTAATTTCACACCTTTTCTGATCCTTGTTTCACCCAATGTCGCACGATCAACCGTTGTATTGGCTCCGATCTCGACATCGTCTTCGATTACAACGATTCCTACTTGCGGAACTTTCAGATAGCCCTGATCCTGTGGGGCAAACCCGAAACCGTCAGAACCAATTACCACTCCATCCTGCAAAATTACGTGGTTACCGATACGGCACTGTTCTCTAATCGTAACATGACTGTATATCAGGCAATCATTACCAATCTTCGCTCCATTACCGATATAACACTGGGCACGTATAATTGTCCCCTCACCAATCTCGGCATCTTCCTCGATCACACATAACGGGCCTATTGATACATTTTCGCTAACCCTCGCCTGGGGAGATATAGTCACTGTGGAATGGATGCCTGGTGAAGGTCTTGTCTGTTCCGGATGAAATAATCGTAGCGCCTTGAGGAATCCAATATAAGGTTCCTGGGTAACCAGGCAGACCGAGCGGGCAACATCCGGTATCTCACCAACAATCACAGCACCGGCATCAGTTGTGTCCAGAAATTTAAAGTAGTTACGGTTTGCTACAAATGCCACCTCATCAGATTTAGCTTCCTCGATTTTTGCGACTCCATGCAACTCGAGACTGCCATCACCGACCACTTCTGCATCGATGATCTTAGCCAATTCTGTGGCAGTAATCATCATTGTCTTTTCAATTCGTCAAGAACACGATCTGTAATGTCAAGTGTCGGATCAGCATATGCAATATTATTTCCAACAGCATCAAGAATCAGATCAAAACTCATCTCTACAGCTATCTCATCTATGACTTTTTGAATCTTTTCGTTAATTGGCTGGAATAATTCCTGGTTACGCTGGAAAGCTTTCTGCTCAATACCGCTCTGGAATTGACGGAATTCCGTATAATCCCTTTCCAATTCAGCTTGTTTCTCCATTTTCTTTTCTTCGGAGAGCATCAATTCCATCTGCATATATTCTTTTTCTTTTTCCATAATCTCATCTTGCATCTGTTGAGATTGACGCTGCCATTCAGCGATTTCATCACTCAGAACTTTTTGCGCATCCTGTGCTTCAGGATATTCTTCCATGATACGCTGAGAAATGATGATACCAATTTTCGTATCTTTTGCTGTAGTCAGCGAGGCGACAAATATCAATGCCAGAACTGTTAATACTATACGCTTCATTTTATGCTCCTTGCACTAAAAAAATCAATAACATTTACTATTATAGTTTTTGAATGTTCTTAAAATGTTCGTCCAAACTGGAAATGAGGTACCCATCTGCCTCTACGTTTTCCATTTAATGCCGGATAATCGAAACCATATCCATAATCTAATCCTATGAGCCCGATAAAGGGCATATACAATCGCATACCGAATCCCATTGACCGGTTCAGCCTGTTCAGGTTGGTTTCTCCCGTGGTCAGCCAGGTATTTCCAGCATCAACAAATCCAAGAGCGAAAACAGTAGGGGTAGTTATCACCGGGATCCGAGCCTCTATGGTTTGTTTAAACAAACTTTTACCACCGACAGCATAACCGCCAATCTGCGTCTGTGGACCAACAGCCCTATCCTCATACCCTCGCAGAGATTCGCCAAAACTGATACCGCTACCTCCCATAAAGAAATAATCGATATAAGGTATATCCTGTGGTTTATCAGTCAAACTTGTCAGCACACCGTACTTGGTTGAGGAGTATAAAACCAACTTTGGCGCTACCGGGAAATACCACTCACTTTTGAAAACCTGCTTAACATATTGGTCATTGCCTCCAAAAATGCTCCCTGCAAGCTCAACGGAATAGGATTGTACACTACCATTTGAAGGAAACTCAAGATTATCCCTGCTGTCGCGGGTAAATATATTCGTTAACGAACTACTGAAACGTGGTTCATTTTCCTTAAGATCGCGTGGATTGGATGACCTGAACGAATCTGAAAAATTATTATATGACGTTCGATCAATCCTGTAGATCCAATCACCACGGGTATAATCGTCAGGCCAGCGGAACCGCCTTCCAAGTCTGAATGTTGCACCGGTCACCTGTTCATCGAAACCGTAATACGTTCCGCCCCGTCTCATATCAAAGAAACTGATCCCGCCAAGAGTAGGAGTATTAAACATCCACGGCTCGGTAAAGCTGATCGAGAAGCTTCTGTATATACGTCCAAAATTCCAGTCGAGATTAAATCTTTGCCCATTACCTAACAGGTTTGGCATCATGAAACCAACTGAACCGATCATTCCGTCACGTTCGCTGTATCCGGCTGCAAGATTTGCCTGGTCTGTTGGCTTTTCTTCAACTTCTATATAGAGGTCAACCTCGTCGTCATCCACCTGTTGTACGTCAGGTACTATATTGGCGAAATAGTTAAGAATTGTAACTTCACGAATGCTGCGGCGTAATTTGGATACATCAAACGTTTCACCGGGATATAATACAAATTCTCTTCTTATGACCTTTTCCTTGGTCTTAGTATTGCCGATCACATTGATCTTACGAATTTTAAATTGGTTTCCCTCATGCACGGCATAATGAACGTCAAGTGTATCTTCGCCTATCGGAATTAAAGTGGGTTCTATACGTGAATAGATATAACCTTTGTCATAATAAAGGCTGCCAAGACGTTCTGAAGAGGTATAATCAAGCTTCTCCTTGCTGAAGACATCACCGGGCTTAAAAGCAAGCTGTGATAAAAGTTTCTCATCATCAAATAACGTATTGCCCTCAAATAAAACGTCTCCAAAAATATAACTGGTACCTTCATTCATTTGAATTGTCAGAAACATACGTTTTCGATTTTCAGAATACGTTATTGTATCTCCGATAATTTCAGCATCCCTGTAACCATTATTCCGGTAAAATGAGATAATATTTTCAAGGTCTGTTTCGTATTCATTGCGATCAAATGAACCGCTTCTGAAAATTCCCTTCTGCTTGGTTTTCTTCAGCTTTTTTCTAAGCTTTTTGTCTTTGAATGCCTCGTTTCCTTCAAAATATATCTTCTTAATCCGTACTTTTTTCCCTTCATCAATCTCAACATGTAATTCTTTTTTCATTTCATCGTCGGTATCGACAATCTCCGTCTCAATTTCTGCAAGGAGATATCCCTTTTCTTTGTACTCATTCTTCAAATCTCTGAGTGATTTTTGAATCCTTGCCGGACGTAATACTTGCCCCTTGTAGAGATTAAGTATCTCCTCAATTTCTTTCTTTTTGATTTTCTTCTGCCCATGTACCGAAACTTTATCAAGACGCGGATATTCTTTCACTTTTATCAGAAAGAACCCACCGTCAGACACCTCACGCTCCAAAAGCAATTCGACATGGCTGAACAGGTTTAATGACCAGATTCTACGAATTGATTTCTGGATGTCCTCGCCCATCACTTCCCTGCCGACTATCAGTCCTGAGTTGGCAATAACCAATCCCTGGTCGGCACTGACAGAACCTTCCACCCTGACACCCAGGACCTTTATGCCCTGGGGAGGTTCTACGGGTTGTGAATACAATTCCGGAACACAAATGGTGACCAGGAATAATACCTGTGAAAGAAATAAGATTTTAGTAAGTCGTTGAATCATTTTTTTATGCTTCTCGTTCAAAACTTGTTAAGTTACAGTTTTGAGCCATGAAAGTAAAGTTTACATTTTTTTACAATCTGTCTCAATGGTCATCAATCCGTAATAAAACTTCCGGTATTTATTTCTTTTTTGAATTAAAATGTAAAAGTATATCTAAGCTTGGCGGAACGATTATCGAGTTTTTCAAGATTGTCATATTCCCATCCTGCATCAAACACAAGATTGGGAGAGAGTCTGTTGATGCGATATGTGAAATTCCATGTCTGCAAGAGACCGATTCTGCCCTGACTTGCAACGCCTTCGAGCATAACTTCGTTTGCTAATTGACCTGTATAGCTTATATAAATTTCTGTAGTTATATATTTTCCAACAGTGAAAGTACTTCCAGGCAGATATTTTCCAGCCAATCCAGTTTGTTGTACTGGTGGAAGAGTATCTGCTGCCGAATCATCTAATCCCATCCAACTTGTAGATATTGCAGGATTTAATCTGACAAGATCCAATCTAAGCCACCGTTCCACATCCCTCTCAATCGGCCTTAGTAACCTTCTTGAAACCCTATTGATAACAGACCCTCCTATTGAGCCGAACTTTCCGGTCAAACCCTCCGCAGAATATCCCATCAAACTCAGGATTTCTTCTTGGCTCATCTCACCTTCAACACTGGTCCCGGGATCACCCTCCAGGATAAGTATAAAATCACCCCATCGCCCACGTGTATTACGCTGGCCGGTTACTGGATCAATAACGTACAGAGTCAAATAAACAATTCTTGTAAATCCTGTCTCCGGATCGACCACATCCACTGCTGCCCTACCGCTGACCACAGGCAGGATATCCGAGTTATCAAAAATGATGTTTGCTTGCTCTACCTGGAATGACTGATCAAGAAAATCAATACTTCCCCTGTTTGATACCAGCTCACCCAGCATTCGGAATGTTTCATCTGCGATACGACCTGAAAGCAGAATTGTTCCTGTTTGTTCGGATGGACTGATTGTGGTCTCTATACTGATTCGATCAAGAAACCCTTTAAATTGATTCACCAAAGGCGCATTTTCAAAGCCCTCGATATCATATACATACCAAACGTCTCTACCAATAACAGTTTCAACATCCCACTCTGCTGTTTCTATCAGTTGTTTGAAATAATTTTCTTTCTTTTCAGCAATCTCATCTTTTTCCTTGGGTGGATAAGTTATTCTCGCATTGGAAACTTCAATTGAACCCTGAAGCTTTAGACCATCTCCCCGCATTTCAGGGATCGGGATCAGCGTTGCGCTACTTTCAGTTGATTGTGTCCTAGACCCAATTAGCAGGGAATCAAGACCGATACCTGGGATTTCAGCCTCTACTGCAACAAGCTTTCCATTTCCGCCGTTATCAATGTCAAGACCTGAACTTTCAGATGGTGTTCCATTCAAATCATTAATAATTGACCGATTATAGACAAATGAATGTCCTGGCGAAGGTCCTGATACCTGGAACCATGCATTGTCGTCAACAGCATTCGTGTCGGGTAAATCGGGAGTATTATCCTCACGGTTGAATTCGAGAACCTCAGCAATTGTTTCAGCAATCGAAGCAGATGATGAACTAATTTCGCTCCTGTCAGACCCTCCCAATCGAATTCGCGCATATTCTGAGGTCGTCATTAGATCTGGTATTCGAATTGGAATTCCATCTTCTTCAACTGTTCGAAATTTAAGAACACCCATATTGAGTTCAATAGGTTGCAAAATCACAGGAAAGTATGCAACAACGCTGTCTGAGGAATTTGGCTGTACATTTTGTATCTCAAAAGTTCCGTTCTTTCCAATTTCACCGGAAAATTGATTTATATTCAGATATCCATCATCATTGACAGAGATATCAACTTGAAAATCTTCTAAATCCGGAATAAAATCTGTAAATTTCAAATCGCCGTCGATTATATTCATTTGCGTCTCGCCGATAGCAATTTTCTGACCGGCTATAACCAGCCAGGTTGATGATATTTTCCCTTTTCCTTTTGCACTTATTACATAATCAGACAACTGTGGTAAGAGTTGAAGGACATTCCCTTCCATATTAATTTCTACTAAACCTGCACTCTTATTGAGGGGTATTGCACCGTTGATAGTCAATTGATATTCATCGGTTTTCTGCATATCAAAACGCCTGAGATAGAGCACGTGTCCAAGCCGTTTTGTAGTAATTCCATCGATTTGAATGTCCACATTATCAAATTCAATACCGGATATTTTTGCATCGGTTAGTTCTACATTCCCGTTCCATGCTGGCAGACCTAATCCGCCTGTCACTCTGCCTGTAAGGGTGATTAAACCTTCTACCAGGTTTGTTCTTCCTGTGAATGCTTCAGCAAGAATATTTGCATCCGAACCGGTAGATTCGATCAGGATATTCAACGAATCGGAAGGAATATTGTATTCGCCGTCAAGCTTCAGAAGAATGGTTTCAGCCCGTCCAAACTTTCCTGCATCAATAACTAAATCACCTGTAATATTCGTTGAAAGAGAAAGAATACCCCAGTATTGCTGCAAATCTTTATACCTGCCGTTACTCATTTCAAAGTTAGCTTCAACTACAGGATTCTCTAACGATCCATTGATATTGGCTCTACCGTTTATTAAACCACTTACATCTGATGCTGAAAGTTCCGTTGCTCTCTCAACAAGATCACCAATATCAAGTTCCTCAATGATCACCGTGAGGTTCTCAAATTCCTTTTTCTGAAAATTAATCGCTCCTGATGCAAACAGGTAGTCGTTAAAACTAAATTGGTTAATGCTCAAATCTTGTTTGAAATATGAAATCCCCAAATCGCCATTACCAATAAAATCGTTATCCTTCGTTAAAGTATAGCTGAATTTCCCGTTGTAGCGATTCTCCGATTCTAATTCTGTGCTTCCATAAATTTTAAATTCTATATTACCTTTTGGATAGAAAACTGTTGTTGCTGATTTTAGTACATTTGACCTGTAGTCGAACTCGGAATAGGTATTAAATTTATCCAACAGGCTCATATCTCCAAATGAGCTGTCCCACCATTCAGCTAATATATGAGGTTCACTTGTGCTCATTCTTGGCGGTTTTTTCATAACTGATTTAATTTCTGCAGAAGAATTACGGCGGTATGGTGAATATAAATCTATACGTGCCTCATAACCCTGGCTCGAAAAATATCCTGAAATTTCGCCAACTGCAGGATCATTATCTGATCTCACGCTTCCGGTGCCATCGAACTTGTAACCTTCACCTCTCTGGGCAAAAACATCAAAATGAGTTTTAATTTGTTTATTTCGTAGAGGTTCTGTCCATGCTGGAAGACCTTCCGGATCAAACATACCAGATACAACAAGATCCATGTCGATCAAATGATTATCATAAGGCTGGTAATCCCCATCACCGGAAACATCTATGCCGAAATATGTTGCAGTTGCAGAATCAAAGACCAACCGGGATTTTCTTCTATCCCAATGCATATTGGTATTGACATCCCTTAATGGTCCAATCTTTATCCTCAAGCTGTCAGAGACAACTCTCGCCCTGAAATTCCAGTCTCTTTTTGCCGGTTTCCATTTAAAAAGAGTATAGGCATGGACGATGCCAAGAATGCTCTTTTCAGACTTCAAAGCACGAAAATTTTTCAAATGCATACCTAAACGCCCACGTGGAATCTCTAATCTGGCTTCAAGCACTGGATCTTTCACGATGGGAAATGATCCACTCAATTTCGCGGAATCATCCTGGATATTTAAATCGCCTTCAAAGTAAATTTGGTTCTCGGTAATTTTACTGGAAAGATAGAGGTGGTCAACATGTATTTTATCAAAAATTTCGATAGCACAATCAGATACATTCCACTCACCGTTAATACGTGTTCCGGTTGTATCATAATTTAATTGAGATACAAGCCTTATATTTCCTCCCAGTAATTTCACAGGAGAATTATCCGGAAGTTCTGCATTTTGAAAATCAAACTGGTCAAGGGAAAGATTGCATAGAAAATTTGACGATAAGAAATCAGCAGTTCCATCTATATTCAGGCTGCTTGAAGTATCATCATACAAATCAGCAGAAAAACTGAAATTGACATCTTGCTGGTCAATTGAGTTTACCCAACCATTCAGTGAGGTGATCCTAAGCCAGGAATCTTCATCATCAGCAAGATAAATTACTTCACCTCCTTTTACATCAAAATGCTCTACGAATCTAAATGTCTCGGGTTTGATCAAGATGTTATTATCTTCATCGTCATCCATCACTCCAGGGATCTGATGAATGATAAAAGTCGGATTGATCAGCGATGCCCCACTGATTATTCGTTCTATCCCACCATCTTTTTGTTTAATAAGGTTTTGTACTCGAATATTTAACCGTAATTCTTCAATGGATATTTCTATGGACGAATCTGCAGTGAAATATGTGAGTTGTTTCAGTCGAAGTGTTGTTGGGTAGAGATTAGCATTTGATATCTGGAGAGTCCCTGAAATATTTTCGGTAATCTCAACTATCTTATTCTTAATAAAATGAGATCTGTTAATATACCTGAGTAGAATAAATAGACAAAAAGCCAGGGCAAGCAGGAATACGGCGAGAACGAGCACGAATGGACGACGCCGCATGACAGACTCAAGAAAAATCTGTCATAAAAACACTATCCGGATCAAATGCGGATTTAATCCGTTCGAAAATTCCATCGGTTTCAGGCATTGATGTTTGCAGCTTTCTCTTTTTGACAGGTACGAAAGGCGCTTGAAGCGGAGTTAACCGTAGATAAACCCGGTCCAGCCAGCCTAATCTTCCTCTGCTGCCTGCGAAGAGTCCGGCAATGTCGAAACCACTGACATTTTTGCGTACTCTCCCCCCAAATCTTAAACTCATTGCTCTTCCATCAACAATATCAACACCTTGAATTAAATTGCGGATAGTACTCCCAAATTCCCCGCAAATCAATCCACCGATAGTGCCTTCATAATCCGGTGGCAAATTGTCAAGTCTGAAGCCATTATGCTTCACATAATCATCCACAGCCTCAACCGGAACACCTGATTCAACTTCTACGGTTAGATCTTTCAAATCCGGTGTGGACATACCATCTCTTGCAACAGAAACAAGTGTCAGCACCCTGTCAGGTACCTTAAACCTTGCAGAAAAGGAATGCCCGGACCCCACAAATAATAGCTTCCAGCCATTTTGCCTGCACCAGGATATTGCACTCATGACGTCTTCCATTGTTTTTGGCAATATTGCTGGATATGCAGCCTCATCCAGCCAGATTTGATCAAAATATTGCTTAAGTCTCTCGAGATTAGCAGCACTGAAATCCACTATTAAGCCAACTGTTCACTGATAGCGCCAAATCTTCTCTCTCGCTGTTTATAATCCAGGATTGCTTTATACAAATCGATTTTTCGAAAATCAGGCCAAAATGTATCAACTATATAAATCTCAGTATAAGCGCATTGCCAGAGCAAAAAATTACTTAACCTGTGCTCACCTGAAGTTCTAATTAGCAAATCAGGATCAATAAGTCCTGAGGTATCGAGAGCATTTGAGAAATCCGTTTCATCAATCGACTTTTTACCATTCTTGATGCAACGGTTTACCGTATTAAGAATATCCTGTCTTCCTCCATATGATAATGCAAGATTTAAGATTAATCCCGTGTTATTTTGAAGGCGTTCTTTAGCATGCTCAAGTTCTTCTCTGGGAGCTTTTGGAAGATCTTCAAGATTACCTATTGTTCTGAGCCTGACATTATTTTCATCAAGGTCATCGACTTCCTTACGAATGGTGGAAACCAGAAGTTTCATCAATGCAGATACTTCTTTGGGAGGACGTTTCCAATTCTCTTTTGAGAACGTATAAAATGTCATCACCCCAATCTTGAGATCCACTCCTGCTTCCACTATCTCGCGGACAGAGGTTACACCCTCCCTGTGCCCGAAAAAACGTGGTAAATTTTGCTTCTTAGCCCAACGACCATTGCCATCCATGATAAAAGCAATATGCCTCGGCAACCTTTCAGTTTGCCGGACTTGTGCAAGCAGTTCTTGTTCTTCGGATGTTATCATATCTGATCGAAAATTAACAAATTGAGTAAGTTCTTCATAACTATATTATTTGAATAATCAGGGTGAGTCGCCCTCAAGAGTTATAATGACTTTCGAGGTAACAAGTGCTTTTTCGTTTTCACCGATATTCACATAGGCAGCATTAAGGATTCTCCAGATATTCACATCTTTTTCAGGGTTTTCAGGTGCTTCAACGGCTCCACCCTGAAATAGTGCCGGTTCCAGAAGTTCCACCAGCCCTTGCCAGTCTTCCAATCGCAATAAAGCGTTAGTTAAGAGAGCAAATGCCTCTTCGTCATCAGGCTTGTATTTCAAAGTACTTTTATAGGCTTCTGCTGCTTCTTCAAGACGTTCCATCCTGTATAGTATGTTACCCTTGTTATAATAATAGTCCGGATTCTCCGGGTTTACTTTTATAACATCATCCCAGGCTTTAATAGCCTTTTCATCCTGATCCGTTTGCTGATAAGCGAGAGCGATTTTATCTATTACATCTGCCCTGCCGGGCTCATGCTCCAAAATATCCTGAGCAATTGAGATAACCTCATCCCATCTTTTTCCCAGCATATAAATATTCAGGAGATTAATTCTTGATGATAAATCATATTTTGGATCATCAGCGTTTTTCGTCGTCATATCACTTTCAGTTTCAATGGCGGCTTTCAAATATTCTTCAGCTTTCTCAGTGTTTTCCAACTGCAAATAACATAAACCTAACTGCTTTAATGTTTCATACTTTCCTGGAATGATAATGAGAGCATTTTTAAAACTAACCAGCGCTTTACTATAGTCTTCCTTATTAAAAGGCTTAACTCCCTTGTTAAACACCATGCGCCAGGATTCTTTTCGAGTTGCTTCAATATCATCATTGAAACTATCAGTGAGTTCCATTACATGATTGAAAGCAACGTTCATCTCCTCCCATTCTTCCAATTCCGCATGAACTCTGCCAAGCAGGTGAAAAAGTTGAGGATCATTCGGTGTAACATCTTTGCCTTTAAGTAGTTCTTCTTTGGCATTTTTATTATCACCCTGCTGCACATAAATCTTGGCAGAACGAACATATTGACTCACACACCCAACTGTTAAAATCATAACTGCAATCAGAAAAGCAGTCAACGAGACCACACCACGATTTTTAATCATCCTTCCCCTCGGAAATAATTTAACTATGTTTCACTAATGCGTTTAAAAAATAGATATACGCATACCAATCAAAACTTATCAAAATTTTCAGAATCATGCCAGATACTCAAACTGGTATCAATCAATTTAATTATGAATTACATGAAACATTCAGGTAATTGTATCATTAGCATTTACAAGTATAATAATACAATTCACAGTTAATAACATTTCTCTCATATATGGTTTTCATAATGCGTTAATATTATGCCTGTTATTCAATGTTTGATTTACATCTCGAATGTTAATGCACTTTTATCAAGGTGTCAAGAAGTTTCATGAAAAGTTGTATGGCGGATATGCAATATTATTCTCGCTGATTATACCTGTAATCAGCTCTCCGGGGGTTATATCGAAGGCTGGATTATAAACTCGCGATTGTCCTTCAGTAGTTTTATAGTGCCCATATTTCCTGACTTCTTCTGGATGCCTGTACTCTATCGGGATATTTTCGCCTGATTTCGCTTTTAAATCAAATGTTGTAATAGGAGCAGCCACATAGAATGGAATTGAAAAACGATTGGCAAGAACCGCGAGATTGAAAGTGCCAATCTTATTCGCCGTATCGCCATTCATGGCAATCCTGTCAGCTCCAACCATCACAAGATCAATCTTTCCCTCCTGCATTAACCTCCCGGCAGCGCTGTCACAAAGAAGAGTACATGGAATTTTGAGGCGATGCAGTTCCCACATTGTCAAACGCGCCCCTTGTCCCAGAGGACGTGCTTCGCAAGCATATACCTCCTTTAGCAATCCTTTCTCAAAAGCCTGTCTCAGAACCCCCACTGCCGTGCCAATACCGTAACTGACAAGCGCCCCGGCATTACAATGTGTTAAAGCTCGGCTGCCTGGTGGTATGACTTCGAGACCGTTCTCGGCAATTTTCAAACAGTTATCTTCGTCCTCTATAGCAATTTGTTCTGCTTGGGATGTAATTGTATTTAATAAATTATCTCCAACCTGACCTGCTGAGGATTGTTTGATTTTCCCAACCGCCCAGGAAAGATTTACTGCAGTTGGGCGCGCATGTTCAATTTTTTCTAATATTTCATTCCAGGCATTAAGGTCATCTTTGTTCTTTTTGAAAGCGAGAACTGCCGCAAAAGCCCCGGCAACACCAATCGCCGGTGCGCCACGAATCGCAAGACGGCGGATAGCATCTACCACAACCTGCCAGTCATCAGTCATAATCCACTTTTCTTGATGAGGCAGCAGGGTTTGCTCGATAAAATGCAGGTATTCACCATCCCAGTGGAGTCCACGTAACTTTTCAAGCTCTGCTTTCAAAAGCTGACCAATTCCTTTAATTTATTGATTCTATCTTCAATGTCCTGCAATATCAACGTCTTTGTACCATTCATTGAAAAATCCTGCACAACGAATGATGCGATTATTGATCCATAGACCATCGCCATACGCCAAGCGGAAAAATCCTCAAGATCATGGCTGGCAAGATATCCCATAAAACCACCCGCAAAGGTATCACCAGCCCCGGTTGGGTCCTTGACGTTTTTTACAGGGAAAGCAGGCAAAAAGAACATTTTACCACCCTCCCCGAAGAGAGCAGCACCATGCTGACCCTTTTTGATAACCACTTTTGATAGACCTCTTTCAAGTAATGCCTCAGCTGCGGTAATAATATCTGTCCTGCCGGTCAATTGCATAGCTTCTTCATCATTGACAATTAAAACGTTGACACGCGAAATCACTCTGTCCAGCTCATCAGGTGTACCCTCAATCCAAAAATTCATCGTATCGAGAACAACCAATTCGGGATCAATCATCTGGTCAAGTACATTCTCCTGTAATGAGGGGTGAATGTTCCCAAGGAATACGAGTGGAGTATTGCGGAAATGTTCAGGAATATCAGGATTAAAAGTTTCAAATACACCAAGTTCAGTAAATAATGTATCCCGTATGTTTGGATCTTTATGATATTTCCCTCCCCAACGGAAAGTTTTACCATCCGCAATGTCCAGACCTTCCATATCAACATTACGGCTATTCAGGAACTCGATTTTCTCCATCGGAAAATCTGTTCCAACTACCGCCACGAGACGAACTGCTGAGAGAAGACTGGCTGCAGTGGAGAAGTAAAACGATGATCCGCCAAGTGCATCGTCCACTTTTCCGGCAGGCGATTCAACAGTATCAAGTGCTGCGGAACCAACTACAAGGACCGGTTTATTATTCATAACCCTCACATTCTTTCCGGGGCGCTGACCCCAAGTAAATTTAATCCTTCAGCAAGCACTATCCGCGTTGCATTCGAGAGTGCGGCACGTGCGGCGCTTATATTTTTTTCAACCCCAACTACTCTACAAGCAGTATAAAATTTATGAAATGTCGTAGCAAGATCATGCAAATAACTGACTAATTTTTGCGGTTCACGGCTTTCCGCAGCCCTTTGGATTATCTCACCAAACTGCTCAAGATGTTTGATCAGGTTGATCTCCTCGCCTTTATCCAGGTATGAAAGATCAGCATCTAACGGATCAGGACAACCATCCTGACGTAGAATTCCGCAAATACGTGTATGTGCATATTGTACATAGAAAACAGGATTTCTTTCGCTCTGTTCTTTAGCCAGGTCTAAGTCAAATTCCAATGGTGTCGATGTGCGACGCTGCATGAAGAAGTAACGGGCAATATCTCTCCCCCTGACCAAATCACCCTCGCCTACTTCCTCAATAAGTTGTTGTAATGTAACAATTTTACCGGCTCGCTTCGACATTTTTACTTTTTCGCCACCCGACACAAAATGAACCTGCTGAACAATTAATACTTCAAGGAAACTATCATGACCTAACGCTTTCATTGCCGCTCGCATCCTGCCGGCATAATCGTGATGATCCGGACCAAGCAAATCTATCGCCGTGTCGAAGCCGCGTTCTGCTTTGTTCAAATGATACGAGATATCAGGGAGCAAATAGGTTGGTCTGCCTTCCGAAGTGATAATTACCCTGTCCTCATCTCCAAACTTGCTGCCGGAAAACCATGTAGCTCCATCTTCTTCTTTAACTGCACCCACTGCTTTCAGTTTTTCCAGAGCTGTTTCAGGTCCACCCTGCTGATGTAACTCACTCTCGAGGAACCATCTATCGAAATTGACTCCATAAGATTCAAGCGCATCTTTTTGCACGACTACATTTTTTTTCGCTGCTGCTTTTCCGATATTTTCAGGATCTGATTCTATTGAGAGCACGCCTTCTGAAGACAATTCCTTTGCTATGCTAATTATATCATCGCCATGATATCCATCTTCAGGAACAGCATCATTTCTTGAAATCGCAATTACAGATTCTCCTAATTTACGAATCTGTTTTCCTGAATCATTTACATAAAATTCTGCTGAGACATCAAATCCTGTTTTGTTCAGCACCCTTACAAGACTATCCCCAATTGCTGCGGCTCTTGCGCTGACTATATTCAGTGGTCCAGTAGGGTTAGCACTGACGAATTCAACAATTACTTTATGCCCTGCACCAATATCTGAAGCACCATAATTCCTGCCACTGGTAATAATATCATTGACTATTTTCCTGTAATGATCATTACTGATCCAGATATTTATAAATCCGGGACCTGCCACTTCCGCGTGTTCAATTTCATTTTGGGGCCACACGACTTTTTTAAGAATTTCATCCGCAAGCTGTCGAGGTTGAGTCTTCCGTTGATTGGCGAGAATCATGGCAATATTCGTCGATAAATCCCCCTGCCCTTCACGTTTTGGCAGGGTCCATTTCACCTGTAAATCATTGTCAAGATCAACTGCATGACATATTGCTTCAGATAATCTATTTTTAAAATCTGCGCTCACTTTATAGAATCTCGTTTAATTTAAACAACTGTTTGGTTAGCTCAAACCACCATGTCATTCCTGCGAAGGCAGGAATCCAGTAACTATTTGATATTATTAACACATTGGATTCCCGCCTTCGCAGGAATGACAGCATACATACCGCTACTATATTATTATGCTTTCAAATTTTCATCACGGGTGCATCACCCCATAATTTTTCGAGTTGGTAATACTCCCGTGTCTCCGGTTGGAAAACATGCACAATTATGTCTCCAAAATCGATCAATACCCAGGAAAGGTTCGAATAGCCTTCTACCCGCAATGCATGTACCGGTTCCTTTAGATCCGCTAACGAACGCTGTACATGATCGACCAAACCCTTAACATGTACATCTACCGAACCGGTGGCAATGATAAAATAATCGGCGAGTGTGGTCAATTTCTTGACGTGCAGAACTAATACTTCTTCAGCTTGATTATCAAGCAGGAGTTCAGCTATCTGTTGTGCGAGCTTTTTTATAGTCAATGTAAACCGTGACGCTTATGGGGAAACATTTAACAAAGTATAATCAGCCCCCAGAATTAAGGTAAGATCAATATCGACCAGCCTGTCATCGGGTTGATTTATGACTCTCTGCTGAGAAATGCCCAGTATTGTTGCCATACGTCTCGCCTGTCCCGGCAATGAAGTTCGGTCATATATGAAACTGTTGGTATAATTCGACCTGTTTGCATTACGAGTATCACGTATGTCATACCCTTCCGACCGTAAAGCATTTGCATATTTAGAGGCGAGCTTGGGAACACCGCAGCCATTGAGAATCTCGATGCGGACAGGACGGCTGAGAGCTACTTCGGGAGGAAGTTCTCCGGATTCACGCACAGGAACTGTCGGATCAGCCTGAATATCCGAACTTGATTCTGATCCGGTCTCTATATTTTCCGAATCAGCAACATCTGGTACTTTGACACCCGACTTCGAGCCGCCTGAAGTTAGCTGAAGGATGAATAATAAAATCAAGAGAACGCTTTGAATGCCGACTACAATAGACAGCACCTTGATTCTTTTGTCAACCCCGCCACTAACAGCAGCACCACGTGACGATCCGCGCTTGGACGGTGTGTTCCGCCGTGGTATTCGCATTCAACCTCCAGTTAATTGTAGTCGTTAATCTTTAACTATAGAGAATTTAATCTACCTTAAAAAATGCTGTAAACATTGATTATCAAGGACTATCAAATACTTCTCGCTCGTGGTTTGATCTGTAACCGCTGGCTCCATGGTGACCATACATACCCATACCCCAGCTACCATAGTCCCCCATCCAATACCTGCTCGCATAGGGGTTATTATAATACATACCCGCCGGCATTTTATCTATGGATAACCGAAAAAGCATATTATCTTTGGGACGCCAATCAAGATCAGCTCCGCCAAAAAATTCTGCATTTTCAAGCATATTCCCTATGGGTGAACTATTAAGATCATACGATGAACCGCTGGAGTAAGGATTATTTGTTACACCTGTTCGCAAACGTAATGATACCGGCGCTCTGAATTGATAAGATAGGGTATTCAGGTAGTAACCCTGCGACAATCCTGAACCGCCAATTGAACTATAATTCATACCAATTTGATGCCCCATCGAGAGTCTCGATGCATCTAATAAACCGGTATAGGGAATTGATGTATAAGAATTATCGATAAATTCCCTGGTTGATGATTGGGGAGAGTTGCGGTATGGAGTCTGTGCAAATAGTACACTCGCACCAACAATCACCAGAAACACTATAAATACAATTCTTTGCATATTACTCCTCCTTACCGGAAAAAATAGTCTCATACAATGGTTAAATCAAGGCTTTAACCCGGTACTCTCAAAAATTTGTGATGCTTCTTCCAGGTCTTCCCTGGTGTTGATACCATGAATCTCATTAAAATCAGCAGTCATTGCCGAAACCTTTTTCCCCTCTGCAAAATACTGGTGGAAAACATCCGGAAGATAATATTCAGCTTGTGCATTATTGTTTTTTATAGTTTTGAGGGCAGCATACATAGGAGCTGCCTTAAAATAATAGATACCTGAATTTATCTCGTTTACCTGTAATTCTTCCGTAGAACAATCCTTGTGCTCACGAATAGCAGAAACGTTTCCCTCTTTATCCCGCAAAACCCTGCCGTACCCGGTTGGGTTTGGCGCAACAGCAGTTATCATGGTTGCAACGGCTTCTTCTTCTATATGATACCTGAATACTCTCTCCAAAGTTTCTTTTGTCAGGAGCGGAACATCTCCGGAAAGAATGAGAATATCTCCAGTATAATCACTAAAACTCTTTTCAGTCATCCGGACAGCATGCCCGGTACCCAATTGCTCTTCCTGAACAACATAATCGACTCCGGCAGCAGTAACTACCGGAATTACCTGATCACGCTTATAACCTACTACGACAATAATTGAATCAGCACCAATGTTCTTCGCTTGTTTTACTACATGCTCTATAAGTGTTTTACCGCCAACTTTATGCAATACTTTCGGCAGGTCTGACTTCATTCGTTTTCCATGACCTGCTGCAAGAATTATTGTTGCTAGATTTTGATTATTCTGCACTTACTTGCTCCAATATAATATTGTCAATCAACCTGACCTTGCCCAAATAAACTGCGACCGCAATCAACGCCTTTGATGATATGCTTTCAACAGGCTCAAGGTTATTCCAATCTACTACATCAACATAATCCAAAGCAGCATTTGGTGCGTCTTTTTGAAGACGGGACGAGAACGTGTCTTTCAGTTGAACCGAATCCCTTGTACCAGAGTTAAACTGCTTCAGGATATCTCCCAGACCATGAAATATCGCCGGGGCTTGCTTCCTGTGCTCGGGTAATAATCGAACGTTCCTGCTACTCATCGCCAATCCGTCCTGTTCCCTGACTATCGATGCGATCTTAATATTAATGCCAAATTGTAGATCCGCGGTCATCCGTTCAATAATCCTGCCTTGCTGGGCATCTTTCTGCCCGAACACCGCAACACTCGGAAGGACGGCATTAAAAAGTTTTGTTACGACAGTTGTAACTCCCCGGAAGTGGTCCTGACGACTTGCACCGCAAAGATAGTCTCCTAATCCTTCAACTATCACATAAGTTGAATAGTTATCTGGATACATCTCATTTACAGCAGGCAAAAAGACAACATCCACTCCTTTTTCCCGGCACAACCTGAGGTCACGCTTTTCATCTCTTGGATAGCTTTCAAAATCTTCATCAGGTGAAAATTGCGCAGGATTCACAAAAATGCTGAGTACTACTTTTTCCGCTTCCTTTTGAGCAATTTCAATCAGGCTCAGATGACCTTCATGCAGGAAACCCATTGTCGGAACGAATCCAATCTTATTCCCTTTCGACCTCTGATCAAACGACCATTGTCGCATCTCATCAGCCGATTTGATAATTATCATGAGCTCCAGCTTTCGCCCTCTGTGGGGAATTTTCCGTCCCTGACATCTTCAGCATATCGTTTTACAGCATCTGAGATAAGTTCTCCACCTTCCATATAACGTCTTACAAATTTGAAATTAAGATACTTTGAACCCAACCCAAGCATATCGTAACTGACCAGGATTTGTCCATCACATTCAGGTCCTGAAGCAATACCGATAGTGGGTATCTCCAGGGATTTTGTCACTTCAGCGGCAAGCTGCATCGGAATTTTTTCAAGAACTATTGCAAATGCTCCCGCTTCCTGTAAAGCTACTGCATCATCAAGAATTCGTTTCGCTTCATCATTCTTTTTTCCGCGAAGACCATAGCCGCCGAAGATATGTACGGATTGAGGGGTTAATCCAAGATGTGCAAGTACAGGAATGCCGACTTTTGTCATTTGTGAAATCGTTTCAAGCATTGGTGCGCCGCCTTCAATCTTTACTGCTTCGGCGCCGCCTTCTTTCATAGCCCGGATTGCGGAATGTATTGCCTCCTGTGGTGAAACCTGGAAACTGCCAAAAGGGAGGTCTGTTACAAGCAGTGCCTTTTTTACACCTCTTCGGACATAACGAGTGAAGAATATCATTTCATCAAGAGTTATTGCCAGGGTATCCGTCCCACCCGCGATAACCATTCCCGCTGAATCACCAACCAGGATCAAATCAACGCCTGCTTCATCCTCTAAAGATGCGAATGTTGCATCGTAGGCTGTAAGCGCAACGATTTTACGTTTCTCTCTCTTCATCGCGATTATTGCCGGTACGGTTATTTTTCCGTGGGATTTCATCGCTTATCCTCCTTAGCCAACTAATGATATTCTTTTGTATATATATGTCGGAATTGAATAGTTGTACCAATTGTAGGGGCAGGATTTATCCGCCCGTTCTACGTATTCAAGTGTCTCTATATAGATATTATTATCCTCTCAAACCTGCGGGCGGATAAATCCTGCCCCTACAAACATTGTTATTTAAGAGTTAACATTCAAATAATACGAAATACGATATGTCGTCTTTGTTCCGTCAGGTCGTGTACGAACCGGAAACCTGACGGAATGAATCTACTTTTGAGCTTTCACACTTCACTTTTAATCCCCATTGAAATTATTCCTCCACCCCATACTGCTTTTCCTCGATACCAGACGGCTGATTGCCCTGGTGTTACAGCAGCTCGAGGTTGATTGAACCTAATTGTAAGCGATCCATTCTCCTCCGGGAAGATAGTACCTGGTACGCCCGGATCATTATATCGTATTTTGACGTTACACGGTTCCGGTTTCGCAGGCGCATCGAAAGATATCCAATTTATTTCCCGGATAACACAACCTGATCTCTTTACTGCGTTCAAGTCTCCGACAACGACCTGATTAGTTTCCGGTTTTAATCCGACTACATAATAAGGACCTTTGCCATCACCTATATTCAATCCTTTTCTCTGTCCAACAGTGAACCGGAAAAATCCGTCATGAGCGCCAACTACTTTGTCATTCTCATCAATAATCTCACCATTTCCAATCGCTTCAACCATATCATGACGAGTATCTCTAAGGAATTCTCCATAATGATCATCAATGAAACAAACTTCCTGGCTGTCCGGTTTACCGGCGTTTCGGAACCCATGCTGATGAGCAACTTCCCTTATCTTTTTCTTTTCCCAATTGCCCAAAGGTAGCAGAGTACGTTCCAGTGTTTGATGTGGAATCTGCCACAATGCGTAACTCTGGTCTTTGGTCAAATCTATGCTTTTCTCAAGACGTATGCCATATTTTCCCCTGACAATTTTCGCGTAGTGACCGGTGGCGAGATAATCGCATTCCAAAGCGTCTATTTTCGGAAGCACACTTCCCCATTTTATCTTGCTGTTGCATAAAACGCAAGGATTGGGAGTTTCACCAGATAAATAGGACTGTCCGTACGGCTCAACCACTTCGAGATTGAATTGTTTCCTGTGATCGAGGACAACATGATGAATTCCAAGAACATCACAAACATGCATTGCGTCCATCTGGTGTGAAATATCGCAACAACCACGTTTCCCCTGGGGACGGTGATTGGTGCTATCATAATCCCAAAGTTGCAGAGTAACTCCTATAACGTCAAAACCCTGTTTTTTCAACAGGGCTGCCGCAGTGGAACTATCTACTCCGCCGCTCATTAATACTGCTGCTCTTTTACCTTTTCTTTGCATTGGTTCTTAATGAAGAATTAAAAAATCCTTGAAATATTATTATGCTTAAAATGCAAATTCCCGTAACCTGTTTACATGATAACCAATTCTTTCGGCAACAAACAGAATATCTTCCCTGGTGTTGGAGCGTCCCAGCGTGAGACGGATGGACGATTGCGCTGTTTCTTTGTCAAGTCCGAGGGCAAGGAGTACTGGTGAGGGCTCTGTGCTGCCTGAGCTGCATGCTGAGCCGCTGGATGCAGCTATTCCATCAATATCCAATGACAATAGTAAAGATTCCCCTTCAATACCGGGAAATGACAGGTTCAGGTTTGCACCCAAACGTGATTCCATACTCCCATTTATCAGAATATCATCCTTGACCGATTCTGTTATACTCTCCAGGAGCAAGTTTCTAAGTTCAGCAAGTTCAATCTGTTCTGTGCTGATTAATTCGTTGCATATCCTGACAGCCTCACCAAATCCAGCAATACCGGGCATATTCTCGGTGCCGGTTCTTACTTTGTCTTCTTGACCGCCGCCATATACTCTTGGCTCGATCTCAATACCTTCTCTGATATAAAGAGCTCCAATCCCCTTGGGACCGTAAATCTTATGACTCGAGACTGAAACAAGATCGAGGGGCATAGTTGACACATCCAATGGAATTTTTCCAAAAGATTGAACTGCATCAGTGTGGAATAGAATCCCTCTTTCCCTGCAAATTGCTCCGAATTCAGATATTGGTTGAATTGTCCCTATCTCATTATTAACGTGCATCAGGTTTACGAGAGCCGTATCGTCTCTAATCGCTTCTATTAACCGGTCCGGTTCGACAAACCCCTCAGGATTTACGGGAAGTTTCGTTACTCGGAATCCTTGTTCTTCAAGGAATTGTGCGGATTTCGAGATAGCGCTATGTTCAAAGTCGCTGGTAATCAGATGATTACCTTTTCCAGATTTTTTAGCTGCCATCATGGTGCCGATGACTGCCATATTATCAGCTTCAGTTCCACCTGAGGTGAAAAATATTGCTCCCGGATCAGCCCCAAGTAAACCTGCGACTTGCTGCCTTGCACCGTCGAGGACAAGTTTGGCTTCATTACCTTTCGCATACCTGCTGGAAGGATTCCCCCATTGCTCAAGCATAGTCCTTGATACGATTTCAGCAACTCGTGGATCAACAGGAGTCGTCGCGCTGTGGTCCATGTATATTAATTTTTTAGAATCTTTATTCTTCATTTCTCAATCAGTGTTATTCTTATTTTGCCACCACTCTACAAAAGCTCGGAATGCTTTTCCCCTGTGACTGATTTTGTTTTTGGTGCTTAAACTCATTTCAGCCATTGTAATGGTGTATCCATCCGGTTTGAATACAGGATCATAACCAAAGCCGCTTGCACCGTGTTTATCCATTGTAATCGTTCCTTCAACCAAACCATCAAAACGTTGCTCCCCATGCTCATCTACGTATGCTATAACAGTCCTGAATCGTGTGGTTCTTTCCTTCTCCAGGAACGCCTTTAATTCTTTAAGTAATTTGTTAACGTTATCGTTATAAGTTGCATTTATTCCCGCATATCTGGAAGAATATACTCCGGGTTCTCCATTAAGTGCATCAACTTCAAGACCGGTATCATCAGCCACCGAAGGAAGTCCTGAACTTTTGAAACCATGCCTGGCTTTCAGCAGTGCATTTCCCCAGAGGCTGTCTTCAGTTTCCTCTACCTCCTGATCGGAGAACTCATCCGGATGGTGAATGATTACTTCATCGCCGAGCATGACAGACAGTTCACGGCGTTTATCTTCATTTCTTGTTGCGAGCAAAATATGATGTAGCATAATAATCAAATAGTTTCTGTCGAAAATTTTCCTGAATCAGGCAAGGCAGGTGCTCCTACCCTCTCAGATGTTTCAAAACTTCAAAAAGATACAAGTTCTGTAGGATCAGTTCAATTGTTGAAGGAAGGAAACCCCTTCCCCATTCCAGTCAACGTCAAAGAATTCCCCCAACGTAGCGGCAATGTCGTAAAATCCTTTTCGTTTACCAAGGTTTAATCCATTGCCACCTTTTCCCTTCCATGTAAGCAACGGAACCTGTTCTCTTGAGTGGTCGGTTGATGGTGTTGTGGGATCGTTACCATGATCCGCTGTCATTATCACCAAATCGTCAGGTCGTAATAATTCGAGCCAGTATGGCAAGGCTTTGTCCAGTTCTATCAACCCTTTATAAAATCCTTCAGAATCATTACGATGTCCCCATAACATGTCAAAATCTATCAGGTTCGCAAATATCAGTCCTGTGTCGAAATCTCTGATCTTCGAGGATATTCTATTTATACCATCAGCGTTGTTCTTTGTATGCTCAGCACTACTGAAGCCCTTGCCATCGAATAATGTATCAACTTTACCAATGCTTATTACTGGATATTTTTTTGCAATAAGTTGATCCAATATAGTATCTTGTGGTGGCTTAATCGAATAATCGCGCCTGTTTGGGGTACGATCAAAAGCCCCATCCTTCCCGATAAACGGACGTGCGATCACTCGTCCCATCCTGTGAGGCGGCTCAAGCTGCCTTCGTATCTCCTCACAGATACGATACAATTCTTCGATTGGAACAATCTCCTCATGAGCGAGAAGCTGAAGAACGGAATCAGCGGAGGTATATAAGATTAATCTTCCGGATTCTACATGTTGCTGACCCAGACGCGCCATAATTTCTGTACCAGAGGCAACTTCGTTACCGATGATTTCAATTCCTGACACTTCTTCCACCAACGATACAACCTCAGCAGGAAAACCCTCAGGATAAACTGGAAACGGTTCAGAAGTAGTTAATCCGGCAATTTCCCAGTGTCCTGTCACAGAATCTTTGCCAGCACTCTGCTCTTCCATCCTCCCATAACAGGCAATCGGAGTAGTAACCGGAGGCATTCCTTCAATGTCAATTATATTTCCAAGACCCAACTTTTGCAGATTGGGAAGATCCAATCCTCCAAGTTCACGGGAAAGGTTTCCCAGAGTATCGCTTCCTTCGTCACCATACAAAGAAGCGTCGGGAGCATTACCTGTTCCGACGCCATCAAGAATAATCAGAAAAGCCCTGGGTTTGTCAGGACTCATATACATCCTTCTCCATCGAAGGAGACATATCCATCATAACCGCACGATAACGAAACACCCCCGGTTTGCCCTCCACCTCTGTAGGCTTAAGAATACGCACACTGATGACTTCTTCACCGGCTTCGTTTATTCTCTTCTTTTTTCCTTTTGCCAGTTTGGCTGAAAATGATCTTCCTTTTGCCATGATATACTCCAATAATTAATTTTCGCTTTTAAAGCTTCGCAAAGTAATGAAGAATCACAAACCAACGCAATATATATTATTTGTTATTAGTATGGCTCTCAATATAATCGAGCAGTAACAGGCAGAGTAGTCAATTTCGACAAGTTCCTCTTACTGAAACGATGGTACGGTATAGTGATTTAACTAATTTCTTTTCCTACAATACTCCTGGCTGATGGGTTGCATCGCTATTCCCATTGTAGCGAAATATCTCAATTCTTCTACTAAATAGAATGTTTTCTGTTCCTGAAAGCGAGAAAATGCTCCTCTTTCTGAATAACAATTACCACCAAACTGCATCCAATAGAGAACAGATTGACAGAGCGTACGTCCATGTAATACTCATCATGATTTTGTGGTTTTGCGCTCTATCGCTTCAAGAATTTATTTGTTAAATATCCAGGGTGAAAATATTTTATGGATTCTAATTAGAAATATCTTTCAAAGGGTATAAATAGTATTAAGATATTGCTGTCGTATGGATCAATAGTTTTTTCTGAAAAGATTATGTCTTAACTTTCATACAGTATATTTTACACCAGATGAGCCGATTTTTGCTAAATTTCATATTATTAGTAATATGCTGTGTGGTGGGACATCCAATTATATTTAATAAGTGAATTTCTATTAAGTAGTTACAACATTTTGAGGTTTAACATGAAGCACACAAAATTTAAATTTAAAATTTTGACCAGTTTTATTCTGACAATAAGTTTCCTGCTTGCTTCATTTTCAGGTATAATTCTTTTTCTAACACCAAAGGGAAGAATTGCTAATTGGATAAACTGGACTTCTTTGGGATTAGACAAGGATCAATGGAGTGAAATTCATATTGTTTTTGTTGCAACTATGTTGATTTCCGGTCTTCTGCATCTGTTCTGGTTCAACTGGAAAGTATTCTGGAGTTATATCAAGAACAAATCTTCCAGATCGATCCGCCGACCTTGGGAACTCGGTATCTCGTGTGGCCTTGGTATAATCCTCTGGATAGGGACTATTTACAATATTCAACCTGTCAACAGCCTCAGTATTTTAAGTGACATTGTCAAAGAATCTTATGAGGAATCGCAAAATGAACCCCCAGTACCTCATGCTGAAGAAATGACTTTACTTGAAGCAGCGGAAAAACTCGCAGGGATTCCTGTTGAAGAACTCATAGATAAACTGAAATCTGCAGGATACCAATCCTCCGGGGAAGATCAAGAGCTTGGTGAGCTGGCGAAGAAATACAATATTGCACCTCAAAAATTACTCGAAATTATATCCGAAGAAAATGAATTGCAGGAAAAAATATCTTCTTCCCTGTATCATATAGCTGGTCAAGGTAAGATGAGTGTAGAAGAGTATTGTAAATTGAAAGAAATTGACTTGGATACGGCAATTAAGAGATTGAAATCAGCAGGATTCGTCGATATATCACTACAAAAAACACTTAAAGAATATGCAGCCGAGTCAAAACTTCCACCATCAGACATAGCCAAAATTTTACTGGAAGGGAAAAACTAAAGGTTAAAACAGTCTTATTTTAACTCCCTCTTTCTTCAATTTTGCTGCGAGGGAATCAATATCAGCAAGAGTGCGCACTATTTGATCGTGGAGTGTATCGGAATATATCATTTTTCCAATAGAGCCGGTGGTATCAGATACAGCTTCACTTAATGATTTCAAGTTTGTTGAAACTATACTTACATCATTTGCAACTCCCTGCATTTGTATGACAAGCGAGTCAATTTTTGGACGGTTATCAGTGACAAACATATGAAGTTCATCCCCGGTATCAGCGATTCTTTCCGCCCCATATTTCAATTTATTCGAAGTTGAATCCAGCCGTGCACGAAGCATAGAAGTAGTCTCGTTTAAATCGTTAAGGGAAATATCCAATCTCCCACCAAGTTTGCTAACCGAAAGTACTGATTCAACATGCGCGACTGTATTATTCAAGTGCCCCATCATCCTGCGTATTTCGTTCAAAACTTCGCCTGAGGCTGCCATGACTTCTCCAACCCCCGCTGGAACCTCACCGGTAATAACACTGCCTGGCTCAAGCTGTTCGGGACCTGAGCCTGGATCGATAGACACCATTCTTCCGCCCATCAATTGCGGAGTAAAGAGCAATACCTGAGTGTCTTTGTAAAGAATTACCCCATGATCGAGATTTATATCCACTACAGCACGATTGGCATCAAGTGATATAGTACCCACTTTCCCCCGTGCTACTCCCTGCACCAGTACAGAGGAACCTTCTTTCAAACCATACACTTCCATAAACTGTACTTGAAAAAACTGATGCTCAGTCTGGAATGTAACGCCCTTTCCCCAGATAATTCCGCCAATCAGGATAATAATGGCTGCCAGCACCGTTAGTCCAACCCAGAATTCCGCTGTTAGGTTTTGTTTCTTCTCCACCTCAAACTCCATTTATTTCTTAAAGCGAATATGCAACAAATCCCTTCAAAAGGAAAGAGATCAGTAGGAAATTCAAACTTTTACTTCAATTGCTACCGAGTGTGGTAATGGACGTATTACAAGGGGTATCCCAATTGAACAGACTTTTTCCAGAACTTCCAGATCATCATTGTCTAAGCGAAGCTCTTTCAAATATACATGTTTCCCTTTATGCACCTCTTGGTTTCCTAAACCTGCTTCTATCGGCATCATACCTTTTTCAAGCAGTAGGAGTAAATCGCTGATGCTTTCAAGAACTACGAGAATATTGGTGTCAACTTCTGGGAGACTTCTCCATTTTTCCGCAGCTTCATTTAAGGAAAGCACGCCTCCATCAATATTTCCGGGGATGGCATCTGTGTATAACTCACATTCTAAGGAATCTGATACAATCCGGTCGCTTACCAACCAGATCTCATCTGCAGGCCATCCCTCTCCCCATCCTAAAAGCACCTGACCATGCAGTAAACGATTATCTACCCTGAGGATCAGTCCTTGCGGGGGTGAAGTTTTCCCTGCCAAAGTATCTCCATAGATCGTTTACCGTCACGTATCATTCGTTCCGCCATCTCTTCGACTGAATTGATTTCTCTATGAAGCAAAAAAGAAATAATCATCGCGAGATTCACACCTGTGATAACTGCCTGACCAGCAGATAAAGCAATTTGTGATCGCAGCGTTGGAGCTGTACCCGGGCAATCTGTAAATACAATCCAGGGTTCGTCAGTTATTATCGCCCTGACTTTTTCACTTATCTCATCTGCTGAAAATTCTGTGGTACGGAGTGAAGTAAATTTTTCCGATTCACCTGCTATTCGTGAAGCTTCTTTTACAAGAATTTCTCCCAATTCACCGTGAGTGACTATCAAGCCTCCGATGATCATTCGTAATCCCGAATCAGGTATCGTCTTAAATTCTGACGGTTGATCTTCTCATGCATTCTTTTTTCCAATTCTTCAGCAGCGCTAAATCCATATACTTTCAAATGAACATTCAGGGCTATCACCTCTGCAATCATCGAGATGTTTTTCCCAGGGAAAATCGGAAGGCGTACTAGTGGTATCTCCACCCCAAGATACGAAGTATTTTCCTGGTCAAGTCCAATGCGTTCCCACTCAACATTATCATCCCACTCCTGCAGCCGCACCTCAACTTCTACACGCTTCTGCATCCGAATTCCGCGAACACCGAACATCCTTCTTACATCGATCAAACCAACTCCCCTGATCTCAATCAGGTGCCTGATCATCTCAGGGCTTGAACCAATCAACAAGCCCTCTGCTTTCTTTTCAATACGAACAACATCGTCAGCAACGAGGCGGTGTCCTCTCTCAACTAAATCCAGCGCTACTTCCGACTTTCCAATTCCACTTCTGCCGGTTATCAACAATCCGGAACCGTAAACATCTACCAGGGAGCTATGTACTGAGATAAACGGCGCAAATCGGCTGTCAAGATAAGTCGAAAGAAGATTAATCAGGTCAGTTGTGGAGTGTTCACTCCCAAGAATAGGGATTTTTGCACGTTCAGCTTCCTCTACTAATTCTTTGCCAGGCTTGTTTGAATTTGGCAGGATTAGACACGGAATTTCATGTGCCATAACGCTCTTCGTGGCATTTGCGCGATCAGACGGAGTCAGTCCCCGAAGGTAATGAACCTCCGTATTTCCTAAAACCTGCACTCTTTGAAAAGAGAACAACTGAAGGAATCCCGCAAGCGCCAAACCAGGTCTATGTATCTCTTTCTCTATGATTTTTCGACTCAGACCGGATTGCCCGGCAAGAACAATTAATTTGAGAGGTTCAGCACCTTCATCAAGTAGTTCCTGAACTTTAAGGTGACCTAAAGTCGTTCCCTTTTCCTTATGCTCTTCTGTTAGAGAAGTGTTCATAACCAGCTCAATGTTTGTAACGTTTTTCTTTATATTTCTGCAATTGTACCTTCAATTTATCTACGGCTGATTCAACAGCAACTTCAAATCTCACTGCTGTCTCGGTGGCAACTAAAACTTGTTCTGGTACTTGTAATTTTACCGTTGCCTCCTTTTTAGCCTGCTTCCCGTCGAGGATTACATGAGCATCGATTATTCGAGGAAAGTATTTTTCAAGCTTTTGAATTTCTTTCTCAATTTTGCTCTGTAGATCATCACGTGCTTTAAAATGACGCGCCTCAACGGTAACTTTCATGATTGCCTCCATTATGTTCGTTTTTCCTGATTTTCCCGGTTGAATTAATCATTTAATCCCGGGAAATACGAGTTTCTGCAAACTGCAAACCTGCTTGTCAATCGCAACTACAATAATATGTTCCTATAAATCCTATTTATCAAAACTATCCTATCCACATTGCCATAGATAAGATGTCATTCTTTTTCCGCCCTTGGATGTTTATTTCTGTAAACCTCCTTTAACCGCTCAGCACTGACATGTGTGTAAATCTGTGTAGTTGAAAGCGAAGCATGCCCCAGCATCTCTCCAACAGCAGTAAGTTCAGCGCCATGATCCATCAGATGTGTTGCAAATGCATGTCTCAATGCATGTGGATGACTCCCACGATTCTGGCCGGCACTTTCCAACGCCCGGTGTACAATATCACGTGCAACACGTGGATTCAGCCTACCCCCTCTTTTGCCCAAAAACAACGCTTTATCACTTTTTTCATTGCAGAAGACTGACCTTACTTCTATCCATCTCCGTAATGCTGTAACAGCATGTGTACCAAGTGGCACTGACCGTTCTTTCCGTCTTTTTCCTAAAACTTTGACCCATTTCCTTTCCAGGCTAAAGCTACCCAAATCCAACGAAATTGCTTCATTGAGACGTAAACCACTTCCATAGAGTACTTCAAGTAGAGCACGGTCACGAATTATCTCTGGCTCATTACCACTTAACACTGTTTCTAAAGCTTTATGTACAACTTTCTCAGATGGTAACTCGGGTAATTTCTTTTCTAATTTAGGACCAATCAGATCTTCCGCCGGTGATTTTTCAAGAATTTCAATCTCAACCAAAAAACGGAAAAACCCCTTTATAGCAGAGAGTTGTCTTTTCAATGATGTGCGGTTGTATCCTCTCGCTGATTTTTCACCGAGGTATTTCCTTATCCAGCGTGGACGGATAATATCAGCATCTGGTAAATTGCCCCTGACGCTTTCAATATGGTTAAAAAATGAGGTTATGTCTCTTTCGTATGCTTTTATTGTATGTTTGGAAACGTCTCTTACTGCGCTCAAATGATCAAGATAATCTTTCAATTGATCATGCATTTTTATCAGTTTCTCCGTGTGGTTCTTTTTCCTTACACTCGGGACAGACGATATTCTTTCCCTTAATTGTTCTGATTGGATATTTACAGCTCGGACATCCCGATTCAATCGGCAGATCCCAGAAGACAACTTTGCACTTTTTTTCTTTCCAATTAGTGCATGAATAGAATATTTTTCCACGGCGTGATCTTTTCGAGACTATCTCGCCGCCACACCCTTTGCGTGGACAAGGTATTGATATATCAGGTAGATTTGCCTGCCCGGCAGCCTGTTTTTTCTCCTCGCCGGGAATCTGCTCGGTATGTTTACATTTAGGGTAATTTGTACAGGCGATGAAATTTCCATATCGCCCTTTCTTAATAACAAGATCTCCATTTTCGCATTTAGGGCAGGTGCGTCCGGTGGATTCAGGCTCCGGTGCTTTGCCCCCATTCTCTTCCGTTCTTTCCGTATATTTGCACTTGGGGAATCGGTCACAGGTAATAAACTTGCCAAACCGTCCCCATCTTTCGACCAATTCGCCTTCAGCACATTCAGGGCATTTCCGCCCCAGAGGCACCATCGCCTCTTTCTTAAGCTCGTCTTTTCTTGATTTGAAGCGTTCGATATGCTCTTTAAACGGTTCCCAGAATTGCCTGACAGTTTCAGTCCACTCTTCTCCATCTTCTACTTTATCAAGTGCTTCTTCCATCTTTGCAGTAAAGGAAGTGTTGAAAACTTCATCAAATCCTTTTACCAGCAGAGAATTTACTTTTCGGCCAAGTTCAGTGGGAGATAATTTTTTCTTTTCCCGGTCAATATATTTTCTATCAAATAACGTGCTGATTATCTGTGCATATGTTGAAGGACGACCGATCCCGTTCTCATCCAATGCCTTGACCAGCATAGACTCACTAAATCTGTAAGGAGGCAGGGTAAATTTCTGGTCGCCATCAATTTCGCTCAGAGATGCTGGTGTTCCATCCTTTGGAGTAACCTCTTTATTTCCGGAATGACTGAAGAAAATGTCCGGCAGCTCTGATTTTTCCTCATCCTCGTCCTTGTCTTCAGTTTCGATCTCTCCCCATAATCGGCGGAATCCGGAAAACAACAAATTCCTCCCATTGGCACGTAGAATATAAGCCGGGACTTTTTTGCCTGATTTCGATTTAGTTCCCGTTGCATTCTCATCGAGTCCGGAAGCGATATCAACTGTCACACTTTCATATTTTGCATCTGCCATTTGAGTAGCAAGAAAACGATTCCAGATTAACTGGTAAAGACGATACTGTTCAGGTTTCAGGTATTGCTTCACTTTTTCCGGTGTCCACTCGAAACTTGTAGGACGTATTGCTTCATGGGCATCCTGCGAACGCCCCTTCTTTCCATACACCCTCAGTTTAGGACTCAGAAATTCTTTGCCATATTGCGACTCAATAAATTCCCTGGCTGCATCGGTTGCTACCTTCGATACCCGCACGGAATCTGTTCGCATATATGTGATTAATCCAACCGCGCCTGCTTCACCAAGCTCAATACCTTCATAAAGCCGTTGAGCGACCATCATCGTCCTTTTAACTGCAAAATAAAGACGTCGCGCGGCTTCCTGCTGCAAAGTGGAAGTGATAAACGGTGGAAGAGGTTTCTGATTGTTTATGCGAGATCGGACATCAAATAAACTGGCAGGGAATGATTTTAACTCGGCTAATATGCGAGCAGCAGTTTCTCCATCGCTGACTTTAGCTTCTTTATCGTTGATTTTAGCCAGCTTTACCCGAAATGATGCTGTCTCTTTTATCTCCGCCTGTGCTGTAATTGTCCAATATTCTTCCGGCACGAACGCTTCGATCTCTTCTTCTCTTTCAACAATCATTCTTAACGCGACAGACTGCACCCTGCCTGCGGACAATCCTCTTGCAAGCACTTTCCAAAGCTGTTCGCTCACCAAGTAACCAACAAGCCGGTCGAGCACTCTTCTCGCCTGTTGAGCATTAACCTTGTTCAAGTCAATCTCAGTCTGGTTATTAATTGCGTCAACTACAGCTTTTTTAGTGATTTCATTAAACGTGACACGGCTAATTTTTCTGTTTTTATTTTTTAAGATATGTGCTATATGCCATCCAATCGCTTCCCCTTCCCTATCAGGGTCAGTTGCGATCAGGATTTCATCGACGTTTGCCGCAGCTTTCTTCAAAGCAGTAACAACTTTTTGCTTCCCTGGGATAATCACATATTCGGGTTTGAATTTATTTTCAACATCTACAGCAAGGTCTTTCTGCGGCAGATCTCGTACATGACCCATCGAGGCCTTTACACTGTAATTATTCCCAAGATATTTTAAAAGAGTTTTCACCTTAGCCGGTGATTCGACTATTACAAGTTTGGTGGGCATAAATCCTCAGTTGAATTTCAAATTTGATATATCGGCGGAAATTGAAATATTCAGCCGTCTTTCCAAAACTAATAATTAAAATCGCAATATCAAAACATTTCATGGGACGAGTTTCATTTACGAGGAGAGGCAGATATGGAGTTAGCTGCCAGGTTCGGCGACCCAGTTAACTAACCTTGAAGCAGTCTGTTCGGATAGTAATTTCTTCTCAAATTCATTGAAATACCTCTTGTTACATCCCTGTTGACAGGATTATCTTCGATGGTTGCGGATTTAATGAATCCGTCTTCAGATGAGAACATGGTTGCTTTTATCATATAGGAGATCGGTTGATGAAACTTAAGTCTAAAATCTTTGAGGATGTGCTTGTACTGGAACTCAAAGGTAAAATTATGGGTGGACCTGATGCAGCAATATTTCGTGAAGAGTTGAAAAATCAGCTTGACGGCGGTGTTAAAAAGGTAATTGTCGATCTGGGAAAGGTTGACTGGATGAATTCTTCCGGGCTTGGCATCCTGATTGGCGGTCTCACTTCTGTTCGAAATGCGGAAGGCGAAATGAAACTCGCCCGCACAACTGAAAAGATCAAATCGCTACTCATGATCACCAAGCTTATCCAGGTCTTCGAGACCTTCGAATCAGTTGAGAGCGCTATTGCGTCATTCAGCTCTTAAGGGAATTTCAGGTAGAGAAAATAAATTGACAAAATCTTCTACAGCCCATACCAATGTTGACTTACCGTCTGAAACAAGCCAGGTGATAGCAGAGCTTAAATCACTTCGGGAAGAGCTAAGGGAAATTTCCGAGAACGGGAACATCCATTCCGTTTGTGATAAACTTCTAGAAAGGTTTGATCGTTTCGAGTGGAGTCTGGCACACATCCTGCATGAAAACACTCTTAGCGGGGAGCTGGAGCTACTCTCTGATATCGGTTTGATGCTCTCCCGCGCTGTGAGCCTTGATGAAGTGCTCTCAGCAATGATTGACGGATTGAATAAGGTTGTGCCTTATGATGCTGCTGGAATTTTTATTCATGACGATGAACCCGGCAAAATTCGTGCAATTACCTTAAGAGGATATTCCGAAGAGCAGTTGGATAAATTCAGGCAAAAGCTACATGAAGGGATCAGTGGGAAGGTTATGTCATCGGCTGTAGAACTTAATATACCGGACGTATTAAATGAGTCCAGTTATGTCTCCTGCAGATTAAGCACAAGGAGTGAACTGGCTGTTCCAATTATCATTGGTGATGATGTGCTTGGCTGCATTAATCTTGAATCCGACAAAGTTGGTGCATTTAAGGAAGAAAACATTCTAATACTAAAAGACATTGCGGCACATGCGGCTATAGCGCTTGAACGAGCACGCACATATGACAAACTTGTTGCAGCGCATGAATTAGAAAAAGAATTACAAATTTCCAGACGGATTCAGTCAGCCTTACTTCCTAAAAATCCTCCGGAAATCCCCGGATACGATTTTGGCGGAATAAATGTTCCTCATCAGGACGTTGGTGGAGATTATTACGATTATATTCCAATAAATTCTAACAATATCGGGCTGGTTATTGCGGATGTCGCTGGAAAAGGTGTTCCTGCAGGGCTTATTATGTCAGGATTAAGGGCTGCTTTAAGAACCCGGATCGAAACTACATATTCAGTTACCTGGATCATATCGAGTATTAACCGTTTCCTTTATGAATCCACTGGACCTGAGGCATTTGTAACTGCATTTTATGGAGTTTTGAATACGGAAACAAATGAATTAACTTACGTGAATGCAGGGCATAATCAACCCATACTAATGAAACCTGATGGAAATGTGGAAATCCTGAAAACAGGCGGTCCCTTACTGGGTGTGATAGAGAACCCGGTGTATGATCAAATGACAATTAAACTGGAAAGTGGATCAACTCTTGTTCTCTATACTGATGGAATTGTAGAAGCCGGTGGTGAATATGAAAATGAATTCGGGATTGACAGGGTAATTGATATTATTCGAGAAAGATCCGGTGAGGAAGCAGCATCCATTGCCGGTTCCATAGATAACGCAGTTTCTCAGTGGGACAGCAGCTATGGCACAGGCGATGATAGAACCGTAATGGTGGTTAAACGCTTATGAGTAAGAAACACACATTAGTTATCACCTCAGATCCTATGCGCATCGAAGAGGTTGACGAATTTTTGGAGAATGTCATAAATGAATTGTCATTTTCAAGAGATGAATGTGACGATATAGCTATTGCCGTTTCTGAAGCTGTCAATAATGCAATCATGCACGGAAACAAAAATGATCTTTCCAAGAAAGTAACAATCCAGTTGAATAAACTTGATGACGGTTTGAAGGTAATTGTATCTGATGAGGGAGAAGGATTTGATCCTGATGCGGTATCTGATCCGAGAGCCCAGGAAAATATTATGGCGCTGGCAGGTCGCGGTCTCCTTATCATCCGTCATCTGATGGATAAAGTCAATGTACAGCCTGCAAAAAACGGCACACGCATATCAATGATAAAACTCTTCCCACAGAGCTGAACTCCCATTTCCATACAATAATAACTCTTGACTTGTATCAGCAGAGATTTTTATACTTCCGAAACACCGCGGGGTGGAGCAGTCTGGTAGCTCGTTGGGCTCATAACCCAAAGGTCGTAGGTTCAAATCCTACCCCCGCTACCATAGAAGTAACAAGGGCTTGGAGTAGTTTCCGAGCCCTTTCTCTTGGAGCTCAAAATGCCCGTTCCAACCATTGTTCCAACCTCCAAGTCTGTTTTCATAACAGAATCGGTTTTATTTAGGTTTATTTAGAAGTGTATATCGAGAATCAATTCCAGAAGGTAGTTGCTGAAAAGAGACCTTTGGGTAGGTAAAAAAGAGGCATGAAGAGAGGCATGATGGCAGGTATGAAGGGAGCCAAACGTTAATGTGATATCATTAATTCAACTATCCGTGGGTCGAAGGGGGGAAGCGAAGCGAAGAGTAGTACCTATCATGTAGCACGAGATATTTCCATTCAGGGGGGGGGTACGTCTAACCGGGGGGGTGGTCTAATGCGCTGTACAGGTATATATCAGCCTCTCTCTCCAATCTGAAATATAATCCGAATATAATCGCTTTCTGTTTCTATCTCGATTGGCTGGTTGTAATAGTAATAACTTGTCAAATTGTCTAATCCTCTTTACATTCAATGACTTCTACATATCGGCTATCTTTTACTATCAAGTGAGCTTACAGAAGGATATTGCAATGAAAATAAGACCTACCTTAATTCTAATCATGTTAGCCTTTCTCGTCTATTCTGTGTATGCAGATGAAACTTTTAGTGAAGGTAAAGCTGCGTACGATCTAAAAGACTATGAGACAGCCTTTCGCATCTTGAAGCCATTGGCTGAACAAGGCAATGCCCTTTCACAATACTACCTTGGTGATATGTATTACAATGGTAAAGGCGTCCTCGAGGATTACACTGAGGCTGCAAAATGGTACCGCTTGGCGGCTGATCAGGGTCATGTCGAGGCACAAATAAACCTCGGTCACGTGAATTACAGAGGCGAGGGAGTACCACAAGATTATGTTGAAGCAGTAAAATGGTACCGTTTGGCGGCTGAACAAGGTGATGCCGATGCACAATTCTACATTGGTAGATTGTACTGCTACGGTATAGGAGTACCACTGGATTACGTTGTTGCACATATGTGGATAAATCTCGCTGCTGCTCAAGGTTCTGAAACAGCGAGAGAGTATAGATCAAGCCTCTCAGAACAGATGACTCCTGAACAGATAGCTGAGGCACAACGTCTTGCACGGGAATGGAAACCTAAAACCGAAGAATGATTAAGCTTGATTTCAGAGATGAAATTACCATGTAGTGGTTTTTCATAGTATTTCACACTGGAATATTTACAAGTATCAAGACTTAACATACTGTAATAATAGGCTATTGCAGATATTGCGGGAATCACAATATGATTGTATCAGTACCAATCTCTCTCGCCTTGACTCACATACGAGCTTTTTAGTGTAATTAAGAGAGGGTGTCAGGGGGGGAAGGGTCTCCAGTTATAGTACCTATATGCACACACACAATATTTCTTTCATCGTACAGCTTGCACGTTTAAACGGAAAAAATTCATACCCTACACTTTGCCCCTCCTGAACCGTTTTCTTTCTCTAAACGCTCTGTAGAGGGCTGATTAGCGACATTTAGAATTCCTGTTTAACGACAATTATAATTCCCGTTTATAATGTGGAATTATTAGACTGTCCACGTACTCAACATAGGAGGACTTGGATGGTCACCGACAAACAGGTGAGGT
>JAVCCM010000029.1 GCA_030765455.1 Candidatus Electryonea clarkiae | reverse complement strand
GCGCCGTGAAGGGAGTAGTTGAAAACGGTTCAATGCTGATATTGGAACGAACCGTATCACCGAGACCGTTGGGATTTTCTTCTGAATGATAAGGTCCGGAAGGATCGCCCCAGTAGTTGCTGTCGGCATTAATTTCCCCTGGTAAAAGTACACCCGGTTCAGGTAATCCGACAGCGTAACCTCTGTTTCCAATGAAATCATTGTGATTTAAATTAATGATGTTGTCTGTTGTATATGCAGATACTGCAGCAACGTACACATCGGGATCATTTACATCAAATCCGTTATTAAAGAAAATATTTCCTTCAACTTCTGCTGTTATTCCACCTCTATTGTGACCTCTCCAAAGCATTATAACTGACATGTATCTGGCGTAATTATTAATAAACATATTGTTATAAATATTACAATCAGCTTTTGTAATAATTGAACCTCCCAAATCTCCATGATTGTTGCGAAAAAGATTATGGTGAATGTTATTTATGGGACTGAATTCATTAGCTATATCTATTGCGTCCCCCCAACCATCAGTTGCGCTATTAAATTCAACTGTATTGTGATGGAAGTTTAATCGATAAACACCATTTGTTTGTATCCCTCCACCAAAAGACGCTGAATTGTTAGATATTGTATTACCAGAAATTAGCCATTCATTTTGTTCTACCATGTTGCTGAAACCGATCGCTATTCCACCTCCATCCTGAATAACTACATTTCCTTCAATGATATTATTGTGAATAATTCCAGCTACAGACCACTGACAGGCTATACCGATCCCGCCACCCCATGTACCGGCAAAGGTAGAATCCACCATCATGTTATTATGAATATGATTATTTTCAAATGTAACACGTCCGGTTCTATCGTCTTCAAGGTGCTCGTCGAGGGAGAAACAAATTCCGCCGCCGCATAGCTTGAATCGGTTATTATATATTGAACAATATTCTACAATACCCTCAGTTTCTTCTAAATGTATTCCTCCTCCACTCCAAGCAATGTTATCAAAAATTGAACAGTTTTGAAGATAGAAGCTTCCTCCCTCGATGTAAATTCCACCTCCGCTTTGTGAATGATAATTATGGTTAGGGTGTCCCAACCTGCCGCCTGTGATTGAAAGTCCCGCAATATGCACCAAATCCTCTCGCTCCAGGTAAACTCTAATTGGAGAATAGTAATCATTATTGTCAAGCGCACGAATTATTGTAGAGTCAATGTGTGAAGAGTCCTCATCGAGGAGATAACGGCTGGCAAGAGTGAATGAACTGTGATTGGCAACTATATTTTCATTATAAGTACCATGTTCAACTATAATTGTATCTCCATCATTGACAGCGTTAACTGCAGATTGAATTGTATCATAGTCGTCAGGGACAAGAATAATATCACCTTTCGCCAGACAATATAAAAATATTGACAGGATTAAAAGGGATATTCTCTTCATTTCTTGATAATCCTTTGTTAAAATATGAATTTAAAATACCAGGGATAGACAAATGTCTTACCCTGATATTTTGTCTTATCGAACTCTGGTTGAAAATAATAATTAAAGCTTTACCAACCTCCTGATACTGGATACTCAACTTTAACAGCTATATAAGAATCTTCTGGATAGTCACCGCCCGTAACTGCTGCTCGTATTTGATATCCGTGTATATCCTCATTGTGATCCTCCCAAAATTCGAAATAGAAATTGTCAGGTGGATCATTTACCTGGTGATCATGAACAATTGGCCCATCATTATTACGAATTGTAACATGGATATTAGCATCATCTGTACCCTCGTTTCCAATTTGAGAATAGGAACGAGTCGCTGATGTTGTCCAGTGTACCTCAACATCATGGGTTTCGACTCCATTTTCAAAGAAATCTACAGGCCATACCCACGCTCTTGAATTTGTTCCCGCAAAAAGCAAGCTAAACACGGAAACTGCCAATAGTAACTTTTTCCACATAATACTGCCTCCTTAAAGATAAGAATTTTACGGATAGGAAAGCCATTCATTTCCCCTCGTTTTTTTATTCTTCATATATCGGAATGGCTGGAATAAAAAACATGGAACAACTTAATAATAATTTGACACAATTGTAACTTACGAAAAAAAAAAAAGATGAAGTCAAGTTTTGACTAATAAAACCATAATAAATAAAACATCATTCGTGTTGCAATTCAGGATAATTCAGGGGCAATTCAGGGGACATCCATGATATGTTATCAAAAACCAGCATTATCTTCCGTTTGGCAGTTTGCTTGGCGAATTCATCAAGAACTCTTTGAAAACGACCAGTATCCATCCTGTCGAAGATCAGAGCATGTATTTCGCCTGTTTTCGGATTGGCAGCACCGAAAACACTCGATCGTATGTGCAGACCTGTATATAGCGAAGTCGGCGTGGTCCTTTTAAGTACCCATCGACGGCGCGGTTGGGGATCAGCTATAAAGCCGCTTTCATCGCAAAATCAGATGTCGGCTTGCCGATGATGCAAAACTTTCAAGAACTATTATATCCAGATATATTTACATAGATATCATTATCTTCTTAAACCTGTGGGCTGATAAATCCTGCCCCTACAAATGGAAAAACGACTCAGTTACTCTCTCTTAAAGATCTTGAACGGAAGGTGCGTATATATGATATTGAAGTTCAGACAAAATCACGACAAACAGAGCCGGAGAGATACCATCATAGTAAAATCGATGTAACCTCTGTATGGTATCTGCATCAAATTGGACAATACACGAACAGGTGGATTTTTAATGAACAATGAAACATTGAGTTGCAAAGACAGGATTTTAATTGGATTAGGATTTCTGATTATGATATCTGGATTACTCTCAAAAAGCAAGTGGGGATTTTTCGGATTTCTTCCGATATGTATGAGTATGAAGAAGTTGTGCTCTTGTTGTTCACCATCTGGGTATAAATACTGTTATGATGTAAAAACAGATAAACAAACAAAAACTAACTGTTGTTAACTAATTTTCGCAGTTATCAATAGAGATTTGACTCTCTTTTTAGGTAATATATAGAGAGTAATTTATTTTAAACATTTGGAGAAAAAGATGAGTGAACACTCTGCACATGATGTTACTGATGCAACATTTGAATCTGAGGTACTTAAATCTGATATCCCTGTACTGGTAGATTTTTGGGCGCCCTGGTGTGCACCATGCCGTATGGTAAGTCCAGCAGTGCAAGAAGTCGCAGATCAATTTACAGGAAAACTAAAAGTTGTAAAAGTCAATACTGATGATAATCCGGCAAAAGCCACTTCGCTGGGAATCAGGGGTATTCCCACGTTGATCTTATTCAAAAACGGTGAAGAAGAAGATCGTATCGTCGGAGCCGTGCCAAAAGCCAACATAGCTGCAATGGTCGAAAAGGTGATAGACTGAAACAATCTTCCGTAACTATAGATCCCCTCACGACCTTTCTGGCGCTATTTGCCATGGCAGTGTGGGGATTTTCTTTTGTAGCAATCAGGATTGCCCTGGATTATGTTAATCCGGGACAACTGGTCGTTTTGCGTTTCTTACCAGTACTCCTCATCTTCGGACCGGTTGCTTTTTACCGTCTGAAACGAAACAAAACATCGCTAAATCTGAAAGATCTATTATGGCTTACAATTCTTGGTCTGTTTGCAGTAATAGGTTATAACATCTCCCTGAATACCGGGCAGACTAAAATTCCTGCTTCGCTTGCAGCCTTAGTGATCGCTTTGAACCCAACGTCAATAGCGATTTTTGCCTCACTGACTTTAAAAGAAAAAGTAGCACTAAGAACCTGGATTGGCTTGATTATCGGATTGGTCGGCATATCAGTTGTAGTATTGGGCCGAGAAATGCCTTCCGATCTCCGGCTGATTACAATTTCAGGTGTTCTCATCACAATGGGAGCGCCACTGAGTTACGGAATTTATACTGTCGGATTACGTTACTACACTCCTCGGATAGGCGCAATTACGAGTACAGCGGCAACTATGAGCCTGGGAAGCATTCCGCTTTTATTCATGATTAACCGGCCATTAGTGGAGACAACGATTCATGCTCCACCTCCTCTTGTCTGGTCAGTGCTGTTTTTAGCTATTGTCTGCACCATTATCGCCTTTACTTTCTGGGCGAAAGTGGTTAGCAGGATCGAAGCCTCCAGGGCGGGAATATTTAACTACCTGGTTCCATTGGTAGCAGCTTTTGGCAGTCGGTTGATCCTCGATGAACCAATTGACCTGCCACTTATTACAGGTGCGGCAATCGTATTGTTCGGAGTAGCGACCGCATCAGGATATATTATCAGAAACAAAAAACCGAATTTGTAGTTAATAAATATAAGATTGATGATTATCTCTTTAATGCTGAGTAAGTTATTGTGATATATGTTCACTTCAAGCCGTACAGGTAATCAATAGAGAATAAATCGATCATTTTTTGTAATCATTTACAACTCATATTATTTAGGATTTACCATGACAGTTACTGAAGCAATCCATACGAGAAGATCAGTACATTCCTACGATCCATCAAAGAAAATTTCGGATGAAGAACTTGAAAAACTCATCACTCTATCAACCCTTGCGCCATCATCTTTCAACCTGAATCATTGGCGTTTTATTACCGTAAAAAGCCCGGAAGGCAAAGAAAAGCTGCATGCCGCCTCATTAAATCAGAAACATCTCCTGGATGCCTCGGCGGTTTTGATCGTGCTGGGTAAAATCGATGCGCATGAAGATATTGATTTGTTCACTGAAGACTGGATATCAAAAGGATATTATCCTGACGATACCCACCTCAAGGTAGTCGCTGAAAAATTCTATGGTACTCGACCTGAAATACAGCGAGATGAAGCGATCCGAAGTACCTCCATTATGACAGGAGTAATGATGTTAGCCGCAGTTGAGATGGGTTTAAGCACCGCTGCTGTGATAGGATTTCATGCTGACAAAGTGATGGAAGATTTCCATATCCCTGAAAATTATGTCCCGGTAATGCTGCTGACCGTCGGATATGAGCTGAATCCCATGCCGGAACGGGTGAAAAGGCTTGCTGTTTCTGATATTGCTTATGATGAAGATTTTGGTAGGATTTTTTCTGCTTGATAATTTACTGGATATAAGGATTTTCAAAAACTCTGATAAACATCTCCGAAGGAGATAAATATGAATAGCCATGGGTGAAACCCATGGGACAATGTAATCCAATTGAAGGAACCCTGAAGGGGTTCGACAACGCTATTTACTCAACATGCAGTCCTTGTGAGAATCAAAATAGTTCAACTCCTTCAGAGTTGTTGTTATTTAAGATTTTGTCCCACAGGTTTCACCTGTGGCTATTCACATTATTCCCCTTCGGGGAATTTAGTTTATAAAAATTCTCGAAATAATGTAGCTTGAATAATCAAAGAATCATGGTTCATCTTAATCCAAAGACAAAAAGAATGCGAACATGATGCATTCTTTTCAAGAAATATTATAGATGCGAATTTATTTGTTGGAGTACAATATTCAAGGCAACTTATTTATCTTGAGCTTTCTGAATCAGTGTCCAGAAGATTTCAGCTTTCTGGTTGTCGGATAATTTTGGGTTTTCGAATACCTCCACCAACCCCTTGCTTAAGTCCTTGGGCATGGACAATTTAGAGGGCATCTTTGTGGCAGGCTCACCTTTCAGGATGGATTTTACCGGAATATTTATATCAGCAGGGGCACTGGTAAGTATTGTCTTCATCAGCCCCGGTTGATCGGTAACTATATGCACTATCTCATCATCTAATCCGTAAGACCTTAAATAGTCAGCCATCACCCGGTTTGGAGATATTGGAACTATTTGCGACATATCCAACACCCATTGTGCGCCGATGCAAAAAATACCGCTTACCTGTCCTTTATTGATTGTACTTCGCACCGATTTTGATAAAGGAAGGAAACCAACAATTAGCATCAATATAAGAATTAGAATAATTGATTTCAGCAATCCAACCAGCGATCCGGCAAAACGGTCAATCCATCCTAATGATGCTGCACGAATAAGTTTTCTTAGCAACCTTCCAGTTATTCCCACCGCGACAACTGCAACCAGGAACAATATTCCAGCAGCAAGAATTCCTGCCCAGCCCCTTTGAATTGGTGTATGATTTGTAAGAAACAAACCAAATACTGATCCAAATATTTGAACAACGACAAAACCTGCGATAATAGCGATAATTTCAAATATTTCGAGTAAAAAACCGCGAAATAATCCGCGGATAAAGAAAAAAGTCATTAATGAAAGTAATACCCAATCAAGTATTCCCACTTCACTCCTCCAACCGGGACATGGCAAGCATCCGAACCTGATTTCCGTCAGCTTTACCGGCAAGCTCTTTCATCAATAGTCCCATCACCTTGCCTAAATCTGATTTTGAACTCGCCCCGGTTTTGTCGATCACAGTATCTACAATCTTTGTCAACTGTTCCGTGCTTAATTTTTCCGGTAGAAATTCATCGCATACAGCAATCTCCACATCTGCCTGGGTTACCATTTCATGACGTTCGGCAGACTGATACTGTTCTTTCGCGCCAGCCATTTTTTTGCGATGAGATGCAATGACTTTCAAAGCCTCTTGCTCAGGTAATTCACCCTCATGGCGAGTACGTTCATTGGTAATTGCTGCTTTTAATGCACGAAGAGCCATAAGACGAGGCTTTGCGCCACTCTTCATAGCATTTTTTATCTCTTCAGTCAACTTTTGTTCGAGATTCATCAATTATCCTTGTAACGTTGGGTAATTGTCTGAATATAAATGAAATAATTATCAGCTAATAATTATTAACCGGCTATATATTAAACCCTGGGCTTTCTTTCCACGGTTATGTGGAGTTTTCTTAATTTTCGCCGGGCGATGTTTGATTTCCGCTTGCGAGCTTCGGATGGTTTTTCATAACGCTGATGTTTTCTGATCTCAGCCATTAATCCGGCTTTCTCACATGCTTTGGTAAATCTTTTAAAGGCACGATCAAATGATTCGCCTTCACGAATTTTAATGTAGGGCAACTCAATTCCTCCGTTTATAAATGGTTTGTATTTGTACAGTTTGCATGATAATACTTGATAAATAATTATTCAGAATTAAGAAAACAACCTCTGATTCGAATGAGAAGCATTGATTATTAGATTCTTAACTTCGCCCAGAATGGCGACAAGCTATACAATAACAGTGTTTTGTTCGAACTTTAAATTTATTCTTTTACATTCCTCGAATGCAATAGTCTGATTTTGAATAGCTCCCGGTTATCCCGGAGGCCATTTCATCCTTCTGCCTCCAAGGAGGTGAAGATGTACATGATACAATTCCTGTCCCCCGTCATCCAAAGTGTTGATCACCATACGGTAACCACTTTCGGCAATCCCTTTCTCGGCAGCAATCTCTTTTGCCGCTAATATCATATCTCCAATCATCTCTTTATGTTCCGGACCGAATTCATTCACCGTAGGAACATCAGCCTTTGGAATGATCAGGATATGCACCGGTGCCTTGGGATTGATATCTTCGAATGCGAGAACATTCTCATTTTCATACACGCTGTTCGTTGGAATCTCACCACGCAGGATTTTCGCAAAAATACCGTTTGAATCATATTCCATCTTTTTCTCCCGTTTTTCCTTATCAGAAAATAGATTCTTCTTGCCCTTTTTGCAAGATATACTCTCCCGAAATATGTAGAATAATGTCGAATTCTGTTTTATCTTTATGATTATTATTTTGCATTCAGTTTAATCAGGCTTGAGCTGAATACCGGTTGCAGCAGGTTTAGATAAATCCGGAATGCTTTTGACATTATGAAAGACCTCAAATGGAAAAACTTTTAGAAAACCTTGCGATTTGTGTAGCACGTGGAAAAGCGACACGAGATACTCCCTATCCTGCTGATATGAATGGTAAGGATGGCGCTTCTGAAATAACCAGGGAACTGCTCGATGCCGGGGTTTCGCCAAACGACATTTTGCAGAAAGCGATGATTATCGGCATGCATAAAATTGGCGAAGATTTTGCCCGGGGAAAAGCCTTTATTCCTGAAATCCTTATTGCCGCAAAAGCCATGAACGCCGCTATGGAACATCTTAAACCATTTTTTGAAACCGGGGAAGCAGTGTATAAAGGAACTGTAATTCTCGGCACTGTGGCAGGTGATTTACATGATATCGGGAAGAAGATCGTACGGATGGTTCTTGAAGGTGATGGCTGGAAGATCGTTGACCTTGGTGTAGATGTACAAGTGAACAAATTCCTCGACGCTATTAATCAAAATCCCGGATGTATAGTCGGTATGAGCGCCCTGCTCACTACAACAATGTCGAACATGGAACAATTTGTAAAGCAGATCAAAAAGGAAATACCTGATATAAATATTTTCCTGGGAGGGGCACCCCTGTCACAGGAATTCAGCAATAGAATAGGAGCTGACGGTTATTTCCCAGAACCCCATAGTTTTGCAAAACACTTAAAGGCAATTAAGAATTAAGAATTATGAATTAATTTTTAAGAACTTGTTAGGGATGAACTATAAGAAATCTTTTATTTCTTTCTGATTTAATTTTCGCCAGTGTCCCTCTTTCAACCGCCCTAACTGTATTGAGCCAATCCTGATTCTTGCAAGATCTTTTATTCTCAATTCAGCTTTCTCTGCAAGACGGCGGATTTGACGGTTTCGTCCTTCCTTAAGGATTACTCTTACATTCAGACCATCAGCCCTGACAGCAACAGCACGGAATTTCTTTCCTTTTTCTGTAAATGTTACGGCTGCTAACCTTTTAACTGCCTCCCTGACTTTTGCCCCGCGAAAACGTACCAGGTATTCCTTTTCTTTCTCATATCGAGGATGCATGACATGGTTTGCCCACTCGCCATCAGTTGTGATAATCAATAATCCGTGTGAAGCTAAATCTAGACGCCCCGCAACAAATAATCGTTCCTCAAGCGTTATTAATTCACCTAATAGCCGCCCATTTTCATTTGATTTTGTGAAGTTGGATAAAAAGCCGGGGGGTTTGTTCAAAGCGATATACCGATGCGCAACTTGAACTGGGAGAGGATTGCCGGCAACCACAATATCATTATCTTCAGGATTGACAGGAAAAGCAGGATCAGTAACAACTACGCCATGAACTTTAACTTCGCCATCGGCAATTATACCCTCAGCAGCCCGCCGGGAGGCAACACCTCGCTGAGAAAGCAGATGTGCAAGGCGGATAGTTTTTGTATTATTTTTCAATTTCTTAGATCAACTTTCTTAATAATTTTGTAATCTAATGTACGATATATTCGACTGTACCGCGCAGTGTCGAACCTGCAAAGTAAATCACTGAAGTAGATCCCTTTCAACGAAAGGGTTCTACTGCTTAACCAATCAAAGATACTGAAATAAACTGTGTTATAAATTAATGCGCTTCCAACCAGTTTTTACCCCAACCTGTATCCACGATGAGAGGAACTGACAGTTTCATCGCCGTTTCCATTTTATCTTTCGCCCACGCTGCCGCTTCTTCAACCACATCCTCATGAACTTCGAAGATCAGTTCATCATGAACCTGCAACAGCATTTTGAATGGATGTTTACCTTGATCCAGGTCTCTCTGGAGACGGATCATCGCTACTTTAATCAGGTCGGCTGCACTTCCCTGTACAGCCGTGGCAATGGCTGCTCTTTCAGCTCCCTGCATCACATTTCTATTTGATGAAACCAAATCAGGTATCGGTCGTCTTCTTCCAAGGATAGTTTTTACATATCCATCGGATCGCGCCTGATCCAGCAGGTTCTTTATGAAAACTTCAACTTTGGGATATGCACCGAAATAACCGTCGATGAATTCTTTCGCCTGTTTTTTACTGATTCCAAGCCGTGATGAAAGCCCGAATTCTCTCATTCCGAACAGGACGCCAAAGTTCACAGCTTTTGCGGCGCTTCGCTGTTGTACTGAGACATGTTCAGGCGTAACATTAAAGACCTTGGAGGCAGTTGTGCGATGAATGTCCTCTCCGTTCTCAAACGCTTCTATCAACCCTGCGTCATTACTGAGATGCGCCATCATTCGTAATTCAACCTGGCTGTAGTCAGCACTTAAAAGAAGATGATCCTGTTCAGCAATAAATGCCCGCCGAATTTCTGCTCCCATGTCTGAACGAATAGGAATATTCTGAAGATTAGGATTATTTGAGGAAAGCCTGCCCGTCGCCGCTACTGTTTGATTATAAGTAGTATGTAAACGTCCAGTTCGTTGGTTAACAAGTTTGGGCAACGCATCAACGTAAGTGCTGACAAGCTTCCTTAATGATCTATGCTCCAATAATTTTTTTGGTAAAGGATCAATAGGCGCAAGGCGTTCCAGTACTGACTGATCGGTGGAATAGAAACCTGTTTTTGTCTTCCGGGAAAGTTTAGTTGACATATTTAATTTATCAAATAGTATATGGGATAACTCTTGAGTACTATTGAGATTGAATTCTATTCCAGCAAGGAGATGACATTCTGCTTCAAGTTCACTTATCTGCTCATTCATTTCTTTGCTCATTTTTCCAAGAGAGTTTAATTCAAGCTTGATTCCATTGTATTCCATCTCCATTAAGACATGCGAGACCGGCAATTCAATCTCCCGCAGTAAATCCGATAATTCTTCTTCCTCTATCCTGTGCTCAAGAACTTCTGAGAGGGCGAATGCAACCTCTGCGTCCTCGCATGCATATTTTGTGATTATCTCAAGTGGCACTCGATCCATTGTCACCTGGCTTTTGCCTTTCCCTATTAATTCGGCTGTTTCAATTTTTTTTATATTCAGGTAATTCAATGCCATTGCGTCTATACTATGTCCACGAGCACCCGGATTAATCAGGTAATCAGCTAACATTGGATCAAAAACGAGTGGATTTACCTGTATTCCGTAACGTTTGAGGAGCAGGAAATCGTATTTTGCATTCTGAGCAATTTTGCCGGGACCAATCTCGAGAAGAGTTCGCAGTCTTTCAAGCAGACGTTCGGTTGTGTCTCCGCAATCACTGAGAGGACGACCCTCCCCGCTGATTTCATCCTGATCCGAAAAGCTGAAATAATTTACAGGTATGTAATAGGCATCTCCTTGTTTTGAGGAAAAGCTAAGACCAACCAGTTCAGCTTGATTTGGATCTATAGAGGTTGTCTCGGTGTCGATTGCGATCCGTGGCGATTTACTTAATTTCTTAATCATTGACATTAATTCGGACTCATTCACCACAGATTTATAAACTACTTTTCTTTCTTCAGGAGGAAGAACCTTTTTTCCTTTATCGAGATAATTAAGAAGCCTTTTAAACTCAAGTTCAGTAAATAATTTCCTCGCCTCCTTAGTATCCAGGGGACCAAAATTCAGATCCTCTATATTTTCCGCAATTGGAGCTGTTGTTCGAATTGTAACAAGATTCTTCGATATGATAGCCTGTTCACGGTACTCTCTCAGATTCTCTCCAACTTTCCCGCCTACTTCCTTCCAGTGGTTTAACGCTTCCTCCATATTTTCATATTTAGAAAGCAGGGACAATGCGGTTTTGATTCCCACTTTTGGAACACCGGGCACATTATCAGAAGAATCGCCAGCCAATCCAAGCACATCAATTACCTGTCCCGGAAGAACTCCGAATATCTTCTTTACATCATCGGGATATAGGACTTCAGCATTCGATAATCCCTGTTTGGTACTGTAAAAGAAAACATTATTTGTAACAAGCTGGTAATAATCCTTATCACCTGTGACCATGTAAACTTGCATACCGTTCATTTCAGCTTCTTTGGCAAGTGTTCCGATTAAATCATCAGCTTCATAGCCGGGAAGTACAACAATTGGTATGTTCAAAGCACGCAGAATCTGTTCAAGTCGAGGTAACTGTGCAGCGAGTTCATCAGGCATTTTCTCACGTGTTGCCTTGTACTCTTTATATATATGATGACGAAATGTAGGATGGGGAGAATCATAGACAACAGCGAGCTTGTCTGGATTTTCCCTGTCGATTAAAGCGAGAAGTGTATTTATGAACCCGTAAACAGCGGATACATTTTCACCTTTCGAGGTGATTAATGGATGCCTTCCGATAGCAAAGTGCATCCGGTATATTTGTGCCATAGCATCAATTAAAAACAGGCGTTCAGACATTTAACCTTCCACTAATGTAATTTATTGGGTAAATTTTGATGATCGAAAAATTCTGGTTGCAAATTCAATAAAGGATATTAACTAATCAATTATCAATTCTTGCTGATACATATCAAATCAGTGAACTCCCGGAGCAAAGAGGCATTTTCTTGGATTTTAAAAAAAAACATCTATATTAATGGTTTATTTTTATAATATAGAAAAGAGCAAGAAATTAAAAGTCCAATATAATATTCAGTCGCATATAATCAGCAATAAGAGAGACAATTTTTTCAAATAAAACGCATTAGAAATAAACAGAGCGATCTGGAATCAAGAATTCCATATGGATACCCAGGGTTGATATGCAGAATTTACTTTTTGCAGGCTTTAGGCATTTGATAAAGAAATATAGAATATGTCATTATTCATTTTTTTGCACTCACATATAAAAAAAACAAGCGGACCCCATCATGACTACTATTCGTGACATTGATCAAATTTTCCTCGATATTGACGGGGTACTTATGCTTTCAGACCTTCCGATTCCCGGAGGTACTGCAACAGTCAAACGGCTCCGTTCACTTGGAATAAAAGTATCCTTTGTAACAAATACTACCAGAAAACCAAGACAGTTGATCCACGAAGACCTCTTGAGGCTTGGATTTAATGTGGATCTGGAAGACGTTGTTTGTCCCGCAATAATTGCGCGCGAACGAATTTTGCAGCTTAAACGTCCTACCGTAGCGCTCTACGTAAACGACGAAGTAATGCAAGATTTCGAAGGTTTGAAGTTGAACAGAAGACGTGCCGGGGCGGTTGTTATGGGAGACTTAGGCTCGGAATTTTCTCCGGAAATCCTTGATGAAATTTTCAAACTTGCTTTCAGCGGCAGTGAACTTTTCGCACTCCACAAAAACAGGTTCTGGCGTGACCCGAGCGGGCTTCGTCTCGATCTCGGACCATATGTTGCTGCGATTGAATATGCCACTGGCAAAGCTGCTGAAATTGTAGGCAAGCCTTCTCCGGGATTTTTCAGAGGCTTATTGCAGCGTTATAAAATCAGGGCTGAAAATACTCTTATGGTTGGCGATGATATTGAAGCTGATATTCAAGGGGCAAAAAGAGTCGGAATAAAAACAGTCCTCGTTAAGACCGGAAAATATGATTTTGATTTTGTCAAACGTTCGGGAATTAAGCCTGATGCAATAGTTCCTTCAATTGCAGATCTTTGTCCGGCGCTCGGTATTGAAACAAAATAGAAATAAATTCAAATATTATTTACATTTGATTTCAATTGATGATATTCCTTTAATTTGTACATGAATACTCTGAGGATTGTCGAGTTGTAGATGAACAGACAGAAAAGAACATTTTGGAATCCCCGCACCGAATCAATGGTGCAATATATCCTTTTTGCCATACTTGTCGTTGCTACACCTTTCATAGTGGTAACCCGCTACCTGCAAAACGCTGTTCACATCCTGTCCCATCTCAGCTTTTCTGTGTTCGGTAGAGACATTCCATACATTCTGATTTTTGGATCGATTATTCTACTGAGTCTGATTTTTAGATATAGAAAAGAAATTACATGGCGCAGGATAAAAGCTATCCTGGTCATCCTGATTGTTATCCTGTTCGCACATAAGACACAGGATCTCTACACGGATATGTCATTTTTCGATTTACAGCAAAATTGGCATTATATCGCATATTGCGCTTATGTTTTTTTCTTCTTCAGAGCTTTTAACGCACGTAAAATGTCAAAGAATAAGATGATTCTATATTCTTTCTCCAGTTCATTATGTATGTCCACTTTCGATGAAACTTTCCAATTTTTCATGTCGAACAGAATTTTTGATATAAGCGACATCAATAAAGATGCCTTAGGCGCTGTCTTTGGCTTGATTCTGGTTCTTTTTGTATCGGAAACATATGGAACAATCTCTGTAAAATTAAAAACTATACTGAAAAAGAACCTTGTTGACTATTTTAAAGATCCTCTTTCTTCTCTTATGTTGGTCAGTCTTTTTACTGTAGCATTTCTCTTTACCAGTCCATTACTGACTGAGCATGAATACTGGTATCTAAATCTACTGACCGGATTTTGCTTATTTCTTTTCTTAATGTCTATTATTCATTTCTCGCAATACCTTAAAATCAGGTATCTGATAGCAGGGATAGCGCTAATAACTTTTATATCACTCTCGGTATCATTTGCAATCAATTTCAATAAGAATATTATGTACAATTCATATGGTTTGACAGTTTATAAGGGATTACCAATACCATTTTTTGATATTATAATCTATCAAAATGGTATGATACGCCTGGTAGATAAAAAACACCATTTTCGTTCTAACGATAGAGCCTATTTCTTCAAACAAAATCCTGATATACTTCTTATTGGAAGCGGTTCAGAAGGAGCGGGAGGCAAGGGTTTCGACACTGCAAAAGGCACATATTTCATATTCAACAAATTCAATTTGAAAGGAACTCAGGTTATTATTTTACCGACTCCCGAAGCGTACAAAAAGTTCAATCAGCTCAAAGAAAAAAATAAAAATGTCCTATTTGTAATTCACAACACGTGTTAGGAGCGCTCTAATGAAAACAATGCAAAGAAAAAAATCAACTATATCTAAAGACAAAAAAGATAATCGACTGGCTAACAATTCACAGGCATTGCATTTTTCCCCATTAGGATGGGTTGTTTTATTTGGACCATTATCTATTGTATTATTTCTTTTAATCTTTGGAGAGAAGATATCCTGGATTATGGAACAATCATCATTAGAGGCAAGCAATGAAGCGGAAGAATCGAATAGTGTAGGACGTGAGGTAATGAAGGCGGGCAACTATCGTGAGGCATACTCTTATTTTGCATCAGCCTTAAAGATTCAACCGGATTATACTGAACCTCATATTAACATTGGCAAATTATATTATCAAATGGGGGAGTTCGATAAAGCAGTAGAATGGTTGAAAAAAGCTATTGCATTTGATCCTCCGCAAAAAGATTTGATATATAATAATTTAGGAATGATGTATGCTAAAAAAGGTGATCAACTGACAGCGATATCGATGTTTGAGAAAGCGCTGTCGATCGGAATGCAATCTGCCGCCGTTTATAAAAATATTGGCGCCGCACGTTATCAGCTAAAAGATTATCAGGGAGCGATTGAAGCATTCAGCGCAGCAATAGAGCTGAAGCCTGATCTAAAATCATTATATGAAGAAATGTTGAAACGTACAGTTATCGACTTTTTTGAGAAGGATGATGAAGAATTCGGTAAAATCGTACAGGCAGCAAAAGATCATATTGAAAGAGGCGTAAAAGAGGAAGAGCTTGCTGTCTATGACAGCGTATCCGTAAGGAAATTTCTGCAAAACTCCCCAAAACGTGCTATTGATTATTTCAACCTCGCCCGAGCCCTGGAATCCAATGAAGAGTTAGAATCGGCAATCATCAATTATGAGAAATCCTTAAGACTGAATCCCCGTAATCCACAGGTATATCTCCGAATAGGAATCATCGCGCTAAAGCAGAATGAAAATGAAAAGGCAGTGAGCTACCTCAGGCAGGCGCTTACTCTTGATCCAAATAATACTACTGCCAGACGGGCGTTGAATATGGTCCAGGAGAGAATCAACAACGACATGAATACGGAATAAAAAAAACGGCTCAAATCTGAGCCGGTAATTTGCAAACACTATTCTACAGAACTTGAATTTTAAACCTACCGGATATTAGCTATTCTTAACCTGTTTTGCGCTCGATGTAAAGAGGCTTTTGCACGGGTACTATCCACTTCCTGCCCTGCCTCTATAATAAGCCTTCGTGCCCTTTCCTGTGAATTCTTCGCACGTTCAACATCTATGTTCTCCGCATTCTCAGCAGTTTCTGCGAGAATTACCATTCCTCCGGAATTCACATCAGCAAGCCCACCCGATGTAGCATAAATTCGGTCTTTCCCATCCACTCGCACACTAATCTCACCGGTGGAAAGTGGTGTAAGAAATGGAGTGTGTCCGGATAAAACGCCAAATGATCCCTGTACGCCTGGCGCTCCTACGTGCTCCACTTCACCATCAAAAACCAGCCCGTCAGGAGTGACTATTTCAAGTTTGAATACTGCCATTGATGATCCTCTATATTCCTATCAAATCAACAGTTGCTAATTAAATTTACGCCATCAGTTGTTTTGCTTTTTCCTCTGCTTCCTCAATTGCTCCGCACATGTAAAAAGCCTGTTCGGGCCACTCGTCACACTCTCCGTCCAGAATCATTTTGAAACCTTTGAGGGTTTCTTTGATTGGCACATATACACCTGGAGTTCCGGTGAAGGCTTCAGCCACATGGAACGGTTGTGAGAGGAAGTTTTGAATCCTGCGGGCACGGGCAACTGACAACTTATCCTCATCAGAAAGCTCATCCATTCCGAGGATCGCGATAATATCCTGAAGATCTTTGTATTTTTGAAGTACTTCCTGCACATTTCTTGTGAGCAAATAATGTTCTTCCCCAATAACCAATGGATCCAGAATTCGACTGCTTGAGTCGAGAGGATCAACTGCTGGATATATAGCCCTTGCAGCAATATCACGGGAAAGCACGGACATTGCATCAAGATGAGCAAAGGTTGTCGCGGGTGCCGGGTCTGTTAAGTCATCAGCCGGAACATATATCGCCTGTACCGAGGTGATAGATCCTGTCTTTGTGGAAGTGATTCGTTCCTGGAGCTGACCCATTTCAGTTGCCAATGTCGGCTGATAACCGACTGCAGACGGCATTCTTCCAAGAAGAGCTGAAACCTCAGATCCCGCTTGGGTGAAACGGAAGATATTGTCAATAAACAGCAGTGTATCCATTCCCTGGTCACGGAAATACTCTGCCAGTGTCAGTCCGGTTAAAGCAACGCGGAGACGGCAGCCTGGGGGTTCGTTCATCTGTCCGAATGCCATGGCTACCTTGCTGTTGATCAATGCTGATTTGTCAACTTTATCGATATCGAAAACATCAGAATCGAAATCTTCACCATAATCGATAACTCCCGATTCGATGAACTCACGCAGAAGATCGTTGCCTTCACGTGTACGTTCGCCAACTCCCGAGAATACGGAGATACCGCCATGCTGCTTCGCAATATTATTGATCAACTCTTGCACGATGACTGTTTTACCTACACCGGCGCCCCCGAATAGTCCAATCTTACCACCTTTGGCAAAAGGTTGAATCAGGTCAATAACTTTGATTCCGGTTTCAAGCATCTCAGGCGTGGTTACCAGATCTTCAAGTTTCGGACTTTCACGATGTATCGGATATCTTTCTTCAGCCTCAATATCGCCAAGTGCGTCAATCGGATCGCCGATAACATTGATAAGTCTTCCGAGTGTATGCTTCCCGACCGGGATAGTTATTGTTCCGCCTGTATCGGTCACTTCCATATTTCTTGTAAGACCGTCAGTTGTATCAAGCGCAACAGCCCGCACTACACCTCCGCCAAGATGCTGCTGCACTTCAAGTAAAAGGGTACCTTCATCACCGCGATCAATCGCTATCGCCTGGTATAGCGGAGGCAGTTCGTTCTCAGGAAACGACACATCCACTACCACACCCATTATCTGTTTGACTTTGCCTATTGCCATAGTTAAAAACCTTTCAGGCTGTAACTTTTGCTATATCCTACGTCAAGTAAATGCTTATCTAAGGATAATCCTAATCCGGTTACCGGTTGGATGAAACCGATAACAACTTCAAATCAACTTTAAATAACTATTATTTTAATGCCTCTGCACCACTAACCACTTCAAGAATTTCCTTGGTGATAGAAGCTTGTCTCGCCTTGTTATACTGTAAAGTGAGACGATCAATCAAATCACCGGCATTCTTGGTTGCATTATCCATTGCAGTCATTCGAGCGGCGTGTTCGGCTGCGAACGACTCAAGCAAAATTCGCCAGATCGTGATATTTACATACAAAGGCAGCACATGATCCAACACCGCTTTTTCATCTGGCTCGTAGATAAAATCAGTTCTATATTTTTCATCACTATCTGCTAATTCCGGTATTATTGGAAATAATTGTTCTGTAATAATATTTTGCTGAACTACGTTTTTAAATTCATTATAAACGATATAAACCCTGTCCAATCCCAAATCTTCAGTAAATCCTATATCGTAAAGGCTTGTTACTGAATTACCTATAGATTGAGCCGCACCGAAATCAAAATCCTTCATCAGCCCAATGTGATGCTGGATGAAACTTGCTCCACGACGACGGAAGTAGTCATAACCTCTACGTCCAACAGTAATAAGTTGCACCTGTCGAGCTTTTTCCTGTTCTTTATTTATAATTTTTTCTGCTGCTCTACAGATGTTGTTATTGAATCCTCCGGCAAGCCCTCTATCAGAAGTGACGACAATAATTCCTACATCTTTTGGCTCTCTCACTTGAAGTAAAGGGTGAGCATCCTCATCGGTTCGAGCGGCAAGATCACGTATCACAATTTTCAGATGGTCTGAATAAGGACGCGCTTTCATCATATTATCCTGCGCCCGCTTCAGATAAGCCGCCGCAACCATCTTCATCGCACGAGTTATCTGCTTCGTGTTAGTAATCGAGCTGATACGGCGTTTTATTTGTTTTAATGAAGGCATAATTTCTTTCTATAATGAGAAATTACTTCATCTATTCCGTTGCTGTAAAGGTTGTCTTAAATTCTTCAGCCGCTTTCCGGATCAATTCTTCAAGCCCCTTGTCCAATTTTTTCTTTTCATCAATTTGCTTGAAAATATCCGGATGCTGGTTAGAGATGAATTTAATATTTTCATTTACAAAACGCTGAACATCATCAACCGGAACTTCATCGATAAAACCGTTAATTGCAGTCCAGAATGTTACTACCTGATGCGTAAGGGGCCAGGGTGAATACTGTGGCTGTTTCATGATCTCCAGCAAACGCTCACCACGATTGAGCTGTGCCTGGGTTGTCTTGTCAAGATCAGAACCGAACTGAGCAAATGCAGCCAGGTCGCGGTACTGAGCTAACTCAAATTTTATCTTTCCTGCAACCTGTTTCATCGCCTTGGTTTGTGCATTACCACCAACACGGCTGACCGATATTCCTACATTCAATGCAGGTCGCTGACCTGAATAGAACAATTCGGTTTCAAGGAAAATCTGCCCATCAGTAATTGAAATAACATTGGTTGGGATATATGCTGAAACATCTCCTGCCTGCGTCTCAATAATCGGCAGTGCAGTTAGAGTTCCGCCACCGAGATCATCACGTAATGCTGCGGCACGTTCCAGCAAACGACTGTGCAAATAAAATATATCGCCTGGATATGCCTCACGTCCTGGAGGACGACGTAAAAGAAGGCTTAACTGGCGATATGCCCATGCATGTTTTGTTAAATCATCATAAACACATAAAGCATGCTGACCTTTGTCCCTGAAATACTCACCAATGGTTGCCCCTGAGAAGGGCGCAATATACTGGATTGGAGCAGGTTCTACCGCAGTCGAACTTATCACGATAGTGTGATCCATGGCGCCGTTATCTTCCAGCGTCTTGACAACACCTGCAATTGTAGATCCCTTTTGACCGATGGCTACATAGACGCAGATAACGTTCTGTCCTTTTTGATTGATTATTGTATCAATCGCAAGGGTAGTTTTACCTGTTTGACGATCACCAATGATGAGTTCACGCTGGCCACGACCTATAGGAATCATACTGTCAATAGCTTTTACACCGGTCTGAAGAGGAATTTTCACCGGCTGACGTGTTATAACACCGGTACCTTTTCTCTCCGCGGGAGCTCTTTGCGTCGTTTTTATCTCACCTTTTCCATCAAGCGGAAAACCGAGAGGGCTGATAACCCGTCCCACAATCTCTTCACCGACAGGGATATCTACGAGCCTCTTAGTGCGTCGCGCGATATCACCTTCCTTGATATTCGCATCACTTCCAAACAGAACGCAACCGACATTATCCTCTTCGAGATTCATTGCCATTCCGTAGGTTGGTCCTGGGAATTCAACAAGTTCGGATGATTGGACGCTGTCAAGTCCCTGGACACGGGCGATGCCGTCCCCAACCATTATTACCGATCCTATTTCATCGGTTTCAACATCGGCAGTATAATCCTCGATCTGTTTCCTGATAATCGAGGTGATTTCTTCCGGTCGTATTTGCATTGGTTCTCCAGCGCAGCTTATTTCGCTGCTTTCCAACTCAGGCGCTGACCCTGCGCCGAATTTCGTTAATTGAACGTTCTACACTAGCATCGATAATGCGATTGCCATACCTCAAGCGAAAACCAGCTATCATTGACGGATCAAGTTGATGTTTTAAATCCACTTCACCACCAAATCGACCCTTCAAATAATCTATGAAAGGATTGATTTCATTGTCATCCAGTTTCACGGCAGTAGTCAAGACAGCTCGGATTATACCAAGTTCTTCATCGTAACGATTAGCAAATGCAACAAATACATCATGCAAAATCGATTCACGTTTTTTATCAATCAGGATGAAGAATAAATTCCTGACTAATTCCGGCGCTTCTTTGAATGCCGCTTCAACCATCGCCTTTTTTTGACTAAGAGTGGTTTGATAACTTCTCCAGAACTTAGTCAGCTCAGGGATATTGTCGAATGCTTCCTGGATAGATTTTAAAGCTGCATAGACTTCTTCAACAGTGTCCTGTTTTTTTGCAGCTTCATACAATCCGTCCGCGTATCGTCTGCCAAGCCTCGAATCGCTCACGATTCATTCTCCAGCATATCGAGCTTTTTCTTGATGATCCGCATATGATCTTCACGCTCGAAACTTTCCGAGATAGCTTTGGCGGCAATTGAAGAGGCGATATCCGCTACTTCCTGGCGGAGTTCTGCCTTGATCTTGGTTTTTTCCGCTTCAATTTCTGCGCGAGCTTTTTCTACCAGCTTAACGCCTTCAGCTTTCGCATCCTCTTTGGCGCGCTCAATACGGTCAATCGCTTCTTTGTCAGCATTTGACAAACGCTCACTGATCTCTGTGGTAGCGGTTTTTAACTTATCTTCGTATTCGCGAAGATTTTTCGCCGCTTCCTCCCTGTCGCGCTGTGCTTGCTCTATTGCCGTTCTGATCTTGTCTTCGCGCGCTTCAAGTCCGCTGAGAATTGGTCCCCAGGCAAACTTCCAAAGCACTAACAAAAGAATAAAAAACGTCAGCAGCGTCCATAACATACTGCCAGGCGCAATACTGATCAGATCGCCAAGACCGCCGCCCGATGCCATAGTGACGGCGGGAAGTGAAGCGAGCGCCAGGATGACAGGGATTTTAAGTTCCCTCATTACGTCTCCTTACAGGCGCCCTGGTTCTACTTCAGGGCAATCAGCATACAAATAACAGCGTTAAAGAATGCCACGCCTTCAATCAGGGCGGCTGAAACAATCATTGGTGTAAATATCTTGCCTGATGCATCCGGTTGACGAGCAATTCCGTCCATCGCATGTTCAGCTATCCGACCAATACCAATACCAGCGCCAATGGTAACAAGACCTGCACCTAACGCCGCACCAAGAAATGCAATACTTAGTCCATCCATTTTACTTCTCTCCGTGATGTTAAAATGAAGTGAGAGTGTTTATTCTGTACGTTTGTTTAACTTTAATGATCAACAATCTATTATTTCATTTTCCCACAAGGCTATAAATACCAGCCGGGGAAAGACACTTTACTTCAATAAAAGTTCTTCAATTAAAACTATGATTCATCATTAATGAGAAGGATGAATCGTCGAACCTATGAACAAGCTTGACAACATTACAAATATATATGCCTGTAGAAATGCGACGAACAGTTCAAGCATGCTGATCGCAACAGCACCGGGTACACTTGCGAATGCCACAAATGGTGATAATATCAGTGCAATAAAGACCCCGATAACGGTATGACCCGCCAGCATATTGGCAAATAAACGAATGCACAATGCGAAATGCTTGACGAACAATCCGAAAATCTCTATCGGAAACAGTAAAATCACTACCGGCCACGGTACACCATGCGGGATAAAAGTCGCAATAAATTTGATGCCGTGCTGTTTGAAACCGGCAAATAGAAGCGACAGTAACATCGCAATAGCAAGTCCGGCAGTAATATTTACATTACCGGTAGCAGAAGTACCCCAGGGCACCATCCCCATCAAATTGGAAAAAAGAATCAGGAAAAATGCCGTCAGGAAAAACGGCGTCCATTTTCGCCCGGTTTCTTTTCCCATATTTGGAAAAACCACTTCATCCCTGACAAATACGACAAGAACCTCAAGGAAATTACCAAAACCGTGCGGCACTTCACCACGTCGTGTACGACCCATTCCGGGTATAACCAGAACAATAACCAGGAGAGCTGCTATAATTAATCCAAGCATATGCTTGGTTACCGGTATATAATAGCTTTCTCCACCGTGTTCACCATGATGCGTCTTGACAAATTCAGGATATTTTTTGGCAAACTCAGTTGATACTTGAATTTTCGGAAGATTATATGACGCCCACGGTAGATCATAAGTTTCCTGGTCAACCAGGTGGTGCGCCAGGTAACCTGTAACTCCTCCGCCACTTTCTTCCTCTCCATGTTCATCATGCGATTCGGAAGCATTAACCCCTGAAGCATCATGTTCACCATGTGCATCGGACTCATTGTCATGAGAAGTTGCTTTTACCGGGTTATGAGTATCAGAAGAATGTGCGTCTTCAACCTCAGAACCGGTATGCGCTTCTGATTTTACCTGATTATGCGGTTCATCTGGATTGCTGGTTGAACCAACACCGGAATGTTTTTCGACGGATTTAGAATCGGAGTGTGTTTCAGTGCTTTCACCATGCTGGTCATCGGTATTTTGATAGTGAGGTTTCGTTTTGCCGTTATCATCAGTAACCACCATTGCAAGAAGATCTTCGCTGCATGCGGAATTCGGGCAGACGGCTACTATTGCCACTGCCGCGGCAGCGCCTGTTAGTAATAAGATAATATTCCGCCACAGGCTCATTTACCACCCCGCTTCATCTTGCTGAAAACTATAAGTGTCGTTACCATCAGACCCACTATATAGGCACAAACCGATCCAACCGCTGATAATTTAGGCAGCCAGCCGATAAATTTCCAAGCTATCAGCATAGTTGCCACACCAAAAAGCATCTTCACAGCGGATGAAACCAGCATACGAGTAAATAACCGGCTGGCTTCGCCTTCTTTCAATGCCGGAAGAATAATAACAACCCCGACTCCTGCGATAATAAGGGCTGAAATTGTAAAAAATATTACCTGGACAAAACTCACTCTAATTCCTATATGTATGCACGATATTTATCACTAAAGACTGAACTGTTTAATTACTATAAATATTACACTTCAGCAATATCTTGTGAATTATGTCCGAAAGTCACTCGGCAAAGATACATTACTCGAGAACCAATTTCAATACCGAATTTTACAGGGTCTCTTGTGAGATTTTTCTCAAACATTCATCTTGCTGATATATGACATTATTATCTTGCAATCAGGCCTTTATTTTTCTTCCTTCTCTTCCTCTTCTTTTGCTTCAGCAAAGCGTTTTATTCTCATGATAATCCAGAAAGTGCCTCCTCCCACGCCCCATAATGTGCCAATGATAGTCAAAAGTGGGGTAGTTCCGAGTGCCTTGTCCAGCCATATTCCACCAAATACTCCGACAAGAACGGATATAGCAAGTGTAAGCGAGGTTTGTAATGCGATATCCATCCATCCCCCGAGTTCGGACCTGGATTTATCATTCGTCTGATTTGAATGTAAAATATCTTCAGCCTTTTCAGGATCATCATGGAAATTCATAATTATATGTCTATGAGGAAAGTAACATACCTGTTTTTAATAGAACAGAATATTGACAGTTTGTAAAAAACAATTGTCACCCTTTAATGGATCAAAAGGGTTGGGCGCATCCGCCCAAAAATAATAAAACAACAACCGTAATTGAAAATAATATGCTCTCGTCAGCTTGCCTGTGCAGATTGAGTCTCTTCATCGATAGGATTGCCATCATCATCGAATAAAGTGATCTTTTTTATTTCTTTAATAGATGCAAGGCGGGTTCCTTTTAACTTTTGCTGAAGCTCACCAATAGCTTCCGCTCCCATCCCGCAACTACCATCAAATACTGCCCCTTCTTCAACTGTCAGGTTATTTGTGGCAATACTTCCATCTACTCGTGCAGTTGATTCAAGGACGAGACGGGTTTTAGATACGACTGATCCATTCACCTGCCCACCAATAATAACCTGATCAGCTTCAACTTCACCAATAATCGATCCTCGTTGTCCCACAGTTACTGTGCCCTCACTGAACAACATTCCTTCAAATTTGCCATCTACCCTAACCGAACTGTCAAGGGATAATTTTCCCTCTAATCTTGCATCTACTCCGATTATTGAGGATATCGCATCAGATCCTCTATCGTTATTCTTCTTCATTGATAATCATCTCCTTGTCAATCCTTGGCAGTAACAGAAGCGGGTCAACCGCCCGGCCTCTCAACCAAATTTCAAAATGCAAATGCGGTGCAGTACTTATCCCGGAGTTTCCTGAAAGCGAAATAATCTCACCAGCTTGCACAATATCATGGGGTTTTACTAAAAGCATTTCATTATGACCGTAAAAAGTGAGAACTCCCCCTCCATGATCAATTATTACCCTGTTTCCTAATCTTGGAGTCCAGTCTGATGCAAGGACGATTCCGCCTGCAACGGTTTTGACCGGGGTTCCACGCGATACCGCAATGTCGATACCGGTATGACTTTGTCTCGGATTGATCACTGCCGGCTCAAACCCTCTTGTGATAAATCCCTCAAGAGGCCAATTCCGAGGAATTTCACTCAAGCCCTGATTAGAAGCAAAAAGTGTCCGAAATGTTTCAACACTATCCTCGATAGGCGTTTGGCTGCCTTCCAAAGATATCCAGGAACCATCTTCAAAAACACGTGAGGGCGTCTTTGCCTTCTCGCTAACGTTTGCTTTTAATATTCTTCCAAGATCTGCACCCTCAGTCAGACCTTTTTTTACCTGTTCACCAAAACGTTGGAGTTCATCAAGGTCCTGTTTTATCAACTGAATGCGTGCTACCTCTGCTCTGAGGCGCAGGTTTTCCTTCTTTAGCCACGACCTTTCAAAAGACCTGCGAATTAAACCGGCATAAAACACAGAAGCCAAAATCAAAGTGACAACAATGATTGTTAATAGCACTGCCAGGATACGAAAACGTCCTTTAGACAGAATCCATTCCTTAGGACGATCATCCAGGGGGCGATACCATAATATTAAATGATGAGGCTTGTTATTTCGACTCACCTGATGTCAGTCCTCCGCCTAAAAACTTACAAATGTACACTTTGAATAAATTGTTGTCAACTGTTTTGTTTTTCAGTTTCATTACGGCATCTCAAGTTCTCAAAAAGAAACACTGCGACCGCAGTAGAAACCGATAGAGATTCGAGAGAATTCATCAATGGCAGACTGATAAGATCATCGCAGATTCCAGCAACTCCCCTGGATATTCCCTTACCCTCACTACCGAACACGAGAACACTTTTTTTCGACCATTTATACTCCCACAACTTAGCGGTTCCGTCTGCGGATGCACCGGATATCCACCAATCCTCATCTCTGATAAGACGCAGTGCATTTGTCAGGCTTGAAACCCTGATGATCGGAATTCTAAGTAATGCCCCGGCAGAAGCTTTTACCGCTACTTCGGATATTGGCGCGGAACGACGGTCGGGTAGGATAATTCCGTCACATCCTGCTCCAAGCGCTACTCTTGCAATCGCACCAAGATGATATGGATCCGTGATATGATCCAGCGCAATTAGTACACCATGCCGGACTGGAACACTGTTTGTATCAATATCTGATATCGAGAAGAATGTTACCGGCGACAATTCTGCTCCAACGCCCTGATGTCTGGATGCACCCAATTCTTTATTTACTCTGCCACTCGAAATTCGATCAATTCGAATTTGACGTTTTTTTGCTGCCGAGATGATATCATGGATAACCTCACCTCGAGCGGTATCTGCTATCAATATTCTTTGTATTGATTGATCAGAAAGCAATGCTTCAAGTACAGGTTTTCTGCCAACAATTCTCATTTCAAGTAATTTCTTCCTGTGAAAATGCATCTGATTAAATTATATATAATGTTTACAGTTTTTGGTCTTCAAGCTGCAATATGTTACCCAGCATCTTTTGCTACAACCTTATCATCTTTGAACAATGGGATCAGCACCAGGTTTCGTTTGCTATCATAACCGATATCGGCTGGTGCAGAAAGGCTATCGAACAATGTTGAGACCGCACCATCAGTGCCGAAAGAGTAAACAGCCGAACCTTCCCAGCTTGAAAACAGCAGCCTGCCATCGTTCGCAAGCTCCAATCCGTCCAGACCACCGCTTGGCGCTTCCGCTTTGACTACAACCTCACCATTCTCACCAATTCTAAAAACCTGGTTACCGCCAAAAGGAACCATGAATAATCCATCTTTCGTTGCGGTCAGTCCATTGGGATTGTTAAGTTTTTCATCACTGATAACCTCGTTGACTCCTCCTGCTGGATTTAGATGGAAGATAGAATTTGTTTGAGTGTCCGTCACAAAGACTCCACCGTGGGGAGCGGCAGTGACATCATTTACAAACGTCCCATTTGGGATAGGAATATCACCCATTGGTTTTCCGGTTTCACGGTCAAATATCCTAACCACAGTGATATCGCCGACGTATAACTGATCCCCGGTTATTGCCATACCTTTGGGCGCATTCAACGTAACATCTTCTGCTGAACCGTCTATCCATTTTAGATCAAGGAGTTTCCCTCCGGGTTGGATTCGGGAAATAAAACCGTTTCCGTCTTCTTCAAGAGCTGAACCATTAATATTTGAAACAAGGTAAACATCAGCCTCAGCATCATAGAGAACAGATTCAGGAGTCTTGAATCCCACGTCACCAAGGTTGAATTCACCGGAGGTAGGTGGTGTTTTCGCTTCCACTTCTTTTGAGTTCTTGCATCCTGTGAAAGAATGAATACATATGAAAAGTGCAACGAAAATAAATGTAACGGCTAATAACCTTCGAATTCTCACGATTGTCTCCCAGTTTGATATCCAGATACCTGAGAATACAAAAATAATTCAGAAGATGAAAGTTGATGAGAGGTAGGTGCATTACTCACTCGTCATTCTGAACGTAGTGAAGAATCTCTGTCAATCGTGGTTAAGATTAATATTTAAATTTTTGAGATTCTTCACTACGTTCAGAATGACCAATGTTTAAGAGTATTCAAAGTGAATTCTTTAAACCAGTTAAATGAATGTTGTCATACTATTCTTTTAATTGAGGATTGTCCCTGATCTCAATAATCTCACACGTTTCAACAGGGGAACGTTTTCGCTGTTATTCCACGAAAATGTTACAATTCGTGCGTTCCCGATGACGTTTTTTTCCGGGACAGGTCCCCAAAAACGACTGTCCTCTGAGTTATCGCGATTGTCACCCATCAGAAACACATTGCCATCAGGAACACGATAAGGTCCCCAATTGTCACGGTTTCCCAGCATTGGATGAACACCGGGAGTAAATGTTCCCACAGAATATGTTAATGGATCAATATGCTGTTCACAGGTTGATCCCTGAAATTTTGTACCATCTACATATAATATCTTATCTCGAATTTTCACTACCTGGCCACCTGTAGCGATCACCCTTTTAACATACGGTACTCTCCTGTCAACCGGTGTGCGAACGACAACAATATCATCCTGCCTGACTTTTCTCAGACCGGGAAGTTTCAATGCCGGAACCTCAAATCCAATACTTGTCCATGGAATCCCAATCCAGTCCGGAGTACGCGGTCCAAGCGAAACTTTTTCCACAAGTAAGAAATCACCCGGTAGAATGGTTCCCTCCATAGAACCGGTCGGAACATGATAAGCCTGAACCAGGCCGACTTGAATAATTGTAACAATTGCAATAATAGAAATTACTTCACGAAAAAAAGAAAGAATTTTAGAAAAGGCTTTGGATGGTTTTTTCGTTGACATCAGATTTTCTCCTTCGATTGTCATCGGCTCCTGATATAATTACTTCATTAATCCGGGTTTGTTCCATAGAATTGTAAGTAAAGAAGTGTAAGAGTTTGAGAGCTTGAATGAATGATTGGGAGTGGTTAACTTTTTAAACATTAGTAGGGGCAGCATATATGCGCCCGCTTTAAACTCAGCCGGTGGACGCATATACGCTGCCCCTACAAATCAAATCTTCTACCTACAGTAGTTCTTGATAATAATGATCGTTTTAGGATCGGTTAGCATTTCCCGGACATCGAGCTGTCCGGGGCACACTAAAAATCAAACGAACTTTACTTTTGAGAACTACATAGTTACAAGAATTATTACGGAACGGACTCTATACAGGTTGTTCTGTCTCTTTCGATTCAACTTTGCATGTAGATAGTCCAAAAGGCATATACGCAGGGCATCTATTTACTAAAGACGTCATGAGCGGCAGAATACCAACCAAACCCCAAAAGCTTTTAAAATAAACTCCTGCGGCAATTATACCAATTCCCATGATCAGTCTGCTCCATTTATCTAAAGAACCCATATTCTTCATCATCTTCTACTCCTCTATTTAAGTTTTAAGAATTGGATGAAGAATCAACCGTTTTGATGCTTTCTCATTTTAAACTACTGGAATTTTAATTTTTTCGCTCTTTGGTTTGAGTATGGGAATAACCAGTGCGGCAATGATAATTTTGACCAACCATAAACCAATTACAGTTCCGGTATTCCATCCAAAAGCGATCCAGATAAATAATGCAGAATCCAATCCTGCCGAAACCAGGTTGGAAGCTAACGCACGTATAACAAAAGACCGGCGGATAAGTGTGAAAATAATGGTATCTAATGATTCCGATAAAACGAATGCGATTAGTCCGGCTATGGATATTTTACTCAATAGTGATGAACCACTTGCTAAACCAGTCAGCCAGCTTAGTAATGCCGCGATAAGGATCAAGCTATATATCCATTTGGCGCCACGATCAATCTGAATCCGATCACGCAGAGTAAATATGGGTGCAAAACATATAACTCCCGCGGGCACAGCAAGACCAAAAGGTAAAGGAATAATCCACAAACTCGCGAGTATGTTTGCGGCTATTATCAATAATATGTAGATCAAACTGAAGAGCATGGTCTTAGAATCCTTCCTTGCTTTCCATATACGAAATAGGATCAACAAATCCGGCTTCCTCAAATCCTTTCAACCTTATCAGGCAGCTTGCACAAATACCACAGGCTTTCCCATCCTTCTCAGGATCGTAACAACTGTGTGTGAGACTGAAATCGAGACCGAGCGCTTTACCGAGCTTGATAATTTCCGATTTTGATTTTTCTATCAACGGAGCTTGAATACTGAACCTGTACCCTTCCACACCGGCTTTTGTCGCCACATTCGCCAATTTCTCAAATGATTTTATAAATTCCGGTCTGCAATCGGGATAACCGGAATAATCAATAACATTAGCTCCAATGAAAATATGACGAGCCTGCAATGCTTCCGCCCAGCTCAAAGCCAATGACAGGAAAACAGTATTTCGAGCGGGAACGTAGGTAACAGGAATATCACCTTCTGTTCTTAATGTTCCGCTTTTTTTGGGAACATCTACTTCACCGGTTAATGCAGAGCCTCCGAATGATCGAAGATCTACTTCAATAGTTTTGTGTTCTGCCACACCTGCTTGTTTCGCCACTTTAGTAGCTGATTCCAGTTCTAATAGATGACGTTGACCATATTGGATCGTTAATGCATACAATTCAAATCCCAGATCACGAGCAATAAACAGAGTCGTACTGGAATCAATTCCACCACTCAACAATATGACAGCTTTTCTTCTCATTTTTCCTTTAATGACTTTGCGTCCTTTGCCCCTTTGTGACTTTGCGTGAATCAAGATTTTACGTTTCTTATTCACCCTTGGTTTAATAACCGGTGATTTTCCTGTTCAAAAAAAGAATATATGACTTTAAAAGTTCTTTTTACTCAAAATATTTTATATATTCCTGAGCTTAACAGAAAGCAGCATAAACAACCGAACACTATGAAAGAGTTATAGTCATGCCATTACCATCCGAGTTAAAAGACAATAATTTCAAGCCAACAATTTTCAACCGCATCCAGGAAGAGATTGATGCAAGATCCGGTGATCAGGATCCCATTATTCCTTTACATGTTGGCGACACATGGTTCGATTTGCCGGAAGAATTATTTATTCCCCTGGAATCTGAACCGTGGAACAAGCGACTCTCACGTTACGGGGACACACAGGGAGAACCTGAGTTAAGAAATCGACTTGCAGCCAAAATTATTGAAAGAAATAACATTCCGATTTCTGGTCCTGAAGAGGTACAGATCACTTATGGAGGTTCGGGCGGACTTTTTACTGCCATGAGAAAACTTTTTGAACCGGGCGCTGAAATTCTTACTCTCGCTCCCTATTGGGTTATACTTAAAGTTGTAGCATCATCAGCGGGTGTTGAACTTGTAGAGGTTCCAATATTTGACAATCTGCCTGAACAACCTGATCAGTTTGATTTTGAAGCACTCTGTGAACCATACCTTACAGACAAAACTGCGGGAATTTATTTCAACAATCCCAATAATCCATCAGGGGTTTTATTGCGTAAGGGTCATCTCGAACAGATAGCTGAATTTGCAAAGGAGCACGATCTTTGGGTTCTTTCGGATGAGGCTTATGAAGATTTTGTCTGGGTGGATGAACCCTATATCAGTATTGCATCCCTGCCAGGTATGTTTGAACGAACTGTATCGGTTTTCACAATGTCGAAAAGTTATGCTGCCGCGGGACTCAGGCTTGGATGTAATGCAGCGCCAAAGGGAGTTATTGCATCATTAAATCCTGTGAATGTGGGTTCAGGTTATGAACCGAACCGCCTCGCCCAGGTACAGTGGATTCGTGGAATTGAGCGGCATGAGGAAATTATAAAAAGGTTAAGAAATTCATACCAGGAGTGTCTGGCTGCAACAATTGCAAATTTGGATGTCCCATACCTTAGACCTGAAGGCTCTTTTTATCTATTTCTTGATCTGAGGGAACGCTGGGACGGATTAAGTGCAGATGATAAGCTGGAAAGCATGTTTAAAGCCGGAGTGGTGATGTCATTAGGTGAAGCCTTTGGGAAACATTGTGAAGGATGGGCAAGATTCTGCTTTGTCGCAGAAAAACCTGAAAGAATTGCTGAAGCTGCAAGACGTGTGAACCGGATTTGAAAATCAATTAAGAATTAAGAATTAAGAATTATGAATTAGAAATTATTTTTTGAGTTCTTTGCTCCTTTGCGACTTTGCGTGAAACAAAATCATTATTGAACTAAAGAAAATCGGGATCATCATGAATAGAGTAAAAATAGGATACGCACAGTTCTGCCCTGAATTCGGAAATCGAGTAGCGAATCTGGCTAAAGTACAGAAGATGGTTAAAGATGGTGGAAACGCCGATTTGCTGGTATTTGCTGAACTTGGTGTGAGTGGCTATGACTTTCGTGATCGGGAGGAATTGATATCTCTTGCCGAACCATTCGACGGTGGACCTACCTCGCTGGCGTTGATTGAACTGGCAGAAGAATATAGTATTTCACTTATCATTGGATACCCTGAAGTTTCCGGCGAAAAAGTGTATAATTCATGTATGCTTGTTACTCCTGACGGTAAAAAATACAATTATAGGAAAACACACCTCTTTTCCAGGGAAACTCTTATCTTCGATGCCGGTGATGCACCACCTCCGGTTATTTCTACTCCGGCAGGGAAAATCGGGTTGATGATCTGTTTCGACTGGGTTTATCCTGAAATTGCTCGTCTTCTTACACTTGCCGGAGCACAGATTATTGCACATCCATCAAACCTCGTTCTCCAGTTCTGCCAGAAAGCTATGTTTGCCCGAAGCGTTGAGAATGGAGTATTTACTATTACTGCAAACAGGATTGGTACAGAAGATCGTGCGGGAAGAAGTCTTACTTTTACCGGAGCGAGCCAGGTTCTCGATCCGAAAGGCAACATACTTGCCCAGGCACCTGATGATGAAGAACATCTCGCCATAATCGAGGTGGATTTATCGAGAGCTGACGACAAATTTCTGACAGAACACAATCACCTGCTCGAGGGACGCAGGGTAGATTTATATAGCGGTCTTGTCAATCTTTAATTAAAACTGCCTCACGTAAAAAGCAAGGCAGACTCAATTTCTAAAGGCATACATCATTATAAATCAATGATCAGGCTATATTCAAAGAATTATATGTTTTCGTCAAGTACGAATCTTGATGCTGCAACCGATGGCTTTTGTCTCTTTGTTTTTAATCTCCTCGCCATTTAATACTGCTTCCAATGCATCCCTTAGATAGTTCTCCGTGACTTTTGAAGCATCTTCAGAGTTATCGTCAACAGCTCCGTGATATACAAGTTTTCCGTTAGAGTCGAAGAGAAAAGCTTCAGGTGTTGAGGAACCACGGAAGGAAAGTGCGATCTCTGAGGTAGCATCGACCACATAAGGAAATTCAAACTTCAATGTTTTTGCCGCGAGGATATTACCCTCAAAATTATCCGCTTCATATTTTTCAGGATCATTCGAATTAATGAAAATCACACCGATATCCTTTTTGGAATAGGTATTCCCAATATCCACCATTCTCTCATTCCATGCTTTGACATAAGGACAATGGTTGCAGGTAATCATTACCAGGGTACCTTTTTTACCCCTGATATCATCGATGGAGACCCATGAATTGTCAACGTTTTTCATTTTAACATCTGAGAACGGGATAAAACTACCCAGCAATAATTTATTCTCTAGCGTGTATTCTTCCTTTTTCTTCTCAGATATTTCAGGCTTTTTTTCCGCTTTCCCACAACCGCTGAATGATATACTGACTGCTAAAATCAGGCTGTAGCAAAAAATATTTCGTAACATGTAAACTAATCTCCTGTAAATAATATAAAAGCTTAATTATAACTCAAAGCTTCCCTTACCATCTGCTCGAACTTTTCTTTGGATGTTTTTCCTTCATGGAAATTAATAAGTTTCCCCTCTGAATCGAAAGTAAAAGTCGCTGGAAGAGCACCTGACCATGAGGGATGTAAAGCATCAATGAATTTCTGGTCATTTTCGTTCTTCAGGTAACTTTGGAAGGTAACACCCTGAGACGACAAAAACTCCATTGCCTCAGCCTTATTGGACTGAAAATCTGCTGAAACTAATAGCAGATTTAATCCCTGATCTTTATATTTATCATAAACTTGAAGCAAGTCAGGGAATTCCTCCCTGCATGGCTGGCACCAGGTTGCCCAGATGTTTAGTATTACCGCTTTAGAATTTGTTTGAGTAATAATAGTAAATAATTCATCAGAGGTAACCGGGATTAATTCCAATGTTGTTAATGTTTCAGAAGCAGAATCTTCTGTTGATTGTTTGGGTTTATCGATTTCATTTTCATTATTTTTCTTGCATCCGGCAAGAGTCAGGATGATAATCAAGATAAAGTATAGCTTGATTAATACTTTAATTATTCTCATTCTCTTTCTACCAACCAGATATTCACAATAAGTTCAATATTCGCAATAGAAACAAATCAAAATGAAATCAAATCCTATCCTACAACATTTTCAGCAGCAGGTGATATCAGGATCCAGCCTCTACTCAGTATTCCTATTGGCCGCGCAGGTAAATCCCAACCGGTGAATGGAGTATTGCGACCCTTGGTGAAGAAATCAGCAGGATCGACCGTCCATGTACATTCCGGATCGATCAGTGTCAAATCAGCAACAGCTCCTTCTTTAATCGTCACAACCGGCAAGCGCATGATTTTACGTGGATTAATCGACATTTTTTCAACAATATCTTTCCATTCAAGATGACCTGGATTAACCAGTTTTTTCGCTGCAACACCGATAGCAGTCTCAAGTCCGACTACCCCGAAAGGCGCCCTATCGAACTCCACCAATTTTTCCTCAGTGGTATGGGGAGCGTGATCGGTAGCGATAGTGTCAATCGTGCCATCTTTCAATCCTTCAATTACTGCATCCCGATCCTCTGGTGTTCCTAATGGCGGGTTCATCTTGAAGTTCGTATCATACCCGGTACATGCTTCATCGGTTAGTGAAAAATGATGTGGTGTCGCTTCAGAAGTAACATTCACATTCTGAGCTTTTCCCTGGCGTACCGCTTCGATAGAATCAAGACTTGAAATGTGAGAAACATGAATGCGTCCCCCGGTAAACTTTGCCAGGAGTGTATCGCGTGCGACATGAATCGATTCTGCCAGTGAGGGCCAGGGAGTAAGCCCAAGGCGGGTACTTACTTCGCCCTCGCGCATAACACCATTTCCAGCCAGGTCATCATCTTCGCTATGCGTCATTATGACCATATCATGCATGGATGAGTACTCTAAAGCACGTCTCATAACTTCCGAGTTCATTACTGAGTCACCATCGTTTGAAAGGGCACGAACTCCTGATTGGTATAATTCACTGATTTCAGTAATTTCATTACCTTTGCGTTGTTTGGTGATGGCGGCTATTGGATGCACAGCCACTGGAGCGCCGGAAGCCATTTCATAAACCCAGCGTACCACACCCACATTGTCCAATGGAGGATCTGTATTTGGCATACAGGCAACCCCGGTAAATCCTCCTGCTGCTGCAGCCATTGTTCCGGTCAAAATCGTCTCTTTGTCTTCGCGACCCGGTTCCCTGAGATGGACATGCATGTCGAAAAATCCCGGGGCTACAATTTTGCCATTTAGCTCAAGTACCTTGAAATCTTTGGAATTATCTTCTTTTATTTTGCCAATTTGTTCTATTTTCCCGCGTTCTATCAACAGGTCGGCGATTTCATCGAGACCTGCCGACGGATCTATCAGCCTTGCATCACGCAAAATTACTTTCGAAGTTTTTGCCACATGCCAGCCTCGTTGGCTCATTATGTCTGCGGCTTTATCAGTTGACCAGCTCATCTTCTCTCTCTCCTCCTGCAATCAGGAACAATACAGCCATTCGTATTGCCACGCCGTTTGTCACCTGCTGCAAAATTACACTCTGTGGACCATCAGCTACATCCGAATCGATCTCAACTCCCCTGTTCATTGGCCCCGGATGAAGAATAACCAGGTCCTTTGATGCTTTCAACAACCGGCTCCTTGTTATCCCGAAAAATGAATGATATTCGCGAATAGATGGGAACAGACCGGATTTCTGCCTTTCCAACTGGATTCTTAATACATTAATGCAGTCTGAATGGGCTAAAGCTTCATCAGCATCGTGGTAAACCTTCACTCCCAGGCTTTCGATATTTCGTGGAATCAAAGTAGGCGGACCGCAGACAGCTACATTTGCGCCCATAGTCAACAGACCGTAAATATTGGATAGCGCAACTCTACTGTGTGCGATATCCCCTATCAATGTAACATTCAGATTCTCAAAACTTCCGAAAGCTTCCCTCAACGTCATCATATCAAGCAGAGCTTGAGTTGGGTGTTCATGAGGTCCGTCGCCTGCATTGATAACCTTGGAAGAACAGTACTTGGTCAGTATCACCGGTGCGCCGGGCATGGGATGTCTCATGACTACAACGTCTATCTTCATAGCCTCAAGGTTCCTGATAGTGTCGATCAGGGTTTCACCTTTTGACACTGATGAGGTTGAGGCTGAGAAATTAACAACGTCTGCCGAAAGTCGTTTTTGAGCAAGCTCGAAACTGATACGGGTCCTGGTGGAATTTTCAAAAAAAGCGTTGACAACAGTGACATGGCGCAGTGTGGGTACTTTGGGAATCGGACGCTCAAGGATTTCTTTAAATGAGATAGCGGAATCAAGAATCGCCTGGATATCTTCACGCGGTGTACCTTCAAGACCGAGCAGGTGGTTAGATTGCAAAGCCATTCTCACTCCCCGCTTTCAGCGATTTCTTCAACTAAAAAGACTTCGTCTTTATCGTCTAGCTCGTTCAAGAACACCTTCACATTCTGACCCGGGGCAGTTGGGATATTTTTACCAACAAAGTCCGCCTTAATCGGCAATTCCCGATGCCCTCGATCAACCAGTACCGCTAACTGTATCCTCCCCGGTCTGCCGAAATCCATCAGGGCGTCAAGTGCGGCGCGTATCGTTCTGCCTGTATAAAGGACATCGTCAGCGAGGACAATGGTTTTACCATCAAGATCAAATGGAATATCGGTAACCTGGACTCCGGGACCGTCTTTCTTCATGCGGTAATCATCACGGTAAAGCGTGATATCAAGGACTCCGACAGGTATCTCGACACCCTCAATATCCTTGATTACCTGGGCGATGCGGCGCGCTACATACACACCCCGCGTCCTGATCCCAAGTACACAAAGCTTCTCAATTCCATGATTCCTTTCGACGATCTCGTAGGCAAGACGCGCTATGGTGCGGCGGATGTCCGCCTTCTTCATAATGCGTGATTTGATTTTCTCCATGTGAGTTTCCAATGAAGTTATTTTCATCAAAAAAAAACGCCCTGCCGGTGAGCAAAGCGTATTATTAACAAGCGTATGAAGCTGCGTGTATAGAGGAATCCAAAATCTGATATAAATCAAAAAGTCGTAAGATTCCTCAACCTTTCCCCGGCTCACCGTACGGGTTTAAAAGGCAGGAGTAAAGGTAAAACGAAGTAGTGTCTGAAGCAACAGTCAATAAAAAGAAAACCACAAAGTACGCAAAGAATTCACCAGAAACACAAAGAGGGACTTTGTGAACTTTGCGCATGCCCTGTGTTCTCTGCGGTTATAAAATCTTTCAACTCCAGACTCCCGCAACCGGTTCATCGCAAAATGCGCATTTTCCATCCTGTAAATGCATTCCCCTGATGAAAAAGCCAGACCTTTCTATAACCGCTTTGCCACAATTCGGGCAGTAGGTGCTGTTGCCGGGATGACCGGGTACGTTGCCAACGAATGCGTAATGCATACCCTCATCCATCGCGATATCTCGCGCTCTTTCAAGGGTTGCTATGGGTGTCGGTGCGAGGTTGAGCAGTTGATAATCCGGGTGGAATCGGGTGTAATGCACGGGGACATCGGGACCTATCTCATTTACAACCCATTTCGCCAGTTCACGGAGCATCGGTTCCGAATCGTTAAGTGTCGGCACTACGAGGTTTACTATTTCAAGATGAGTCCCGCTTTTTGCAATTTGTTTTATGCTTCTCAATACAGGTTTCAACCTGGCGCTGCATACCTTCTGGTAAAAATCCTCGCTGAATCCCTTCAGGTCGATCTTGATAGCATCAAGGACTTCGCACATCTCGGTGAGCGGTTCCTCAGTCATAAATCCGCAACTGATCAATACGCTGCGAATGTTTTGCTTTTTTGCAGACCGTGCGATATCAATCAGGTATTCTGTAAAGACTGTCGGTTCGTTGTAGGTGAAAGCAATTACGGGAGCCTGGTTGAAAACGGCAGAGTTTGCGATTGTTTCCGGCGCAATATATTGTGTATCATGATCTTCCGGGCTCATTTGGGACAGTTCCCAGTTCTGGCAGAATTTACAATGAAGCGGACATCCTGCCGTGGCAAGGGAGAATGCGGTTTTGCCGGGCAGAAAATGAAAAAGTGGTTTCTTTTCGATAGGATCGACATGAATGGAAACCGGTCTGCCATATACCAGGCTGCGCAGTTCGCCGTCAACATTCATCCGTGTTCTGCAAACTCCACGAGTGCCTTCCCTGATAAAACATGCCTGGGCGCAGAGCCCGCATTTGATTATCACGATGCCATGATCATGACTTTTTTCGTCCGGTGATAATTCCGGCAGATGACAATCGGATAAATTCGGTTGATGGCAATCAGAGCAATTTACTTCAGGCGTAGCTGTAGATATCCAGAACCGGGCACGGGGAGCATTCCGGGCAAGTTCACTCAAACGGTCGGCAGCCAGTGATTCCTTACCGGCTCTGCCAATAAGCCTGGGCAGCCAGGTAGCCCCGGCAAAAGCAACAGCTCCGGTCCCAAGAACGACTCCGCTCTTTGCTAAAGTATTGAGAAATTTCCTGCGTGTAAATTGTTGATCAGACATATATTACCTGATTTGAGATGATACTGGTAACAATTCAAACTGGTGTCATTCCTGCGAAGGCAGGAATCCAGTAACTACTTGATATTATTAACACAATGGATTCCTGCCTTCGCAGGAATGACACATTGGATAATCTATCAAACAGTTTAAATAATGTTAAATTACTTATTATTACTGCATTTCGCAAACTGAGAAAATAACGTTAGTGAAATATACCAGAGTTGATCATTCATTTAAGGATTTTTCAAATATACCATTTACCACATTAGACTATTCTGATTCTTTAGTTCTTTTTTGTAAGACCATGCATTATATTTTGGCTTTTACAATTTACAAACAGAAGAAAGATCTAAAACATGAGTCTCTGGTCTATTTTTCAGGAAGCATCACTGCTTAACCAATTGATATTGTTTCTTTTACTTGGGTTGTCGGTTTTGAGTTGGGCGGTAATAATTGAACGGTGGCGGTATTTCAGGTCGGCGATAAAATCTGACAGGAAACTTACAAGCATTCTTGGCGGCGCCTGGCAGTGGGAAAAGATATACGATTTCTCCTCAACGGTTGTTAAGTCCCCAGTAGCCAGGGTATTTGTTGCTGCATCCGACACTGTTGATAAATTGAACGTGAAAGGATCGGAGGAGTGGTACGAGGCATTTGATCTTGAGAGGGACAACCTGCGTGAATCAGGTGAAAGAGGTCTGCCGGTACTTGCCATAGTAGCCAGCGCCAGCCCTTTTATCGGTCTCCTGGGCACTGTCTGGGGTGTGATGATCGCTTTCCTCAAATTAGGCGATCTCCAGGGACAGCCGGCACTTGAAATAGTCGGTCCAGGTATCGCTGAGGCATTGATCGCAACCGCCGCTGGTCTGTTCGCCGCCATACCGGCAACGGTAGCTTATAACGCATTCCTGGCAGCGCAGCGAAGATTGATCAGGCGTAATACGGAGTTCTGCAGGCGGTATGTGCTTGCGTTGTCCGAAGATAATGAAAACCCGGATACGACCTCTGATGAAGAGGGAGCGGAATGAAAAGAGCATACCGTCACCAGGAAACCGAGGAATTTGAAGCGTTAGCCGATATCAACGTTACCCCGCTGGTCGATGTTTTCCTTGTCCTGCTCGTCATCTTTATGATTACCGCCCCGGTTATTAAGACAGCGCTTGAAATGGGACTTCCCCAGGCGAAAACCGCTGTTGCCGATCCTTCCCAGGGGATTACGGTAAAAGTGCTGACGGACAGGACGGTCTGGATTGATGATGAACGGGTCAGTGTCGAGGCTTTTCCATCCCGGTTTCGTGCGATTTGGGCGGAAAAAGGCGAGAATGAAAAACGCCCGGTGTTCCTTGCAGCAGATGAAAGCGTACCCTATGGCGATATCATCTTCGTCCTCGATGAGCTGCGAGTTGCGGGCGTGGAAAATCTTGGAATGCTGACAAAAGGCGAAAGAGAATATTTCAATGATCCTGTGAAGTCGGAGAAGAAAAAGTGATCCAATTCGGTGATACTTTACCTTCAAGCTGGCGAAGCAGTTTCATGGTCGCTATTGCCGCGCATATTGCCGCTATCGCTTTTTTCGGCTTTGGTTCCGCCGTACCGAAAAGACCGCCTGAAGTACGTGAGGTAACACTCATCAGGTTGAGCGGAGGTGGCGAGAACGTGCCGGGCTGGATAAAACCGACAACTGCTCCATCTGACAACGTAAAAGTCCCCGATAAAAAACCGAAGATTGAAGCAAAACCTCCCACCGGGACTCATGTCGCTGAGATTGAGAAACCGTCAGAAATCTTAGCCGAGGAAAGCCCTGTTGAAGAAGAAATTATCGCAGAAGTCGAAGAAAGTGCCGGAGAAGGCGTGGGAGTCAAACCCGGTCCGGAAGGTCCCGGCTGGGGGATAAAGAGTGATGCCGACTTCCCCGGTGGCGTTGCCTACTTATCGCGGGTAGAGGCGGAAGTACAGAGGCGTTTCAATTTCCGTGGAAGAGGAACCGGCGCTATGGCGGAGTATCACTTCCTGATCGAAAAACGAGGTAAATCAACAGAGCTTATCCTGATGAAATCCAGCAGCATCCCCAGCCTCGATCTCGCCGCCAGGAGCGCAATAGTCCGTGCCAGATTCGCCCCCCTCCCCGCAGGTTTCAGACATCAAAAACTCGGAATCACCTTCAGGTTTTACGACGCCAAATGAAATGATTGCTGCGGAATTTCAGGCATCTGTTCCCAGAGTTTACCGTCCAACAAACGTCCTGCTTTCTTCTTGTTCACTCCACCCCACTGTTTAAAAAAGAATGGAACCTGTTTTTCCAGGCAGATATCCCTGATTTTTGTAACCCATTCTTTCTTAATGATCCTTGCCTTCGGTCCCGATTCACCTCCAACAATAACCCAGTCGATTCCTTCCAGGTCAAGTTCGTCAATCGCCCCGATCAGAGGTTCGATTGAAAGGAATTTTATACTCACGTCCGTTTGTCTGAGATGGTCGATTCGAGATGTATATTTTTGATTTTCTACACTTACCCCCATCCAAATATTTTCTGACCACTCAATCACTGGGTTCATCTTAAGCAGCCGTTCAGAGCGTTTTGTCAATATCTGGAATCGATGCCAGTGCGCTTTCTTCATGACGTCAAATATTTCAAATATGAATTCATCAGAAACTTCTTCATGAAACAAGTCGCTCATAGAATTAACAAAAATCGTCTGTGGTTTTTTCCATTTCAGAGGATAATTAAGAACATGTTCGTGGGTTTGAACAGCAAATCCATTTCTGTAATTTGATTGACCCATAGCCTGCAATCGTTTCGCCATCCTCTCGGCATAACAATGTTTACAACCCGGACTGATCTTGGTACATCCAGTAATTGGATTCCAAGTTGATTCTGTCCATTCGATTGAAGATTTTAAGCCCACTCTACAATCCTTATAAAATGTTATTTATGAATTTAATCATAGTTCCACTAGGATAAGAATTTTTACGTCTTTTCTTCCCAGTTAACTGATTTTCTGGAAGAACAACAATTCTGACTTCATTCTCCATTTCTCTTAAGGTAATATTCTTATGCTTCTCAAGAAAAGGCGTCTTATCGTCAACGTATTTTGTAATTTCTTCTGAATCAATATAACCAAAACTTTTGAATTCGTTTAGTAGGATTGTTGATAAATTGGATGTAACTGTTTCTTCTATAAGCATAATTGTTTGATTTTCATCAGTTCTATCTGAAAATCTATATTCTCCCGTTGGATCAGAACGCCACATTGCTTCTTTCATTTTTTTATGACCTAAAGAATTATTTGATGCAAAAAACAGATAGTAAACTGTTATACCTGTTCTATTCTCCATCCCAAAGTATCTTACAAATTGAGCTTCATCCTCCAATTTTTTCTGATAAAATGTTCTTAATATATTTTCTTTGTAACCGTATTTATCAATTACCTCAAATATATCATTGTCATCAAAGTAATTGTGAACATGCTCTTTAGTTTTAGGATCATCATGGTCTATGTTTCGTCTCATTCCGCTAATATTGAAATTGATCAGAACTTCACACTTTTGCAGATTCAACAATCGTCTTATTATATCAAATCTAACATCTTTAAATCCAAACGGATCAATAAAGACAAAAGTAGGAATAGGTTTATTTACTTGCGATTCTAAATATTCTAATGGTTTTAATATCTTATCACTAAATTTACCATGCTCTGCTACTACATTATAATTTGGAGGGATTTCAAGTTTAGAAATTTCTTCCTCCAGACATTTAACTCTTTCTAAAATATCATCGTAGAATCTGAATATAAGTTCGTTCTGCAAATTTGCGAGATGTTCTATTGCTGCTCTTAAGGCTATTATTGGTGATCCAGGTTCTCCTCCGCTATAGATTCCTGGTCCAGAAAATCCATCAATAAAAATTACTCTTTCATTTGTATTGCATAATATTGGGTACCATGCCCCTAAATATCTTTGTAATATTTCATGTTTGGCCTTTGTATGAGGATCAAGTTTCCATGTAACTGATTTTGGTTGAGACATTTTACCCCCAACTGAATATCATGACTTGTCTTGGTATTTGAATTCTAGAATAATATTCAAATACTATACTAATAAAGTGAATCAAAGTAAATAAAATTTATAATTTAATAAAAGATAGCTTATTGATATGACAATTATTATAGTGAACATATGTACACAAGTCAAGGTGAAAAATAAAAATCTCTTAATAATACGTTTAAAGTCTCATGAGACGGCTGGAGTACAGCTAATTGATCTAATTGATTTACAACTCTATATTGCATTTCCTGTATGGATTCAAGTACAGGTTTTGCACAATTCAAGGAATTTTTTTATAAAGATTATAGAGAGGAAACAGATATGTCATTGATGCCATTTAAAAACGAAGCATTTACAGATTTTACTGATGAAAAGAACAAGGCTGCATTTGAGGAAGCGTTGGCGAAAGTCAAATCCGAATTCGGAAAGCACTGGGATTTGCTGATCGACGGGGAGCGGATTAAAACTGAAAACGTTATCAAGTCAATCGATCCAGCCGATCCGGACACAGTTGTCGGGACTGTAGGGAAAGCGACCAAAGAGATCGCTGACAAAGCCGTCAACAGCGCTTATGATGTTTTTGAGAACTACTGGCGTTGGACTGAGCCGGAATTTCGTGCCCGTATTCTGCTCAAAGCAGCACACCTGCTGCGTCAAAGGAAACATATTTTCAGCGCTACCATGGTTTACGAGGAATCAAAAAACTGGGCGGAAGCTGACGGCGATACGTGTGAAGCTATAGATTTCCTTGAGTTTTATGCTCGCGAGATGATGCGTCTTGGTGGAGCACAGACATTAGTTCCCTATCCAGGTGAAGAGAACAACATGTATTACATCCCACTCGGACCTATCGTAGTGATACCGCCCTGGAATTTCCCGATGGCGATCATGGCTGGAATGACAACCGCGGCATTGGTTACAGGTAATACCGTAGTATTGAAACCGGCATCTGGTGCGCCGGTAGTAGCGGCAAAATTTATCGATCTTCTCCTCGAAGCGGGTATGCCTCCTGAAGTTATCAATTTCTGCCCCGGAAGCGGTGGTGAAGTAGGCGACACTCTTGTGGGGCATCCTAAAACACGCCTGATAGCATTTACCGGCTCAATGGAAGTCGGTCTGCATATCCAGGAACTGTCGGCAAAAACTCAGCCGGGACAGATCTGGGTTAAACGAACGATTCTTGAGATGGGTGGCAAGGACGCCCTGCTTATCGATGCTACCGCCGATCCCGAATATGCTGCAGAACAAGCGGTACTCGGAGCGTTCGGATTCCAGGGTCAGAAATGCTCAGCATGCAGCCGTCTGATTATCGAAGCTCCGATATACGATGAAGTTGTCGCAAAAGTTGTTGAAATAGCAAAAAATCTGACAGTCGGTCACCCCTCAGATAATCCTAACCTTGGAGCTGTCATTGATAGTTCAGCATTCAAAATGATCAAGGATTATATCCAGATCGGACAGGACGATGGCGGTAAACTGTTGCTTGGCGGCGGGACAAAAGAAGGTGGATACTTTGTTGAGCCGACGGTTATCGGCGATGTTAAAGAGGATCATCGAATCGCACTTGAAGAGATTTTCGGTCCTGTACTGGCTTGTATTAAAGCTGATGATTTCGAGCATGGGATCAAGATATTCAACAGCACGCAGTTCGGTCTGACCGGTGGGCTAATATCTAATGACCGTGAACGCCTGGAACGCGCCAGAGAAGAACTGCATTGCGGGAATCTTTACCTTAACCGGAAGATTACCGGCGCACTGGTGGGAGTACAGCCATTTGGTGGATTTAACATGTCCGGAACCGACTCCAAAGCCGGCGGGCAGGATTACCTGATGCTGTTCATGCAGGCGAAGACAGTTACGGAAAGATGGTAGATAAATCAATTAAGAATTATGAATTATGAATTTTTATTAACGCCTTGCATTTTTAATGCGAGGCGTTATTTTTAAATATATAGCACCTCGTCAGTTCATTGCTTCGCAAAAGAACCGACGGAACACCATACATTATGTATATTCAGATTCAGCAACATATTGTTATTAACTTTATAAAGTATTTATACAGATAAAATGTATTGTCCACATTGCAAGATAAAAATGAAAGAAGAAAAACGGTCATTCCATAAGAAGCGCAAATGGATCTGTCCCAGTTGCGGAAAGGTTCGGATGCAAACAGCAAAACCGAACCCAAATCACCCCAGCCCTGACAAACAATAGAGTAAAATGATGAACCAATTGCACGATGGGTGGCCCGACTGCTTGCTGTCGGGTTTCCCCGAATCACCATTAGAGACTGCTTGATAAACAATAAAGTAAAGTGATGAGTCAAATACACGACAAAGAGAGCAGATGTCCAAAATGCGGGATGGATGTCAGGGAATACACTGAGATATGTCCCGGTTGCGGAGCAAGGGTCAGACGTCTGGGTACCGGTATTTGGGGAGTCGTAGCTGACCTGTTCAACGCATTAGGCAAGGTATTACGTGAATTAATCTGGTGGTGGTAATTGCACCCAGATTGGTTTATTGTCCACCGAAGCAGCCTGGTTTCTTGACATTATTTATTTGTTAAAATAATAATACCAAGACAACCAATGATTGAAAAATTACATTCTCTAATGTAATTAAATTTCAGCATCTTCAAGTCTCGTAATTATTATTTATTTTTAGCAGACTATTGCAATGATGACAATAGTTACCTATGATCTAAGTAAGGTTTTTCTACAATCTACGTTCTTTTAAACAGGAGGATTTTCTCATGAAACGCAACTTTGTTATTGTATTTTCCCTGTTTTTCTTCGCTTTATTCACTTTTTCAGTTGTTCCAGCAGAAGCACAGGTTGATTTCACAGATCACTACATTACCGATTACTTCGATCACGCCTGGACTGTCCTTGGAGTTGATTTGGATAGTGACGCCGATATTGATGTAGTCGGGGGTGCAAATTCTGAGGATGGTATTAAATGGTGGGAAAATGGCGGAAACCAGGACTTCACTGAACACAGCATTGATGATGGTTTTAGCAATTACGATCTTAACGCAGTTGATTGGGACTTTGATGGTGATATCGACCTTGTCAGCGCTTCATCAAATGGGATATCCTGGTGGGAAAATGATGGAGACCAGGATTTTGAGGAACATTCTATTGATGAATACATACATGCCGGATCAATATTTGTTATTGATATTGATGGAGATGAAGATCTTGATATTGCATGTGCGGATAGAGGAGACAGCCAAATTTCCTGGTTGGAAAATTATGGCAACAATTATTTCACTGAAAATGTAATGCGCGGATATATGGGAACCGCGAAGGACGTATTTGTTATAGATCTTGACAATGATGACGATATGGATATCCTTGGTTGTGCTTCAACAGTTGGGGCTAAATGGTGGGAGAATGATGGATATCAGAATTTTGAGAGTCATGATTTTTCAAATGACGGTCCGGATTGTATCTTCGCGGTCGATATGGATGATGATGGTGATGTAGATATTTTAGGCGCTTATCGTGATGTCATCTTATGGGAAAATGATGGAGACTGTGGATTTTCGGAAGTTATAATTTCGGAGACTTTCGATGGAGGAGATGATATCCTTGCTACAGATATAAATTTAGACGGCGAATTAGATATCGTCGCTGTATCGGGAGGCAACCGAGATAATGTAAGTTGGTGGGAACATGATGGGGAATTGAATTTTACAGAATATTCTATTGATGGTTGTTTTAACACCGGCAATGATATATCCGTGGTAGATATTGACGGTGACGGTGATGTTGACTTACTGGGTGCTGCTTCTCACCCTCATCATGAGATTATGTTATGGAAAAACCGTGAGCTGGATACATTTGCCAGCGTGGGAGGAATGGTAACTGATTTTGAGACGCATGATCCCATCGAAGGTGCAACGGTCAGCTTTGATGATTTTGAAACAGTAACAGATGAGTGGGGAATTTATACCCTGGATTTATGGGTTGAAACCTTCACCGTCGTAATTGAAGCAGATAGATATAATCCATTAGAAGAGACGGAGATTGAACTTGACGAAGGTGAGAACACCTACAATTTCGAGCTTTTCCCATCTCCACATATCAACGTGGAGGTAGATTCACTACAGGAATTATTCTGTTTTGAAGGTGAAACAGTCTTTTCAGGTTTTACTATTTCCAACGATGGTTGGGGTAATCTCCATTGGCAGGTTGCGATTGAGTATGATGATCAGGATTCATTATGGCTTTTTTTTGATGAAGAGGAAGGTAGTATTGAGCCGGATGATTTCATAAATGTAGAGATGATGGCAAATGCAGAAGATTTAGATCAGGGATATTATTTCGCAATGTTTAGTATAATATCGAATGATCCCTCAAACGATCCTATTGAGATTCATGTGTACTTAACTGTGGAACAATTAGGTATGAGTGATGTTACGTATAGTATGAATAATGGTCTTCCCAGAGTGTTTGATATCGAGGAGATTTATCCAAATCCGTTTAACCCAAGCACTTCAGTAGTAGTAGGTTTGCCGGAACCTGCTTTTCTGAATCTTACTTTGCATAACATATCCGGTCAAAAGGTTGCTGTGCTTGCTAATGGACAATACACATCCGGATATAAACAATTCACTATTAATGGATCAATGATGGCGAGCGGAATATATTTCGTTCATATGCAGGTGCCGGAAAAAACGAGTGCTATCAGGAAAGTAGTATTAGTTAAATGAGGGAAATTTCCCGGTAGGTACATAAGTATCTCATAGATTTTCGGGTAGCCCGACAGCTTGCTGTCGGGTTTCACTTGATGTAGTTACATTATCCCGGATTCAAGAATCGTAGAGAAGTGAAGTTCGACGTAGTCAATCCGGGATACGTGTCTAATTAGGTTTTTGTCCAACGTCGGGTGGCCAGATTGCTTGCTGTCGGGTTTCACTCCTAAACAAAGGCAATGTAAATACAACAGGATAAACTCAAATCTCGTATTTATCACCCATCAGTAATGCGAATTCATAGACGATCAAATGAATCGGAAAGGAAAACCACAATGACGAAATTTCATTTCTCGCTTATAATCGCAATTATAGGCTATATAGTGTACTGGTTGATCCAAAGAGCTATGAATTTCATTTATCCCTTCAACATTGATGGTTTTGGCACCTACATTTTTGATCTGGGAGTAATCGTGGGGATATTTTCAATCAGCTACTTGATCCTCAGGAAGATGTCTTTTAGGAAAGAATAAATTCTGATAGTATGGATGGGTGGCATCGGACGGACGGGTGGTTCGACTGCTTGCTGTCGGGTTTCACTCTCTATCGGCTTTCGCTCGAATCCATTGCAAATTTGAACGCATCAGCGCTTCTCAAATCTCGTACTTGACACCCGTTAGTTCTTCAGACACCTCCCACAACCTCTTAGCATCGGGAAAGTTGACTGCTTCTGCATTACGACCTACAGTTGGATCAACAACAACAGGATATCCTCGCATCTCCATCCAACCGTCTGGTCCAAAATAATCCCCACCTTTCACTCCAGGCTCTGTTGCAGCACGCATGGTAGGTAATGATCCCTTCGGAGCTGGCATTGCAACTATATAATTCAGGTATTTGAATACCCCTACATGGCGTTGCAGGTCAGTTGCAGTCCATCCCGGATGAGCGGCTAATGAAAGAGTTTTGTGACCGGCTTCCTCAAATCGTCGCTGAAGTTCCCTGGCAAAAAGCAGGTTTGCAAGTTTTGTTTGACCGTATGCTTCCATCTCCTTGTACAGTCTTTTCTCGAAATTCAGGTCATCGAAATCGATACGCCCGGAACGCGCTGCCATACTGCTCAAGGTAACGATCCTGGAGTTTTCTGTTGCCAAGAGTGTCGGCATCAAAAGTCCGGTCAACGCAAAATGACCGAAATGGTTCGTCCCAAGCTGAAGTTCAAAACCGTCTTCAGTTCGATCAAATGGGCACATCATCACACCGGCATTATTAATAAGCAGGTCAAGCTTATCGTACTTTTCACGGTAAGCGGCAGCGAACTCCCGCACCGATGCCTGCCGTGACAGGTCAAGCGTAATCAGATCGATCCCTGCATCCGGGAAATCACCCAGAATATTGTCCCTGGCAGTCTTTGCTTTTTCCTGGCTGCGGCATGCCATCACAACTTTTGCGTTCTTTTCAACCAGGAAACGTACCGTGTGAAATCCTAACCCGGTATTCGACCCGGTTACAATCGCTATCCTGCCACTCTGGTCAGGGATGTCCTTTTGTGTCCAATTTTTTCCAGCCATTTCTTTCGCCTTAAATATTTACCGTTTCTTTTAAATGTTGTTTTCAGGAAGCATCTGGTTTCTTGAATCGTAACACAGCAATGAGATATACTAAAAGATTACAAACACTTCAGTTGCAGCCAAATGCTCACTCATCTCAAGACAATTGGAATAATCAAAACAAACTTACAACCACATACGCATCATTATCTCAATAATGAATTCGTCCTTGTGGATTTCACGGGTATATTCTATTGCGGGTGTAAGAGCTATATACTCATAGAGTAAAACATCTACAGCAAGTTTCGACCTTTGAAAATTTCCAATTATAGAATCAATATCAAGCTGATATAGTTCATATAAACCATCCAGGTATATTCCCCGGGAAAGTTCAAGGCGCATATGATTTCCCGATACTATCCCGATACGATCAGTCACCAAAAGGTCGAACTCGCCCAGGTAGGTTAACCGACTGAAATTAATGCCATAAAGCAAACCACCTGCACGATTATGCAGTCCCCTCCCTTGCCATAATTCTGCATAACGGTAATTGCCGCCTATTGCAGTGTTTACGTTACCTTTTTTAAACCATTTGTACATCCTAGTGGTCAGTGTTTTAGCTCCATTAACATCCTCGCCACCAACAAAGCTTCCATTGGTATAAGCCACCGTCATTTGACCGGAATTTTCAATAAGCCCAATTTCGAAACCATTTTCGTAAGCTCTTGATGAGGGAATCGGTCCCAAACCGGCAAATCTTCGAAGGTATGATTTTTCATCCGGGAAATCCCATCCGAATCCAGGGATCAACCGTCCAAAACGCAACGTCAAGGTATTGAAAAGATTATCCGCTTGCACAGATGCTCCATATCCTCCTTCGAAGGAAGCAAATATTACTTTGAACATTTCCGAATATTGAATTAAAGTGAAAAGAGTAGCTTCACGAACAACAAATGAATTAGTACCATGAAATTCATTGTCCTCAACCTTAGAAATAAAAGTTGGTCGAAAATTCATCCCAAATCTAATATTTCTAGCCAATTGAGGATCAATCGCCAATGAATCTGAAAAAATAGTCGCAGGTTTATTACCTGCTAAACCTGCAAAGAACCTGGCTCCATACTCATTTCTCATCCCTGCACCGGTAGGAGACTGATGACATAACATGCAACTTGTACCGGTCTTTGCAGCGTAAAATGGAGTGCCATGTGCTTTTTGCTCCATACTAATCAGAAGGACTGTAAGGATGAGGAGGATTAATAATCGAAATTGTATCTTATTATTCACAATTTTTACCTGGCTGGAGCGGTTGGATAAGCATTGATATAAAATTCAGTTCCCTTTAAAGCTTCAACGTATTCATGTGACAAGAATTCTAACGCAGTCCCCTGCACACCTACAGATGGTTCAAATACAATAGCATTCGCTCCAATGTCATTTATCTTCTCAACAAGCTCAACAATACGATCCGCATAGGTGCGGGCATCGATCATGGCGACATAATCATTGGTTCCGGTTAACAACCAGACATATTCAGGATTATATATAGCGACATCACGTTCAAATCTTTCAAGCATTTGGTTTGCCTTGTTACCACCGATTCCGCTGTTAATAATCCGGGCATTTGACAAACGATTGGATAACCTTCTCGCAATAGTACCATCCTTGAACCAGCTGTCACCTAACAAAACATGGGTTCCATAGTTGATTGACCCGGTTCCGGTAATTTCAAGGGCAAAATCTGCCAAGGCTATATACCCTTCATGAATTGGGTGCATTCTGTCTACGTAAAAAGCATAGATGGTATCCCAGGTCGAGATATTTTCGTCGATGGGATTTGTTAGAGATAATCTGTTCCCTGTAATAGATTTTAACACCGTGGAGGACCACTTGAACTCATGTTTTTGATAAAAAAGAAGCTGAGGTGGGAAAAAACCATTAGTGGATACAACTTCTATTGTATTCTCTTCGCTGGGGTTCATAGATATTATGGGAGAGGATATTTTACCTCTCTTTTCCAATTGATTAGAACCAACACCATACAATAATTGGTAATGAATCGGAATTATTGTGTTGTATGGTTCATCCTGATCTTGGCTACAACCCATAAAGAAATATACCAATAAAAGTAGGACAAATAATTCTGTTCGAAAACATATCTTTGTAAAATTGAAAAGTCTTGAATTTTTCTGTTGAGAAATCATTGTTTTGTAAACTTATATATATTTACCTCCAAATCAAGCTATAATTGAGAAATTGTCACAAAGAAAAGTTATGCTATTATACTCTTTTTTACATTACGCTTGCATTCAGCCAAAACTCGATATTGATCATTAATTTTACAAGCCCATTAAACCAACCGTTAAATTCACTGTCAAATAGAATGAAACTATTTATCGTTTAAGGAGAATATCATGAAAAAGATCATAGTAAAATACTGCCAGGCTGGTAATGAAAAAGCATATCTGAAATTATTTGTAATACTGTTTTCAACCGCATGTTTTACAATAAACACATTCGCACAGGACTACCAGATTGTAGATACCGGGCAATCCGACACCTATAATAATTCCAACTCAATAACTGCTCCAGCGCCGGAAGAATCTTTTTATGGACAGGACGCTCAATTTGATGGTAACCAACCTGATTACCTGGACAATGAAAACGGTACCATAACCGATGGTGTTACCGGATTGATGTGGGTCCAGGCACGTGGCGAGAAGATGAGCTGGGCTGACGCTTTTAACGGAGCGTCCGAATGCAATGCGGGTGATTATGATGACTGGCGGATGCCGTCAATAAAAGAACTATATTCATTGATTCTCTTCTCCGGTAACACCGGGATGACAGCGGATTTGTCAACTCCTTTCCTGGATACTGACTATTTCGATTTCGAATATGGAAATGAAGATATCGGTGAAAGATTCATTGACTGCCAGGACTGGACTGCCACTCAATATGTGCATTTCACCATGATGGGTGACAGCACAGTGTTTGGAGTAAACTTTGCCGATGGTAGAATCAAGGGATATCCGAAATACGATCCAAGAACAAGAGAACCGCACGAGCTGTATGTACGTTATGTACGTGGAAATACAGATTATGGTATTAACGATTTTGTTGACAACAGTGACGGGACTGTAACCGATAACGCAACCGGGTTGATGTGGACACAGGATGACAGCCAGGAGGGATTGAACTGGGAAGATGCACTGGCATGGGTAACAGATCAAAACACTGAGAATTACCTGGATCACAACGACTGGCGTTTACCCAATGCCAAGGAATTACAGAGCATTGTGGATTATACACGTGCCCCGGAATTCAATGACTCCCCCGCTTTGGATCCTGTCTTCGAAACCACTGAACTGGAGGATGGTGATTACCCCTGGTACTGGACTGGTACGACTCATCATGACGGCGGTCCCGGACATGATTACGAGAAAGCTGTTTATGTCTGTTTCGGGCGGGCGACCGGATGGATGGAAGTCCCGCCGGAGTCCGGTAACTTCCAACTTCTGGATGTGCATGGTGCAGGAGCGCAGCGAAGCGATTTCAAGAGTGGCGATCCGGACGATTACCCTCACGGTCACGGTCCCCAGGGGGATATTATTCGTATTAACAATTATGTTCGCATGGTAAGAGCCGGTGTAGAAACATCAGTACCTGATCAAGGCGGTCTGAATACTGAACATCCACAGGTATTCAAACTTTTCCAGAATTCACCGAATCCATTCAACCCGACAACTTCAATTAGCTTTGATTTACAGGAAGCATCAAAGGTTAAACTGAAAGTATTCAATATTTACGGGCAACAGATTATGACCCTGCTTGATGAATCACTGGAACCCGGTTTCCATTCTTTGCAGGTTAATCTTGATAAATATCCGTCAGGAATATATTTCTACAGCCTTGAAGCAGGTAACTACAGCCAGGTCAAAAAAATGATTCTTCAGAAATAACTATCAACTGAATTACATAGTGCATATGGAAGGCGGTGATTTATTGATTAAAACGCGAGAATAAATCCTATTGTCAACTGTCTTCCATTTCCATCAATTGGATAGTTGTTCCAGGATTTTATCCTTAGATTTCTGTTTAGATTTATCGCTTAATTCAAACTCCGTCGGGGCTTAAACTATTTGCAAACTACAACGTCACATAATTAAGATGATTTTTTTTCTGCCAGGGACATTTAATCTTGCAAACCAGGCAAAGGACTCAAAACAACCTTAAGACACTAACATCAGGAGGCATCAATGCAACATGACAGGAAAAATTATTTCATATCGACTATTGTTATCACAATTATCGCCATGAATATTTCAGCAATAGCGCAGGAAGCATACGAAGGATACACCTTGTTTAATCCTAATGGAGCAAGAGCCACATATCTAATAAATATGGATGGTGAAACTGTTCATACATGGAATAATAACAGGAGTGGTGGCTATTCAGTTTATCTATTGGAAAATGGTCATATTCTACGTCCCGCCGAGGTATCTGATAATCAACTGCGAGGTGGCGCTTTTTCAGGGCTCGTACAGGAAATTGACCAGGATGGCAATCTGATTTGGGAATTTGAATACAATAGCGCCACCTATTTGACACATCACGATATTGAACCAATGCCAAATGGAAATGTCCTCCTGATTGCCTGGGAGGTGAAATCCGCGGCAGAAGCAAGAACTGCCGGACGTGAACAGGTTGCCATAATGTGGCCTGACCACATTATTGAAATCGAACCCGACGGAAATGGAGATGCGGATATTATCTGGGAGTGGCATGCGTGGGATCACTTGATTCAGAACTATGATCAGCAAAGAGATAACTATGGAACAGTTGCGGATCATCCCGAATTAATTGATGTAAATGTAGGTTCCCATGGCGGACCCGGTCCGGGTGGTGGCGGCGGTGATTGGCTGCATATTAATGGAATAAGCTACAACCCGGATTTGGATCAAATTGTAATAAGTTCACATTTCGCTGATGAAATTTATGTAATTGACCATAGCACGACAACCGAAGAAGCCGCCAGCCACGAGGGTGGTGACAGCGGAATGGGCGGAGATATCCTTTTTCGCTGGGGTATGCCTGAAAATTATGATGCACCGGACGATCAATATTTCGATGTTGTACATTGCTCATGGTGGATTCCTGAAGGATTACCTGGCGAAGGTAACATCCTGATTTTCAATAATGGAGAGGGAGATCGTGCTTCGGAAATCGTGGAATTAACTCCTCCAATGAATGAGAACGGCGAATATATTCTCGAACCGGGTGAAGCGTACGGTCCGACGGAACCAGCATGGTCATACTCTGATGGAACTGATTTTTACTCAAGACATCTTGGAGGCTGTCAAAGGCTGCCCAATGGGAATACCCTGATAAGCGAATCAACTTCCGGTTATTTGTTTGAGGTTGATTCTGAAGATAACACAGTTTGGGATTACCAATACGGAAGCGAGGTAGCACGTTCACTCCGATATGGATTGGATTATCCCGGTATATATGCATTATTTCCAGTTGAAGAGGGTGATTTGGTGATAAACGAAATCCTGGTGGAGAACGATACAACCGAATCGGATCAGGATGGGGAATTTGATGGCTGGATCGAATTATATAATAATAGTGACGCTGATTATTCATTAAGAAACTTTTACCTGTCAGATGATACCACCAATCTAACTAAATGGGCATTCCCCGACACCACTATTTCAGCACAGGATTACCTGATAATATGGACGGACGAGGACGTGGAACAGGCCGGCTTGCATACAAATTTCGAATTGACCGGATCAGGAGAAACCCTGGTATTTATCGCACCTGATTTTGCTATAATCGATGATATAACTCTCAACGATCAAGCTGTTGACAGCAGTATAGGTCGATACCCCAATGGAACAGGTGATTTTACAGGGATGATACCGTCGTTCTCGGCAGAGAATACTGTGGATAATTCAGGTATTTCGAATACAGATGATATCCCTGATCAATTTGGATTAATGCAAAGCTATCCAAATCCTTTTAATCCAACAACAACTATAAGTTTTAAACTTGACCAGTCGTCAGAGATCAGGCTTTCTATTCACAATGTTCTCGGAGAATATGTAACAACTTTGATAGCCGGTAAACAATCAAAGGGACAACATCAGGTAGTTTGGGATGCTACAAACGAATCCGGGCAAATGGTAAGTTCGGGCATTTATTTCTCTGTTCTGAAAGGCGAAAACATATCCGGAATCCATAAATTAGTGTTTATGAGATAAGTTAATACAAGAGCTGAAATTAATCATTCGAAGGAGTATAATCTCGTGAACAGAATTGCATTCTTAATAAATATTATCATTGTATTATTTTTCATCGCTGGCTGTGACAATGATGATGGCACCAGTGTCGAGACGCCTGAAAATCATGAGCCTGTAATTGAAAGCGTAACCGCTGATCCGGATACGGTAATTGCCGGTGAGTCATCAACACTTACCTGTATCGCCAGTGATGAAGATGAAGATTCACTGACCTATAATTGGAATGCAACCGCTGGATCATTCAACGGCGATACCAGCGGTGTCACAGTTACGTGGCAGGCTCCGGATAGCACTGGTGATTTTGTTGTCTCAGTGACCGTTTTCGATGGTGTAATCGATGTTCCCAGTGAAGTCACAATTCATGTCATAGACCAGACACCCTCAACATTCGGAAGCATGGTTCTTATTCATGCCAAAGATAATAGTTTTCAAATGGGATCAGAAAACGGATTTGAAGATGAACAACCAGTTCATACTATAAGCTTTACTTATGATTTCTGGATGGACACAACTGAAGTTACACAGGGTGACTATGACAACTTGATGAGCATTACATATCCGGAATACCTACCTCCGGACTGGCACAATCCTTACGGGTTTGGCGATGATTACCCTGTTTATTCAGTTTACTGGGACGATGCTGTCCTGTATTGTAACGCAAGAAGTAATCGTGACGGACTTGATACCGTTTATACCTATACATCTATATCTGGAATACCCGGCAGTCTTTGCGAATTGGAAGACGTTATAGTTGATTTTTCAAAAAACGGATACCGCTTACCAACTGAAGCAGAATGGGAATATGCCTGTCGCGCTGATACCGATACGGATTTTCACTGGAGTCAGGATTATGATCCCTACCCTGAAACAGCAAGTGACAGCTCTGAAGTGAGCAGCTACGCAGTATGGTATGGGAATTCATGGATTCATGGTTCAGAATCAGAGAACTACGGAACTCAGCTTGCAGGATCAAAATCACCGAATGCTTTCGGTCTGTACGATATGACCGGCAACCTGTATGAATGGTGTAATGACTGGTATGGTGATTATGGCGTTGACGCACAAACTGATCCGACAGGACCCGAAAGCGGTCCCTGGCACTGTGTTCGAGGAGGCAGCTGGGGCAACTATGCCGAATATCTCAGATCGGCCAACAGGACATTCGACAATCCCGGATATATTTACTATTTTATTGGTTTCCGGGTTGTGCTGCCTGTACAGTAAGCAGAAGGAATCCTGATTCATTTCATTTTCCAAAAGGATAAGATATGAAACGCTATTTATTGATTTTCTCAATAATTGTTTTTTCCAGCGTTTCAATTAGCCAGGAATTGGTTATTAATGAATTCCTGGCACGTAATGTAACCATTGCCGCCGATCAGAACGGAGAGTTTGACGACTGGATTGAGCTGTATAACAACGGTGATAATTCAATATCCCTGGATGGATATTTCTTATCAGACAATGCACTCAACCTCACCAAATGGTTGTTTCCGGACACTACTATTTTTCCTCATGAATATCTGGTTGTTTGGACAGACAACGATGTGGATCAAGATGGTCTTCATGCCGGTTTCAGGTTATCCACTTCGGGAGATGATATCTACCTTGTTGATACTGATACAATGGTTGTCGATGAGGTTTACTTTGGTGTGCAATCCGCTGATATCAGTACCGGGCGTTTTCCCAATGGAACAGGCGATTTTATTTCCATGTATCCCACCTTCTCAGAACCAAATGTTGACGATAGCCCTGAAATTGTCGATTCCACAGAAATTGTTTTTGACAACACAATAGTTCACAATTTTGAACTGATTTTCTACATCGAAAATTGGGAGGATTCATTAACTTATAATTACGAGGAACTCGATGAAGAATACATGCCCGCACAGTTAATTTATAACGGCAATGTAATACTCGACAGTGTAGGTGTCAGATATAAGGGGAATTCATCCTATACCCTCTCAAGCAACACACCCAAAAAACCTTTCAAATTCAGATTTGACAAATACAAAGGAGATCAAACTCTTCACGGAATTGAAAGATTGAATTTCAGTAACTGTATGGCAGATCCCAGTTTCATGCGTGAGAAGATCGGCTATGATATTACCCGTCAATATATGCCGGCTCCGAGGACAGCATATTCGAATCTCTACATCGAAGGAGAGTTGATCGGCTTTTATCTTCATGTTGAACAGATTGATAAGTTGTTCATTGGAAGATATTTCGAAAACAACAATTCCAACCTGTATAAGGCGAGTGATGATGGAGCTACCCTGTTGTACAGAGGTGATGAACAGGCTGAGTATGAAACAGAATATGATCTGAAGACCAATAAAGATATTAGCGATTGGGGTGGATTGATTGAAATGATTGACCAACTTAATAATACTCCATCTGAGGGTTTTACTAATGTAATGATGAATTATCTTAATCTCGATAATTGTATCCGTCACCTCGCTTTTAATATGCTCCTTTCTCATTTTGACAGCTATACCGGGTCAGGAAGAAATTTTTATCTCTATGATGACCAGGTTTCAGGACAATTTCATATCATTCCCTGGGATATGAATGAGACTTTCGGTTCTTATTCCAACAACTGGAATGTTATTACACAGGATATAACAAATCAGTCGAATCTTTCCCAGCGGCCATTGATAAAAAGAATTCTTGAAAATGATTCTTTGAAACAGGTTTACTTGGATTACATGCAAGAGATGATCAATGGTCCCGCATCACTGGATTCGGTAGCAATTATGGCTGACCGGATAAAACCGTTAATAGACAATCATGTGCAGGCGGACAACAATAAGCTGTACAGCTACCAGGATTTTATCGATAATATTGAAGAAGATGTATATGTAAACCTTGGAGAGTTGATCCCCGGCATCAAATCATTTTCTCAAGCAAGAAATGAAAATGTTTTGTTGCAGATCAATGGAGATGATGTTTATCCAGGCGATACTGATAATAATGGGATAGTTGATGAGTATGATATCCTTCCTATTGGAGTATATTTCCTTCGAAACGGTGATCCACGGGATTCAGTCTCCTTTTCCTGGGCTGCCCATCATGCATCTGCCTGGGATATCACTGCCGCAACCTACGCTGATGCAAATGGTGATGGTGTGATAGATGAAAAAGATGTGATTGGCATTGGAATAAACTGGGGAAACAATCATCCTAACACAACTCAATCATACGCAATTGATTTGAATGACCAAATCTTTCTAAATCAATACGAAAGTAATTTTAATCAGTTATATAATTCACTTTCAGGTGAAAGTGATCCTGCTGTTGCTATGAAAGAAATACTTAGATCATTCCTCGAGATTGATGTATCTATACCTGGAACATATTCAGTTACCCAGAACTATCCAAATCCATTCAACAACTCTACGATCATTGGTTTTTCGTTGCCTGACAAACAACATGTTACGTTTACAATATATAACGTATTGGGGCAAATGGTCTCGATTCCATTGAACAACCAATTATTTCAAGCCGGTCAATATGACATGATTTTTAATGCTTCAGGGCTCTCAAGTGGAACCTATATTTATAAGATTCAAACAAATAATTGGCAATATCAGCGGATAATGATTCTCATAAATTAAGGAGTGCGGAATGAAATATTATTTTCTCTTAATAACATTATTCATTTTCATATCAACGGGATGCGATAAGAACTCGACAGAACCTGACGATCCTGATCCCGGATTACGATTTTCACCTTCGGAAATCTCCTCCTCAACCGGAGAACAATTTGAAATCTCTTTGAACCTGTCAGATGTTTCTGAACCATTTTTCGGTGTTAGTCTGAGGATAACGTTTGATGAATCTATGATAGGATATAATGATCAGGCAGGAATGCAAAAAGGAGATTTATTCGGTGATGATGCAATTGTATTCGCTGCATTACAGGATTCCGTCATTCATATCTCACTGACTCAAATTCAGGGTGATACAGAGATAACCGGCTCAGGGACACTGGGGACACTTACGTTTTCTGCTTACTCAAGTGGTGAAGGCGTCATAAATCTAACAGAAGAATTCTTACACTTTTATGATCAATACGGGGATGAGATACAGATGTCAATAGCGGTGATTGACAGCGCATTGGTACACATTCCTTGATTATTTAGAGGGTTTCTTGAACGTTTTGCATCGTTAAGAAATCATGAGCCATTGAAATACTTGGTCTATCGGTGAAAAAAAGAAAAACCACAAAGATCGCAGAGAATCCACAAAGGACTCAAAGAACTTCTTAGCGCGGGTGCCTTGGGCTATTTATTGCCCAAGTTTATTTGATTTAATAATAAAGGTAATGAAACTCTGCTAACAAGTAAGACGATCCACCCGTCTCAATTCTTAATTTTTAATTATAAGGATTTGTAGAACAAACCATGCTTGAACCTGTCTGTGGATGCCTTGGCGAAGATGGAATCAAACATGTCCACCCGCCCGTGCTTTATAAATCTTTTGTTTCATCTCGACAGATGTAGCCTGGATTCTTGAATCCAGGGAAACGATAGTCATTGCGCTATATTATTGATTTAATTGCGGTAAGTTTTAGATTTCATTGATCCCGGATGATTAGCGACATTTAGAATTCCTGTTTAACGACAATTATAATTCCCGTTTATAATGTGGAATTATTAGACTGTCCACGTACTCAACATAGGAGGACTTGGATGGTCACCGACAAACAGGTGAGGT
>JAVCCM010000112.1 GCA_030765455.1 Candidatus Electryonea clarkiae | reverse complement strand
TGAAATATCAAGGGAAAGTAAACAGGAGCCGTATACGTGAACCGTACGTACGGTTCTGTGAGAGGGATGAGGCGAAGTAGATCACTCCGCCTCACCCTACTCGATTGTTTTTTGTGCTGGTTCAGTCGAAGATATTGGGATTACCCTCTGGATGAATCCGCCAAAGGTCGGACAAGTCAAAGTGTGTTTTTGCTTATTCAATAGTTTTGATCCAGGATTTGTAGAACAAACCATGTTTGAAATCAAACATGGCCACCCGCCACTAAGCAACCAGTATAGTTGAATCGGAAGCATTAGTACTCCTGCGTAATTCTTCTTTCAGCGTCCGTGACAGATCAAAAGCTATAGTCAACTCGTAACCAAGAGCCACTGAGATTTTCAATAACGTCGCCATGTTCAGGTCAGAGTCAGCGCTTTCGATTCGGGCAATCACCGACTGGGTAGTTTTTATTCTCTTTGCAAGTTCTTTCTGGGTCAATCCCGCTCTTTTTCGCATTTCACGGATATTCATTCCTATTTTCATTTTTTTGCGTTCTTCAGCCATCAGCGCTGCCAGTTCTTCATCGCTCTTTTCTTCTTCCGCGATCCAATCCAGGACATCTGTATCTTTAATATTTCTCATTATTTCTGCTCAACCTTTCTTTTTCCGATCTAACGCCAGTGCAATCTCCTTTTTCGGAACTTTCTTTTCTTTCGTGAATCCATGCGACAGAATTACAATATCTTCCCCTCTGAAATAATACAGTATCCGGTAATTGATATTACCTATTCTCCACCTGAGTTCATATATTCCATCTGCCAAATAATCAACATATGGTCGTCTCAACTCATTTCCCATTTCAGCCCAAAGACGAATTCGTTCATAACCTTTAGCTCTTGTCTTTTTCGACAATGAAGACAGCCAGTCTTTACAAGGCTCAATGCCATCTTTGTCTTTATAAAAGAAAATTTTGGTTCGTGGCATCTTCAGATTTTCGAAACAGATGTTAATATCATACCAACAATATCGTATAATTGCGATATTTAGTTGTGATGCAGATCACATAGTTGACAGAATGAAGGGCAAAATATGGGAGTGAAGAATTGGGGCTACGTACTTACTATGGTTAGAAAACCTGCAGGATCAACCAAAAATTTGTCATCAGAGTACCATGCCCACGTTGGCTCGCCCAACGTGGTTTTTTGTTTTTGCGGAGATTCAATCGAACAAACGTGGACTGATCCAAATGATTAGGAGTACGATGTCTAATAGCCCGCGCTACTGATAGCATCACCCATTCCACGCGCAATAATCATAAATATAACACAACCGCCATCTACTATTACTCCCCATGCGGTCAAAATCGCACGAAATCTAACTCGTTTATCGAGATGAGATATCTCAGCAATGTTTATCCATTGAACGGTTTCAGATTTCCATTTTTCATAGTATGGTCTATTTGTATATGCTATTCTTATGATGACGTGCTTTCCCGGTTCAATTTCCCTTATTTTTCCGATCAGTAGATCTCCTGAATTTAGCAAAATTTCTACCTTATCATCAATCTTAATAGAATCTAACACTGTCATTGTTTTTAGTGCATATTTTTCATCCAGGTTGTTCCCGATACTGAATCCTAATGCGGAACAGCCTGTCCAGGTAACCGTTGCGCAGACAAGAATGGATGCAGTAATTATTGTTAAAAATATACAGAATCTGTTAGATTTTGCGTTAATAGTATTCATTCAACTCCCAGTCGTCTAGTGACTAACATTAAGCTACATGCCAACGTTGGCTTGTCCAATGTGATTTTATTGTTTTTGTGATGAATCAATCGAAGATGTAGGATTACACATTGGATGAATCCGCCTGAGGTCGGACAAGTCAAAGTGTGTATGCTTATTCAATAGTTTTGAGCCAGGATTTGTAGAATAAACCATGTTTGAAATCAAACATGGTCACCCGCCTATAATTCCGAATACGGCCAGAAGCATGAGTCAAATTCTACGGCTACCTCTTGCGAGATCGATTCTTTTTCAGCTCCGACTGTCCTCTGGATTTCAGTCTTGGGTCTGACCGTTTCCCAACCAACAGTTCTTTCTGCCGCTGCTTGCGTTGCATATCTTTTTCAACATGGATCAGTTTACCAGTGAACGGATCGCTCTCTGTCCAGTACATAACCGCGGACCAGGTAGAAGGTAACGGCGTAAATATCTGCACTTGTTCTGGGGAAATTCTCAACTTCTTGCGGCTATACTCACGCAGAGACTCCATGTCCTCATTGCTGCAACCGGGATGAGCCGCGATCAGGTAATAGGTCATGAAGAGCGGTTTTCCACTGCGTTTTACCGATTCCTGGAAACGGTCATAGAACTCATCCAAAACCTCCCGCCTGGGTTTGCCCATCATCTCAAGGACATGGTCTTCAATATGTTCAGGAGCGACTTTCATTTGACCAGACACATGGTGATCAATCAGTGCATCCAGGTATTTGCCGCCATGAGTTTTATCATCGAGGATCAGGTCGTAGCGGATACCTGAAGTGACAAAAACTCGCTTAACCTTCTCAATTGACCGAAGTTCCTTCAGCAACTTCAGCTGTGGATCATGGGTGACCGGCATTGTTTCGCACAACTCGGGAGTCATGCAACGTTTATCAAGACATGAGCCTTTGGTCCACTTCCTCTTGCATTCGAATCCATACATGTTTCCGGTGGGTGATCCGCCCAGGTAGATGTTGCCTTTGAACTCAGGGTGGTCTTTGAATGATGCTGCTTCCCTGGTAATCGACTCCCGTGAACGGCTCTGCACTGTTCTTCCCTGGTGAACAGCTATCGCGCAAAAGTTGCATTCGCCATAACATCCACGGTGTGTTGCCAAGGAAAAGCGGATCGTCTCAAGCGCCCGAATCTCCCCTCTCGCAAGTTCATGGGGATGTGCCTCGCGTTCGAACTCCAGCTCGTAGATCGTGTCCAACTCCGCTTCAGTGAGGTTTTTTGCCGGTGAATGTTGCAACAACCAACGGTCTCCATGTGCCTGGGCAAGTGGTTTTGCCGATAGCGGGTCGGTATTCAAGTAAAAGGTTCGAAACATCTCAGTGAACTGAGCCTTGTCGTTACTCACCATTTCATAGGCTGGCAACTGGATGGCGTCTTCCGGTGGCTTTTTAACAATTCGGCAGATACCCCGAAGTGAGTCAACGGACGAGCCATCACGCAATATCTCCGCAAGCTCAATAACAGTGCTTTCCGCCATCCCATAGATCAAATAATCAGCCTTCGCGTCGAAAAGAATCGAACGACGTATAGAGTTTGACCAATAGTCGTAATGGGCGATACGGCGCAGACTGGCTTCGAGACCACCCAGGACGATGGGAACTGTGCCCTTGAAATGACGACGAATCAGGTTAGTATATTTTATCGCGGCACGATCTGGACGTCGATCATTCTTGCCACCGGGAGTATAGTCGTCATCACGCCGTCGTTTCTTCAACGCAGTCGTATTGGCAACAAGGGAATCGACACTTCCACCTGTAACTCCCCAGAACAGAACAGGCTCACCCAGACGGCTGATATCGTCACCCTCGAGGTCGGGTTGCGCGATTATTCCCACCCGGAATCCGGAACGCTCGAGCAGCTTACCGATCAACGCCACTCCAATCAGCGGGCTGTCGATATAGGCGTCACCGGTCACCAGGATGATATCCAATTCATCCCAGCCTCGACTGTTCATTTCATCGCGTGTCATAGGTAGAAACACTGCTGCTATCCTCGTTTTCCAAAAAATCAGTTCGCGTTCAAACATGGAATATATGAAACGACGGGTGCCATAAGATATCCAGATAGGTTCCCCAATAATTATTGCAGTTGACTAAGAGGCTCTTTTGTCCCATCCGTCGCGCCGTAACCACTCCTCAAGGCTAGTGAACTTCACTTCCGGATAATTGCTCCTGAGAGCTGGAATATCTACATCATATCCGACTTTATTGATCCAACGGAACATCTGGTGTAATTCCTTACCCATGAATAACCTAACAATCAACATCGGAAGCTTATTATAGCGGATCGGTCTTCCCATCACCCTACCAAAAGTCTGAGCAATCTCAGGATTGGTAAGTTCATCGCTTGCAATATCAAAAGCCAGACCGATAAACTTCTCCGGTTTTTCATATGCTGCTGCAACGAGGGCGCCAATATCATCCGTTGGAATCAGTTGTATTTTTTTGTCCGGCACAATCGGATGTGCTAGCTTACCCCTCAAAATGCCGTTTTCTACGCATGGGATATGGTAGTTTTCCATAAAGCCAACAGGGCGCAAAATAGTCGCTTGGAGATCAATATTTCTAACGTATTCTTCTATTACAAACTTACTATCGAAGTGATCTACTCCAGACTCTCGATCGGCTCCAGCCGCGGATGAATATACGAAATGTTGAACACCAGCTTTCTTTGCTGCGTCAGCCATATTCTTACCTTGTTGAATTTCCTCTTTCACGCCAACGATCCAAAAATCTTGGACGCTGAATACTCCGTAGGTGTTGTCCATTGCCTTTTCCAATGATTGCAGGTCGCCCATGTCCCCTTTGACAATGTCGATGCCCTCGCTTGCCAAAGCTTGTGCCGCTTTGCCGTTTGGATTTCGTGTAAGCGCCCGTACCTTCCATCCTTTCTCCTGCAGATGACGTGTTACAGAGCCACCCTGCTTGCCTGTAGCTCCAGCTACCAGAATGATTTTGCCTTGTTTTTCTATGATGTCTTCCATACCGACCTCCATGAGATGTTCGCTAAATACCATTAGATATAAATTGATATTCGAGTATTACCATGTCAACTATTGATAGAGAAACTGTGATCACATATCCTGCTACCAACGGTTGGGTAGTCCGTCTGCTTGCACCATGCCCACGTTGGCTCGCCCAACGGTTTTTTTTTGTTTTTGTGATGATTCAATTGAAGATATAGAGATTACCCTTTGGATAAACCCGCCAGGGATCGGACAAGCTAAAGTGTGTTTTTGCTTATTCAATAGTTTTGATCCAGGAATTATCGAACAAAATTTGAATGAAATCAAATATGACCACCCGCCGTCGGCTGAGAGCAAGTTATTCAATTTACAGACTGGATATTTAATTCATACAACATCTTTTAAATTTTTCCCCTGATCCACAAGGACAAGGATCGTTCCTGCCTACAGTATCGCTTTTAGCCTTAGAGATATCCGGTACATTCGCTTTCCTGTATGGTAACCAGAATTCATTAATCATAATAGCGGCTTCAGGAATCATAGCTACCAATTCTTTGTTTGAAAACTCATCCAATTCATCTGTTTTATCAATGATTTCCAAGCCTTCTTCAGTTCCGTTAAGGAAAATAGGTGTTATGATTTCTTTATATTCTTTGGAATCAAATAATGGTTTCCATGAGTCAGAAGTAATGTCAACACATTGCATAAATCCCCAACACCAATCATCAATTAGAACGATTCCCTTTTTATTTTTATAGAAGATAGGTGCGAAGGAATAGGGATCCATTTCAAATATTTGAATAATGGAGTTATATAAAGCCATTAACAGGCTTATGATATGGTTAGCTTCATCCTCGGAATCCCAATTCATCTCATCGTTCGCTGTTTCACCCCACAGCCCAGGTAACCACTGACTGGGTAAAATTGTTTCAGGACCGATTGCCAGACAGGTAAAAAATCCATGTAGAGTGGAAATATCCATACACTCGCCCGGTGTCTTATCTGAAACCAGAAACTCTTCTAATTCTTTTAAATCAGCCTCGCTGATTGTGCGTTTCATCGCCATTTAACCATCCATATTTGCTGTCACCTGACCAAAACCAATGTCTTCATCTCATTCATTTAGCCGGCACCATGCTCACCTTAGCTCGCTCAACGTGGTTAAATTGCCGTCAAGAATTCAAGAGGTGGAACTCAATTTAAATCAAACTTCGAGACGCGACTCTTACAAGTGAAGAAATGTGTTTTTCGCTACAAAGCTACAGGTTAAATCCCCAGCCAAATCCAAAGGTAGGCCGAATTGTATGCATATCATATAGTTCCCCGCTCAAATGGTTGGATTTTACTGCCATCGTTAGTGAGGAGCGCCGTCCAAAATAGAATGACATCCCCATATAGGGTGAAGTATAAGTTTCTTCCGCTATCCAGCTTCCAATGCCGTCGCCAATGGGTGACATCATAAACTCCACTCCACCAAAGAGGGAATAACTCTTACTGGTATTCGAGGCAACGCCAATATTCATAGTAGGAAATGCAACCCATTTCTTCACTTCTTCGGAAAAACTATCCACATCAGAGTTGGAATCAAAAAGGAAATTTGCATGCAATCTCCCCATGAAGAATCCAGGTTGAAGAAGAATACGAACTGAATTCGTATCGAGAAAGGATGGAAAATAACGAACTCCCAAGTCCAGTGTTGGTGCCCCGGCCAATGTTTGCCAAACGTGGCAATTCGCAATCACATCCGTATTATCGTCAACCCCCATCGTAACACCAGCTAATATGTTTGGTAGAATAGAGGGCCGCTCCTGGTCAAACCCGGCCATGTAGGCTGTACCGGTAATCTGACCATTCACATTACCTTTGCCTACGGGACGCATTTGTTGGGGAGCAGTGCAACCGGATATAATAATAGAGAACAACAATGAAGAGAAAAACCAGGCAAGCAGACTAATACGCAACATCATTCCTCCGTTGTGAACCGTTTGATTCACTATACGTTGATGATTTGTGAATAGAACTATATATGGTCATCCTTGAAAAGGTGTCTTTGAAGGTAACAGGAAAAAGTCAAAAAGTGAACGTACCCTATGTCATTGTAAATTATCGGCATCAGGAAAATCCTCTTAAGCTATTATTGATCCAAGATTTATAGAACAAACCATGTTTGAAATCAAACATGGCCACCCGCCTGATAATGCTTTTAACTTTTTTGTCCTTCTTTGAAATATCTCATAAATAGTAGAGCTAATGGCACAAAAACGATACACCAAAACAGTAGTACATAATAACCAGTATTATCTGTCTCACCGCTTGTTGATAGAAATATTCCGCTAATGATTGGTCCCGCAAATGTGGGAACCGCAAGCGCCCCATGAAAAAAGCACAATGCTCTTAATACCTTGTCTTTTGCTTCTGTCAATGCGAATCCAGCGGCTAATGTGGACAAACATAAAAAACCATAACCCATCATATCCAACGCAAAGAATGGAGAACCTGGCTTAAAGTTGATAACCTCAAGTACTTCGTTGGACAGGTTAAGTGGATTAAGGACAACAACGGATAACTGAACAAAATAGGTGCTGATACAAAAAGTAGCGTAAATAATTGATGACACTAAGGCAAGTAATCCAAATATCTTCAATTGATCTCGTGTACTGTCATAGAAACAAGCCATCATAATCACCACACTTATAGCTATTAAGAGGCTGGCAATATATCCAAGGTTCTGAGCAAATACTGTATAAGATATCACTTCCCAAACCAGGGAGAAAGCTAAAACGATGGTCTCGATTGCAATCGATAGTGCTGCCGCTCGACCGATTACGAATCTGAAGTTCTTATTCATGCCATTCTCCTTTTCAAAAGTATTGTACGCCCAACGACTTATTATACGCACGGGTTTTAAATTTCGAAATTTGTCATTATTGCACCATGCCCACGTTGGCTAGCCCAACGTGGATTTATGTGTGCCCAGCATGGAGTGGACGCCTGATTTTGTTAATACACCCCGATCTGGGGGAAGTAAAACCGATTGGCAAGGGCGTTGCTGGCAACGGCAGGGTCTGAAGGCAGCCATAGGCAGCAT
>JAVCCM010000058.1 GCA_030765455.1 Candidatus Electryonea clarkiae | reverse complement strand
TAATTATTCTCATCCTCACAGGCGTTATTGTCAAATCCGACGAAGAATGAGTATGACCCAAATGGAAGTCCGGTAGAGTTGGACATGAATTCAATAATACTTTCTCCGCCTCCTGCTAATGTTCCGTTCGGGTTATTTATCGAGAAAAATGTTTCGTTATCATTGAAATACCAAACCTGCACATAGCTCTCTTCGGTTTGATTTATTAAGGCTGAAAATACATGCACAAGCGGATTCCAGGATTGAGAAAAATCAATACCGGATAATGCCCATCTACCCGCCGGATATGGAATGGTATGAACTGTGTCGCAATCACCTGTTTCAGGATTCATCCTTACTACATGAATATTGCTGCGAGATGAAAATTGTGAGAATAGATATAGATTTCGACCTAATTCATCATAAGGATTCCACGTAGCTCCGCGGGGAATGAATTCCCTCTCAAATTGTGCCGCGATATCTCCGTTACGGTCAACTCCATATATATCACTATTATAATCACCCATCCAGAACAGGTCGTTTACCGGATCCCATTCAAGATAATGAGCCTGCTCAAGTGGAACCTCCCATGACTCAACCGCGTTAAGGGTATCAGGCAGGATTTCCATTTGATATAACCGTTCATTATCTACTCCATACAGATAGTCCCCGTCCCATGTCAATCCACGCATTCCCGAAGCACTTCTCCGATCTTCGGGAACCGGCTGGTTATAAGTGGTTAAAAGGTCCCTGCCCTGATCATCATATTTATATATTTTGTTCGGACCAACCGGATCGAGATTGTCAGCGCCACTTACATAGAATTCACGGTTAACAAATGTTAGCCCAAAGTAACGGGATTCGTCAGGGCTGAGGTCAAAGGCGTAAAGATTATTCCAGGGAGTATCGGTTTGATCGGGACGGACTCGAGGGTCAACGAGATAAATTTCTGCCTCATATTCGAGTACACCATTACCATCGTTACTAATTGTAATCTCGACAATTTCTTCAGTACCAGGTTCAAGTTCCACATCGATCTCATAAGAATTCAGATCAAGTTCCGAATGTGTCAGAGCGATGTTTACGAAAGTTGTATCGTCCTCGAAAACAGTAATATGAGATATTACAGTGTCAATAAAACAATCATAAATAAATTCAAGTTCATACTCGCCTATTCCAACTTCCTCAAGAAAGTAATGTCCTGCTGAGTCGGTTTCAGATAAGTACATATTATTCCCAGTGCTGACTTCTACATTTTCCATTGGTTCACCGGTAGCAGCATCGGTTACTGTTCCTTCGAGAGAACCGATAATGAACATAACGTTGGTTGTGAACAAGATAGCCAGACCCTCATCGCAATCGTTGGTAAATCTCGCTCCGGGCCAGGGCCTGTTGTAATAGTAATACATCAATCCATCATTGTAGGTACCGTCAGAGATTCCCGTTGTCCACCAGGGCATACAACGACCATAGCCTAAGTGGCGATCCATTTCATCATACTGGAAAAGAATTTCTGCATCGCCGGTCCTGGTGCTATGGTGGCCGGACTGATCATAGATTATAACTTCAAAAGTGCAGTCGTGTCCGTAAGTACTGGAACCTGTTCTGCCTTTTGTCTCGAACCATTCGATTATATATCTATTGTTTTCCTCATCGTAATAGTGGAAAATTTCCCCCTGTGCCCGTTCGTCCCAATACGGTGCAATCATATTAGGCGCACCATAAGGACCGGGGAAAGGTCCATTCCGCAAGGCGTAATCCATGTCATGCCAACTGCCGAAAGCAGCAAAACCGTTGCTGCTGATTGTAATTGAATCGAAAACTTCTCCATAGTGTTGTACTTCAAATGGAAGGGCAAAAACCGCGCAGGTATCCTGATCATCACCCCGGTCATCAATTTCTGTGGCTTCACCCTCAAAATCATTATCCTCTACTTCAGGATTTATCTCAATCCAGTCGTACTCAGGGTAAAGTTCATAATCGGTATCGGTATGATCAAAAGCATAGTAGCCATAATTATCCGGACCGGTTGGATCAGAAGAAGAGCGAGTACCCAGTGTGATTGAAAACCAGACAGTATCAATACATCCATCTTCAGTTGTGATCACCAGTTTTGCAGGCACGGAAAATCCGGGGAATGATTCCGGATGTGCCGTGATAGTGAATTCAGCATCAGCTTCTTCGCCCACATCCACTGGATCAAATTCACCGGTAGGATCTGCAACTCCACCAAACGGATGCAGGAAAGTCAGGTATCCCTCAGATGCGCTTGCATCACTGCCTCCGAGATTGATAATACTGATAGTGATATCTTCAGTGTCGCCCGGCTCAATATCACCGGCGCCTTCAACCTGAACGAAGAAGAAATGGGGGGCATTCACTTTTATGGCAAATTCATCATCGTACGTCCCGGCGTCACTCTCAAACTCAAGGTCGAGATGAATTAACCAGTCATGCTGGGCTTCAGGATCGATCTCGACCAGGATCAATCCCTCGCCTTCCTGATCCTGTCCTGCGTTAATTGCGTCAATGGTTACTTCACCTGTCAAAGATACTACCCAATCATCTTCTGTTTCTGCGGTGACTGTGATGTTTGCCTGGTTGGCATTTCCGAAATTCCTGGCATTAATCACCAGACCAACAGTTTCACCTGCTTCCGGAATGCCGTTGTTATTGCCTTCTGTGCCGTTGTTTCCGTTATCCTGAAAAGTGATTTCTGTGTATCCTATCCGTGCATTAGGTTCGACCAGTTCCACTTCTATCCGGTTAGGAATAAAGTTTTGTGCGGTTACGGTCAGCATTGCATCGCCACTGTACCGGAAGGGAGCATTCAATATTACAGTGCCATCTTCACCTGTCGTTCCCCGGACGATTATCTCTTCATTATCATCTACTTTGTAGAGAGTTACCCATGCGTCAACAACTGGATTGTCGTTTGTATCCACTACTGAAACGGAATAGCTGTTTCTGCCGACAGGAACGGTCTCTTCAGCATCAACCACAAGCTCCTGTGGAATTGCAGTCCAGATCCAACAAGTAGGATCACCAAACAGGTTTGCCTCTTTGGCGGAACGTTCATAAGTATAACCACCCTGAACCCAATCCGGATGGAACGCATCCCAGAGGGACGCACGTGCACCCCACATCATCATTCCAAGCGCCGGATGGCGGAGATTGAGGGCGGCATACGCGCTTCCAACCGCAAGCATATTGTTAAAAGAACAATGTGAAGAATTTGTGGCAAGCCCAAGACCGCCAATAGCACCACGTGGATTGTTGAATGTCCCAGCCCGCATCCAGGCTTCGCATATACATTCAGTTTGAGACATCGTACCTGTCCCGCAGGTATATTCAGGAGCAGGGAAAAGCATGCGGTCATTAGTCAATGCCCTGATGCTGTTTGCCTGAATCCCTGAACCGATTCCAGCACGGAATATATAATGACTGATACCTTCATTCATCCTCATAATTGTGCTGTTCGCATCTCTAAAGCGGGATACATGGATATTTACCTCTTCATATCCAATCCTGAGCATCTCGCGTTTACCGTATTGAACCACCTGGATGGTAGAAGTTCCTGCATAATCCCAAACAGATAATCCTGCACCTCTCAGATACCAGTCGGTTTCTTCCATGTAAGGATCTCGCTCGTACAGGATCACCTTGTTCCCATAATTCCTGACATCTTCAAGATCCTGCACGCTGATACGTCCGATTACAACGTCCTGGTATAAGTCATCATCATCCATCAATGTGTAGTAATTATCTGAATATCCGGGATCACCGGTAGGGGTGGGAAATAGACCATTTACATCACCGATTATAATTATATAATCGAACTTATTGTCTTCATATCGATCCCGTAACTCGTTCCTGATGCCGGAATAATTCCAAGTACAGTCATCATCAGCGAGAAACTCAAGCTCCCATCCTTTCTGCAATTTCCATTCGATCCAGGGCTGAAGAGCTTCCCAAAGTTCTTCTTCATTTTGCAAAACAACCTGTACTCCACCACGGTAGAGAGTGTATTCATCCAGCTCGTTTTCATCCCAGTCAAGAAATTCACGGTACCAGGGAAGGAAGGTTGAGCTGATGGCGGTGGGCATCTGGTCAAGGGCACAACGATTATCAACACCTTCATAACGAATATCAACATCAATTTTGGAATAGACACGTACCTCACGCCGGGCAGTATTTACCTGGACAGGATAGGCAGCCAGGTTACATACACGGAAATCATGGTAAATAATTGGATCAGTGACCTCCGCCAATGTGCCGGGATACCATGTATCTTCAATTTTTCGGCTTGGACGGTAATCATCTATCTCATCGCCACCGAAATATGCAGCGTATTCAATATCTGTATAGGTTTCATATTCAGCTTTGATCACATCAACTGTTACTCCGCTTCGAGGTGGGATACGAAACATCCTGCTGGTGACCGGCACTACAGGAAATCCCTCGGACTCCAGATGACCGGATAAAGGACCAAGCTGTGCCACTACTATGTTGTCTTCACTTAAACCGGCTTGTTTCCACTCAGGATCAACTATCTCGAGAGATAGGCTCATTCCGTTGGATGTAATAATCCTTTCGGTGATTTGCATCGGTAAATCTTTGCCCGCAGTGAAATTTCTGGCGAGAGTAGTGCCTGCTATAAGCAAAAAGCAGCTAAGTACGGCAAAAAATCTCAAGGTTTTCATGATGCCTCCAATATTTCTTTCTCGCGCAAAGACGCAAAGGCGCTAAGAAATAATCCTGTTAATCCTGAAAAGCCTTATATCCTGTGATTGTTCCGTCAGTTCTTTAGCGAAGCGATGAACTGACGGGGGTCTCTGTCAGGTCTCCTCTTCGTTCAAGACCTGACAGAACATCCAAAGAAATAATCCTGTGTATCCTAAAGATCCTTACATCCTGTAATCTTTTGTTCTATTTAAGCAGTACGATTTTCCTTGTTTCATGCAAGGGTCCGGCATTGAACTGCAGGAAATACATCCCGCTTGACAGCCCTGATCCATCGAAGGGTACCGCATATCTTCCTGCTGTCATGGGCAAATTAGCCAGTTCCGCAACTTCCTGACCGAGGAGGTTGTATATTTTCATTCTTACTATCGCAGTCTCTTTTAGAGCAAATCGCACAGTCAAAATCTGGTTGAAGGGATTAGGGTATGCTCCGTCAAAAGACCATTCGAGAGGCTGCTCGATATCAGGATCAGTGATTTCGTCAGTAGTGTCGGGTAGTGTCATTGTTATTGAAATGTAATTGTTCTCATCCTCACAAGCATTATTATCAAATCCAACATAAAATGAATAAGAACCAAACGGAAGTCCGGTAGAATTGAACATAAATTCAATTATATTTTCTTCCCCGGCATCCAATACTCCGCCTGGATTATTTATAGAGAAAAATGTCTCATTGTCACTTAAATACCAGACCTGCACATAGCTCTCTTCAGTCTGATTTATTAGAGCAGAAAAAGCATTAACGAGTGGATTCCAGGTATTAGAAAAATCTACTCCAGCCAATGCCCATCTCCCGGCGGGATAAGGAATTGTATACACTATATCATTTTCACCGTTCAGTGGGTTCATCCTGACAACATTAATTTCACTGCGCGAAGACCATTGGGTGAATAGATAGAGATTTCTACCAAACTCATCAAATGGGTTCCATGCCGCTCCCCGTGGGATTAATTCCCGTTCATATCGCTGGATAACTTCACCATCACGGTTGATTCCGTAAATATCACTATCATAATTACCCATCCAGAACAAGTCGCTACCGGGATCGTACTCGAGGAAATGAGCAGATGGTACTGGTGCTTCCCAGGAATCTACCAGGGTGATAGAGTCGGGAAAGATTTCCATCTGGTAGATTACTTCATCATCTACGCCATACAGGTAATCGCCATCCCAGGCAATTCCTCGCATCCCCGTCGCGGTTCGTTCTTCCTCCGTTACAGGTTGATCGAAAGTCGTTACCAGTTCTCTTCCAAGATTATCGTATTTATAAATTTTGTTTGGTCCTGTGGGATCGAGATTATTAGAACCGCTTACATAATATTCCCTGTTGACAAACGCTATCCCAAAATAACGTGATTCAACCGGATCAAGGTCGAAGGCATATAAATTATTCCAGGCTTCATCTGTTTGATCGGGATGTTCACGGGGATCATCCAGGTAGATGTCAGCCTCATATTCGAGAGTGCCATTACCGGGATTTGCCAGTACTATTTCAATAGTCTCCTGTGTATTCAAACTGAGTTCGTGATCTATTTCATCCGGATCAAGTGATAATTCGGGAAATAACAACGATGTATTCACCATCGTTGTCTCATCTTCAGCTACTATTAATCCTGTTAATACCATTTCATTATAACATTCATTTTGATATGATAATGTATGCTCTCCAACATATATGCCTTCCAGCATATAATATCCATTATCATCAGTATATGTTTGATAATAATTATCATCCGCACTGATCAGGACGCCTTCAATTGGTTCTTCCGTGACGGAATTAGTTACAGTACCCTCAATTGATCCGAGTATCAGCTCAACATTTGTAGTAAAAAGAATTGCCAGGCTGTCGTTAAAATCTCCATATTCTTCAACGGCGCCGGGGGAGTTCATCAACCAGTAATAATACTGTAGCCCATCAGTCTGTGTACCATCTTTAATTCCTGTTGTCCACCAGGGCATGTGTCTGCTGTAACCGGAATGAGGATTCATTTCTCTGTCTTTATATTGGAAGAGGATCTCGTTGTCACCTGTTCGTGTTACATGATCACCGGCCAAATCATAAATCACTATCTCGAAAGTACATGCCTGACCATAAGAATTAGTGCTTGTTCTTCCAAGAGATTCATACCATTCAATAATTAAGCGGTCGTTTTCTTCATCATAAGAAGTAAAAATACCCGATTCCCCCTGCAAATAACGTTCATCCCAGAACGGCGCAATCATATTGTAAGGTCCAAAAGGTCCCGGAATTGGGAAATGAAAAATAGCGCCAAAAAACTGTGACTGGTCTCCAAACGCAGCCCAGCCATTATTATTAATAGTAATTGTGTCGAACGTTTCACCGTAATATTGTACTTCAAAAGGAAGTGGAATAGCCGGTGCTTCGCCATAATCAACTCTAACATCTTCTATAAGAAGAGTTCCCTCAAGATCATGATTTTCAATTTCGGGATTAATTTCGATCCAACCGTAAACAGGGGCGATATCATATTCACTGTCACGATTATCGAATGCCCAGTAGCCATAACGGTCTGGACCACATGGTTCAGACTCGCTTCTCGTTCCCAGGGGAATAGAAAACCATATAGTATCGATCTGCTGATCTTCAGTAGTTATAACTAACATTGAAGATGCAACAAATCCTGGGATGGAGCTTAAGTGTGACCGAATTTCAAACGAAGCGCTGGCTGATTCACCGATTTCCATTGCTTCGAACTCCGCATCAGGTTCGACAGTGCCGCCATAGCTGTGAAGTATGGTCAGGTGACCCTCCGAAGCGGAAGCGTCACCACCACCAATGTTTACAATTTCTATTGTTATCTCAGCGTCATCACCCGGTTCCAGCTCCTCACTACCTGTAACCTGGACAAACAGGTAAGACGGTGCCTGAACTTTCAATGGGTAATCATCCGTCCAGGTTCCCTGATCACTTTCAAATTCCAATTCAAGATGAAATATCCAGTCATTCTGGGCTTGCGGATCGATCTCGACAAGAATCAATCCTTCGCATGTTTCTTCTGCGTCCGGATTTAGAGCTTCGCAGGCTGCTTCCCCGTCAATATTCTCAATCCAATCATCTTCGCACGCAGCGGTAATGGAAATATTTGTCTGTTGGTTGTTGCCAAAATTTCGGGTGGTAATCCTTAAACCGACCGTTTCGCCTGCTTCAGGAATACTGTTGTTATTACCTTCTGTGCCATTATTACCGTCATCAATAACCTCGACTTCAACATACCCTATCCTCGCATTCGGTTCTCTTACTTCAACTTCTACCTGGACAGGTTGATGATTTTGCGCTGTTACTGTCAAAATAGCGTCACCTGAATACCTGAATGGTGCATCCAGCAGGACTGAGCCGTCTGCACCTGTCTCGCCACGGAATATTACATTTTCATTATCATCAACTTTATATAGGGTAACCCAGGCGTTCTCGACAGGATTGTCGTTTTCATCAGTCACTTCAACCGAATAACTGTTTCTACCTATTGGTATAGTATCATCTGCCTCCACGTTCATTTCAGCCGGTATTGCAGTCCAAAGCCAGACCAGGGGATCTCCCATAAGGTTAAATTGGTTAGCAAAATTTTGGAATGTGTAACCTCCGGTAGCCCAATCAGGATGAAACGCATTCCAGATAAACGCTTGCCCGCCCCAGACCATTTGACCAAGTTCCGGTAAACGGAGATGTATCGCTGCATAAGCTCCCCCGGTTGATAATCCATCTTCATATTTCCAGTCCGTAGAATTAGTTGTAAATCCAAAAGCTCCGATAGCCCCGGTAGGTGTGTCAACTGTCCCGGCACGCATCAATGCCTCACTGATCGCTTCGGTTTGATTATGCCACACTCCAGTTCCTTCGGTGAGTTGCATGGATACGAAAGGCATATAGTTGTTTGTCAGTTCATGAGCTTGTGTTCGAGTGATACCGTCAGAAATAGCTCCACTGGAGTGGAAATATGTTATCCCTTCATTTACATGCTCAAGAATATTGCCTCGGACAGGTTCTGGCCCAGTTGGCGATGAATCGTAAAAAACGTTTGTATAGCCGATGTTGAACAGCTCCGAACGGATATACTCGCATACGGCAGTCCCATCTATCGGGTGATAGTCGTAAATAGCATAGCAGGCTCCCTGGAGGTACCAGTCGGTTTCTTCCATATAGGGGTCACGTTCATAAGAAAGAACCTTGTTGACATATATTTCCAGCTCCTCAGCATCCTGAACACTTATGCGCCCGACGATTACATCCTGGTAGATGTCATCATTATCCATTAGTTGGTAATAATAATCAGCGCCATTAGTTCCACTGGGTGTAGCAAAATCACCGTTTAAATCACCTACGATCACTACATAATCGAATTTCTGCTCTTCATAACGGTCTCTTAGCTCACCACGGATATTTCCAGCCGACCAGTTATTTACATCATTGTTTGTCAGGAACTCCAGCTCCCAGCCTTTCTGTAGTTTCCATTCGATCCAGGGATCGAAAACTTCCCAGAGTTCATCATTATCAGGTAATACAACTTGCACACCTCCGCGATAGAGGGCGTATTCGTTCAATTCGGTTTCATCCCAGTCGAGGAACTGACGGTACCAGGGGAGGAAAGTGCGGCTGATTGCGGTGGGAAATTGGTCTGATAAATCTGCACTCGGATCATTTTCGAAATGAATATCCACATCTATCCGGTTATATACCCGTACTTCTTTTCGGGCGGTGTTTACTTGCACCGGGTAGGTCACAAGATTTGCGACACGGAAATCGTGATAATGGGAGGGTTCTGTCAGCTCAGCCAGGTTTCCAGGATACCATGAATCTTTAGTTGATTGGGTACGACCAAGCTCTTCAGGTGTGGTTCCACCGAGATACGCGGCATAATCGATATCTGTAAAGGTCTCGTATTGAGCGTCGAGTATCTCCAGCGTGGCGGTTTTTCCAGGTGGTAAACGGAAATTCCGGCTTGTGACTGGTACGGATGGCAAACCTTCTTTCTCGAGGAATCCACACATCAATTTATAATCAATTAGTGAGACCTGATCGTTTGCCGTACCGACAGTTTTCCACTCGGGTTCTGCGATTTCAAGTGAAAGACGCAAGCCATTCGCAGTCATAATCCTGCTGGAGACCTGTAATGGCAGCCCATGATCAGCAGAGAAATCCCGCGCTGAGGTTATCCCAATTAATATTATTAAGCAGGCAATTACAAATAATCCGTTTCGATATTTCATGATACCTCCAGCAATATTTTTCACGCAAAGTCGCAAAGTCGCAAAGAAAAAATCTAAATGTCTTAAGCGTTGAATCAGAATTATTCTATATTTATTTGAGTAAAATTATCTTTTTCGTTTCATTTAATGGTCCGGCATTGAATTGCAGGAAATACATCCCGCTTGATAGACCCAAGCCATCAAAGGGCAGCGCGTATCTTCCTGCTGTCATAGGCAAATTAGCTAACTCCGCAACTTCCTGTCCAAGAAGGTTGTATATTTTCATCCTGACTTTCGCTGATTCTTTCAAAGCAAACCGGACTGTCAGGGTCTGGTTGAACGGGTTTGGATATGCACCGTCAAACGACCACTCCAACGGCAATTTTTCGATTGGTTCGCCGATTTTGTCAGTTGTATCAGGGATGGTTAAAACAAAGGAGACGATATTGTTTTCCTCTTCACAGGCATTATTGGCAAAACTCAGGAAGAAGGGATAGGTTCCGGCGGGTATTCCTGCTGAATTGAATAGTAATTCGATTACACTCTCTTCACCAGGGGCTACCGCACCCTCATGATTATCAAGCGTAACAATTGATTCGTTGTCAGCAAAATACCACACCTGGACGTAACTTTCCTGGGTCTGGTTGATCAGGGTCGAGAAAACCCGGATAAGCGGGTCCCAGGTTTTTGAAAAATCAACACCGGCGAACGCCCATCTTCCCGCGGGATATGGGATAGTCGCGGTAGTATCATATTCGCCTGTCGAAGGACTCATCCTTATCACATGGACATCACTTCGTGATGATATTTGAGCAAAGAAGTAGAGATAACGTTCCGCTTCATCGTCCGGGTTCCACGCCAAACCTCGAGGAACAAATTCACGTTCATATCGAGCTTCGGTTTCTCCATCACGGTCAACACCATAAATATCGCTGTTATAGTTACCCATCCAGAAGAGGTCATTTTGGGAATCCCATTCAAGATAGGTTACAGACTCTAACGGTATTCTCCACGAATCAACAAGTGTGATTGAATCCGGTAGAATTTCCATCTGGAAAATTCGATTGTTATCGACACCATACAGGTATTCGCCGTCCCATGCAAGTTCGCGTATTCCGAAATGGGATCGTTGATTTTGTGGTACAGGCTGGTCAAATGACGCGAGAAGTTCCCTCCCAAATCTGTCGTACTTGTAAATCTTGTTTGGATCAGCTGCATTCTGGTTGTTCGATCCGGTTACGTAGAAGCAGTCATTGACAAAAGTCAGGCCGAAATAATTGGATTCATCCGGACTGAGATCAATAGTGTGCAACTCATCCCAAGGTTCGTTTTCTTGACGCTGATTGTCATCCGGATCGCCGCGGAAATATTCAGCGGAGTATTCGAGGCTGCCGTTACCCGGGTTGTTAAGCGAAACCTGGAATGTTGCTTCAGTACCCGGATCGACTGCCTCTTCAAATTCTACAGGATCAAGTGATAAGAGTGGATGTCTCAATGGCATATCAACGTAAGTTGTTTCATCTTCAGCGATGGCTATATCTGTAAGCATAGTGTCCGTGAAACACTCATCATCAAATGAAACCGAATACTGCCCCACATGAACTCCTTCGAGCAGAAACTGACCTTCTTCATTCGTAAATGTTTCATAATAGTTGTCATCCAGGGTAACACGAATCCCTTCGACTGGATCGTCTGTGATTGAATTTGTAACAGTGCCTGCAATAGAACCGGCGATAATCCTGACATCGGTTGTAAACAGGATCGAAAGTTCATCGTCAAAATCATTATCGTCATCTACGGCTCCCGGTGACGGTGTCACATGGTAATAATACATCAATCCATCAGTCTGTGTACCGTCCTTGATTCCTGTTGTCCACCAGGGATTGCATCTTGCATATCCAATGTGCGGGTCTATCTCACCGTTTTTATACTGGAAGAGGATCTCATTATCACCTGTACGAGTATTATGCTGCTCGTTCCTGTCGTAAATTATTATCTCGTAAGTGCATGGTTGACTATAACTGCCGCCACCTAACCAACCTTTTGATTCAAACCACTCGATGATAAATCTTCCATTTTCCTCATCGTAATAGGTATATGCGCCATCCTCATCTGTTGAAAAGTACCGCTCGTCCCAAAATGGCGCCAGCATGTTATATGGACCATAAGGACCGGGGATGGGAGAATTCTTTGAAGTGCCGTAGAACTGCGCCTGGTTTCCGAACGCCGCCCAACCATAATTACTGATTGTGATTGAATCGAAATCATTTCCGTAGTATTGAACCTGAAAGGGCAGAGCGATCACCGGCGCTTCACCGCCTCCCTCACGGGCATCTTCAATTTGAAGAGTGCCTTCATAATCTGTATCATTTGCGTTAGGTGAAATCTCCACCCAGTCGTATTCAGGAGACTTTTCGTAATCGGTATCGCGGTTATCATAAGCCCAGTAGCCATAACGATCCGGTCCACAGGGTTCGGATTCACTTCGAGTACCTAATGGAATCGAGAACCAGACAGTGTCTAAATGTTCATCTTCAGTGGTAACGATGAGCATGGCAGGAACCTGGAATCCGGGTATAGCAACCATATGCGACCTGATTTCAAATGTTGCAGATGCAGCGTCGCCAATATCCATTGCTTCAAACTCTGCGTCCGGTTCGACCATTCCACCAAAGCTGTGCAGTATTCTCATGTGACCCTCGGAAGCTGATGCGTCCGCTCCGCCTGTATTCATTATCTCAACTGCTATTTCAGAAGTTTCACCCGGTTCAAGATCTTCACTTCCCGATACCTCCAGGAGGAGATAAGCCGGGGCAAAAATTTTCAGGGAATAATCGTCTGTATATGTATCCTGGTCACTTTCAAGAGTCAATTCGAGATGATTCAGCCACCTGTCCTGCGCTTCGTGGCTGATCTCTATAAGAATCATTCCTGTTCCGTTCGCTTCTGCTCCGGGACCCAATGCGTCAAGCGTGATGGAGCCCTCAATTTCTTCGATCCAGGTATCATCAGAGCTTGCTGTAAGAGAAATATTAGTCTGCCGGTTTCCACCGAAATTCTTAATATCTATCTCAAGACCGACGGTTTCTCCCGGTTCAGGGATGCCGTTATCATTACCGCTGGTTCCATCTTCGCCATCATCAATAATGTTGACTGTCGTGTAGCCGATCCTGTTATCCGGTTCATCAATATCTACGTCGATTTGTACCGGTTGAAAGTTCTGAGCAGTCACAGTCAGAACAGCTTCACCGGTGTATTCAAATGGAAGATTAAGCAAAATTGAGCCATCGCCTGCTGATTCTCCACGGACAATCTCGTATTCATTGTCATCTGATTTGTACATTGTTACCCAGGCGCCTTCAACCGGGTTGCCGTCCTCATCGCTGATTTCTACCGGGTAGGAATGCTGCCCCAATACGATGGATTCTTCAGCATCGATGTCCAGCTCCGCAGGAATATCAGTCCAGAGCCAGACAAGCGGGTCGCCCATTAAATTTATACATTCGGCATAGTTTTGATAGGTATAGGTGCCGGTACGATAGGGATAGAAATCAATGAACATATTTTTCTGGCCACCCCATAGCATTTGACCTAAGGTCGGAAGACGAAGCCTGGCTGTTGTGTAAAAGGCGCCAGCAGCAAAGGAATTCTCATATCCCCAGTTGGCTCTATTGGTTGCCTGGCCGAAAGCTCCAATTGCTCCTGTCGGCTCTCCGTTATTCCAGGCGCGAATAAACGCTTCGCTTATGGCTGCAGTCTCTACAGACCATTTTCCAGTTCCATGTGAAAGCTGTATTGCCACAAAAGGTTTGTTTTCATTTGTTAAATTGAGGATTTGCTGTCTAGTTAATCCATCTGCAATTGCACCGCTGCATTGGAAATATGATACTCCATCATTAATATGCGTGATAAGATTACTACGAGCAGGTTCAGGACCATTTGGAGAAGAATAGTAGAACACATCGGTGTAACCGATATTGAATAATTCTGATCTAATATATTCGCAGACCGAGGTTCCTCCTATCGGATGATAATCATAAATCGCCAGGCATGCTCCCTGGAGATACCAGTCAGTGTCATCCATATATGGATCGCATTCGTAGGAGAGTACCTTTTGGACATAACGCTCGAGTTCAGTGCCATTCCGCACGCTTATCCTGCCGACAATCACATCCTGGTAAATGTCATCATCATCCATCAACTGGTAATAATAGTCAGCGAAAATACCATAATCGGTATTCGTTACGTTAATCCCGGCAGGAGTGGCGTAACTGCCATCTGCATCCCCGATTATTACAACGTAGTCGAATGGCTGAGCTTGGTAACGGTCTCTTAACTCTTCCTGAATGTCTTCTGCCTCCCAATCATCTACATCATTATCGGTTAGAAAATCCAACTCCCAACCTTTTTGCAGTTTCCATTCAATCCACGGATCGAGATCATCCCAAAGATCTTCGTCATCGGGCATCACGACCTGCACTCCACCACGGTACAGTTCGTATTCATCCAGCTCGTTTTCATCCCAGTCGAGGAATTGGCGATACCAGGGCAGGAAGGTTTTACTGATCCGGGCAGGTATTTGATCAGGCAAGTCGGAATTATTGTCTTCCTCGAAATGAATATCTACATCAATACGGTTATAGACCCTCACTTCACGACGCGCCGGATTCACCTGGACAGGATATGTTATGAGACTTGAAACACGGAAGTCGTGACGATTAGATGGGTTTGACAGCTCGGCTAACTTGCCGGGATACCAGGAATCACCCGGTGACTTGATTTGACCGAGTTCTCCAGGTGTTGAACCTCCAAAATATGCGGCATAATCGATATCTGTATAGGTTTCGTAATTGGTTTCAAGAATTTCCAATCTGGCGGATTTTCTGGGAGGCAGGCGAAAAGTCCGGCTGGTCACCGGTACAGAGGGTAAACCTCTTTCCTCGAGATATCCGGTCATCAGGTTGTAATTCGCAAACGAGACTCGTTCGTTTCCTGAATCTATCGTTCTCCACTCGGGTTCTGCTATTTCAAGCGTAAGACGCATTCCATTCGAGCTAATTATCCTGTTGGAGACTTGAATCGGCAGCTCCTGATTGGGCGAGATGTTTCGCGCACGGCTATTACTAATAAATATTAATACGCAGGCAATTACAAATAATCCATCACGGTATTTCATGATGCCTCCAGCAAGATTTTTCACGCAAAGTCGCAAAGGTGCAAAGAAAAAATCTATTAAATATTTAGCTGTTAATTACGGACTGTTATATATTTATTTGAGTAAAACTACCTTTTTAGTTATGTGTAATGGCCCGGCATTGAACTGTAGAAAGTACATTCCACTGGAAAGACCAGATCCGTCAAATGGAAGAGCATATCTTCCTGCTGTCATGGATTCATCCGCCAATGCTGCAACTTCCTGACCGAGAAGGTTATAAATCCTGACTTTGACGTTAACGGCCTCTTTCAATGCAAATCGTACGGTCAAGGTCTGGTTAAAAGGATTGGGATGAGCGCCGTCGAAAGACCATTCCAGAGGCTGTTCGACATAAGGATCGCCAATCACATCCGGAATCTCCGGTAAAGTCAAAGTTATTGGGATATAATTATTTTCATCCTCACAAGCATTATTATCGAAACCAACAAAGAACGAATAAGAACCGGCGGGTAGTCCGGTTGACCTGAAAATGAATTCGATTATATTTTCTTCACCACCATTTACAGTTCCATCGGAGTTATTTATCGAGAAAAATGTTTCATTGTCACTGAAATACCAGACCTGCACAAAACTCTCTTCAGTTTGATTTATTACTGCTGAAAAAACATTAACGAGTGGGTTCCAGGTACTTGAAAAATCAACTCCTGACAATGCCCATCGTCCGGCTATGTATGGTATGGTATGAACTATATTAGATTCACCTGATTCAGGATTCATCCTGACGACACGGATATTACTCCTCGAGGTCAATTGGGTGAAAATATAAAGATTTCTACCGGACTCATCATTTGGATTCCATGCAGCGCCGCGTGGAATAAATTCTCTTTCGATCCGCTGGATAACTTCACCATCACGGTTGATACCGTAAATATCGCTATTATAATCTCCCATCCAGAAGAGGTCATTCACCGGGTCCCACTCAAGGAAATGAGCAGACTCCAGTGGCGCTTCCCAGGAATCTGCAAGGATAATGGAGTTCCTTCGAATTTCCATCTGGTAGATTACTTCATCATCAACACCGTATAAATATTCGCCGTCCCAGGCTAATCCGCGCATACCCGTAGCTGTTCGATCTTCTTCCGGGACAGGTTGATCATAGGTTGCTAACAGTTCTCTTCCAAGATCATCGTATTTATATATCTTGTTCGGTCCGGTTGGATCCATGTTATCAGATCCGCTAATGAAATAATCTCTATCTACAAAAACTATCCCAAAATAGCCTGATTCATCCGGACTGAGATCAAAAGCGTATAGACTATTCCAGGAGGTATCGGTTTGATCGGGACGGTCACGAGGATCATCCAAGTAAATGTTCGCAGAATATTCGAGGATTCCGTTACCATTGTTGCTGATATTAATCTCGGAAACCTCCTCGTTACCAGAAGTCAGTTCTATTTCATCCGGCTCAAGAACGATCTCGGAATGCCGCAAAGCAGCATCAAGAGTCGTCGTTAGACTATCCTCAACCAGGATACTATCGCTTATAAACTCCAGGTAGCATTCACTATCAATCCATAGTTGATATTCACCTACCGGAACATCTAGGAATTCATAATATCCGCTGTCATTGGTAGCAGTGGAGTATCTCAACCTTTCAATTTCAACCTCGACATCAGGGAGTGGTTCTCCAGTAGCTATATCAGTAACGATTCCTTCGATATAGCCTGTAATCAGCGATACATTTGTTGAGAACAGAATTGAGAGCTCATCGTCGATTTCTGCGGCACCTGAAGAGTATTCATCTCCAAAAGCATACAACAGTCCTTCAGTTTGTGATCCATTTTCAAGTCCTGTAGTCCAGTAAGGGGTATCGTATGTCATACTATTTGAGGAAGGATGTACATCATCATATTGAAACAGTATATCGTTATCACCAGAATAAGTAGGACGCATCAATTGAGAATAGAAAATAACTTCAAACCTGTTCGAGCCTCCCCCAGAAACATCAATATCGTACCATTCAACAATAAAGCGTCCGGTATCCTCGTCATGATATGAATAGATACCGGTGTCATTGACATAACGTAAATCATCCCAGAACAGGGCAATCATGTTGTCCGGACCTAATGGTGAAGGGATAATCCAATTTCGTGGATTAACCATGTCTGCCTGGCTCCCCATTGCCACCCACCCGTTTGAACAAACAGTCAATGAATCGAATTCCTCGCCATAATATTGAACAGTGAAAGGTAATTCAATTACACACGATTCATCCTGGGATTGTCCGGTATCATTTATGGGAAGCTCTTCACCTTCGAAATCAGGATCGTCCGCGTCCGGGTTAATCTCAATCCAGTCGAACTCCGGACATATATCACCCCAGGTAGTATCGGTATTATCAAATGCATAATACCCGTAATAGTCAGGACCGCAGGGATCGGAGCTTTCTTTTTCACCAAGGGGAAGCTGGAATGTAACTGTATCTAAATTTCCTGATTCAGTGGTTAAAACAAGAAATAGTTGAGCCGGGTATCCCGGAATTGATTCGGAGTGAAGCCTGACTTCAAACAATGCTGTTGTTGTATCACCCCAGGACATTTCGCCGAAATCAGCCTCTTCTTCTCTTACCCGGAGAAGCAAATCGTTGCTTACTAATTCACCTGCTACATTTTCAGTATTGTTTCCTACAGTTTTAACAATTTCTATTTCCAAATCACTGATGTCACCGGGCTGAACGCCATCCTCGAGGTTTGCGGAAAGAATCCGATGTTTCACCGATGCAACTGTAAATATCAATTCATCTTCGTAATCGCCGCCTTGGTCTGATGTAATATTAAGATCGAAATGCATTATCCAGTCATGCTGCGCTTCAGGGGCTATTTCAACCAGCTTTAATCCGGTTCCCCAGTTGGATTGACCGGATAATAGATTGTTCAGGGTAACCTCGCCCTCAATCTCGTTTATCCAGGTTTCTTCAGTTGTTAGAGTTAATTCGATACCAGATTCGGTGTTATCACCGTAATTTTTTAGACTGAATCGTAGTCCGACAGTTTCGCCAGCTTCAGGAATACCGTTACTATTACCGTCCGTACCGTTATTCCCGTCATCAATGTATTCAACATTTATAAATCCAATCCGGTTGTTTGGTGATATCGCTTCAACATCAATTTGTACCGGTGCGTAATGTTGTTTTGTTATGGAAAGAGTTGCTTCACCGGAATATCTTATAGGTGCATTCAGTATAATCTCACCGTTCTCATCCGTTTCACCTTTGACTATAATTTCCTCGTTGTCATCAACCTTATAAAATGTCACCCAGGCATCTGAAAGTGCTTCACCGGTATCATCATCCTCCACAAGCACATAATGTGAATTTTCACCGAGCGAGATTTCCTCTTCGGTTGTTACATCAAGTATTTTTGGAACTCCAGTCCAGATCCAGACGGTAGGATCTCCCATCAGGTTGAACCATTGTATATGATTGTTGGTTCTATTTTGGTCAAATTCAAACATGTTGATCCACAGATTGATTTTCCCGGCAAGCAGCATATCCCCCATGCAGGGTTGGTAAAGTTGAAGTAACGCCCACGCGCCACCATCGGTCGCAAGGTTGTTATAATTTGGTCGAGAGCCAGATGTCGCCATCCCCATGGCACCGATAGCACCTCTCGGAGTTTGCAATGTTCCGGCTAACATGTAAGCTTCGTTGATACCCAGTCTTTCAGACCAATTCCCTGTTCCCTCTGCAACATCGATAACCACAGGTGTCATAAAATCATTGTCGAGATTTGCAATTTGTCCAGTTGGTATTCCCGAACCCATGTAGCCGCGCGCGAAGTAAGCGCTGACTCCATCATTTATTTTCTGAATAGCAGTATTATTACCTTGATGCCAGGAAGTATCAACTTGTGTATAACCAATTTGCAGCATTTGGCGTCTGATATATCTCATAGTATTAACCTTACCGGCAATCGGGTTGTGATTGTCAGAGACGCTTACCATACCATGTGAATACCAGTCCGTGTTATCCATATCAGGATTTTGCTCGTATGCGAGTACCTTATTTATGTATGTGGTTAACTGTGTATCGTTTTGGATTGAAATACGACCTGTTGCGACATCGGGAAAATTGTCGTTTCCAGATAGAGTCATATAACCTTGATCACCTGCACCGTTACCGGCACCTGTCCCTGGAGGGACTGAGTATTCTCCTTCATCATCACCGACGACAACTATGTAATCAAACTTTGTTTCGGCTTCATCCCAACGGTCTCGCAATTCACCCCGAATTGAACCAGAATTCCAGTTGACTTGAGAGTCTGTCAACAACTCGAGATCCCATCCCTTTTGCAGTTTCCATTCGAACCAGGGCTGCATCAATTCCATCAGGTCTTCATCGTCCCTCATTATCACCTGTACACCACCACGATAGAGCGTGTATTCATCCAGTTCGGAATCATCCCAATCGAGAAATTGACGGTAGAAAGGTAGAAATGCTTTGCTGATACTTGTCGGCTGTACTGGAAGGGTATTTCGATTATCACTTTCTTCAAAATGGATGCGGACTTGCAATTTCGATGCGACACGGGCTTCCTGCCTGGCGGGATTGACCTGCACCGGAAATGTAGTCATTGTTGAAACACGGAAATCATGCATGATAGCCGGTTCGCCGACTTCAGCCCAACTTCCCGGATACCACTCATCCAAAGGTTCAGCGACTGAGCCCAATTCGTTACAATCCGGTCCACTGTCCAGATCATCATCGGTCCCGATGAAAGCAGCGACATCTATGCCTTCTATGACTTCATAGTCAACCGAGATAATCTCAACGACAGGATTTCCAGTCGGAGAAAGGCGGAAAAGTCGCCCGGCAGTTGGTACCTGTGGTTTTCCAACTTCACTTAATATTCCGCCATTCGATATCTCTACAGTCCAGAGTTGCTTGAAAGATTTTTCAACTCTGTGCCACGAAGGTTGCGCAACATCAAGGGAAACACTGAATCCATCCGGTTCATTTTCAATCCAGGCAACCTGTAATAGTTGTCCTTGTTCAACAGAGAGATCTCGTGCCGGTGCAATACCGGCGATAAAAATTATACAGGCAAACAGGGTAAGCATTGTTGATTTACTCATCATGCCTCCAAAATGCTATCTCATGCAATGAGCCCCTTTTTCGGGGTAAAGCAAAACCTGTAATTCTTATATTTTTATTCTTAAGTTTTTGATCTCATTTAAGTAGAACTATTTTCCTCGTTTCATGCAGCGGTCCGGCTTTGAACTGCAGGAAATACATCCCGCTCGCCATATCAGTTCCGTCAAAAGTCAAAGAATGATGCCCGGCGTCAATCATATTGTCAGCAAGAACAGCAACCTCCTGTCCCATAATATTAAATATCCGCGCCTGGACATTGACTTTATGCTTCAATGAAAAACCGACACTCACTGTCGGATTGAATGGATTGGGATATGCTCCTTTGAAAGCCCATTCAATAGGCTGGGTCAGGCCACTCATGTCGTCATATTCAATAGTATCCGGTACAGACATTGTAACCGTGACAAAATTGTTTTCATCTTCGCAGGCGTTGTTTTCAAATCCTACATAGCAGCTATATTCACCTATGGGCAAATCTGTGCCGTGGAACATAAATTCCAGGTCAAACTGCGTTTCGCCCTCAACTCTTCCACTTGGGTTCAGGACATCGAAAAATGTTTTGTTTCTATCTACTACCCAGATTCGGATAAAATCATTTGTACCATCATCAAGTAATGTGACAAAGTTCCATGTGAGTGGATGCCAGCCTCCTGAGATATCTGCTGAAGTAACAATCAATCCGTCTTCAGGAGTGTCATATTCGAACACCACTTCCTGATCTCCTGTAACCGGATCCATACGTATCATGGTAGTGGTAGTAGATGCTGTCCGGCGGCAGGCTAAATAAAGGTTGTAGCCCGCTTCATCATCAGGATACCAACCCATTCCACGGGGCCAGATATCCTGTTCATGCTGGTAAACGATTGCGCCGTCCCGATCAACACCATAAATGTCATACCTGATTTCACCCATCCAGAATATATCTCTTTCCGGATCATAGGTAAGCAAACGCATCTCATCATCCATGGGTAAATCCCAGGAATCCTCTAACTCAATTGAACCCTGGTAATTTTCTTCCGAGGGATCGATCACCATCTGGTACATCCTGTTCTCATCTATGCCATACAGGTATTCGCCATCCCAGGTTAAACCGAACATTCCTGCTGTACTTCGATTTTCTTCCGGCACAGGCTGATCATAAGTGGCCATCAATTCGGCATCGTGACGGCTATACTGGTATATCTTGTTGGGACCGGTCGGATCGAAGTTATCAGACCCTGTAACATAGAAATACCTGTCAATATAGATGATACCCCTGTTCCGTGATTCCACTGTGTCCAGTTCCCATGAAGCGGCAAAATCCCAGGGAACAATCAGCTCATCCAATTCATCAAGTTCAGTTTCCCTTGTTCTTTCCCACAAGCCATTAGGATTCTCACGAGGATCCTGCAGGTAAATCCGACCCTGGTAGTCAAGGTAACCGTTACCGTCATTGATCATTAGCACCGGGACATTGATCTCATCAACGTTCTGTAAATCTTGTTCAACTTCTACAGGATCAAGTACAAACTCAGGATGTCGCAGTGCAAAGTCAACCACCGTAGTCTCATCCTCCAGGACTTCAACATCTTCATTGGTTATGGGATTATAGCAATCGATTTCAATTAAAAGTTCCCAATGCCCAATTGGTTGTTCCTCAAAAAGATAATATCCTTCTTCATTGGTAACTGCTGAATAGAGAGTATCAGTGGTGTAAACCAGTATATCCTCCATGGGATCACCGGTCGCCAGGTCTGTAACTGTGCCTTCCAGCGTTCCGGTAATCAAGGCAACGTTTGTTGAAAAGAGAATAACGAGGCCCTGGTCAAAATCATCATCCTCAACAGCCCCTGGAGCCGGGTTATTGTAAAAATAATAGAGTAAACCGCCGTCCTGGTTTCCGTTCTCTATTCCTGTCGTCCAGTATGGTACATCATACGCCATGCTGTTTGAAGATGGTCCTACATCATCGTATTGGAAGAGAATGTCGTTATCACCAGAGTAGGTCGGGCGTATCCGCTGGCTATAGATAATTATTTCAAACCTGTTGTTCTGACCTGCTGCGCTAACATCGTACCATTCGATAATGAATCTTCCATTTGCCTGATCATAATATGTGTAAACATTACCATCACCGGTCAGGCGTAAGTCATCCCAAAATGCACAAATCATATAGTTAGGACCATCCGGAGCAGGGATAGTCCAGTTTCTTGAATGAAACATGTCACCCTGGCTGCCCATCGCAATCCAGCCGTTGGTGCATACAGTAGCTTCATCAAATTCTTCACCGTAATACTGCACTGTAAATGGCAGATCAATAACAATAGATTCATCCTGATTTTCTGCGCCATCGCTCAGATCCAACTCATCGCCTTCAAAATCTGGATCATCTGCTTCATCGCTGATTTCTACCCAATCATAGGTAGGAACATAATCCTCGTATCCGTCATCAGTGTTGTCAAATGCATAATAACCATACTCGTCCGGACCTGATGGATCGGTCGAACTCTTCTCACCAAGTTGAAGCTTAACTCCAACAGTATCGACCTGCCCCGATTCTGTGATCAGGGTGAGAAGCAGGTGAGCATAATATCCTGGGATGGTTTCCTCATGCAGCATAATCTCAAATGTTCCGGAGGCGGATTCTTCGACGTCCATAGCATCATAATCAGCTTCATCTTCCATAACTCTCACAAACGCTTCGTTACTGAACAATACACCCGTTGCTGCATCAGCATTGCTGTGTCCGGCATTCATCAATTCGATTGTAATTTCAAGTGTTTCCCCAGGTTCGAAATCATCGTCAGACGTGATATCCTCAACAACGAATTGAGGCGCTGCAACATTAATCGGGTAGCTGTCTTCGTAGGTACTTGCATCAGTCTCAGCTTCAATGTCCACATGCAGAATCCATTCATTTTGAGCTTCCGGAGCGATTTCTACAAGTATTAAACCGTTGCCTGTGGTGGTTTGTCCTGAGTTTAGAGATGCAATGGTTACACTGCCCTCAACACCGTCAATCCATTCTTCATCTGAGGAACCGGAAAATTCTATATTCGTTTCCTGGGCATTGCCATAATTTTTTGCCTGTATTTGAAGACCGACAGTTTCACCTGCTTCCGGGATGCCATTATCGTTGCCGTCTGTCCCGTTGTCACCGTCATCTATTATTGTGACCTCGGTATAGCCGACACGAGCGTTTGGTGAAACGACTTCAACTTCAATCTGGTTCGGAGCGAAATGTTGCTTGCTGACAGTTAACATTCCGTCACCTGCATAACGAACCGGAACGTCAAGGGATACAAATCCATCCTCATCAGAAATACCTCTGACGATTATCTCTTCATCGTCATCAACTTTATAAAAAGTTACCCATGCGCCAATTAGCGGATTGCCGTCCTCATCTTCAGCAGTAACCTCATAATTGTTTGTGCCAAGATCGATTTCCTCTTCTGCAGTGACTGTAATTACCTGGGGGATGGTAGTCCAGGGCCAGACAGTCGGGTCCCCCATCAGGTTAAAATACTGAGCCCAGATACGCCAACCGGTATTGTTACCTGTCTCATAATTTTGCCATCCATTAAATGTCGAAGTCAGCTTCATATCACCTATAGTGAGCATTCGCAGGTCGAGAAGTGCCCAGGCAGCGCCGGCGGACATTACGTGGTTAAAACCCGGATTTGTGCCACCGGTAGCCATGCCCATTCCGCTTATACCGCCAGTCGGAGTATTAACCGTGCCGGCACGTATGTATGCCTCCGTGATACAGTCTGTGGTTGACCAATTCCCGGTATAACAGGTAACGTCAATAGTTACAGGGGTCATAAAAGCATTTTCAAGGCCCATGATCTGAGGGATAGTGAGACCGGCGTTTGCCCATCCACGACCGGCATACATGCTTACTCCATCTTCGATCTTATCAATTGCATAATTATTTCCGTTAGCACCACGATTCCAGGTCGTATCCACCTGGGTATAGCCGATATCAAGCATTGCGTGACGGATGTAACGCAGCATCAGTCTTTTTGTATTTCCTCCATAGGAGCGGGCATTGTTTACCATTCCTCTGAGGTACCAATCGGTATTATCAAGATCAGGATCACGTTCATAAGCAAAAACCTTGTTGATATATATGCGAAGTTGCATATCAGTTCGTATTGAAATACGACCAAGTCCGACATCGGAAAGTTGATCATTACCTGCCAGCAGCGTATAGGGATGGTCTCCCTGATAGTTTCCATTGCCGGAACCGGGCATGACAGAGTAAGGTCCTGTATCATCACCGATAATTACAACATAATCAAACGGTGTTTCCGCATCTTCGTAACGATCTTGCAACTCACCCCTGATAGCATTATTATTCCAGGCGACATCATCATCTGTGAGAAGTTCAATCTCCCAACCTCGCTGTAATTTCCACTCAAACCAGGGCTGCATAATGTTCATCAAGTTCTGGCTGCTTCTCATTACAACCATAACACCGCCTCGGTAGAGTGTGTACTCATCCAGTTCCGAATCATCCCAGTCTAAAAACAGTTTGTAAAGGGGCAGCTTGGCTTCGCTGATTTTGGTAGGTGTTCGATCTAATGCGTTACGTTCGTCGATACCCTCAAAGCGAATCTCGACTTCGAGATTATGGTAAACCCGAACTTCACGTCTTGCGGTATTCACCTGGACAGGGTATGTGACCAGGTTTGTTACCCTGAAATCACCGAAAATTGCCGGTTCACCAATGACAGCAACATTTTCCGGATACCATCTATCAACGGGATCGCGATCTTTTGTCATTCCGTATTGATCATCATTTCCTGTACGAATAGCGTATTCAATGTCGGAAAATGTTTCATATTCAGCATTTATAATTTCAGCGATCACACCACTTCTTGGAGGCAGACGAAACAATCTTCCCGCAACGGGAACAGCCGGAAATCCTTCTTCTTCAAGCATCTGACCGCCATATACTTCAGCTAATTCTACCGGATCATCGTCTGATCCGACAGTACTCCAGATCACTTCATTGAAACCAAGTTTCAGGTTCATTCCGTTATTTGTAATTGTCCTCTCTTGTACGCTTACCGGAAGAGTTTTCTCTATTAGCGCGTCATTTCTCGCAGCGCCGAAACTTGAGAAAACTACCATTAATAGAGCTATGCACATACATATCAAACGTTTCATCCTGCTCTCCTCGAAAAGAAATAATTTATCTACAGAAAAAAATTGAAATCTCAACTCTCAAAAATTACCCAATCTTTAATTTGCTAATATTTTGACTTTAAAACAAGTTGGTTATAAGAGATAGATGAAAAAAGCCGGGAATTTTCCGAAAATATTAGACCACAAAATCGGAGGTTATCGGACGGTCAGTCAGGATGGCTGTTTCCTGTTCAAGAGGGTGAAAAATCCAAATATTGATTCGAAACTTACCCATTGAAATGATATGGGCTGCAACTATTTATATCTTTAACAATTAGCGTAAAAGATTGATCTTTTTATAATCGCTTGAATTTGTTGCGGTTGTCGCTTTTACTATATATGATCCTGATGATAATCCATCTGCTTGGAAACTAAGAACATTTGAGCCTTCAGAGAAATTTCTGTCAGCTAATACACAAATCTTCCTGCCCAAAATATTATATAAAGAAATTGTTACTCTTTCAGGAGTAGCAAGATTGATAACTATTGAGGCAGTCGAATTAAATGGGTTTGGGTAAATAGAGATGATTTCAAATTCTGAAGGCAAAGGCTGGATTCGCCTCTCAATCAAATACTCATATTGGGAATAATATATTGCCCCTATATCAGCTATAGTACCGTCAGGATCCCAGGGGAAGTCAGGATCTCCTGCATCAATTAGAGGTGAGGAGGAAAGGAGGGAATAATCCAAGTTTTCGGAACTTGTAAGTTGTGGCAATGCAAAGATATTGTAATATTGATCACAGGAATCTTGGTTAGAATTTACTCTATTTATAACTCCAAATAATTCTGGTATGTCCACAACTATATCAGCTATCTCGTTTTCAAAAAAGCTACTATGATGAATCTCTGTTTCCGTGCTATATGAATTAAATATCCCACCCAAGCCTGTATTGAAAGCAATACAAGTATTTACAATTTCCAGATTGTACAGGTCAGCGAATATCCCGCCCCCATTGCCTTCAGTTGAGTTATTGACAATTGTACAATTCCTAATGGATGCTGATTTGGATTGGCAAGATATACCACCTCCCCAATACTCAGAGTTGTTTTGAGCGATTACACAACGATATAATTCTATCAATTCGCCTTGAAATGGACTATAGATACCACCACCTGCTCCATCTGTAGAGTTTCTTGCAATAACTGTATTTTGGACACTTAAATCACCTTCAGCGTATACACCACCCTCAGAATTATCAGAAATTATACAATTATTAATCTCCATCGAACTAATCGAGACAATCCCTCTTTCAGTATTATTATTTATTGTGCAACTATCGAGAGTTAATTGACCGTCTGTGTAAATACCTATGCCTTCATTATTACTAATTGTGCAATTATCAATAGTTCGAGGGAAATAGAAATTCCAGCGAATTCCACTACCATCATAAGGGCTTGAATTACCCGATATCACGCAATTACTGAGTGGAAATGGACATCCATAACTAAGACATTGAATTCCACTTGAATTACTGCCTGACACCCGGCAGTATTCCATCGAAGAGAACTGAGAGGCATGTATCCAGAAGTCTAATCCACCCCAGGCTTCTGCACCATCATTCAAGATGAAAAGAATACTATCAAGCTCCGTTCCATTCGCAATCAACCGCCCTGATATTATAAATTTCACACCATCATCAAAGAGCAATGTCGCGCCAGCCTCAATCTCAAGTGTCCGCCCTTCAATGATATATACACTGTCTTCAACGATATAAGTCGTATCCTCAAGAGTTCCGCTAAGCGATCCAGAGATCCGAATTTGTGAATATAGATTTGCGCAGGAAAATAATGTAATTGCAAGTGCAATAAGTATTTTTGGTATCTTATCGTCCATTAAGTTTTACTCCGAAATTACCGGACAAGTACCAACCTGTCGGAAAGACGAATTCCATTTGATGTTTCTACGTTCAATATATATATACCACTCGAAAGTCCGTTGCTGTGCATAAGAAATTCATTGTTACCGGCATTGTAAACTCCATTTGCCAGGTCAGCTACTTTCTGTCCAATGATATTATATACACTTACATGGAGATTGGCAGAGTAAGGCATGCTGACTGTTATTTTTAACTCAGAATTAAATGGGTTTGGATATATCTCTGATATCTTGAATTCGGACGGTTTAAGTTTTGATAATAAATCATCAACCCAATCAAATCGTGAGCGGTAATATGCCCCGATATCAGCAATAGTGCTGTCCGGATCATAAGGACTGTCCGGATTACCGGCATTTATGCAAGGTGAATTTGAAAGAAGATGATAATTTTCATTTTCGAGGTCTTCAAATTGCGTATTAAGGAATATATTGAAATACGCGTCACAGGAATCACCATTTGCGTTAACCGTATCAATTCGCCCTAAAGAATCAGGATAATGGCCGATTAAATTTCCTCCTTCATTGTCGAATATATTACAAAATGAAGTATATGAGTATTCATGGTCAAAGTAATAAATGCCACCATTAACATTATTGCTAACAATTGTGTTTATAATAACTGGTCCGGGCAATCTCGCATGAATGCCGCCTCCTTCACCTCCTGCTGAGTTTCCAATCACTGTGCAATTTCGGATAATTGGAATCCCATCTCCAACAAGAATCCCTCCCCCGTGACCAACCGCAGAGTTGTTTACAACAAGACAATGGTTCACTTGCGAAGTTTCAAATAATGCAATTCCACCCCCATTACCTGTCTCATCCGTATTGTTAGCAATAATGCAATGGCTCATAGAAATAGAACCGCGAGCACTTATACCACTATTCTGGTTATGCGTAATAATACAGTTTGAGATTTCTACGTTTGCATTGCCCAAAGCGAAAATCCCACTACCATTGTTGCTTGTTATATTGCAAAATTCAACCAACATCGAAAGGTCGTTATTTATAAATATTCCTCCACATCCAAATGGATGGTTTAGATTTGAATTGTCCGTAATCAGGCAATGTCTGATGGTGGGACTCGAAGACTGCATACAATTTATAGCACCTATTCTACTACCTGTTACCATGCAGTATTCAAGTCGTGAATTCCAATCATCTTCGAAAAATATTCCACCCCAGCCTTCAGATTCTGGAGCGGCTCTGAAAACAATACTGTCTGTTTCTGTACCAACTGCAAGTAATTTGCCGAATACAAAAAAAGACAAATCCGTTTCGAACAACAGCTCACACCCAGGCTCGATTATGAGTGAATCATTCCTGGTTACATAGATACTGTCCTCAACAATGTAAGTTGAGTCTTCAAGTACACCGCTAATCTCTCCTGAAATACGAATTTGTGCTGTAACATTATTTGTCGTAAGAAAAATCGTCAGGGAGGTTATGGAAACGTAAAGTATGACTCTCAAATTCAATATCCTTTGTGACGTAAATACATTACTTATTTTAACAGCATAACCCTATTAAATTCATTCATTTTATTCGGTACAACAGCTTCTATAAAATATAAGCCGCTGGAATATCCTTCACCGGAAAAGGTGAATTTGTGGAATCCCGGCTGGAAATTTTTATTGGCTAAAATCTTTATCAATTGTCCCTGGATATTGTAAACTTTCAAATCCAGATCAGACGTTTCCGGAAGTCCGATCACAATGTTCAGGTCCGGATTGAAGGGGTTGGGATAGGCTGCGGCTATTGAATATTCTGTTGGTATGCCGCTGACTGGAGTAAAGCCGACAGCACTGGCGGGTTCGACATAGAATGTAAAATGATCATCACACTCAGTTGTGTCGCCACCCGAGAAGGCTTTGATGAACCATTCTACCTGAAGGCATTCACTCCAGGGTTTTATGTTCACCTCCTCAACAACATTAACTACCTTTAAAGTATCCCGCCAATGGGAAAAATCGAGCGTTTTTAACTGTCCCTCGTTCTCCGTTACAATTAAATGCACACTATATACAGCGCCTTCGTGTGGATCGGGATCGACTGATCTTTGCCAGGTTATGGTGAACTCCGGCGGGTCCGACAACGAAATTGTGTCGCCGTCTTCCGGAGTGAGAAGGGAGAAATGTGTCGGAGGTTCAGGCGGATCGATCTCAAAGCTCCAAAGGTTGTTCGCCCAGGTTCCGCCCAGATAACGGTCCACCGCAAACACTGTCCAGTAATATGTGATAGGATTGGGAGCGTTAAAAGTGTATGTCGTGTCAGTTAAGCCCGTCTCGAAGGGATCGTCCAGGAACTCGGGATCGGTAGTTATATAAAGCCTGTATTCCACCACTTCACCTGAATCGGAATCAATTGCAGCTTCCCAGACAAGTTCGGCTTCCGGTTCAAAATATATATAACTGCTGTCCGGTGAAGCCAGGTTAAATGAGTCGGGGGGCATATAGCCTACATAAAAAGTCACAGGCATTTCACGGTAGAGGTTAGCGGGATCGTTCGTTTCAAATATAAGGGTGGAGTAATAAATTTCCCGGTCAGTTAAATCTCTCGCATATCCTTCAATTTCGATTTCGATGGAATCCCCCGGTTCGATAGATCCATCATCCGGATCAACCGATAACCATCGCTCGGTCTCACTGATATCAAAATCCAGGTTCACCCCGCCACTATTTCGGAGATACAGCGAGATATTGTCTCTCTCATACGGTTCGGCATTTAAAACAAAGGAGGTACGGCTCCAGCTTGCTGATGCAGGATAATTCATTGAAACGTCATAGGTGTTTTCCCCGGCATCCAACACCACGTTATCATCGATAAATGTATCAAATCCTTGAGCAGTTACACGAACGTCATAAGAGATAGAATAGGCTTCATCGATGCTGTAATTCCCGTCCCTGTCAGCAACAACCTCGTGCAATCCGAATGCAACCCGGGCAAACCTGACCGGATCACCAGTTTCAAAATCGGTGACATTTCCTTCAACGCTGGCGTCAGGATGTGGAATAAGATTATTCTCCCACCACCAGACAGCGCCCATATTAAAGCTCGCTCCCACTATGTCGATAGCATCGTCATCGTTGATATCACATGCGTAGATGCCCCATGCTCCGGAAAAATCTTCAGTGATGATGCGGTCAATAAAATCACCATCACCATCGTTTTCCCACCAGAGGATCGATCCATCCCCGTAAATACCGCCGATAACATCCGGGTCATCATCACCGTCAATATCTGATGTTAATACTGAACCCGGATTCCTGACATCATCAGAAATTTCCTGAATCAAGAAATTTTCATCACCGTCATTTTCCCACCAAGCGATTACGTCTCCACGGAAGGCGGCGCCTAATATATCCATATCACCGTCATCATCAAGATCGTCGGCATAAACATCCACGGCGAAATCGAATGCATTTGTGACCTGATGTTGAGTGAAATTTTGATCCTGATCGTTTTCAAACCAACTGATGGAATTTGCTCCGGTAGCACAGCCAATAACATCTATATAGCCATCACCATTTACATCGGCAGTATGAACGGCAGAAGCGCCGGAATAGTTTTCAATAATCAAATGTTCGGTGAAGTTCTGATTTCCGTCATTTTCCCACCATTTGATATAATTTCCACTATTCCCAGCACCCAGAACGTCGATATCGTCATCATCATCCAAATCAAGCGCCATAACATCAGAAGCTCCTAAAAATGTATCGGATATTATGTGCAGTGTAAAATCCTGGTCGCCGTCATTCTCCCACCAGGTTATCTCACCCGCCGTCAGTGCTGCACTCAAGACGTCAATGTCACCGTCATCATCCATGTCAATGGCAAAAACAGCGGTAGCACCGTCAACATTTTCAGCCAGTGTGTGTTCAGTGAATGCGTTATCACCCTCATTCTCCCACCAGGTAATTATGTCCGCTGTTCTTGCCGCGCCTAAAATATCTTGATCATCATCGCTATCGAGATCGACGCAGAATACTGCAATGGAATGAGTTAATTCATCGCCAAGTTCCCTGCCAAGGAAATCATATTGGGCGAAAATTGAAGGAGTAAAAAAGAAGAGGCAGCTAAATATTAACAACCACCGTAAGCGTTCCTGTATGCTGATCATGTCGTATCCCCTCAAACGTAAGTTGGTGAAGACCGGGTTGTCATGAATGTAGTACTTATTTATTACATGAGCTTAAGTGAAATGTAACAATAAAATTGATCTATATGCTATTTGTACTTCGAATTGAAACATTTTATTTCCGATCATATTTCGCATTAATATTTGCTCATACAAGTCAAAACAAAAAGGATTACAGGATATAAGGATATATTAGGATATACAGGATTTTTTCTTTGCGCCTTTGCGTCTTAGCGCGAAAAATTGTATTGAGCCAGACTCATTTTAATAAGACAATTTTCCTGATATCATCAATTTTATCTGAAACTTCCAAATGTACAAAGTAAATCCCACTTGCCAGACCGGATGGATTGAATACTATTTGATGTGTTCCTGCGGAGTAGTTCTCATTTGTTACGTTACCGACAAATTGCCCCAATATATTGTAAACTGAAATGTTTATTGCAACCATTTCCGGCAGATCAATCGTTATGGTCAGATTCTTGTTGAACGGATTCGGATATACAGAAACTATTTTATAATATGTCGGCAATGGCGTAGGTGGATTTCCTTCAGGATCGTCAACAGGTATCACACTTGCTGTTGAACGATTTTCCCTGCCGGGATCACCATGCGGTTCGACCGATATTCCCCAGTTATGGGGGAGGCGATTGTCGAATGCAGGATTGATCAACTGCAATGTGGGACCGTGACCGTCCGGCAAATCATTCCAGGGGCTATTGTTTGTATAAGCGACAGAATCAATTAATTGACCAATGCTATTATATAACCGTACCTGGTCGCCCTCACTGCTGAATCCGAAATTTAAATCACCCAATACATTTTCTACATCAGGAAAGCAGAATCTGAAGCTGGATATGTTCCGCGTCAGGACTAAATATTCACCTGCATAAAGAATTGTCGATGGCGGAATAATATATTTATGCTCATCATTATCGTCACGCAAAACCCAGCCGCCCAGGTTAAAATCACCCCTGTTCGCATAAAGTTCTATCCAATCATCCGGATTAAAATCTTCCTCACTATTATAATTTATTTCATTTATTACTAAAGTCCCATCCCGGTCATCGACTAATTCGAAAGCTGCCTGCACGTTTATCTCATTCTGCATATCCACAACCATAGTTTGCGTGGATGAGCTGACATCTCCCCGCCATCCTTTGAACCGGTAGCCTGCATAAGGTTCGGCACTCAATGTAACTGGGAAGCCTTTGAAATATTCACCCTCCTAGGGATAGCGCGGCAGGAAGAAGGAATTGATACTGACTCGTCCCCTTACACGTTCAGACGATTCATTGCTCCTGTCAATTCCAAGAGTGATCAGTTCGTCCAGGTCATATTTCCTTCGCAGATGATCGATCACATAGGCTCTCCGGTTCACGGCAAAATCTCTAAGCCTATTCAGTTTTGATTCCCAATCATTATCCGGAAACCATCTCTCCTCATGTGCAGGCATCGCATCAGCAATCCCAGCGCTGAGGGAATCAATATGAATCAACAGTCTTTCAGTCCTGAAATGAATATTAAGCATATCGTTGAAACAGACAATAAATCGCTCACGGAATTGATTACTCTCAAACAGGTTCCTAAACAGAGATGTTGACCATGAAATATTAGCCCATAGCTCGCTGTTGGTTGCGGTTGCAAATTCGAGGGTATTATGATCAATCTTGGTATCATTACCAAAACCGAAATCGGTATCAAATAAAATCCATTCAAAACGAGAATCCTCACCCCTTGAGCGCCAGCACCGGATATTATTGCGGGGCCAGTCGGTATTTGCGTAGAATATCTCAGCTACATTGTAACGGATGAAGTTTTCAGTATTCATAAGCATATTCACACTGTCATAAACAGCCTCGTCATTTAGATTATTATCCCGGACTAAATTTCTTAACCTGTCATACGCTTCCCTGTCGCCTTCTTTGGCTTTCCAGTGATTCTCTACAAGGTCAATATTATCCCGGTCAACATTATAGTGTTCACCAATGAAATGTTTGTTGATACGTTCACGAATATTATGAATCCCCCAGTATTCACCATTAATAAATAGAATTACAGGTCTGTATTCCTGGTAAACGATCCCGGTTCCTTTCATCAGCCCGGACATCAGGGGATCGCGAATCATGGTATTGTACCAGGAATGCCCGTTCTTTTCCATCAGCCAGTCATTGTATGAATTACGCAGAAGGAAAGATTGGAAGGTATGGTGGGGGAGATGAGGATATAATCTATAGTTAAATCTGTTAGATTCGAGATGATCTCTTGCGATTACTTTCAGGCTTTTATAAGGACCCGCACGTGTCCAGCCGCCGTGGATTTTTGAGGCGGCATCCTGTGAAAAAGCTAACTGCCCGTCAGCTTCAAAAAAATCGATATGCACCGGTATTTCCCAATCCTGCCAAAAATTTGCGCCGCTGTAGGGATAGGAAGACCCGGCATCGAGACCTTCGACATATATCCCGTTCTCCTCGCTCCAGAGATTAACGGGATCGGTTACATATGAGACTACCGGCAATGTAGGATCATAATCCAGAAAATAACTGCCTGTTACTGTTTTACTTGGGATATAGCCCGATCTGAATGCCGCTGCTCGAATGATGCCGGTTTCGTTTAAAACGATTGCAGATGTATAGAGAATATCATCTTCTCTGGGCACACTTCCATCGAGAGTATAGTAAATGGCCGCATCGTTGTCATTATTCAGTATTTCCACCGAGATACCGGAAGAATAAAATCCACCTGGCAATAGAACCGGCGGTTCAACTCTCTGAAAAACCACTCTTGCGCCGTTACTCTCTCCAGGTGTGGGTTCAAGGCAAATCCCCGTACTGCTTCCACCGTCAGGATAACGTGCATACGACCAGTCTTTTTCCAATGCAACAGCATCCAGTTCATCAATAACCGAGCCGGTATTGGATGTCAGGATTACAGTTTCTCCGGCAGCATCAAGATCAAAATTTGTATGCAATTCGTATGGGAAATCGGAGCTGTCTTTTCGAGAAGCGAAAACCAGGAGAAAATCACCAGCCTCAAGAATCACATTTGGGAAACGCCATTTGAGAGGTACTTCATCATCATCGGAAAGTCCCCAGTTAAACAGATAAACCGGGGCGTTTCCCGGGTTGTATAATTCGATCCAGTCAGAGTATTTGCCATATTCATCCGTGATCGTCTCTGTATTGAAAATCATCACTTCATTAATTTGGATAGTCTGTGCAGGTGAAATGGTCGGTAAAGAAAGGAAAAAAAGGATTACCAGGAAAAAGCAAGAATCAGTCGTAAAAATCCTATTCAGAATATCAATAATTCTTTCAGATATTTTCCAATTTAAAACACAGCGGTTCATGGCTAATCCAAACCTTTTGTGGAATGATTTAGTCAGGAATCATTTTGAATGAATGTGAAGAATGCAATTCCCGAAACTCGGTAATTATAATATACTAAAAATTAGATTGGAAAGAAAGTATATAGCCAGGTGGTGTAGAATGAAAAATTGGTCAGTATAATATTATAAAAAACAACTGCGTCTCTTTGATGCCGAATTAGCGCTACAAATAACCTGATGATTATTCACAGGATATCAAGGATAAACAGGATGTGTTTTAGAAAGGCGCCATTCCCGCGAAGTCGGGAATGGCAACCTCCTGAATCAAATGAATCGTAGTATTAGACTAATACCCCTGTATATAGTTTTTCAGGTATTTAATCTCGCTTTTGTATTTACTTGCCGTCTCTTTGACAATGTCGCCAATTGAAACCAGACCGACAAGTTTTTTGTCTGCAACAACCGGCAGATGTCGTACTCGCTGTTCAGTCATTGTAGCCATAGCTTCCTCTACCAGGTCGTCCGGGAGTCCGCAAACAAGCTCTTTGGACATGTAATCGTCAACAGCCGTTTTCATGGGATCAATGTCGGGATTAGCCGAAACACGAAGGTTGTCGCGTTCGGTAAATATCCCCACGGGGTTATGGTCGTCAGTCACTACCAGGACTGCGCCGATTTTATTGGAAACCATTAAGTTCACAGTTTCATTGATAGAGGTACCTGGAACTACATGAATTACACGATTTCCCTTTTTCTTAAGAATGTCACTTAAAATCATCATTTTCTCCTATAATAAACTTTAAATGGAATTACAAATTGGATTCAGATTTCTGTGGTTAACAATATGGAAGATATGAAATGAATGCTCTATCTGCCCCCACAAAAGAAGAATTACAAAAAAACTCTTGCAGATAAAGATAGGTCAAACTAACTTCCAATGCAAATAAATTTTGTAAGGAAAACAAATGGTCGAGCTTAATGGAAAATGCGCATTAGTTACCGGTGGTTCACGTGGAATTGGACGTGCTATAGCATTACGTCTTGCCGAAAGCGGCGCTAATGTAGGGATAAATTATCTTAGGAACCGAAGTGCGGCTGATAAAACGATTGCCGAATTATCCAAGTATGATATTACTGCTAAAGCATACAAAGCAAATGTGGCGAATGAAGAACACCTGCATTCTCTATTTAAGAAATTTAAAGAAGACTATGGCAGACTCGATATTATGATCTCTAATGCTGCGTCCGGCATCCTGAAGCCTGCTCTCGAACTCACACAGCGGCACTGGAACTGGACAATGGGCATTAACGCTTCGACTCTTCTGCACCTGGTGCAGCACGCTATGCCTTTGATAGGAGAAGATGGCGGTAAAATCGTAGCAATCTCTTCACTTGGTTCGGTTCGCGCAATTCCAAATTATACCGCAGTGGGCGCTTCAAAAGCCGCACTTGAATCGCTGGTGCGACATTTATCCATCGAACTCGCTCCCAAAAATGTCAACGTCAATACACTGTCAGCCGGGGTGGTGGATACTGATGCTCTAAAACACTTCCCCAACCGTGAAGAGATAATCAACGGCAGCCTGGCAAAAACCCCGGCAGGTCGTTTGACTACCCCGGAAGATGTTGCGGATGTCGCACTATTCCTTGTCAGCCCAAGTGCAAAGATGATTCATGGTCAGACAATTGTTGTTGACGGGGGTTACTCCATCGTTGCTTGACTCCTCGACTAACTGTTTGGTCTTGGACGTTCTAGACGTTCTGTCAGGTCTTGAACGAAGTGGAGACCTGACAGAGACCACCGTCAGTTCACCGCTTCGCTAAAGAACTGACGGAACATTCAACGGCAAGATATCTCTTTGATCCTCAGAAGAGGCGATTAATGGTAAAAGTGGAAATTCCCGGATAAAACTTTTATCTTGTGACCAAATGCGAGCATGGCGGAACTGGCAGACGCGCAGGATTTAGGATCCTGTGTCCGAGAGGATGTGAGAGTTCGAGTCTCTCTGCTCGCACTACTTGAATATGTATAGTAAAAAAAATCTTCTTTCCATATCCTGTTCTTTTCACTCCAGAATGAAAGAATAAGCACATTGACTTTGAACTTGCAGGGGAGAATCATGGTTGGGTGTACCGGCGATCTCAAAAAGTATTTTATTTTACTTCTGTACTTTTGCTTGACATTACTGTTATTATTTCTTGGATGTCTGGGCAGCGCTAATATCATATCAGTGGAATACATTGTTCCGGAAGGACTTACCAAACGTGGAACAAATATCACAATCCAGTTTTCTGAACCAATGGTTGATGAATCACTGGTTGGGAAATTCCTTGATTCGGCAGCAGTAATAATTGAACCGCAGATACAGGGCAGGTATCAGTGGATTGACGCCCAAACTCTTCAGTTGATGCCTGAAAGGCTGCTTGCTCCATCAACAGAATATAGCCTTAAAATCCTTCCGGATATTCTTCCCTCTCCAGAAAAGAAACTTAAAAAACCAAGGAAATTCAATTTCCACACTCCGCGAATCAGGATATCAAATTTTGTCCCCCTGATTAAACCATTACCGGAAGACCCATCATTTGCTGTTGCAACTATACAGATTCGTTTTAGTGAAGAGATCAGCGTTGAGGATTTCAAACAGTATGTATCCCTTGAACTTAAAGATGGAGATTTTGCCGGTGAGGTGAGTTGGGAAACTAAGGTAACTGAGCCCTCAACTGTTTTCAGTTTGCAAACTGATGCCATCAGTCGCAGCGAGGGTGTTGACAACACAATGATTTTCACAATTAACAAGGATCTTAAACCTGTTGACGGGGCTCTTTCCCTGTCAGAGAATTACATCAAGAACATAAATGTTTCTGGTAGAAGAAAGATGAATATCCGCAGGATTGAAGCACGGCAAAGCGGGAAAAACCTTGTGATTGTGATCGACATGTCCACACCTGTTCATATTGCCTCGGCAAAGGAATATATCAGGATATCACCTGGAATCGAATTTGATATTAGCCAGGACCGTGCAGGAAGGATAAAGCTGATCGGTGATTTTGAACCTGAAAAAGAATACCTTGTTACTCTTTTCAAGGGTTTAAGATCAATGGATGGTGTAAACCTGCTTGAAGACTTCATGCAACAGGTAACCATTCCGTCCTATTCCCCTTCCATCAATTTTACATCTCATGGAACATATCTTTCCAAAAACGGTCTGAAAAATGTTGAATTAGAAACGATAAACCAGGAGAATGTTCATATTGAAGTAAAGAAAATATATATAAACAATCTTGTTCCGTATCTCCATTCGAAACAGAATAAACGTGGATATAGCCGCAGGTATGCCAAGGTTTACCCGTTAGGGCATCGTATTTATGAAGTTGATAAAGCGATGAAAACAGAGAAAAATGTTTACAATAACGCTACGATCAACTTTGAACCGTTTCTAAAAGATCATCAGTTTGGACTCTTTCAGCTTACCATTCGTGGTAAAAGCAGGTACTGGCGAGCTGACAGTAAAAGTGTCATGATCACTGATATTGGGCTGATAGCCAAACGTATCGAAGATGAACTTCATGTGTGGGCGCTATCAACAGAATCCCTGGACCCTCTTCAAGGGATTGAAATAAAGTTGTTGAGTACTTCTAACCAGGCAATCAATCAAAGTTTTACTGATCAAAACGGCAAGGTAATCCTGCGTGGAATTTCCCGGTCAACAACTGAGTTTGTCCCATTTGTAATCACTGCGGAAAAAGGAAACGATTTTTCATATCTTCTCTTTTCTGAATCCATGGTACTAAAATCTCACCTGGAAATTGATGGGTATCCAACACTTAAGAAAGGTCATGAAGCTTTCATTTATGTGTGCCCAGCATGGAGTGGACGCCTGATTTTGTTAATACACCCCGATCTGGGGGAAGTAAAACCGATTGGCAAGGGCGTTGCTGGCAACGGCAGGGTCTGAAGGCAGCCATAGGCAGCAT
>JAVCCM010000020.1 GCA_030765455.1 Candidatus Electryonea clarkiae | reverse complement strand
ATGCTGCCTATGGCTGCCTTCAGACCCTGCCGTTGCCAGCAACGCCCTTGCCAATCGGTTTTACTTCCCCCAGATCGGGGTGTATTAACAAAATCAGGCGTCCACTCCATGCTGGGCACACATAATACCACGTTAGTCGAGCCAACGTGGGCTTCTGTTTATAGACTTCACTCCACAACTATATGCTGCACAGAGAAATATTGAGATTCGATGAAGATCGTGGTGTATTTGGTGCTTGTTCTGTTTATTTTAAAGTTAAGAAGAATTCAACCTTGTTCAGTAATACCTTGGGAGGGGAGTATGGAAAATTTGTCCCGAATTTTGATTGTGGCATTCGTATCAGGGCTATTTTTGCCTGGGATTCTTATGGCAGAGCAACTCATTGACACCAGAACAGCAGTTGTTGTGCAGTCTGAGTTGGACGAGATCATTATATCAGAAGATTTCGAAGACGGTCTGCCTGATGACTGGGATGTCAGCGACCAGGGCGGTGAAGGCACCTGGTTCGTGGAAACAGCGGAAGAAATCGGAAATCTCGAAGCAGACTATATGCATATAACCGTCACCAATCCGATCGAGCCTGTACAGGTCGATTACCTGACAATGCCTTCGATAAACTGCGCCGGTTATTCTGATGTTACCCTGTCGTTTGATTATTATATCGATATTTTCATGTCAGAGACCGGCAGAGTCGAAATATCTATTGACGGCGGTGACGATTTCGATAACGTGACAACCTTTAGTACTACGGGTGGTGAATATCCTGAAACGCTGGACCTCTCGGAATGGGCAGACGGTGAAGAAGATGTGATAATCCGGTTCCATTACAATAATCAGGGTGGGATCTGGGCTAACGACTGGGGAATAGACAATGTTGAGATTGAGGCGACATTTTCTGCCGGTTCAATTTCAGGAATTGTGACCGATGCAGAAACCACCGATCCTGTTGAGGAAGCTGAGGTGATTCTCGCGCTTGCTGAAACCGGGGAAGATATTGATACAGTCTTATCCGATGAAAACGGCGAGTTCAGCTTTGATGCGGTTAGTGAGGGAACTTATGATATCGTGGCTTCAGCAGAAGGATATGCTCCCGACCATGAGACCGATATTGAGGTTGTTGCTGGAGAGGAGGCGGTTGTTGAACTGGCGCTTCATCCCCTTACCGAAGCGACAATCGAACAGATTCAGACCGAGATAGACTTAGACAGCTGGGTGACCACAACCGGAATTGTAACTCAACCAACCAACTCCACAACGACTGAACTCACCGATTTTTACATTCAAGACACGACAGGTTTTGGGGTGAGGATTTATAACGTGGAGCCCTGGGATCCGGAGAACAACCTTGAGCGTGGTGATGAAGTCAGGCTATCCGGAATGATCGTAGAGATCGATGGTGTCACAGAAATAATTGATTTTTTCGATGTTGAAGTGCTATCAGTTGAAAATCTCATTCCTGAAAAAGCCTTTCGATCTACGGACGAGATGGCAAATAATCAAGAGATGGAAGGTTCATGGGTGCGGATCAACGCTGCATTGGTGGATGATCCGGAGCCTGAAGGCAGTTATGAAATTGCCATGGATGATGGCTCCGGTGAGGTTATTGTCTATATCTTTGAAAACACAGGAATAGATCTTACGGAATACTCTTCAGGGGATTGGATTAATGTGGATGGTGTGATATTTCTGTTTGAAGATAATGTCAGGATAGTCCCTTCAATGACAGAAGATATATACCTTACACCTATGTATCCAGCAACCGATCTTGCCGGTGAACTTGTCGATTCGCTTAATGGCATTGTTGAACTTCAATGGGAACATAATGGAAATAACGAAGTTGATGGATTCATCGAATTCATCTTGTACCGAAATGAAGAAGAGATCGCACAGACGATGGAACCCACGTATTCCGATACACTTCCTTTGCCTTATGAGGATGGAAGATATACGTTCGATTATTTGGTGACAGCGCTGTACGATGAAGGTGAATCCGAATCCGCTGGACCGGTGACGATTGAGTGGAACGTCAATCCTGTTACGGAGAGCGGTTTACAAGAGATGCCGTCAAGTTGGGCGATTAAAGCAATCTACCCGAATCCGTTCAACCCGACAGTTCATACAATTGTAGCTGTGCCCCAGGCGGCTTTCATCCGTGCAGAGGTATTCAATCTGCTGGGTCAAAGCGTAGAGGTGCTTAGAAATGGAAATATCGACCATGGATACCACAGTATTACCTGGAGTGCTGATTATCAACCGGCGGGACTCTATTTGCTCCGGATATCTTCAGATACTGGATATAACGCTACCTGTAAACTTTTGTATATAAAATAAGGAGACAATAAACCCTGCTGTCAAAGCCAGCAGGGTCACCCGTCAACAAATTTCCGAACAGAATCAACCTTAGACTAATGAACATATAGGCAATAAAGTGAATCAAATCGAGTATCGTGACTACAATCCTGAAAAGGACAAGAAAGCTGTTCATCGGATCTGGCTCGAATGCGGTTGGCTTGAGAATGACAATGTCGAGCCTATGGACATAATGGTTGAATCCTGCCGGTCGATTGTTGTTGATGTTAACGGGCAACCTGAGTGTCTCGTTGTCAGTTTTCCGGGTGATATTGATTACATTGGTGAAAGACTACCGCTATCATGCATTGGCGCTGTCGCTACCAGCCTGATAGCGCGTAAACAGAATATCGCCTCACGATTGACAGCGGCGAGAATTGCACTGGATGCAGAAGAGGGTGCAGCGATATCATGTCTCGGCATGTTCGAGCAGGGATTTTACAATAAGCTTGGTTATGGAACCGGCGGTTACGACCTCAATTTTCATTTTGCACCATCAATATTAAATGTAAAAAACTCGCCGGGAGTACCGGTTCGTCTGACCGAGGATGACTGGGTAATTGTCCACCGTTCAAGGTTGAATCGAATGCGTTCACACGGCTCTTGTAGTATGATCCAGCCTGAAATCAGCCAAGCAGATATTCGCTTTTACAAAGGCGGATTTGGATATGGATATATTGGTAAGACTGGAGAATTAACTCACCATATCTGGATGAATGGGCAGGAGAAGGAGCATGGACCCTATGAAATTCAATGGATGGCATACCGAAATTATGAACAGTTTATTGAGCTGCTGGCACTGATTAAAAGTTTCGGAGAACAGGTTCACCTGGTGAAAATGAATGAACCGCCGTCAATTCAGATGCAGGATTTTCTTGATAAACCGTTTTTCCATCGACAAATATCAAAAAAATCTCCCTATGAGAATACCAACCGTGCAGATGCCTGGTGGCAGATGAGAATCTGTGATCTTGAGACCTGCATTACGAATACTCATTTGCAGGGCGATTATGTCGAATTTAACCTTGAATTGTCTGACCCTATCGAAAAGTACCTGGGTAATAAATTATCATGGCGGGGAGTAGCAGGAAACTATATCATCAAATTGGGTGATACTTCATCAGTTGAGGTTGGATATTCAGATTCACTTCCCATTTTAAAGGCGAGCGTGGGAGCGTTTACACGTCTATGGCTTGGCGTATTACCTGCGAGTTCGCTTGCGATATGTGATGATTTGGAAGGTTCAAATATTTTACTGAGTTCGCTGGATAAGTTGATGATAATTCCCAAACCAATGCCTGACTGGCTATTTTGATATACTGATAACAATAAAATGAATTTTGAGTACTGCCAGTTGGGGTGACTGGTAGCATTCCATAAATTACGATTTGATTTTAAAATCAAACACATCCGGGCGGGAATAATGACCGGCAACATCAAGCAGCCATTTCTGTTCGGGTATCTCGTTCAGGTCAATCTCTGCATATAAAATACCTCGTTCAGCATCAAGGGGACCTGCAATAAACTCCCCCTTAGGATTGACCACACAACTGTTTCCCCTGTTGATCCATTCTTTGTCCTCAAGATATAGCTTCTTGAATTCATAACAGTCCGGAATTTCATCCTTACGTAATGCCTGGCAGCAACCGAGGACAAACATGCCACCTTCCCGGGCGATATGACGCATTGCTGTAAGCCATGATTCCGAGGAATCCCATGTCGGCGCGAGGTATATCTGCACCCCTGCTGAATACATGGCGAAACGCGCAAGCGGCATATAATTCTCCCAGCAGATTAAGCCGCCAATCTTTCCAATATCCGTATTAAAACTTACCAGTGATGCGCCATCGCCCTGAGCCCACATCAATCGTTCCCCACCGGTTGGAATCAATTTTCGATGCACTCCAAGTATTTCACCCATCTGACTTATGTATAACATGGAGTTATACAGACTGGCATTACTGGATTCGCTGTTCTTCTCGTTTATTCCCATAACGACGTAAACAGAAGATTCATTCGCTGCTTTACATAGTTCATTCGTAGTCATGCCTGGGACACTCACTGCACTGTCAAAAAGAGCAGTGTAATGGGAATTGAATATCCCTTTATTTGAAGCCGGAACAGTCCAGACCCAGTCAGGATAACCTGACATAAACGATTCAGGGAATAACACCAGTTCAGCGCCTTGTACAGCGGTTTCCTTAATCAGCGCCACAGCTTTTTTAAGTGTAGCATCTTTATCAAGAAAGATCGGTGATTCCTGAATAACTGCAACTTTTAGCGGAGTTGTTTTTTTATGCATCTTTTACTCTTCCCGGATTTCTTATGTTAATAAACGATTGTTCAATGAAAATACATAATAATTTAGAGGTATAATAGAATGTGATTACTGACACCTCTTATTGCATACCAGAATTACAGGCTTTGAAAAACATGAAAGTTTTGAGTCAAGCATAAAAGATCTGTTGCGTAGTTTTGCTCAAATCAGAAACATTCATATATGATTCAATGAAGAAACTAATATGAAACTGAAAAGATACTATTGGCATAATGACTATAGTATTCATACGTTCTGCATTAGAATCAATCAAACTAAATTGTAAATTCATGAAACAGAAAACGACATATCGTCAAGCCGTTGATAATCATTTTGTGCGATGTCTTAGACTTTCAATGGTTTTACTCCTGATATCATCCGCCCAATCCGTTATATTTGCCCAGGAAAAACAAGTATCGGTAGATAAGTCAGGAAAAATATTTGCCATTGATCATGAGTTAGAACAAAAACTCCGGCTATTCGATGAATATAAAGGATTTACTGAAGCCCGTGTCTTTCAGGTTGACGATTCTTCATTCGTCCTCGAAATATTACTCCAACAGGAAGAATCAGTTTTCCGTGAACGTCTTCCTCTTTCACAAAAAGATCTTGAACAATTCCGCAATAAAGTAAATGAAAGATTGAATCAGTCACTTCCTGAACTCACTCTTGACCAGAGCGGACGATGGCGTCTCCTGGCAAATTCAATGATGATATCAATGGGATTTTACGGCTGGTCGGTTCCGGCTTCGCTTGAGATTCATGATGGACGTACCGCAGTCGCATTATATTTTCTCTCCAGTGGAACATCCTTTTTCTTGCCCTATCAACTGACTAAACAGAAAGAAGTTACCGATGGGTCGGCTCAACTGTATGTTTTCGGTTCCCAGGCGGGAATTGCTCATGGTGCAGCGTTTGCTTCTTTAATCACAGGCAAGAAAACAGGATTCTTTGAGGTTGCTCGTGGAGCAACCATAGCCAGTATTGCTGAAGGATATGCCGGCTATCATTATGCCAGGCGACATAATATAGGCGAAGGTTCGGCATCAGTGATGAGTGCATATAGTTACGATGGTATGGCTTTCGGACTTGGAACTGCACATCTGCTTGGTCTATTAGACCCGGAACACTTCGAGCGGGCTGCGGGTGGATCAGCTCTGATTGGTGCAATAGGTGGATGGCACTTGGGAAAATTCCTTGATTCCAGGCAGAATTATACACGCGGGGATGTAGTGATTGTTCAAAATGCGGCAATGATTGGCATCCTCGTCCCCCTTTCGCTGATGACTCATATTGAACCGGAAAACGACAAACTTTACACGCTCTCAGCAATGACGGGACTCACTGCGGGACTGTATGCGGGTGATCGACTTATCACTGGAAGAGATTTCAGCTTAATCCAGGGCAGGATAATTACCTTGGGCACTCTAACCGGTGGAATGACTGGAATAGGCACTTACTATCTCCTAACTGAGGACGATGATCTGACCTTAAAAGGTTGGTTGACTACCAGTACGGTAGGCGCACTGGCGGGTTTCTGGCTGACTTATGCCAATATAAATGAAAAGGCAAGAGATCAGGTTTCTTCAGAAATCGACGACTTGTACGAGATATCCTGGAGCCTGGACTTTATTCCCTCTGTTGAGATGCCGCTGCAGTCTCGGTTATCTCAAAATCCAGATTCTCAAAAACTTGCCCCGGCAATTAAGCTTCAAATTCAATTTTGAATTATCTATGAATGAACCTGTATGCATCCAGTGAGCATAAGAAATGTATCATTACTTCATTCCATAAGTAAGAACTTTACAAGAAGTACATTAGTACGTAAATTAGTCAAGATACAATTCTAAAGCAAAACTCATTAATACGCAAATTATGAAGAATCTAATATCTTACTTATTATTTGGAAGTTGCCTGATCTGTTTTAATCTGGCTGTTTATGCTCAATCAGAATTCGTTGAACACATTTTAACAGATGATTTCGATACTGCATATTCGGTCTTTGCATCAGATCTTGATAGCGATGATGATATAGACATCCTGGGAACTGCTAATTCCGACAACGACATCGTTTGGTGGGAAAACGATGGAGACCGGGACTTTACTATTCGTTACATCACAAGGAATTATGATGGTGCTGCCTACCTCTATCCTGTTGATCTTGATGATGATGATGATATGGATATCCTTAGCACTTCGCGTCATGACGGTTATGTGACATGGTGGCTGAACGATGGTGATGAGGATTTTATCCAGCTGAACTTGATCTTCAATCTTGATGAAGCAGCCGTGGTACTGGCGATTGACCTGGATAATGACGATGATCAAGATATCCTCGCAACAGGGTACAGAGAAGATGTTTTAATCTGGCTGGAAAATAACGGAAGAGAGAATTTTACCAGACACACTATCAGCAATATTGATGGTGCCCACGATGTCGATACCGCTGACCTTGATAACGATGGAGATATAGATATCATCGCCTCTGCTTCAATGGACGATGCTGTTTACTGGTGGGAAAATGACGGTAACGAGGAATTTGAAGAACATATCATCGAGTCTGATTTTAACTTTGTCCGTGGGATTTTCGCCATTGATTTAGACGGTGATGAAGATATCGACGTCCTGGGATCGTCGGATCAGGAAAATGAAAATATTGTCTGGTGGGAGAATGATGGGAATGGAAATTTTGATCAAAATGTCATAGACGGAAACTTCGTTGATGCTTCGGACGTTTTCGCAATCGACCTTGACAGAGATCAGGATATTGATGTGATAGGTACTTCGAGGGATGGTGATGAAATTGCCTGGTGGGAAAACGATGGAAATGAAAATTTCACTAAATATGTTCTTGATGATAACTTTGATGGAGCGAATTCGGTATTCGCGATTGATCTTGACGACGATGGTGATAACGATATCCTCGGAGCTGCAGCGTTTGATGATGAAATCACGTGGTGGGAAAACTTGGGCACCAGTCCTGATGATTTTCTGCTTGTCTCCCCTGAAAACGGTGAACTTGTTTATAATGACACAGTTATGGTTACTTGGACATCTTCCTCCGATCCGGATGGTTTTGAATATAATATTGAGTGGTCGCTCTCCAACGAATTCATAGAGGAATCAACAACTTATGAATCGACAAACGATACTACTTTCGTAATATCAGACGTCATCGACTTCATTATGACAAGAACCGAACTGGATGAACTACCTGATGACAGTACAATTTATTGGCGTGTAAAGGCTGTTGATATATATGGAGCGTACAAGTGGGCTGATGATAATGAAGAAGGATGGTCATTCGATATTTATCTCCCTGAACCTCCTTCATCATTCCATCTGCTTTCGCCGGAAGATCGTGATGAGGAATCCCAGGCTAACGTTACTTTTGAATGGGAAGTACCCGAAAATACTGACCCGGGTGATGTTTTCACCTTCACCATTCACCTTGCTGAAGACGAAGATTTCACAGTGCCTTCTATTATTGAGGTTGGACGAGAAAACTCAGCAGAACTAGAAGATTTCAGCGAAGATCAAACATATTGGTGGAAAGTGCTGGCAGAAGACAGGGATGCTTTAAGTACCTGCTCTGAGGAAACCTGGTCATTCTATTACAATCAATTACATCCCCCAACCAACCTTCACGCTGAACTCGATGAAGCAAATGGAGAAGTCACTCTTTCCTGGAATCATGTTCCGGGTGCAGCAGGATTCCTTCACTTTGTTTTATACCGTGACAGCGTGATGATATCTACTCCAATCCGCAGGAACTTCGCCGAAATTCTTCCCACCCGGGGAGTGTATCGTTATTGGGTAACTGCCAATTATCTCGGTGTAGAGACCGAGGCAGTTGACACCGCGACAGTCAACTGGGACTTAGGAAACATCAAGGCTAATCCTTATTCGGGAATACCCAGTGAATATGCTATCATTTCAACGTACCCAAACCCATTCAATCCGGCTTTGACAACTATTATCGGACTTCCTGAACCATCAGTATTAAACCTTCAAATAATAAATATCCTTGGCGAAGAGGTGACAACAATTACAAATGGAATTTTTTTGGCAGGAGTTCACAAATTCAGCTTTGACGGATCAGAATACCCGGCAGGTATCTATTTTATCCAAGCCAATGTACCGGGAAAGATGAGGGAAATGAAGAAAGTAGTATTAGTAAAATAAGGAATCTGCCTGATGTTTAATTCAAAAATATACCTAAAATCGCCGCTACTATAGGTTGTGGGCAGACATCAGTCAGTTATATTATTAGCACTATATTATAAAACAAAAGACAAAGTTGTGGTTTGCGGGCAGGCATCAGTCAGTTATATTGAATCTTACTTAGACGAACGATAGATTCCAGTTGTGGTTTGCGGGCAGGCATCGGTCAGTTATATTTGTCAGCAGTTCTCATAATTGTAATATCCAGTTGTGGTTTGCGGGCAGGCATCAGTCAGTTATATTTCTCGGATGATTCCTTCCGCTTCATATTCGTTGTGGTTTGCGGGCAGGCATCAGTCAGTTATATTAGGACGAGGCAAGCTGGAGCATTGATACCGGGTTGTGGTTTGCGGGCAGGCATCAGTCAGTTATATTTGTATAAACCCTTGAATCCATAGTCCTCGGTTGTGGTTTGCGGGCAGGCATCAGTCAGTTATATTTATCCGTTTCCTCGCTAACCGTTCAACAATCGTTGGGGTTTGCGGGCAGGCATCAGTCAGTTATATTATAATCGACCGGATCACCGGCCTTTTATATGTTGTGGTTTGCGGGCAGGCATCAGTCAGTTATATTTTTCTGAGTCTTGGGAGTAGCGAGGTTTTCGGGTTGTGGTTTGCGGGCAGGCATCAGTCAGTTATATTTTTTGTTTTTGTCATTCAAGCCTATGGTTGCGTTGTGGTTTGCGGGCAGGCATCAGTCAGTTATATTTCGATATCAAGCCCCGTTGAGTCTTCCGGTTGTGGTTTGCGGGCAGGCATCAGTCAGTTATATTTTGATCTGCGGAGGTAATCGAAGCGGGAAGAGTTGTGGTTTGCGGGCAGGCATCAGTCAGTTATATTTGTCAGACGTGAGATTTCCCGAGGCGTTTCGTTGTGGTTTGCGGGCAGGCATCAGTCAGTTATATTCATTATCAGTTTAACACAATTCACATTATAGTTGTGGTTTGCGGGCAGGCATCAGTCAGTTATATTAGCAATATCTTTCATCCTCTTCTCCTCATAAGTTGTGGTTTGCGGGCAGGCATCAGTCAGTTATAT
>JAVCCM010000168.1 GCA_030765455.1 Candidatus Electryonea clarkiae | reverse complement strand
TATCTTGATGAATTCGAATTCCGTTTCAACAGACGCTGGAACCTATTCAATATTTTCGATAAACTCTTGACACGTTGTATTCAAAGATCGACTATTACTTTAGCTGAGCTAATGACATAACCGGATATTAATATTTATTTTCGTTGTTAATCTTTTTTTCTTAATCCACTCAATTGATGGTGTCAAATACTTTGACCTTAGCTCATTTTCAAGAACTTTGCAGTAAGACATCAACACTGTGGAGAAATCATAATCCTCAGGGGTTGTATAGAAATGCATTTCAGCTGTGACATAAAAATTCTTGGATTGATCAGAGAGGTTCTTGAAAAAGGATACAGTATGTGTTAATTGAATAATCAAGGAATTTTTTTCAAAAAGTACCGAGTTTGTAGGTATATGATTACGAATCTGGTTTTCCATCTTATTAATAATGTCTTCATAATCTTCATCAGAGAATTTTTCCAATCTTTCAAATTCTGCTGCCAATTCTTTCATGTTGTTTATGGCTTGATCCCAGTTATTATACCCGCTATCTATATACCCAAAATATCCATTGTTGTTTAAATCTTTTGCCATTCTAAAGAAGTTAGTAGCAATAAGATAATCTCCTTTATCTCCATGACTTAAACCAATACAGAAATAATACTCGCCAATGTAACTCTCAATATTTGTTACATTAAATTGGTCAGGATACAACGATTGATTTGTTACAATATCTATTGCTTTTTTGTATAAAGCAATTGATTCAGCATGATTTTTAGCTTTTCGATAATTGTCGCCTATTCTCTGATATGATTGATGATAGGACGGGTTCATTAGAATTGACTGTGCGAAACAGTAGGTAGACTCTTCAAGCTTATCCATCTCTTGTAATGATACTCCAATTGCATGTAGCTGCATCGCATTATGAATAGAATTATCTAGAAGCATAAAATTTCTTATAATATCTCTTACGCCACCTAAATAATGATATTGATTTAGCCAATGGACAATATTGTCAAAAATTACTTCCTTTGGATCAGGATTACCACTGATTTCGATGAATGTACCTGGATATCGGTCAGTCAAGCCATACCTCCCACTTTCAGATAGAAACTAGGGACAGACGATGTTTTCCCTTTATCTTGAGATCTAAAAGATGCTATTAATTTTCAATGAAAATTGCGAATGCCAACCAACTGTCAAAGAATTTAAACGTTAACTGTTATTCTGTTTTAAGTATTAATATAATGATGTTTGGTGATAAAAAAAAGCTCACAGCTGTACACCCATTTCTTTGAAGATAAACTCCATCTTTTCCCGAGAGTAAAATCCTTCATGCCGGAAGAACTCTTTTCCGGCGGCGGTGAGGAATATCTGGGTTGGTACTTTACTGGTGCCATATTGTCTTACGATACCCGGATTCTTTTTTACATCATGCCTGATAACGAAGATCAAGTTTCCATACTTACTGAGCAGTTCATTCCTGAAGTAAGAAAATTGCATGATGCTGAAGCAGACGCCTTCCTCGACACGCAATTAACAGATGATCCCATGCATAACTGGTTGAGCCGCCCGACTGCTGAATTGAAAGCTGATATCCGTTCAGGAAAAATGAAAGAGATATATTCAGAACTGTTCCAGTCAGCCATGCCGGGAACCGTACCGGAAGGTAAGGAACACTAATAATTATTCATTATTTCGTTTATTCAGAGAACCCGCTTCATGGCAGGTTATCTGCTTATATAGAGGGGAAACCAGGGATGGAGTAGTCCAATTCGTCATCTAATCTTTCTAAGAATTGGAGTTGCCGTAATGGCGATAAATGAGGAACAGTATCCACGCCACTTTATTTAGGAGCAATATTCTTTCAGAAGCCTAAATCATAGACTCTACACGACTTTTGAGATCCTCATAGGTTGTGACGCCGAATCGTTGTCGGATGATCCCGCTTCGATCCACGAGTATATTTGTCGGCGCTGCAATCACTTCATAGAGGTTTGGCGCATTGATCCCATTAGCGTCAGGGTACATCAGGGGCATAGAAATTCCGAGTTCGTTCCTGACGATTTCAAACTCCTCAGGGCCTTCATTCCACCAGCCAACATTTATCACTAACACGCGAAAGCCATCATTGAAATATTCATCATATACATTCTGGATTTGTGGCAATTCACCAATACATGGATCACAACTAAATCCGGCGAAGTTTACCAATAGAACACATCCCCTGTATTGAGCGATACTGCAACTATCACCCAGATCACTAAAAAGACAAACGTCAGGAGCCAGATCACCTGGTGATGTGCCGGTATTAGCCTGTTTGAGTTTCAGCAACACTGATAGTGAATCGTCAGCTCGAATTTGAACAAGCGAGATAGAAGGCGCGTCAGATAAACAACCAGAACGGAACGCGGCTAATTGATGTTCACCCGGGGCCAGCGAAAGAACGACAGGAGTATTCTGGAAATTGAAGTTTTGATTGACATAAACACGTGCCGGATCATTATTAGTTTCGATATACAGTAATCCCGGCTGCAGACTTCGACCAACTGTTAAAGAAACATCCAGCGTTTCCGGAGGCGAAAACCGGAAATGGGTTTCGACAATCGGATAATCGAGGTAAGGTGGTCTCAATGTAATACTGTGTTCCCCTTCCTTGATTCCAGCAATCTGTGCAGGTGTTTTCTCTTGTCGAAGTATGCCGTCGATCAGGATTTCCGCATCTGAAAGGTTCTCATTGAGTGTCGTATCAAATGCAGTAACACTGATAAGACCTTGAGAACTCTTTTCGCTTTCGACGATCTCACAACCTGGAAGAATACTGAAACAAGCAGACACTATAATCAATATTAACAAGATGTTTACATAATTATTTCTGCCGGGACTAATCATAATTTATCTCTTGTCATCGGTGGTATTGCTTTTCAGTAATTCATGAATTTCGGCTGTAAGTTTATGCCCATAAGAAGGTTGATAGCCCATAGTTCTATATATCTCATGAGCTTGTCCGTCAAGAATTACGACTGCAGGGGGCGCAATAACACCCCAGGCAATGGCTACCTGTGCCGTAGGATCACTTACAACGGGGAATTCTATTTGGTGAGTATGCAGCCAATTGCTGACACGCGGCAATGATTTTCCAGGATCGACATTCAAACCAATGATTCCAATCCTGTCGCCGAATTGTTTCTCCGCGTCCACAATCCATCGGGCCGCATGATCAGAGGGGGAACAGCATGCTTTAAAAATGAAAACTATCCAGGGACGTCCATCAGGGGGCAACGTAGTCGTTCCCAAGCTTCCGGGCGCTGCATTCAGCGAACGAAACTGACCTATTGCTCCTGCCCGATCTTGAGCCGATGAAACCGCTGCAAAGAGCTGCACCAGCAACAGGAATATCGTCGTGCGAAACATATCAGGGCAACACGTTCACGTATATGATATATACTCCCGCGAAGGTTACCAGGGCGCCGAATACTTTCTTCGTCCAGACAGAGAGGTTCATAGCTCCCTTGCTCTCCACTAATTTCTGCACGAATCCTGCTGAGATGCCTGCCACAACAATCAGGGCGACATGCCCTATCGCATACACGAACAACAAGAGCGTGCCATAAAGAACCTTTCCCTGGCTGGCGACAAAGGTCAGAATTACAATCAGCACAGGTGTCGCACAAGGTGAAGAAGCAATCCCGAACAACATACCGAGCATAAATGCGCCCAGCGCGCCTCGTGTCTTTGGCTGGAACTTTTGCGGCATGGGGATTCGTACTTCGAACAATCCCATCATTGATAATCCCATGGCAATCACAAGCGCCCCGACTATCCAGTACCAAGCTTGACCAACCTGACCGAAAAGCCTTCCGAAAATTGCCGCAATAGCGCCGAGAATGGTAAAGGTGATGGCGAGACCGAGCGCAAAGAATAACGAGTAAATCACGGACTTGCGTTGATCTCCGCCACTTGCGCCACCTACGTAGCCAATAACAAGCGGAAGAATTGCCAGGACACAGGGAGAACTTGCAGAGAGCAATCCACCGACAAACACTGCGCCGAGTGCAAGAATCGGATTTCCCTGTACTGTCTCGAGAAGATTTTCCATTAAAGTGGAACTCCCATATCACGGAATACTTTTTCGATCTCTTCCTTAGGGAAAAATCCCTCATGACGGAAAAACTCAGTGCTGTCTGGTTTCAAGAAAACCTGGGTTGGGATAAGTCGAATTTTGTATTTCTGGGTGATCTCGCTATTCTTGCGTACATCATGAAACTCGATATTAATCAAATCTCCATATTCATCGATTAATGATTTCATCACCGGTTTCATCTTTTCACAGGAAATACAACCCTCGCTGCCGAGTTCCAGCATTGCCGGCAACGCTACACAGCGCAGGGAATCTTTCGCATTGTCAAATGAGGCGGCATCGTTTTCCTCTTTTTGAATAGCATTATGATTGACACCGGCAGCAGAACTCACTGTTTCACCCTGATCCGAATCTTTCGAGGCAATAATTACTGCAGTAACAGCAGCAGCTACCGCAATTAGAACAAGTACTTTTGGCAATTTTCGTTTCATGTTTAAAACCTTTGTATAACCATAATTCCCAACACATGCACGCTGTCCCGGGAAAAATAGAGAGCATTTCAATATTTAGTGATTTCAAATATTTTCACAGCCATCGGTTTACTTGTATTCTACTTCGCTTTTGAATTTGGATACGCCACAAGTCATCAAGAGACAAGTTGCAATCAAGTTTATAAGAACAACATTTGCGGCGAAGATAATATTTCCAACACCCGTTTACGCCGATCCTCTGAGACTATTTCCGATAATTCAGCCGCTGACTATTGCAGTTCCAGCTCCAACCGGTATTTTATTTTTCCTGTGATCATTCGCTGGAAAACTACATGTTATTCACTAATCATCTGGCATAAGAGCTGACCTTGACCGCACACTTTGGTTTCAAATTGCAATACAGGATGATTGATCTCGAACCGTTCAAGAAGGTTCGTGTATATCATTTCTATCAGTGTTTTAGAGGTAGATATCAACTGGTCACCAACTACCATGTGACAGGTCAATGCCAACGGTTTTTCTTCCAAGCTCCACGCATGCATATAATGGACGCTGTTCACTCCGCTAATGGCTTCTATCTCTGCTCTGACAGTTTCGAGATCCACCCCCTTGGGAGTTCCATCCATCAAGACATGAATGGCAGCTTTCAGAAGCAAAACACTGTTATACGATATATAAGCCACTATTACCAAACTTAGTACTGGATCAATCCAGGGAAATTCAAAAAAGCGCATAATCAACGCTCCGGTCAACACTGCTACCGAGGTTAACAAATCACCGAGCATGTGTAGAAAAGCTCCGCGGGCATTGAGGCTTTGCCCAGAGTCTTTGTGCAACAGGATGGCGGATAATCCATTGCCCACAATGCCGATCAGCGCAAACCAGATAACCAAATTAACCGATACGTCAGTGGGATGAGCCAGGCGATGCAATGCTTCCACCGCGATATAAACAGCCGCTCCTCCAAGGAGAGCGGAATTTATCACAGTCGCAAGTATCTCGACTCGTCTAAGTCCGAATGTATGCCTGGCTGACGGTCCCCGTCTGCTAACTTTATTAGCCAGATAGGCGACAAGTAACGCGGTAAAATCACCCAAATTATGCACTGCATCAGAGAGAAGAGCTACACTTCCTGCCAGGATTCCACCGATTATCTGTAATGCAGGAATTAACAAGTTTATTAACATCGAAAGAAGTAACCGCTTTCCCAATGCCTCAGCGTGGCTGTGATTATCACTCATTATGAACTCCAATCTTGTCAAAGTGGCTATCACGTTCATGATGCCAACTCGGTCTTCAGTCTGTTTCGGACATCCTCGGCAATTCTATCTCTAAATCATCAATAAAAATCACACTCTTCTAATTTTTACGCTAAAAGGTTCCAGACCATTTTTATTGCAATTACAAGAAGAACAAAACCGATAATGTATTTGACCTGGTTGCGCTTAAGTTTTTCGGTCATCAACCATGCACCGGCGACAGCTCCAAGTGCCGAACCAATTGCAGTAAAACTTAGCAAAGGCACACTGATGTTTCCGACTGTCATATGCCCGAGGAAACCGGAGAATGATGAAAATATTACAATAAAAGAGGTCGTAGCCGAAGCCTTTTTAGGATTATATCCCAACCAGACCAGTACAGGGACAATAAAATTTCCCCCGCCAACCCCCAGCAATCCACCCATGAAACCGGCAAATATGCCAACCAGTACACCAGACAGTATCTGTTTCGTCTTCGAGATATCTCGGACTCTTTGCACTGGTCTGTAAAAGAGCATCATACTGGCAGCAAAGATCAGGAAAATCACGAAAAGCCACAGGAGTATCTCCCTGTTTAAATCAGTGCTTATATACGCTCCAACCGGTGAAGCGACAGTTGCTGCAATTAATATTGGAACTGCAACTTTCCATAGTACCAGTTTCTTCTTAATAAATCGGTGTGAGGCAAAAATCATTGCAATGGAATTGAGAAGCAATGCCGTTGCCATTGCAACATGCACATCAATACCAAGAGCAATGAATATCGGGATAAGAATAAATGCTGCACCGACACCGGCAATCGTTAGCAAAGCGGTAAAGAACAGAGTAATAACCCCTGCAACCACATTTATCAGCATGCTAACCTCCTACTAACAAAAAAATGCTATCGTCCATTTTTAAAGTCGATCACATTACTGAAGTCAATCTGCATCTTCACCGAAACACGGTAAACAAACTGATCTACCATCATCGGTTTTGCGAAGCTTGTTCTCAAACGTAACTTCGCCGCATTGATCACATCGTTTCGTCGCGAAAATACCTTTTTCCTTTATTACTTCCACACTTTGTATCTCACCTAACTCGAGAAAGTCCTCATCCTTCAGCCCCAGAATACGAGATACCAGGGGATCGGTAATTTCAGCCTCAATATCCTGGGGCAGCACACCTGCTTCCCGTTTTCGCACGAATGGAGAAGCCAGCGCCATCTCAAAGAAGTCCGGTTTAAGCGAAACTCGAATGGCTCTTCCTGTGATCTGATCAATCAGTGTGAACGCCATCTTGTTGTAATAGAGCTTTTCTATGTTGGACTTACCGTAAGTGCAACCCGTAGCTGTCATAATTCCATCCAAAAAGCAACCTGCTGCATGTCCCTTTCCTGTTTCAGACTTTACATAGAGTTCTTTATCTTGGGAGCGGGTTACATTAAGAGATTTCATGGCAGCCATTCCTGCCCTGATTCCCATTGGCATCGCGGGACACTTGTGTCCATGAAATTTTAATCCCGTCTCAAATAGTTCTTGTAGATCCATCTTCTTTCATACCTCCTAATGATTCTACTTCACTGGTTTTCAAATCATTTTCATGTGATTTTCAAATAAGTTTTATCAACTAATCAACATCCATCAGAGTCTTTGTTCAGAAAACAAAAAGAATAACCATCATTACTCCTGCACAGCTTGAAGATACAATTCGCTGAATATTATTTTCTGATTGTCTCTTGACTTCGTGCTTAACAATTCGTAAACTATGCATGTTCATGCATGAATGCAACTAAGAATATTGAGAGGCTCTCTTATGATCGATCCAAAAAAACTTGAAATAGAATCCCAGTTGTTTACAGTACTTGGACAGCCTACACGGTTGAAGTTGCTCTATAAACTGCGAGATGGAGAAAAATGCGTCTGTAATATTCATCCTGCAATGAAGGAGGATCAATCGGTTGTAAGCCGTCACCTTATTAAGCTGCGAAGAATGGGATTGTTGAGTTCCAGGAAAGAAGGGGTATCTGTTTACTACAGTATCGCAGAGCCCCGCGTGTTTCGCCTGCTGGAGATGGCTGACGACATTCTCCGGGACCTCGCACAAAAACATGCTCGCGAAGTAGCGGGAGCTTTGTAGCTCTTTTTTTCTTTGTATTCATGCAAGCACATGCATAGAGGCATTGTATTATGTTGACTGAATTGTTATTATCGGGATGGGAAGCTTTGACTGAATACCTGTCAGCACATGTCCTGACCTGTCTGGTGCCGGCTTTCTTTATCGCCGGTGCAATCGCAGTTTTTGTAAGCCAGACCGCCGTGATCCGTTATTTCGGACCCAGGGCGAAACGGTGGCTTTCCTATACTGTCGCCTCTTTATCTGGAGCTATCCTTGCAGTCTGTTCCTGTACTATTCTTCCCCTGTTCGCGGGAATTCGTCAGCGGGGAGCGGGCTTGGGACCTGCTATCGCATTTCTCTATTCCGGACCGGCGATAAATGTCCTGGCGATCATTTACTCTGCACAACTTCTTGGTTTTGACATAGGCATAGCCCGCGCTGTAGGTGCTATCTCTTTCTCGGTCGTTATCGGCTTAATAATGGCAGTCATCTTCCGTAAGCAGGAAGAGAAACTATATGCGGAAAACACTGATTGGGCGTATGGGGAAGATGAAGACGATGGTTCCCATCCCCTTAGCCGGATTATCCCCTATTTCGCCGCAATGGTCATATTCCTGGTTGCGGCTTCTTCAATTGGCTTAGTTGTCGAATTGACACGGGCAGAATCCGGACGATGGTCAATGATTTTCGAAGGAAAACCTGTTCCAGCATTAATTTCTGTTGTTTTCTTAGCAGCGGTTATAATCATGGTGGTTCGCTGGTACTCTGGAAACGAGGTGGCATTGTGGATGCAGGAAACCTGGAGTCTGGTTAAGAAGATAGTTCCCATCCTGCTCATCGGGGTATTCGTTGCGGGGATGATAAAAGTTTTGCTGCCCGAGCCGGTTGTTCAACGCTGGGTCGGGGGTAACAGTATCTGGAACAACCTGCTTGCCAGCGTGTTCGGGGCATTAATGTATTTTTCGACTCTTACCGAAGTACCAATTGTCCGAGCGCTGATGGACCTTGGGATGGGCAGGGGACCGGCATTAACCCTGCTGCTTGCCGGACCCTCACTCAGCCTGCCAAATATGATCGTGATTGGAAGGGTGATGGGCGTAAAACGGACGGCGGTTTACGTTGTTCTGGTAGTGGTTCTTTCCACTTTTGTTGGTATGATTTTCGGGAGGTTTGCCGGATGAGTATGATACAGAATCAATGGCGGTCGATTGGTGTGATAAGAACTCCCCACAAAGTGTCAGAAGGCACACCGATCCAGCCTTTCAAAGCAAAAGGAATTAGGGGAACAGTAGATGTCGCGCCGGAATATGCAACGGCATTAAAAGATCTCGAGGGCTTCGAGCGGATCTGGTTGATCTACTGGTTTCACAAGAGCAAAGAACCGGAAATGATTATCACTCCATACATGGATGATAAGCCGCGGGGATTGTTTGCAACTCGTGCGCCAAGCCGGATCAACCCTATCGGTATCTCTGCTGTACGGTTAATTGGCATTAAAGACAACCTTCTCCAGGTTGAGGACGTGGATATGCTGGACGGTACACCGCTGCTGGATATCAAGCCTTATGTGCCATCGATCGATTGCTATCCCGCCGCGCGGTTCGGCTGGTTGGAAGAATCAGGATACCGGACAGTCCCCGGAAGAGCAGATGACAGGTTCGAACAGGATTAGTTTATACCATAGATATACAAGAGGATATGATGAAGAAAATTGAGGTTTTTGGACCGGGTTGTCCTAAATGTAAAAAGACGGCAGACATAATTCATAAAGTCGCTCAGGAGAAAGGATTGAAAGAAGGTCAGGATTATGAGTTGACCAAAATCACTGATATTTCCCAAATTGCTGCGAAGGGGATACTTTCAACACCTGGTGTTGCTGTTGATGGTGAAATAGTATCAAGAGGCAGGATTCCAAAAAAAAATACCATTGGGAGTTGGTTGACCTAAATCAAACGATTATACATCATAAACAATTTGGGTGAAAAGATGACAAAATCTAATAAAGGAAAAAGACTGGGATTCCTTGACCGGTATCTGACACTCTGGATATTTCTTGCGATGGGAATCGGGGTAGTTTTTGGGAAATGGGCTCCGGTAATTCCACATTCTATCACAAAATTGTCAGTCGGAACAACATCGATCCCAATTGCAATCGGCTTAATTTTGATGATGTATCCTCCTTTAGCCAAGGTTCGATACGAGGAACTTGGAAAGGTCTTTCGGAACTACAAGATTCTTGGCTTATCACTTGGACTAAACTGGATTGTCGGTCCAATATTGATGTTTGTCCTCGCAATAATTTTTGTCCGGGATTACCCTGATTACATGGCCGGACTGATTCTTATCGGATTAGCCAGATGTATTGCCATGGTCATCGTCTGGAACGAACTGGCGAAGGGGGATTCGGAATATGCCGCCGGTTTAGTTGCCTTGAATTCACTATTCCAGATTTTCTTCTATTCATTCTATGCATTTATCTTCATCACTGTCGTTCCGAAATGGATGGGATTGAGCAGTTTCGTGGTGGATATCACAATGGTTGATGTCGCCAAGAGTGTGTTCATCTACCTGGGAATACCATTTATCGCCGGATTCCTGACAAGAACGGTATTAGTGCGGCTTCGCGGGAAGGAGTGGTATCACAAAGTCTTTATAAAGAGGATCAGCCCTATCACCCTGGTAGCGCTGCTCTTCACTATAGTCATCATGTTTTCCTTAAAAGGCGATAAGATCATCGAACTTCCTATGGATGTTATCAGGATAGCAATTCCCTTACTGATTTATTTTGTGCTGATGTTCCTTATAACCTTTTTCATCGGAATAAAATCCAAGGTGGACTATCCGAAAACCGTGTCTCTTTCGTTCACCGCCGCCTCAAATAATTTTGAGCTGGCAATTGCAGTAGCAATAGGAGTATTCGGATTGCATTCAGGAGCCGCTTTCGCCGCAGTGATCGGTCCACTGGTTGAAGTACCGGTTATGATAGGATTGGTCAATGTAGCGTTTTGGATAAAACGAAAATTCTATTGATCAGGTATGCCCGGGTTTCCGAACCCTGTCCCTAAGTCACATGTTTTGTTCAAGATTCATTGTCTTCCAGCAATAAACGAGTCATCAAAAACGAATTTCTAAACCGTAAATCTTCGTCTGAACAGCGATGCAGACGATTTGACTAAAAGATAGTTGCATTGAATCCAGGCTATACTGCTGTTTTTCTAAGAACTACGAAACAAACTACACAGTTATCTGCTACGCGCCTACAATATCCGCATCCGAATCTTATTCGCTTCCGCTTTATTGCCCATACTTTCATACATCATGACCATATTATTCATCACTGTTTTCGTATAAGTATGGTTTGCTCCAAGCGAGTCCTCGCATATAGCTAGAGCTCTTTTAACGAGTGGCTCCGCTTTCCGGTATCTCCCTTGGGAAAAATACTCTGATGCGATGTTTGCCAGCGATTGTGCTGTATCCGGATGTTTCTCGCCTAATAATTCTTTCCTGATGGCAAGTGCTTTTTCATGGTATCTTAGAGCCTTGTCATAGTGGCCTTTGCTATGATAGACGAGTCCGATGTTATTGTAAGATTGCGCTGTATCCGGATGTTTTTCACCCAATAATTCTTTCCTGATGGCAAGCGCTTTTTCATGGTATCTTAGAGCCTTGTCATAGTGGCCTTTGCTATGATAGACACCTCCGATGTTATTGTAGGAAAATGCCGTAGAGGGATGTTTTTCACTCCACACCTCCTCCCAGACTGCAAGCGCATTTTCTAGGTATCTTAGAGCCTTGTCATAGTTGCCCTTATTAATATATGCAAGTCCGATGTTATTGTAAGATTGCGCTGTACTTGGATGGTTTTCGCCCAACAATTCTTTTCTGATAGCTAGTGCTTTTTTGTAGTATTTTAGAGCCTCGTCATAGTCGCCTTTACTATTATAGTCGCCTCCTATGTTATTGTAGCAATTGGCCGTTTCCGTATGTTTCTTGCCATACACCTCTTCCCAGATGGTAAGTGCTTTTTCAAAGTATCTAAATGCAATGTCATATTGGCCTTTCTGACGATATAAATCACCGATGTTATTGAATGAAGTAGCCGTATATGGATGTTTCTCCACCAACACCTCTTCCCAGACATGAAGTGCTTTCTCGTAGTATTCTAGAGCCTTATCGTATTTGCCATCCTGGCGATATACTGCTCCAATGTTATTATATGAAAGTGCCGTATCTTGATGTTTCTCGCCTAATAATTCTTTCCTGATGGCAAGTGCTTTTTCATGGTATCTTAGAGCTTTGTCATAGTGGCCTTTGCTATGATAGACGAGTCCGATGTTATTGTAAGATTGCGCTGTATCCGGATGTTTTTCACCCAATAATTCTTTCCTGATGGCAAGCGCTTTTTCATGATAGCTCATAGCCTCCTCATCGGCGCCTTTCTGTCGAAATACTTCTCCAATGTTATTGTATGAAGTAGCTGTATACGGATGTTTCTCCTTCAATCTCTCTTGACAGATTGACAATGCTTTCTGGAAATAGACTAAGGCTTCATCATATTTTATTATTTCTTTGAAATAATCTCCTGCGCTGAGACAATATTTAAGTGCCAGATTCCACACTTCCGCTTGTTCATAATGGTATGCTATGTCCGAATAGAATATCCTGTTATCATAATACAGTTTTACAATGGTATCACCAGCCAATTTATGAAGAAACCTAAGTTTTTTCCTTAACTGCATATCATACGCCGTATCGCGTATTAGGACATGGCGGAAGATGCACCGCAGTTCCGCCAAGCGTACCCAAACTCGCTCCACCTCGCCTTCGAAAATCAATGGATGGATTTCACAGCCGTGAAGCGATGATTCCTCTTCCGTCGCCTTTGAGGTCAGCATGTCTATCAGTACTGCAAGCACTTGTACCTCGAACTCACGTCCCAATACTGATGCGATCTGCACTGTTTCCTTCAACACTCTTGTCAACCGGTCAATCCGTGCGATAAGGATTTCAGTGATTCCTGTTGGAATGTCAGCAGGCGCCGCCATCAATTGGTATCGTCCCTTATGCAGTACAATAAGATTATTTTCCTGCAGATAGAGACATAACTGTTCGGCATAGAACGGGTTACCCTCCGTCCGTGAAAATAAATAGGCAGTCAGGTTATTATCCGGTTTATCACCCAAGCGATCTGCGATCAAAACACTTATTGAATCCTGCGACAGTTGATTAAGAATGATTTCATGACACATAATATTCTCATCTGCAGGTATCTCAGGCTTGGATCCATCGTCATTTAAACGACCGGAAGCAAGAATTAGTAGAGGAAAGTTTTCAATGTGGCGGGTAAGGATTTCAAAGACTGTTTGTGATTCACCATCCAACCACTGAAAGTCCTCCACGTGTATTATAATTGGCTCTACGAGACTGAGGGTGGTAAAGAACTCCTTAATCGCTAATCTAGTCGCCACTGATCGATCGTTAGGATCCATCATGTCGTAAATTGATCCATCCCAGAATAGTCCGATGATGGCTCCGATAATCGATTCAATTCGCCGCAGTTTATTAATAACAGGTTTCGTCCTGCCATCGACATTTAGGCTGTTTTCTATACGTTTAAAATGCTTTTCATAATTTGTCTTGAAAATTTCTTTCCGCTCTTCGAAGGAACGAGCCTCATACAGCTCAAAGTAGTTACTGAAAAAGTATGTGAATGGATTCAAACCCTTCTGGAGGATATCATCTGTCTGCAATGTCAAGGTCAAGATGTCTTGTTGCTTGATCAGTTCGTAGATCAGTCGTGATTTACCGATGCCAGCATCACCATAGACATATACTATACCACCAAACTTCTTCTCTTTTACTGGCTGCAATAACTCTACTAATCGTTTCAACTCCTCATCGCGGCCTACCATCTCCCCTTCGAATAAAGTAACGAGAACCTGTTCATTGCGTTCTGTTACCCGATAGACGGGGATTTCACCTTCGAATCCCTTGAAATGCCGCGGTTCCGATGCTAATATTTTATACCGTGCATCAGCTTGCTTATGAATTTGCTCATCAATGAAGACTTCACCCCAACCCGCCTCCATCATGAACCTCGCTGACAGGTTCACAACAGAACCTAATGCAGTATATTCACTGCGTACCTCACTCCCGATGAATCCGGTGAAGCCTACTCCCACAGCCAGACCGATTCGCACGGATAATTCAGGAATTTCTTTTACGGCCATGGCAAAATCTAATGAACGACTAAATAGATTCGACATACCTTTGGGTGTACCGAACAGAACAAGTATCACACCACCCTTGTCACCGAAATCAACCTTGTTAAAATATCCCTTGTAGCGATGTGCCAAAGTAATAATGCTGGCAATATCTTCAGACAAGTCATAACTTTTAAAGGATATAAAACAGGAGACAATGTTTCTGAACTCACCTTGGCTATTCAGGGTGAGGATATTTTCTGGGATGAATTTGTCTTGGCTGGTGGGAATGATCGCGAATATGACATCTTTAACTGAAGTTACAGGTGCAGACCGAAGTAGATAAAAACGATCATTCCTCTTTAGATAAGTCAACTCAGATAAATTAGAAATTTGGGGCAATATTTCATTATCGAGGATCACCTCTCCTTTATCTGCGTGATGCTCACTTTCGGCGCATTGATCAATCGCTTTCCCCATGAAATAATAGGCGTTCTGACGCTCGTGCCTAATAATACCCCATTCTACTTGACCCCATGACATCCCGATCTTTACGGATAGTTCAAATGAACCAAATCTGCACTTAATCAATCCTGCTTTCTTGAACATTTCTCTAATGCGAATCGCTGCCGAGACTGCATCGTTTATAGATGTTTGATCAGACGGGAAAATGGCGGTAAACGCATCTCCGGCAAAGCTCGAGATAAAACCATCGTATACATATATAGTGCTGATTGCAGGCGAGAACACACTATTAATGAGGTCAGATAACACTTCCGCACCTTCCTTGCTTTTGACCATCAGTGCTTGTGTCATTGCGGTGAATCCTGCAATGTCTATGAACATCGTTGTGGCTTGAAAGTCCCCTTTGAATTGCCTCTTATCATATTGCACACTTATAAATGATGGGATTAAATGCAGCATTAGGAAATCCTTCTGTTGGTAAAAGTAACTCGGACTGTTTGCGTTGCTTCTCAGCCACCTCTCTGAAACCAGCATGAACCTAAGGTTATGGCTACATTTTACATTTCAACGGTTCAAGAATCCAAATTCGTCACCTAAAGTGGTTTCTCTGAATTCTTATGGATATGGATGATATATTATTCAATTTTTCTCATAGCGTTATATAACAATGTCAATTTTATTTTGCTTCCCTGAAACCATCTGTTGCAAGCAAAGTCCGGTCAAACGTTGCTACGTATTTACATCCTGCTGCTATTGCCTGCTCCTTGATTAAGAAATCTGCAAAATCACCTTTGTTGTTATTAAATAATTCCAGGGCATTTTTTATTCGGTCAGCATCTGAAAAGGCAAATTGCTTTGTATTAAAGATCATTTTTAGAAGATCAACGATCTCCACTCGCTTGAGATTATAACCTCTTGATGAGGATAACACCCAGACCATCTCGCATAAAACAATTTCACTTATGAATATAAATTCGTTCTTCTCACTGACTCGTTCAATCAGGTTGCGAGCCATTTGACTTTGTTTCTCCTCATCTTTCACCAGGAATCTGAGAAGGACGTTAGTATCCAGGGCGATCATGTTCACATGCTCCGGTCACGGATTATCTCGTTCATATCCTTTATTGAAACACCTTTTTTCTCCGGATCGATGACGCCACATAAGGTCAAGACGTCAACTGTTTCTGGGTAGAATAACACTTCACTGTTATTCCGTACCTGGAAAGAGATCCTGTCCCCGGCATTTAAACCTAATTGTTTTCGTATCTCGCTCGGTATGGTTATCTGACCTTTAGAAGTGATTTTTGCAACAGGCATTTTTCTACTCCATATTGATTCCTTACATAAGGTAAGGAATACTACGAATATTGTCAACACATAATTCTTTTTTCTTGTGCAAAGCGATTAATAGAAAACCCGGACGCAAGCCGTCCGAGCTACTCAATATAATTTTACACTAACCCGGTAATTCCAGGGCTACCTGTATTGCATCGTCTAACGCCTCTACTTTATCAGGCGCTAACATCCCAATATAATTCGTTAACGCTGATTTAGGTAAACTCACTAATTCGTCGCAATGAATGCTGCTATTATGTTTTAAACCTTGGTCGGTGCTAACAGCGACCTGAGACGCCAAACCATCATATGTAGAGAAAATCGGAGCACAGATTACAGTAGAAAAACGCGAATCAATCAATGCTTGACGGCTGACAATCACAAATACTCTGAATCGCTTTGGGTCATTACCCGGATGAGCCACCCGGTAAAGTTCGCCTCGTTTCACGGATGAACCTGGTAGTCAAGCGTATCCAGAGCTTCGGCGTTTAAACGGTCGGCATTTTTGTTTATAATCTTAATATCGCGAGCATTTTGCCGTTCGCGTTTAATCATATCGATGAATGCCCAAATAGCCGCCTCAATAAAATCAGATCGATTCTTAAACGGTTGACCGTACTCCTCGATTGCTTCAATCAACTGGTTCGATAGTGTGATAGATGTCTTTACTTTCATACTACCAATATACCGCCTGTGGGGTATGAATTCAAGGCTACAAAGAAAACCCGGACACAAGTTGTCCGGGCTACTTTTATCCATATTTCAATGTCCGGCTCTGAGACCAGGACCTACTATTTTGCTTCTTCTTTAACCACCATTGTACGTTCCTGGAACAGTGAGAATCGCAGCCATTCGTAACCGAATTTTTGCAGCTCCACATCATCAGTTCGCATCTTTTCAATGCGATCTTCCGGAACCTCGAAACGATCAAGGAAAGTTGATTCAAAGACAAATACCTTGAATTTGTCTATGTTATAACAAACCATGTGGAACATTTCCATCAGGGGTGGAGTCAGGCGTTGTCCTTTACCGAAAAAGGTGTTCAGTGCGATGCCTTTGAACAATTCGCCCATTTCATCATAAGGACCTACTTCCTGATTCTCAATCCAACTTTCAATCGTCCAGTTGTCGGTCGCTTCCTCAAAACCTTTACAAACATCTTCTCTCATAAAGAAGTAGAAGGGGAAAGCACTCTCTTCCTTCGGCGAAGCTTTACCAATCGGGAACATTCTGCAGGGCCAGGGGCGGTCTTCATAGACCGAACACCCCTTTTCCGCGTCAAGGAAAGGGCAGCTCTTGTCTTCATCATTCTGCATTTTAAATAATACAATTGGATACGACTGACGGGCATCCATTGGCATGATAGTATAACGAGCTAAAAATTCCTCACTATCCATATCAAACCGGTTTTTCAAGCGGATTATATCATAAGGAGTAAGGAAAATATTTACGTCCGTACAGCATTTATTAAAACAGGAAACACCTGGATTACAACTGAAACTGAACTCCGCATTGGCAGGAAGACGTTCGGCTTCATCAAATAGTTTTTTCTTGAAATGATCAAAAGCTGTAAATTGATCTTTCAGGTCTTCCGCAGTTAGTTTACCCATTTTCATTCTCCTTGATAATACCGTCTTTTAGTGCATCTTCTGACCAGACCGGGAGAGGTCCATCCTCGCCGCTGGAAGGGTCGATCCTGTACCGGTAGGAAGTGCTTGAAGAGTATTGCGCCATCATCCAATCCCAGCCTTTTTTGAAATAGAAGCATTCATCATTGAAACATACCCAGAACCATTCCGTTTCCCAATTTGTTAACTGCGGCGTCGCCCATTTTGACATGCTTTCGCCACAGTGTATGCAAACAGGTGGATTGTTTCCAGAAGTAGTATCTTTTTGACTATTGTCACTGCTCATAAATGTCACTTTTTATCTATTTTCATGAATTGAATATTGCCCGGTTTGCACTGAACCTTTGTATCGCAAAGCTCGTTAAACAAATCCAGGATATCTCTTTCCCCGCAAAAAAGCGAAAAGACAAAATTAAACCGAAACAAACGGGCTCATCCCGAATAATTTTCAGAACTGAGCCCCATGTGAATCATGGTGCAAGGTTAACTCTTAAAAATCCTGAAGTCAACCACTGAAGCAGGAGTGAATCTCCTCTCTGACCGGTAGTATCATACTATATTTCGGAATGTTGGCGGGATTCCCGTGTCTGATGATTTTGGCGGAGTTGTCTCAGATGGTGGGTTTTTCAATTCTTCAAGTTCTTTGCTGATCTCTTCAACTCTTTTCTGCTCTGTCGCGAGTTTTTCTTCAAGGATTAATCGTTTTGCTTTGGCAACATTTTTTTCCTTTATTTCTTGTTCAATATTTTCCTGTATTTCCTCGATCTTCTTATCTTTTTTTGCCGACTCGCGTCGTTCCCGCCTCAGGTTTGTACGCAAACTCAACTGGTCGGTAATGGAGATCAGCATAAATGCGATAACACCCGCCATGAACGCTAAAAAAAGTGAAAGAAATAATGAAACATCTGACCAATTCCAGTTAAGAAGACTGATTTGGACAGATTCACCGTGATTCTGAATTGCTACAATCAGAACTGCTGCTAAAACAATTACCGCAATGATCCACCTGAGAATCCACATTTTATGTTTTCTCTCCTCTTAATGTGAAACCGCTTAATTGTTTCAATATAACATTAACTTCAGTCCTGGGGGTATCCTTTCCGGGAAAAACCACAACATGACCTGCTCTTGTTTTTCCCATAGATTCTTCTAACGATTTCGTGCTTATTCCCTCAACAAGGACGGTAGCAGTTTGTCCTATCAGAGCTTCAAGTTTTTGTTTTCCACTCTTTCGTACAATATCACCAATTTTCATCAGACGGCTGATCTTAACCTCCTCAGGGATATCATCATCAAATTTGGCGGCAGCAGTTCCCGGACGTTCAGAATAACGATAGACAAATGCGTCATCAAATTGAACGTCACGCACAAGCTCCTTGGTATCAAGATAATCCGATTCTGTCTCGCCGGGAAAACCAACGATAATATCCGAACTTAAGTGTAACCTTGGAATTCTATCCCTTGCTTCTTTTACAAGATCAAGATAATGCTCTCTTGTGTAACCCCGTCCCATTCGCTGCAGAATTCGATTGCTTCCCGACTGTACCGGCAGGTGAAGTTCAGGACATATTTTTCCACCTTCACTCATAACATTCAATAACTTCATTGAGCAATCTTTCGGATGGGAAGTTATAAAACGGACTCTCTTCAGGTTTTCAATATCAGATACCTGTTTTAACAAATCTGCAAAATCGAGATTCTCGTCTCTCCAGCTATTCACATTTTGACCGAGAAGAGTGACCTGTGGGAATCCTTCCTGCACTGCTGTTTTAACTTCTTTGATGATACTGGCAACAGGGCGGTATCGTTCTTTCCCGCGAGCATGTGGAACTACACAATAGGTGCAGAAATTATCACATCCCCTGGTAATAACGACCCAGGCGTTAATTCCTTCTCTTCTTGCAAGACCAATTTCATCATACAGCTCATCATCCGCCCCCTTCATTTTGATTAATGGTTTCCCTGCAGGAGGTGAGCTGATTATTTCTGGTAGAATCCTGTAGGCATCAGGCCCGATAATCCAATCGAGAAACGGTAGTCTTTCAGCAAGTGTTTCACCAGCACCACTCGCCATACATCCCAACACCCCAACCCGTACTCCATTATTCTTTTTCTTATAACGACGGAATTGGGAGATGTTCGTGATTGCCTTCTCCTGGGCATGTTCACGGACTATACAGGTATTAACCAGGATTATTCCGGCATCTTCCGCGCTGAATGTACGTTCATAACCCTGTTCTTCCAGCAGCGACATCACCACTTCGGAGTCAGCCAGATTCATCTGGCAGCCGTATGTCTCTATAAAGATTTTACCGCTCTTAAAATTTTCCATTAATGATAATTTCTAATTGATGATGAATCGGTTATTAATCTTTTTCAGCAGTTTCAAGAATTGCCGCTGCTAATAGAGGGATCATTATTTCATGATGACCGGTAATGGAATACCCTTTTCCTCCGGGTATCACAGGTCTGTTAACGACATTTACAGTTGGTCGATAGTGTTGTATCATATCAAAATTCGCAGTGGTGAAATCAACTACACGGTTACCTAAATTTCTGGCGACCGATAGAGCTTTTAGAAACACTTCCGGCATGATCACGGCGCTTCCCAGGTTTAAAACCACCCCACCATTCCCCAACTTTGCTACTGTCGCACAGAAAATCCTGAAATCTCGCAGAGAAGAATCACCTATTGCTGATCCGTCAGCAGTCGGGTGTTGATGCACGATATCCGTACCGATTGCGACATGGAGTGTGTAAGGAATTCCAAGTTTGTATGAAACCGCCAGCAACGCACGGTCGAGATAAGGAGCATCTTCGTCAATAAGCAACGCTCCCACAGCTTCGCCGAATCCCTCTTTGCGGTCATGAGCATGACGTGCGGCGGCATTGACAAAACCGGCGGTATCATCTGCCATACCGAAAGAACCATCTTCGAGTTGAACAGCAACATCCTCAGAGGTATGCCCGAACCTTGCCAGCTCTGTATCATGAATTGCGACTGCACCGTTGGAGGCGAAATGTGTAATAAAACCTTTACCGGCGAGATCTGCAAGAATGGGGGCGCAACCGGTTTTAATAACGTGCCCTCCAAGCATTACAATAACCGGCTTACCTTTTTTCCGCGCCTCAACAACAGCTTTGGCAACACCCTTCAGATCATCTGCTTTAAGAATCCGGGGAAGACTGTTCAGGAATTCACGAACAGTCATTCCTGCTTGAGGCGGTGTAGCAATTTCATCCAGACGAACCTTGGAGGCTCGTTCAGTTGCTGAATATGTTCGTACTTTTGAAAGATCAATCTCCTCAAATCGACTCATTTTTTTACCTCTTCTCTTGACAACGTTCCTGCTTAGTCAGATCAATTATTATTATATTGTTGTATAATAACATGTAAGATCAAACCTATGTGTCATTCCTGCGAAGGCAGGAATGACACAGCTAAACAGTTACTTGACAACCATAGCCAATTCTGAACTAAACTTCCCTGTCCTTCTTCAAATATTAAACAATAAATAGACAGTTGCCTTGAATCGTGTTTCAATGGGGCTAAGGTCATAGGTGAAACCATCTCCGGCTGTATAACTGCCATCCAGGAAATGATAATCCGCTTCGAAGCTCACGCCACCTTTAGTTTTTCTGTACACATACTGTTCGAACGTAAATTTTGCTCCCAAACCAGTTAATTGGAAAACGCGCTCATCATCACCTCTGAATAACCGGTCTAAATCTGTCCCGGTTGAGGTTCTGATAGTGCCGGTGGCAAAACTTATTCTGAATTGAGAAAATATGGGCCACAAATCAGGTATCGGCTCGGTACGGGCGATTAAATATATACCACCAAACCTGAAATCAGGCACGAACAATTGTGGTGCTGTCCCCCCTCCGTCAACTGTCATCGAGACGGGATAATGCCACATGCGGATATAATAACCGGCTTCCAGTGTTGTTTCATTTTCTTCACCGTCGATAGTTCCTATTAATCCGAATTCAAGATCATGACTCAAATTTTCAGCCTTGACCAGGTTATATCCCGATGAACCGTCGGGAATTCCTCCAGAATTAAAAAAATGTCCTGGATATGATAACTCGGAAATAAAGCGAGTCGATTGCCAGCGTGCAGATAGAAAATCCAAAAACACCGCTTCAATCTCTGAATACATGTAAGAGATATCTTTTTCCTCTGAGACGAGCAAATCCTCTGCATTAGTTTCTTGACTAAATGTCCCGAAGTTGGTGTCAAAACGAATGTGTGGCAGATCAATCAAATCGAAAGACTCGCCAAGAAACCATAAAGGTTTCTTAAGACTTACATCTAAATGAATGAAGCCTCTCCCATAATTGTCAAGTACATACGGTGATATCCCACCCGGTTTCCATAGAATCCCACTGAACCCGGTGCGTATAGCGATTTTTGCATCATCATTGTTGAAAATACTATCATTTGCTGTACAGGGTGATGAGAAGAAAAAAAACACGACAGCGAAAATAATAATTGCGGGAAAAGAACTAATGGCTACACGATTGCGAAAATATTGAATTGAAACAAACACTAATATATTCCAGCAGAAGTATCAATTTTTTCTAAGAATTGTTCATCACTCCTGTTTTGAGAAGTATCGGTCTGTACCGGGTTTTCTAAAACCTCAGAGGTGTTTTCTTCTTTTTCCACAGCATTCAAAACAGAATCTGCTGGTGATTTTTCAGGAACATCCACATCAGCTTTAGGTGTCTTCAGGATACCGCGGCGCAGCTTTCTCAAACCATCCTCGCCAAGTGTGACAGTCACAACTCGTCCAATTTCACCAAGTTCTCCCAGCTCCTCACCATTAAGAGACAGCTTTATCCCACCGGCATTTCCCAAAACTACCATGAAAAGAGAATCAGCATGATAGCTTCTTTTAAAACCTTTGATCAACACAACGTCATCAATAATATTGTCAATTTTATCTGCTGTTACTCGGATGTAACATTCATCAGTTGCAATCATATCGAGTGTAAGGCCCTTCGCGGCTTGAGGCTCTTCATAGCTTTCCAGTGATTCTGTTGTTGATTCCGGCATTTCGCTAACCGATTCTTCCAACGGTTGTTCCGTCCCGATATCGCCAACCATTTGCTCATGTTCCTCGACTACTTCATCGAATGGAATTTCACTGACTTCATTGTTATTATTTCTCTGGGTCAAATAAATTAGTGAGGAAACAACGATAATTATCAGAACGACACCCATAATCCAGTATATGGATTTACCGCTGAATGTTTGAAATGATTTTGTGCTGTAGGCGGATTTCTGTGATAATGGTATTCGGGTGTTTAGACCATCTGCTGATTCGCTCTGGGTAACTTCAAGAGAGTCATCGTAAGTAGTCTGTTGGGATTTAGGTACAGATACTTGACCAACAATTTCATCAAAACGACGCAGCGCGTCTTCTATTTGAATTCCAACATATTGTGCATAGGTCTTTAGAAAAGATCGTATATATGCTCTTGAAAGGAAATCCCAATCCCCTTCTTCTAACTTTTCAAGATATGACAGAGCTATTTTACTTCTTTCGGACAAACGAGAGAGTTCAAGTTCTTTGTCTTCTCTTGCAGCCTTTAATTCAGCAAGAAATCTCTTTTTATTTTCTGTGAAATCCTCTGAGTTCATGTTTTTTCCATCATTTAATCTTCCAGCTTCCGAAGGACATCTTCGACAATTCTTGCGAGCGGTAATCCCACAACGTTAAAATAACAGCCATTTATCTTATCAACGAATGCGCCAGCTTGTCCCTGCATCCCATATCCTCCAGCTTTATCAAATGGTTCACCTGTTGAAATATATGTTTCTATCTCTTGAAATGATATGCTGCGGAAATGAACTCGTGTCATTTCAGTTCCTTCTGCGAACTTCCCTTCTCCCGCCATGTAAAGCACGTAACCTGTTATAACTTCATGCCATGTTCCTGACAATCTGCTTAAATGTTCGACTGCTTCCTTTTCATTCTCAGGCTTGCCAATCAACCTGCCCTTCAACACCACAATGGTATCAGCCGCCAGCATTACGCCATCATTTAGTTGTTTCTCAACAAAACCAGCTTTTTTCTCAGCATTTACCAGAACTGTATCGTAGGGATCAGAGTGATTCTGTATCTCCTCGACATTGGTCTGAATAACAGTTGGTTCAATACCAAGCTGCCTCAAAAGAGCCAGGCGACGGGGAGAACCGGATGCAAGAGTCCAGTGAATAGAAGTAATTATCATCGAATTACAGTTCCTGCGATAATGGCAATCATTCCTGAAACCATTAACAACTTTAATATACGCTGAATCTTTCCTGCATTTACCGATTCAGGATAAGCAATAGTGCCACCGCCAAAATATGCTAATGGAAATGCCGCAAACAATCCAGCGATAACCAGGTAAGGCAACCCCATCCATTTCATAAAATAAGGAATGGGAATATATATCGCCAGAAGAAGCATTAGAATCCCTGCAAGTCTTATTGATTTTAATTTTGAATGAATTATCGGATGAGTTTTTCTGCCGGCAATACTATCACCCTCAAGATCTTCAACGTCTTTAACGATTTCCCTGATCAGGTGTAACGGTGCGGCGAGGCTGAATGCCAGGAGTCCCGCTTCAAGTTTACCTGCTGCAAGCGCTCCAAATAGAAGTGGAGCAGCGCCGCAAATTGCCACAAGAGTATTTCCCACAATTGCTTTTGATTTCAAACGAACAGAGTATATTATCAACAAAAGAACTATAATAACTGCAAATATTCCACAAGTAAAAGAAACGAACCAGGACACAACTGAACCCGAAATCAGTAAGACTATACCTAATCCACCAGCCTTCTGGGAGGAAAAAACACCCGAAGGAACAGGTCTTTCCGGATGATTGACCAGGTCTTCTTTTCTATCGAATGCATCATTAATAGCATATCCACCCGCCGCAATCAAACCGGACGCCAACGCTGCAAGAGGGAGCATCCAACTATCAGTCTCTCCCCCAGAAATTCTGCCTAACGCACCCCCAATAAGAGTTCCAAGTATTGTTAATAATAAATTTCCGGGTCGGACAAGTGTAATTGAATTCTTAAAAGTAGAAAATATACTCACCGGTTAAGCTTCCTAAAAGTAAATCCCTTTCGTCGAAAGGGATTTTTGATGTTCGTAGTTTTCGACATCGTCAATTTATCTTATTTTGGCGACAGAACAATTTTTCTGCCGGTTAAACCTGTAACGCTCCATGTCCCTGAGCTGCAACTGAAACCGTCGAGTATTCCAGCCAGGTCACGAGCTTTGCCCCTTATCTCTGCTTCACATCTATACACACCGTCCGACAATCCACGTTCGTTTACATTATCCACTATCGATTGTTTCCGTAAAAAATCCAGCAGTTCGCCGCCCATACTGAAGGTTGCTTTTTCAACAACAATCTCAATCGGCACCACATTGGATTGTTGCATTGACCACAGTTTAATTACATCTCCAATTAACATTTGAGTGAGTTTTTCTGCTGCAAACCCCAACGCTTTTGCCCCTCCAGCGGTGGGATTTATATCAGGCTTGCGATCCTCCGCTCGGTGTACTGCCAGCACTGATTTTGTGTCAGCTCGATAAACTTTCGCCTGTATTACTCCCGCTACAGAAGTCATTCCTGCTTTTTTCATCACCGGCGGCGTTATCCCCTCTGTTGCCTTGGCATTACCGGCAAGTATCAAATCAGCACCATGAGTATTCACATCATCAGGTTTTTTCGCAAGGGAGGACACCAGTGAGGATGCTCCTCCAATATCAGCAGCTTCAACCACTTTAAAACCAACCTGCAATAACGCTTCTGCAATTGCCGATTCTGCAACACGGGAGGATTCATCTCCCATATTTGATTCCGTGATTGCGATTAATATTCGGGGTTTATCAACCCATGAAAGCAACAACTCCATTGCGATTCGGTCCTTGATCACCTGGTCAAGAACTTCCCCGATCTCAGCAGTAATCGTTACTGTGAACATTCCCCCAATATCTGTCGTCTCATGTATAACGTCGTAAGAACGAACGAAACCAACTGAACGGCTAAGAATCTTATCAGATAGTAAAGCGAAATTCTGTGCAATCGTTTCAGAGCTGATTACCGCTCCGACTACTCTTTCGACTGCGTTTCTCTTAGCGTCCTCAATGGCAAGTTCTCGCGTATCCCCAATCCCCTGGACTTCAACTTTTTCGACCTCTTGTGCCGAAATACCGGAGCATAAAGAAAATATAACAACGATGCTCAATAACCGGATCAGTTTCAACTTGAACCCCTTTTACTTATTGTCACAAAAATGTTGGCAGAATTATAATATAAAGATAAGCGTTCATCGGAGTATTATCCAGATTATCATGACGAGGATAATTTATTTTGCAATACTTTTATTAATATATGAAGTCATGTGTCCATATTTCAAACTCGATCCCTGACTGACACAAGACGTAACCAGATTAGATTATAGGGATACATAGGATTAACAGGATTTTTTCTTTGTCCTTTGCGCCTTTGCGTGAAAAATCGTTTTCCTCTGCCTTATTATATTAACAAAAGAACAATAACCGAAATTACAACCAAAATCATCAAGCTGTTTCCCAAGCCGAATATTGGGAGCAGGATTAAACTACATATGAGAGACCCCAGGCAGCCACCAAGCAGATCTGCTGCATAGAGAGGAGATATAATTTCATTCTGCTTTCGAGGATGAACTTTTGTACTGAAAGCAAATAATCCGGATGTTATCACACCCGACAACAACAACATACATCCGATTTCGAAGAGTGTACCGCATCCGCCCGATCTAAAACGAATTATTATATAAATGCATTGCATTATCAACAAACCAAGGATACCACCGGCAATCCTGAGCTGAAATTTATTCAATTTTATCAAACGATCAACCGAAATTGCTCCAACCGCTAATCCTCCCATAAAGAGCATTAATAGAATTCCCAAATCCTGGTATAGAACTCCATTTTTTACCTGATAAAACATTACAAGAACTGTCTCGAGAACCATTCCGGCAAACCCGGCAAAACCTACCAGAACGGCAAGCCTTATACTCTTGAATCTCCTGATCCATATTAGAACTCCAATTATCAACAGGAAGAGTGGAATGGAAAAAGGAAGAATTTTCTTGATCTTCTCTTGCAGGGACTCTATCTCAATGTATGCCATACCGGGAAAGAACTTTGAAAGCCAGACAATCAGGGCATGACGATAGCAGGCTGGATTCAAATCACTATTGGTAACAGTCTGAATCTCTTCCAGTTTGGATATCACATTTACAAACCTGTCATTCGCATAGATATAATGCAGAAATGGCTCAGTCACTAATCTTGCCTGGATACTCCTTTTATGCAATCTATCAGACAGGATATCAGGATCACGAACCATCATTGTATTTGAAGCTATCATTACATTTGTAGCTCCGGGCAAAACCACAACATCTTCAAATTCGGATTTCAGTGCTTTATAAATGCTTCCAATGCGAAGAGTGAGCTGCGGTGTCCAGTAGTTCTCTGAAGATTTAAGACGGAATGCGAGGATGCCGTCAGTACTCATTCGACTTTTGCACAATTTGAAAAACTCTTGTGTATAGTAGCGGTTCGCCTGCAATGACAATGGATCAGGCATCCCGACCAGTATCACGTCATACTCTTCCAATTTTTCAAGAAAACGACGAGGATCATCATGTATTAATCTGACTTTGTTCGAGTTCAAACCGGATTCTATATCTTGTGGCAGGAATTCCATCACTGAACTCAAAAGCGATTTGTTCAATTCTACATAGGTTATTTTCAATGGATTATGTTTGAGGATTTCACTCACTATCCCCTCAAATCCTCCGCCCAGGAGTAGTACAGACTCTATTCCGGGATGCTGAAGCAGCGACAGGTGCACAAATTCTTCAGCGGTCGTTCCCTGGGATTCGTAAGTGAGAACATTGTTCTCAAAAATTGTGATCTGCCCTAAACGCTCTGTTATCGTTACTCTGCCATAGGGGGTGTCTTTGGTGGCAATCATCGAGGGATGATTCAACGAGGTCAGCTTCATATCGACAACATTATTCAAAAAAAGCAGAATGATAAAAGACAATAAAATGACGCCCTCGAGCGTTAAAAAAGCAGTAAATCTCCGTTTACCTGTTGCTTGATTATTATTAAAAGGAACCGGTATCAATTGTCTATAAATAATGGCAATCAAAGCTATCAATCCAAAGATCACTGCAATGGCAAAATTCTGTACACCGAACTTGAGAAAAAGTGTTGAAGCCAGACCGCCGATCACTCCGCCGATACTTTCAATTCCATACGCAAACGCCAGGCTTTTTCCTGCCAGCGTATATCTTTTTGCAGCCCATTGAAACAGCAGTCCCATCAATATTCCGGTAGGAAACAATGCAATAGCTATTAGTAAAATCTGAGTGATAAACGACAGGTAAGCCCCGGGAACTCCACCGAAGAGAAGATGACTTCCACGTATGAAAACAACTGTAACCGGCAATAAATATGCACTGATGATAAAAATTATGGAGAGACTTTTTTGAGTAGGGACATAACTGCGCCGTCCGATTAATGCTCCGGTTGCCGTCCACAACAACCAGAATCCGAATGCAAGAATGTAAATCAGTTCAATGCCGAAAGAAGCGACATTCAATTCACGCAGCAGTACTACCTGCCCGAAAATCGACAAAAAACCAATTAACAATAATTCAATCAGCATATGAAAAACCGGAACTATATTTTACGGGACACACAAGACAAGCAGGATTTCTTTGCATCTTAGCGGCTTTGCGGCTTTGCGCGAGAAAAATACTGCCAAAGAATATAGATGTATATACCTGAATTATAAAGCATATAACATTTTCTGGCAGAAAAACAAGATAATTAATACTTCTGTACTAAAACACTGAAACTACTTTATCAATATTATTTTCCGAATTTCCTTCATCTTTCCCGGCACTTCAGCCTGCACGAAATAGATACCACTGGACAAACCTCGGGCATTGAATGTGGTTTGATGCCATCCGGGATTCTGCATACCGTCTTCCAGTCTTATCACTTCTCGTCCCAATATATCATATATGACCAGTTTTAAATCTGAGCGTTCCGGCAATGCGTATTTTATTCTGACCGTTTCATTAAAAGGATTCGGGTATGGTTGGTTCAAAGTATAAGACTCCGGGAGAGAGTTTTTTGTGCCGTTGGAAGAATTTGCATCACCTACAGTGAGTAAAAAGGGAATATTTATAACGTCATCTCGGGAGTTGTTTAATGCTACGATATTTCCGAAATAATTACCGTTCTCAAGGTTCTCAGATCCAAACGTTACACTTACAGACTGGCTGTCCCCCGGCGCAATACTCAATCTTTCGGGCGATATACTCACCCAGTCCACAGCCATCCCCATTTCCCATACGGCAATAAAATCCGCTTCTCGAGTATCAATAATTCCAAGTGCAATGTCATAATTAGCATTTTCCATGAAATAATCATCGCCAAAAAACAGGCCGCGGACATCACGGTTATCCGGATCAAGGCTTGATATAAACTTATAATCTTCGGTTTCGAGGTTCATTTTGTATAGCTGGCAAGGCTCATCTCCCTCAAAAGAAAGAATAAATAGTGAATATCCATCAATCGGTTGTTGGAGGTAACTCAGCCCACGAATGCGATTTGGGAAATCTATCCTATGTATCTCCTCACCGGTTTCCGGATCAACGGAAGCGATTCCGTTGAACGCTCCAATCCATAGTTGATCATTGTCGGGATCGAATGTGACCGCGGGATTTAATGGGAAGGGACCTGCAAAACGGTTATTTTCCTCACCACTCACCATATTGAATGCGACGATATCGTTTTCTTCAACTCCCCAGAACATTGTATCGTCAAACGTCAAATCCGTAAAACCGGTCAAACTTGCATCATTGCCTTCGTTTTCCGGTTGATCGAATGACCGGATATATTCACCTGACTCGTCAAAGAGATAGATTTTATTCGGATTGCTATAGTTATTTGATCCAGCGACATAAAATGTGTCATTGACAAATGCTACGCAATTTGACCGCATTTCTTCCGTAGCTTCAGTGACATTAATTTCAATTAGACCTGACAGGTAATCGTCCGTTTCCCGAACAGGGCTGGGATAGAGATCAACATTCAGGTTTACCGCTCCGGGATTACTGATATAAAAATCCTCTGACGTTTCCTGAGCCGTATCCTCGATTGAAACGGCAAGAGTGTCTATTGAAACTGAAAAAATGCCTTCATTATATGCAAAAATATCGAGATGATATTGTGAAACAATGTATATATATGGGTAAAAAACCTGGAAATCACACGCATAATCGAAATCATTAAAAGCAAAATCACTAATTAGGCATGGATGATCCGGATCAGTAAAATCAAGAACCGCCAATGCATCGTTGAAGAGAACATAAAGCTGCTCCGAATCAATATCCATTTTCACAGGTGAGTTTTCATCAAATTCAAAACTTGATCTCAACTCCACGTTCTCGGGATCAGAAATATCGAAAATGCTTAGGGTCGCAGGATTTGTCCCATTTAGAACGAAAAGAAGACTATCTCCTACAACAAAATCACGAAGATTAGATCCAGCTTCAAAAATGTTTACAAAAACAGGTTCCATAGGATCTTCAAGAGAATAAATATTTATTGCACTGCCGTTTTCCTGATGACGACTTGAGCGTGAGAAAAACAGGTAGCCGTTATCCACAAGTATGTTTGAGATGTTGTCATAGTGAAACCCGTTGAACATTATTGTTGGAGTATCAGGATAATAAACATCAATAATACTTATAAAATAAGAGTAATCGTGATTTTCAGTACGTTGCCTGACAATCGTATAAACATAATCGTCGTCAATAAATATATCTCGTGCCGATTGATTCTCATCAAAGAGGAACTGAGAGAATTCCTCTGGATTTTCCGGATCGCTAAGATCGAGTATCTTCATACCATCAAAGTTACCAATGGCGGATGCGTAATCACCCGAAACGACTATCTTATTTATTGGTAAATTAAGATAATTTATTTCTACGGGATTACCTGGATAAGAAATATCCAGTGTGCGAAGATTTCCAGGATTTGATGGGCATGTCAGATAAGCGTAAGGAGGATATATACATATCTTGCTGAACGAATTAGTTCCTAAATATTCCGATACCTGCGATACATTCTCAATATCTTCAATGTTTAAAAGAACCAAATAATTAGAATATTCAATCAGCAATTCATCTTCATGAATTACAAAGTTTCGAGGGTAGAACTCCAGGTTGATTGTTCCGATTTGTTCGATGTCAGCCGGATCGGAAATATCATGAACAGTTATGCTCCTGCTTTCTCTACAATAGAGATATGAATCATGAACTTCAAAATATTCAAGTCGATCCCAGTCCGGATTAAAGTGAACCTGTTCAGGATTCTCCGGGTCTGAAAGGTCAAATATATAAAATCCTTCATAAGCCTCAGTAATAATTAAATAATCACCAGATATAGCATATCCTGCCACAGAGTACAAATCGCTAATCTCGCCAATAACATTTAGCTCACCATTTTCATCTATTTCAGAGATTCTCAACTCATAATCCTGACCGTTTACCCGACCGTACTGTAACAAATAATCTCTATAAAAAATAATTGAGTAAATTCTAAAATCAAAATTATTTAAATGAGATATCAGCTCAGGTTGTTCAGGATTGGATATATCGAACAAATAGGTGTCATAGTTTTTTATTACAGCTAAAGTATCTCCTTTTATTGTAACGCCCCTGATTGCTCCAATATCTTCAACGGTTAAAACCAATGAGGGATTATATCTGTCCTCTATATCAACCACATATAAACTGTCACCCCCGATGTACGCAGTACTCTCTTTAATTACAAACCGGGAATGATACTCCTCAGTGAGGTCTATCCTCGAGGCAAACCTGGGATAAGTTGAATCGCTCAAATCTACAATACCCAGACCATCATAAGAATCCAGGAGATAAGCACTCCCGCCATCATAAAATATCTCATGGGCATAAGTGGAAGCATCATACATCCGTCTCAGGTGCAATAATTCGAGGTCTGCCTGAGCGGGGAAGCTAAACAGCACTAAAAGCAGCACTGCTAAAATGGGAAGTGAATACTGACGCATGATCATCTCCTTCGTTTAAGCTCGTCACTGCAAGAAAGGTTGAAAATCAAATGAAACGTCTTTAATGCTGAACAAAAATAATAATTATCAGATATCAGTAATTAGATAATTGTTTCAATTTAAAAAGTATATGAACTATATGAATGTTTTGTCAAGTCAGATGCTGATTTTATTCAATTTCTATTGTCATTTGGAGGTTTATTAATGCCCGGATTCCTTGAATACTTCCGCCTGGAAGGTCAGGAACTCTGCTCCTTTGCGCCAGCTCCCTGCTGGAAGCCCGGCTTTTTGACACAGTTTGTCTAACATCTGCTCCCTGTTCCAACCCTGCTGAGGCGCTACCTGGGGCAGGTAAACTGCGCTCTTTCCTGATTTCTTAATCATTACTCCATCTCTGCCGACAACAATCTCTTCAGGACTTGAAACCGGCTTGTATGGGGTGAGAACGGAAATTTCTATCTCAATCTCGTCCATTTCTTCAAGTGTAACCGGCTTGAAACGGTAATCGTTAAACGCCGCCTGGAGCGCCATTTTTCCTACAACATCTTTTAACGGCAGATCATCCGTCATATGTCCGATACAACCACGTAAACGACCATCCTTTTCAAGCGTTACAAATCCCCCACGTTTTAATGAAAAAGAAGGTACGGGATCTCGTACCAGAGGTAATGTCCCAGTCTCAAGATAGCGAGTTATTGTTGTACGAGCTAATTTTATGAGCGCTTTACGGTCATTTTCGGGAATTGGATCATCAGGGCTAAGAAGTGATGATTGTTTGCCTTCCAAAGGTGGCTTCTCAATATCTTTACCTTTATGCAAAACCACTGCGCCATATCCTACAACCCGTGATTTGTCACCTGTCAGCACATCACCGGAATTTGCATAACTTACCACCGAAGCAGTAGTTGCGCCGAGATGTTTTGCCGTCGTCAGTGCAGTCATGATCGGACCTGCACCGCAGGCACAGGTCGAAAGATTTGCCACCCCGCTTTTTTCCTGCTCTTCGATTGCCTGCTTTACTTCCTCAGGATTAAAGGTCTTGATAGCATCGAGTGTTTTGTGGTCAACTTTTTTGGCGTCTTCATATCCCGGGTAATGTGACAGGTCTGAGCTTGCTACAACCAGGGCGTTTCGGTTTCCGATCACTTCTGCCAGGGCTTTCCCAAAATCCCTGCACAACTGAAGATCAGGCGCACCCATTACAACCGGTACAATTTTCAAACCGGGGAATAAGACCTGGATAAACGGAACCTGAACCTCAACAGAGTGCTCCCGTTGATGTACTTTAGGATTGAATGAGAAACGCTGGTCTTTATTGATCAATTGTTTTGCAAGATCAATATCTATTTCAGCGATTCCGAGTGGAGTGCGGTATCCGCTGCCCTTATAAACCGATACACCCGAAAATCCGGCTGTGGTGTGGTTTGTGCCCAGGATGACTACGACATCATATTCATGATCGACAGCCTGGCTGTAGGCGTCCGCAGCTATCTGACCGGAATAAATATACCCGGCATGTGGGACTATCAGAGCTACTGGTTTATCGACTTCCGACCTGACCGCATCCTTCACATATCCGTGTATTGCGGCTTCGAGTTTGGCGGCATCGGATGGATAGAATGATCCTGCAACAGCCGGTGGACGTACTTTATCCCATCCATTCCCGGCGTTCCCTGATCCGGCACGGCAACTGCAAAATATTAAGGATATTAGTATTAAAAACCGGGAAAATCGTTTCATATTTACAACCGGATAAAACCTGTTGATAAATCGATCCGCCTGTTAGACAGACATATTCATAGTGATATTTCAAATATAATGAAATTTCCCCGTTTAATCACAACTATTTTTTAAGGTTCATATTTACAAAAACTGTATTTATCTTGTGAGTACGACTTTTCTGATTTCTTTGTACTTACCTGGAACCACCGCCTGGATGAAATATATTCCACTACTTTGATTTTCTGCATTGAATGTAAATTCGTGATAACCCGGCTGATATTCACCTTTTGTTAAGATTGCTATACGCTCACCGAGAAGATTAAAAACTTTAATTTCAAGATTTGAATATTCAGGAATTCCGAACACTACCCTGACCGCTGAATTAAAAGGATTGGGATAAATTGAAGTGATTGAATATTTCTCCGGAATGCTGGAAAATCTCTGATGTGACAATACACCGGTGAATGGCGCACTGAAAGCCATCGTGTCACTTGCCCATGTTCCGGGTGTGTTACTGTCCGTAGCGTGGACAGTCCAATAGCAAGTTTTCTCTGAAGGCAGCTCAGAAAGACAAACGGAAGTATCCGAAATATTTTCATCTACCAGCCAAGCCGTTGATAGATCAGGTATCGTGTCCAACCATATATCGTATAGCGGCTGGTCGTAAGGATCAGGATCATGGGAAGGATGCCAAGCTAATTCCATACCCGGTTTGCGGCATTCACCGTTTAAAACATGTCCGATCAGCTCAAAAGAATCCGGGGAATTTGGTATATCAACTTTAAATTGCCTGCCTTGTTCTCCCGGAACAGCCCAGCTCTCAATCCCATTGCTTCGCACGACTTTAACCCGCCAGTAGATAGCAATATCCTCTGGCAGCTCGTCCAACTCATTCCTGGTGTCATCTACAACCTGATCAAATCCGGTGATAAGACAATAATTTTCTTTCGTAGTGATACTGTTTGTTCCACCGGGCGGGAAATCACTGAGGGCTGACCATTCTACGATGAATGAATTTTTATGGGAATAATCATAAACAGACCATCTAACAGTTAATGAGTTTGCATTTATTCTTGCAAGATCAGGAGGATACGCAAGGACTGCCGCAGGATTCAGATCATTTTCAAACCATGCGATTTCACCATCGAAAAATGCAGCGCCTACAACATCAATATCACCGTCGGAATCAATATCGAATGGGTAAACAGATGTAGCCCCGGTAAAATTGCCGGTTATCGTGTGCTTTGAGAATCTGCTAAGGTAGCCGACATTTTCCCACCATCTGATAGCGCGTCTCCAATACTCGACAGTGATAATATCCTGCCAGCCGTCTCCATCGATATCCGCGGCAATAACATCCTGACAACCGTTTAAAGCGTAGGTCAGGTTATGGACTTCAAACTCTCCGTCCCCCGAATTTTCCCATAACACAATTTTATTTTGCGGTTCGGTGGCAACAGCGATGATGTCGATATCTCCGTCACGATCCATATCGTCTGCATAAACACTTTTCGCGACAGCAAAGTGATAGTCAAGCACATGCCTGGTAAACTCTTCCCCGTTTTCATTCTCCCACCAGACGACGATGTTATACGGTTCGGCAGCAGCTCCTATTACATCCTGGTCGTCGTCGCCATCCAGATCGGCTGAAAACACCGAGATAGCGCCGGGGAAATGATCATCGATAACATTTTTTGTGCCGCCTCCGTTATTATCCTGTTTCCACCATTTGATGAGTCCATAATCGCGGTTTGCCAAGCCACCGGCTGCTCCGATGAAATCCAGCAGACTGTCACCATCAAGATCAGCGGCGTGGATACAAGAAGCGTGAGTGAAATTGGAGGTAATGGAACGAGTGATAAAATTCCCCCATCCGTCATTTTCCCACCACATCATACTGCCGTCACGGTAAGCGGCAGCCATTATGTCAGCATCACCATCGTTATCAACGTCCGCCGATTTAACCGAGATTGCACCATCAAATTCTGTGATGAGGGTATGCCGTGTAAATCCCTGCATCCCGTCATTTTCCCACCATGCAACAGCATTATCATTTGCCGCCGCTCCGATAATGTCTGCATCACCGTCACGATCAATATCAACAGCGTAAACTGACTTGACGCCATTAAAACGATCTGTTACCACATGCTTGACAAAATCGATGTCAGCAAATCCTGACGACACAACTACTAATGAGAGCTGAAATATCAGCGCCCTGCTTCTAAAACCCTTGAACTTTACCATTTTTCTCCACCTTTCCCATGAAACCGTTAATGTTGTTCGGGGAGTATGCTCCCGTCTTCCGGAATGGTTCGAACGATATCTTTAAAAGAAAAAAGTATCCTGGTTTTAGCTGTGATTATGAAATAGTTGGATTTCCTTGATTGTATTAATTCAATTTCTAATATGTGCAATTCAGGTGCCAGATGATCAAAAAGGGGAGGGATATTACTGGAAAAGCATTGACAGGTATGAAAAAATTGCATATTAACTCTAATCGGTTGATAACAAGTAAACCAATGTTAAATGTGCAATGACTGCATAATATGCGCAGAATTAACTTAACTTGAGACACAAACTGAAGCGCACATTCATGCTATAGCATTACTCGGAAGCAAGTTCGCATGTTGTAGGGGCAGGATTTATCCGTCCGGTCCTATTGACTCAATCACGGGCGGATAAATCCTGCCCCTACATTCCCATGTATCAAATGATATTCTTTATAGTCATGCGAATTTATTTGTTAGCACTGATTTAAGTGAATATTGCCCATTAAGAAGAACGAAGCTGGTGGATTTGCCTGAGTACATTACTCATGCTTCGATTGTTTCCGAATGCTTCGAAAACAAGCATCAAAAAAGGGCTACCGAACGATAGCCCTGAATAATTAATAAATATTCCACTTAGAAAGTATAACCTAAACCGATCTGGATTAGCGTATTCTTATAATCTAATTCAGCATCTGAATCATCAATGGATGACATTCCCATAACATAACGCACGTCTATCAAGAGTGAGTGTTCACCCATCGCTTTTGCAACACCGGCTCCGATAGCAAGACCCATGTCCATGCCAGTTGTGGTATCCTTGACATCTGTTTCGGTCTCATCGCCGTCAATATCCATTGTTGCATTAGCGCTCATTAACATACCAATGCACGGACCAACGAATACGACCGGATTCATATCTTCACCTGGCTTCATATAGTACTTGAAAAGAATAGGAATATCGATATAATTGAGCGCTAAAGTAGAGGTAATGTCAATGCCTGCAACAGTACTCTCTGCTTTGTAACCCTTCATACTGAACGCGAGTTCTACACCGATAGCCATATTGTCGTTCAACGTATAATCGGCAAATCCGCCAAATGCGAATCCGAGCTTCATTGCAGCGTCTTCACTTGCATCATCACCGGTGACGTTCGCCATATTTATACCAAGCTTGACACCTTTGTAGCCAAGTTCTCCTGCAAAACCTGTCGTTGCCAGCAAAGCTACAACTAAAATACCAACCAAAAACTTTTTCATCATTCCTCCCTGTAGTGAATAAAATGTGTGGAAAACCATTTCGGCTTCCAACGGTTAAAACAGCAATGGTAAATATTAATACATGAAAACTGCAAAGATCAATATGTAAAAGTAGAAAATAAAGAAATGTGTTTTATCAGTAATCTTGCTTAGTCTTTCACGTTTAACGCACTAAAACCACTTTCCTAATTACATTCAACTTGTCTGGCACTGTAGCCTGGATGAAATAAATACCGCTTGAAAGATTATGTGCGTCAAAGACAAACTTATGATATCCCTGGGCGTATAATCCATCACCCAATACCGCCAACTGTTCGCCAAGAATATTATTTATTTTCACAGTCAAGTTTGCAGATAACGGCAGCCCTATTACAGCAGTAACCGTTGGGTTGAATGGATTCGGATAAACTGCCTCCAATGCCCACTCAACAGGAATGCCGGAATAGAAATGTTCACCTACTGAAGTTATGTCCCATATAACCTCTTCCTCGTTGGAATGTTCGGTTTCACCTTCATCATAAACCGCAGTTACCGTGTATATCCAGGAATGAGTTTCATATTCACCCGGATTCGGATCGACAAGTTTTTCCGACCAGGTTGATTCCTGGGTATTTCCGATATGTTCATCATCGCGGTAAATTTTGAAACGGATAAAATCATCGAGATTATCATGCGTCCAGGAAAGGACCACGTCGAGCTGTAAGGGACCACCCCACACAACTTCGGTTTCAGCTAACAACTCGGAGGGGACATTAATGTTAGTCCGCTCAATATCATCCTGGTCATTGGGAATGAGACGTAAACCCTGCCGGGTAAGACTGATTACACCTGTGAAAGTTCCCCAATCATCGGCGGAGAACGCTGACAAGTCGAGTGCGGCAGTTTCGCTGATCCATAATGCACATTGCCCGCTGCCGTCATCGGCAATTAAAGTATAGCTGCCTTCACCCGGAGGATCACGGTTAATCTGTCCGCTCATCTGTGCCCAGGTACCCTCGCGCTGGGCATTCCGGCTCATATCACCGGTGGATTCAATTAGTGGATCAGGCAAAGGATTATCGTTATCAATCACAACAAGTTCAACAAAGTTGGTGATACTGGTAATATCATCTTCCTCAATAAGGAACCCTATCACAGTTATTTCGTCACCACGATTGATATTATTTTCATGATCCCAGGGAGTATCATCCCACAATTGGATTCCCCAGTCAGAATCATCCTGGATATAAATATTTGTGTGTTCCGTATCAGTTACATTTGTTCCTTGCGTTACTATTCCCGTAGTTGAGATCCAGGTTTCCGGGTCCTGTTCCTGCTGGAGTTCCCTGATAGTCCGCGCGAAGACAGGAGTAAGTTCAAAATCTTCTGATTGTTCCCTGTCCCACCGAATTGTTTTTTCCGCCGTGTCCGAAGGCGCATATCCATCCATCGTTGCAATTATCCGGTATGTGACTCCATCATGAAGGGAGACTATATATTCTCCAAGATCATTAGTTAGAACTTCCCGGAATATTTCGTTTGTCTCGGTATCAATACATTCAATATTTACTCCTTCAAGAAGTTCCTCGGTCAGTTCGTCAGTAACGACACCAGTCAGGTCGCCGGAGAGAACAGTTATTTCAAAATCAATCTCATTATCTCCCTCTTCTAACTCAACATCTTCTTCCACGTAATCGCCATAGCCTTCCTTAGTGATAGTCACAGTGTAAAAGCTACTGAAGAATTCGTCGGCGCCGTAGTGCCCATCGACATCAGTTGTATCGATATAGAATCCCATTGTAATTATAGCACTATCGACTGGCTCACCGGTCTCCGAATCGGTGATAGTTCCAGTGATCGATGCATTTTGTTCCAGGTTCTCGAACCAGGAAATCGTATGATTATAAAATCCCGCGGCTATTATATCGGCATCACCGTCACCATCTATGTCTCCAGTCATATTATATATGGCACCATCCCATTCTTCTGCCAATAGGTGTTCGGTAAAATTCATATCCCCATCGTTTTCGAAGATGACCAGTGAATCGCTTTCTTCACCGACGCTGATTACATCGATATCGTTGTCGCCGTCGAGATCATCAGCCCAGGAATGCCAGGCTCCGATCAATTCATCGGTTATAATGTGTCTTTCGAAATCCTGATCGCCGTCATTCTCGTACCAGGCTACCGTGGCAGCAGTGGGACCGGCAGCGATATGTGCCGTTCCTAATACATCGATATCATCGTCTCCGTCCATATCGCAAGCAAATACTCCCCTTCCATCAGTCAGAGTATTGTCGATTGTAATCTCATCGCCAAAATTTCCGTCACCGTCATTTTCCCACCATGAGATGAAGTATCCCACCGTCTGACTAACCCTAATTACGTCAATATCATCATCATTATCCAAATCAATTGCATATCCTGCATATGCAAAAGCTACAGAGTCGGATATTATGTGATACGTAAAATTTTCATCTCCATCGTTTTCGAACCATTTGACATCGTAGCCAAGGTCACTGGTAGCAAACACATCGATATCATCATCACCATCCAAATCGGCTCCCTGAACGTATCGTGGATAATCCAGGTGTTCGGTCACATCAGTGATAATGTGAGCGGTAAACTCCATATCACCGTCATTTTCGAACCAGGATAGTGTGTCGCTGTTCCGGGCGCATGCGATCACGTCGATGTCGCCGTCATCATCCATATCAACAGTATGTACCGAATGGGCATAAGCAAAGTTATCATCGATTACATGTTCGGTAAATTCCAGATCATCGTTCTCAAACCAGGAAACCGTATTCGCGGAACTTGCTACACCAACAATATCCATATCATCATCCTGATCCATATCAGTCAGCCAAACCGCATGCGCTCCGCCAAAATCATCTGTTACAATGTGTTCGTTAAACTGAAGGATTGCGAAGCACATTGAGACAGGCAATGTGACAAGCAATAATACTAAAATCATTTTTGATTGAAACTTCATTTTCGACTCCTGCAAAGGTATAAGAACCTAAATTTTTCCAACAAATATTATCTAGATTGCCTCGGCTACCATAATTGGCAGTACCTGGCAATTAACTTCAGGGCATAATGATACATTTTGCATCAATAACGGTATTACAGCAATTTCTTTCATGATATCAGTATTGTATGAATGTCATTAGAAAGAATTGAAAATCTTCAATTCAGGGTGCAATGTAAACGAAGAACAATCGAAGGTGCGGAATGCTCGGATAGATTAATAATATAATCAATATAAAACAGATTTGAAAAGTTACACATATCTTTATAGGATTTTTTCCTGATTTGTGCCTCTGCTCTATTCTCGGAATAAATGATTAGGCTTATATTATTTTTTCATTCACACTGTGAGGAATTTTTTGAACAGAACTCAAAGGTATCCTGAAGATGAAAACTATCATGCATTTTCATAACAAAATTGAAAACAATCCGGTTGCTGATTTAACCATATTCCTTTTCGTTGCAATTTCCCTCTTACTTTCCTTCTCACCGGCTTTTGCCGTTGAAGGCAATGTGGTTCCCGGCAGTATTAAAGGCGTGGTGGTGGAAAGAGCGACTCGTTCTCCCATTGCGTCGGCTAATGTGATAATCGTCGGGAGGCAACGGGGAGCAGCTTCAGACCTTAGCGGCAAATTCTCCATCGAGAAATTGGAGCCGGGATTGTATCATGTCCGCGCCACAGCACTCGGTTATGAACCGGCTACAATCAGCGAAATTCATGTTATGCCTGATAGGACTACCTCAATAGAGTTCCTGCTAATACCAACACTGCTTGAAACAGAAGAAGTCGTTTACCGCAAGAAAGTATATTTTCAGGATGTACCTGAACTGCCGACCTCGAGCCGTTCGCTTCGCTACGAAGAAGTGAGAAGAGCGCCGGGAGGAGTAGAAGACGTTCAAAGAATGATACAGGCATTCCCAGGCGTGGCAGGTGAAAACGATCAGAATAATGAAATCGTAGTCCGGGGCGGAAGTCCCTTTGAGAATCTGACAGTCATAGACGGGATTGAAGTTGACAATATAAATCATTATGGCTATGAAGGTGGAACAGGCGGACCAATCAGCGCACTTGATCCTGACTTTTTGCAGGAAGTCACCTTTGCCTCTGGTGGATTTTCCGCAAGATATGGCGACAGGCTATCCAGCGTTCTCGCCATGGACTTGAGAGAGGGAGACCGGGAAGCATATCATGGTGAGGTGGGAATGGGTATGGCAGGCGCCGGTGCGAACCTGGAGGGTCCATTACCTGGGGGAAACGGATCAATCCTCGCATCCTGGCGAAAGAGTTACCTGGACTTGATCAAAGATAATGTCGGGCTGACTGCTGTTCCCAATTTTTGGGATACACAAACAAGGATTGTCAGGGACATATCACCGAAACACTCACTCAGCTTCTTCGGGCTGTATGGTAATGATGTGATAAAGATTGAAGACGATGAAGAGAGCGGTTACAGCCGTGGTGCTGAATCGGTTGATTATCACGGCTCACGCATCATTGCAGGGGCTAAACTTCGATCCTTGTGGGGATGGGGATTCAGTGACCTGGTTGTGGGTAGAAGTTTTGCTGACTATAATATTGATGTGCAGCAAGTAGATAGTATAGCTGGTGGGGCTGCAATCAAAGAAGATGTTTACTGGGAACGAAACGAGGAAGTACATGATCAGGCGCACCTGCATATTACAGGTAAAGGATTCGGTCGAGACGAATGGTCTTCAGGCGTCAGTTTGAAACCAATTAAGTTTACCCATAACTGGTGGCTTGATGAACAGGAAACAATATATGAGGATGGTTATCTTACAGGTGGTGTATTAATGGATGGATTTCCCGATACCCTGGCTGTTTTTGAGCGAAGAATTCATGAGACAACAACTACATACAAATATGCGTCCTACCTGCAATATACCTGGCGTCCACTTGAAACAGTCTCAATTGTGAGTGGTCTAAGGTATGACGGTTTCGATTATTCAGATAAACACTATGTTGGACCCCGGGTTTCAGCAACCTGGGATTTTTTGCCTCGATGGACTTTGAGCACAGCCTATGGTGTCTATTATCAATCTCACCCCATGTTATTCTATACCGATGATCCAGCTAATAAGGACCTGCCCCATAGTCATGCAGACCAATATGTTGCCGGTATCAGTTATATTCCGCGTGAATCATCCAAACTCAGTGTAGAAGTTTATTACAAGGATTATGACAACCTTCTCGTTTCTGAAGAACGACAAGAAAGAGATTCAGGAAATGAGACTTTTCGATCTGACCGGATGCTCTCAGTAGGGACAAAAGAGGTTTATGGATTTGAATTATTTGCTCATCAAAAATTAGACCGTAACTGGTATGGGATACTCAGTTACTCCTGGGGCGAGGCTGATTTCACTGATCCGGTACATGGAACCTATCGGGCTGATTATGATTTTCAGCAGATATCAAGTGTTACTCTCGGTTACAAAACCAGTATGACAGATTGGCGCATCACTCAACAACATAAACCCTGGTGGTGGTGGACTTATGTTTTGCCGGTCAGTGGGGACGAATTGATGGTATCATCGAGGCTACGTTATATTTCCGGCAGACCGTATGACGAGCGAATATGGTATGGTGAGGGCAATCCAAATTCTCCCTTACCCATTTACGAAGGTCACTGGGACCGCAGCCCTGAAATCAACGGTGTTCGTTACCCCGCTTACTCCCGTTGGGATGTACGTATCGACAGCAAGTATTTCTTCGGTGGTAATTCTATTATTGTTTACGTTGAAGCAGAGAATGTTCTTGATCGCGGAAATATTGCCCAGTATATATATGCGGATAACGGCGAGAGGGATACTGTTTATCAATTCAGGTTATTCATTGTCGGTGGTGTGAAATTCGAGTTTTAAAATCATTCACAGGATATAAGGATATTAAGGATGAAAAGGATATTGTTTTTCTTTGTGATCTTTGCCCCTTAACGTCTTTGCGTGAAACGATTTTTTAATATTTATAATACTGAAATTCAAAAGCCCGGCTCAATAATCCAGCCGGGCTTTATTTATACAAATCACCAATAGATCATTCAGGGAGTTTGTTGCCTGTAGTTCCGTCTCCCTGGTGATCATGATGCTCTTCGATAATTATCAAGTTCCCGTCATCGTCATCCATAATCCAATGATCCTGATCATCCTCTTGATCAACGTCAAAATCGAAATCAAAATCAAAATCCATATCTTCGAGAATGTCGTTTACCATAACATGAATATCTTTATCAAAACCTTCAAACCCTAATCCCCAGTCTTCAGGAGGTTCTTCAAGTGTTACCTTTTTATTTATGCTTTTCTTGTCTCGAATCAAACCAACACTCGTTTCCTCGCCTGGCTTTTTGTCCATGAGCGCATTGTGAATATCGCTTGCGCTGGTGATTTTGTTTCCTTCGACCTCAACAATTACATCTCCGGCATTGAGTCCGGCTTTTTCAGCAGGTGAATCAGTTATTACTTCACTTACCAGGATACCCTCACCTTTGGAAACTCCGAAATAATCACCCAATTGCTCACTTAAATCATCAAGCTTTACTCCGATCCATACTGTTGGACAACATTTCTCCTTTTTCATTTTCTTCATTTTTTTCTTCATTTGTTTCATTTTCTTTTTATTTTCGGGAGCGAACATCATGTTCATGTCTCCATGTTCATTCTGCATGAAGAAATGTTCTGGTTCTTCACGCTCACCAACAGTGACCGATATCTTTTTCTTTTTGCCATCCCTTAAAACAGCGATAGCAGCTTTATCGCCAGGGGTGGAACGTCCTGCAATTTTATGCAGTCTGTCAACGTTGAACATTTTTATACCATTCACCTCAAGAATGATATCCCCTGCCATCAATCCTGCCTGGTCTGACGGACCATCTTTTACAACATCCTCTACCAGTATTCCTGCCTCTTCAAAATCCAGCGCCTCGCGCATAGCATTATCAATTTCCCTGGGATAAATTCCAAGGAATCCCGATTTCGACTTCTCTTCTCCCTCACCAGCCAGTAGTACCGATTGAAAAACAACTACACCAAACGCAATAATCAGGTAGATAGACAATACCCGCACAAACTTTGTTCGATTTTTCATGTTAATGTTCCTTGTTAAATAAACCCTTCCCAAAACTATATGGCTCCATAAATAAGACACTTCACATGAATAAAAGTTTCCTGACGGTCTCTCTGAAGAGCCGAAATGAAAGCATATATTCAAAATAATGACATATTTCATCTGATATTGGAAGATATTGAACCTATATTTGGAATAATTGAGACAATCAAAATTCAAATGTCAATATGAGGAATGAAATTATCATTTTATTCTTCTATAAAACATTATTTACTAGTAGATCAGTTCACATGCTTTGGGGTACTCTGTCATTCCCGGGTCAAGCCCGAGAATGACAGCCTCATTTCATAAGAATCATAGCACTATGATGAACACTGCATAGTTTAAGGAGCAAGATGTATCGAATTAATCTCATTAATCGAAATCGTTCTCAAAGGATACATTCAAGCCTGGGATTCCGTGTTTCTACATTCTCAAGGTTCACACTGCTTACTATTCAATTTATTCTGTTTCTCGTGTTGATTCTAAATTATTTACCCGGCACCTTCTTAATGTCCATCGAGTGGTTGGTTGGGAACCAGCTCATAAGAATCAGTCTCCTGATACTTTCAGGAATCATGGCACTGCATTTCGCCGCCGGAGAGCATTGGAAAAGTCTTCTTTTAGCTGAGATCACACTGGTATTGTTTCTGACTGAATTTTTCCTTACTACACCTATCCTGAAATTTCGCCAGGATCGTTTTGAAGAATATCCGCTGAGGGTACTGACAGTAAATAATAATCGCTCTGCGAGCTTCGATACCTGGATAAAATATTGCGTGAACAACTCCATCGATATTGCCGGTTTCCAGGAAATAAGCGAATTACGCATCGACAACTACATGAACATTGCAAAAGAAGCAGGATATTACCTCAGGTATATCAATGACTACCCGCAGGCACATACAGGTGTTTTAATATTGAGTAAAGGAGCGATTCTCGAATCAAAACCACTGGCAGCGCCTTCTTCCTATAAATCACCACTTCGATCATCTCTTTATGTAACCACTCAAATTCAAAATGTAACCGTTAATGTTATTACCGGCCATCTGGAACCCTATGGTGATCCGCCGGTTACAGCAAAGTTCTCTGTAGCCTCGCGAATGAGATATGAACAGTCAAAACTCTTAGCTGAAAAAGTGAAGGAGACAGAAGGTTATTGGCTCGTTCTGGGTGATTTTAATGCAACTCCAACAGACCGCAGTATTCGTCCGTTGAAGAGAGTTCTAAAAGATACGTGGTCTGAGGGAGGTTTCGGATTCGGTGGAACATGGCCGGGTGAGCTTGGTATTTTCCGTATAGATTATATTCTTCAACAAGGTTTTCATTCAGCATACAACGCACGGATTATCCAAGCACCTGGAAGTGACCATAGAGCATATAGAGTTGATATAAGCTGGTAGTCAGTAGTGCCTGCCGCCAGTTATTAATATTTAGCCAATAATAATCATTGCTCTGTTCCGCCAAATGCGACCTATCAGATACAATCCAGAGTGTATTCAAAAGCCAATTATTCAGACTCTATACAACTGAAAATACATGGTGGAATCAAAATTTGCTGTTGTCCTTTAATATCTCGTTGGTTAATTTATTATGATGTTTCAAGTATATCTGCCAAAGTAAAATTTATAGTAGTCTCACTTTTACGGGATTGAAGGATCAGTAACAATACTTCCATCAATGCAAATTTAGAATCAATTCAGAGGATTATTTGAAAAAACCTGCCCAAAAGAATAGCCGAAGATCGAAAAAACTCCTTAAAGTTGATGATGTTTACCAAGGTCTTTTTCATGACGCCAAGGATGCCATTTTTGTCGCAAAAGACGGTTTGTATGTAGATTGCAACCGTACGGCAGAAGCTATGTTCGGTATTAGCAGGGACGAGCTGATAGGAAAAACACCATTCGATATATCTCCTGAACACCAGCCTGACGGACGAAACTCAGAGCTTGCCGGCGCCGAGATGAAACAAAAGGTATTGGACGGCGAATGTGATTATTTTGAGTGGGTATATAAACGGAAAAACGGTACACCTTTTTATACGGAAGTTAACCTTATAAAGATCGCTGTAGGAAATGACACAGGAATCCTGAGTATTGTACGCGACATCAGCGAACGCAAACACACAGCACAAATTCATCAAGCATTATTTAATGTTTCAGAGTCAACAAGTGTTTCCAGTGACCTCCGAGATCTCCTTGCCACAATTCGCCGTCAGCTTGGAACCCTGATCGATACTACAAATTATTACGTTTCCCTCTATGATCCGGATAGCGACACATACTTAATTCCTTATGAAGTCGATGAGGAAGAGACCTGGGATAATGATACTCAGTACGCTTTGCAGAACAGCCTGACTGATTATGTACGGACAACCGGTAAATCCCTGTTTGCTGATGAAGAAACATTCAACCGACTGTGCGCAGAAGGTAAGGTTAAACTGGTGGGGGCTCCTTCGTCCATCTGGATGGGTGCGCCCTTAAAGACCTCTTCCGGTATAATAGGAGTTGTCGCACTACAGAGCTATACACGTGATGATCTGTACACAAAGAAGGACCTGGAACTTCTTGAATTCATTGCAGATCATTCTGCTATTGCCATTGAGCGAAAAAGAGCTGAAGATGAACGCAAAAAAGCTGTTCTGGATCTTGCGGATGAAAAAGAACGTCTCGTAGTAACTCTGAAGTCCATTGGAGATGCAGTAATAAGTACTGATACAAAAGGAAAAATAATTACAATGAATCCGGTGGCGGAAGAACTCACCGGGTGGCCGCTGGGGGAAGCGATTGGAAAGAACCTGAATGAAATATATCATCGATATGATGCTGAATCCAATGCTAAACTGGAATCCCTGGTGCAGGATGTTCTTTTAAACTGGACAAAAACCGGGTTGTCTCATGAAGTAAAACTAATTTCCAGAAATGACTCAAAGAGATATGTATCAGAGAGTATTGCACCAATCAAAGACAAAGACTCAAATTTATTTGGAGTAGTGATAGTTTTTCGGGACGTGACAGAAAAACGAGACCTGAATGAAGAACTTATAAAAGCTCAAAAGCTTGAATCTCTTGGTATCCTTGCAGGAGGAATTGCCCATGATTTTAATAATATCCTGTCTGCAATTGTTGGAAACATATCTATTGCCCGTATGCGATTGGATTCCAAGGCTGTAGTGCTAGATAAGCTGGATGAAGCAGAGAAATCTGCTCACAGGGCGAAAGCGCTTACCCACAAATTGCTAACTTTTTCAAAGGGCGGTACCCCTGTTCGCAAGTTGACATCTCTGAAAAACCTGGTTGAGGAAGCAGTCGATATTGCAATTAAGGGCGGAAATATTAAATGCGATTACACAATTCAGGACGACCTGTGGAATGCGGAAGTAGATGACAGTCAAATCAGCCAGGTATTTTATAATCTGCTTCTCAATGCACATCAGGCAATGATAGACGGGGGAGTTGTTCATCTCTCTGTGGAAAATGTGGACATTCAACCTGGGTCCGCAATACCACTTGAAGCCGGTAAATATATATGTATTAATATTTCTGATCAAGGAATTGGAATACCGGACAATTTGAAAAATAAAATCTTTGATCCGTTTTTCACTACCAAGCAACAAGGAACCGGACTGGGTCTGGCTTCTTCATTTTCCATTATTAAAAATCATAAGGGATGTATTATCGTCGATTCAACTCCGGAAAAAGGAAGTACATTTTGTGTTTATTTGCCGGCTGCTGACGTCCAGGAAACCGGGGGACAATCAGATCAGTCAAATGCTGAGGAAAGTAAAAAAAGAATATTAGTTATGGACGATGAAGAACCATTGCTCCTCGTTCTTGATGAAATGCTTTCACTCCTGGGATATGACGTAAAATGTGTTGAGAATGGCTCAAAAGCTATAAAAGAGTATAAAGAAGCAAAAGAGAATGGCACTCCGTTTGACCTGGTTATTATGGATCTAATTATTCCGGGAGACCTTGGAGGAAAGGAGACAATTAAGATATTGCTGGAATATGATCCTGATGTAAAAGCGATTGTATCAAGCGGCTATTCCAATGATCCTTCAATGGCGGATTATCAAGCTCACGGATTTGCGGGTATGGTGCCAAAACCATATAGAGTCGCAGAGCTGCAGCAGGCTATTGAGGATATAGTCCAATCAAAAACAATAAAAGTGTAAGTTTAAATTTTTGTTCATACGCTACGTTCTGTTGCTCTTGGAATTATGTATTTCTTGAAAATAAAATCTCATTTTGGGTGCCCGGGACAGCTCGATGTCCCGGCATATCAATATTTCGGTGTTCGCAACTGCTCAACATTTATTATCTGCTTGAGAAAATTTGATATGTCAGCCTCCTGCAATAAATTATACAGGCTCTTATAAATTGCATACTTTCAGCCTTGATGACATTTTCATATATTCCCAATGTAAATAGAGATACGCAATAACAATTTGTAAAAGATTGAAAGGATAAGACATGACAGGTACAGGTGAAAGAAAAATCAGAATTATCCTTGCAAAACCTGGGTTGGATGGTCATGATCGAGGCGCAAAAGTGCTTGCATCGGCATTCAGGGACGCCGGGTTTGAAGTAATCTATACCGGTCTGCGACAAACCCCGGAGATGATTGTTCAGGCGGCATTGCAGGAGGATGTAGATGTAATTGCTGTTTCAATCCTGTCCGGCTCTCATATGACTCAATTTCCAAAAGTACTCGAATTAATGCGTGAAAAAGGTCTTGACGATGTTCTGTTAACCGGTGGTGGTATCATTCCGGAAGAGGACATGAATAGCCTGGAAGAAATAGGTGTGGGAAAACTTTTCGGTCCGGGAACGTCAACCAGGGAGCCTATTGAATACATTAAAAAGTGGGTTGCAGAAAATAGACCTGAATAAAACAGGCGGTATTAATTCTATTTTTGTAAAGATTTTTAATTCTTTGTAATATTTTATTATCGAGGGAAGCATGTCCGGTCATTCCAAATGGGCTACTATTCGTAGAAAGAAAGAGAAAACCGACGCGGCAAGGGGGCGGATTTTCTCAAGGTTGATTAAAGAAATCAGCGTTGCTGCACGTATGGGAGGCGGGGATGTTGACGGAAATCCCAGGCTTCGATCTGCTGTTGCTGTTGCAAAAGCAGCAAACATGCCGCAGGATAATATGGTGCGTGCAATTAAAAAGGGCACCGGGGAGCTGCCTGGCGCAATTTATGAAGAAATCACCTATGAGGGTTACGGGCCTGGTGGATGTGCAATTATGATCGACACAATGACTGATAATAAAAACCGTACATTCGGAGAGATCCGCCATATGTTTTCCAAACATGGAGGCAATCTCGCTGATACCAATGCTGTCGCCTACCTGTTTGATCGCAAAACCCTGATTGAAGTCGAATCTATGGATAAAACTGAGGACGAAATTTTCGAAGCAGCCCTTGAGTTCGATGCAGAGGATATTACTGATGAAGGTGATACCTACAGCATAGTAGGCGAACCCAATGACCTTGAATCTCTCAAATCAGCGATGGAAAGCATTGAAGTCAAGATTATATCAGCAGAAGTAACTATGATCCCGAAAGTGAATGTAGAGATTGATGAAAAACACGCTAAAAACCTTCTGAGACTTATGGAACTGATCGAAGAAAATGACGACGTCCAGAAAGTATATTCCAATTTTGATATAGCACCGGAAATACTTGAAAAGATTGAATAGACAATCGCCGTCATTGCGAGGAAGCGAAGCGACGAAGCAATCTCCTGAATTACAACAATCTAAAATGATCGAGATTCTTCACTTTCGTTCAGAATGACCGTCTTTCTATAATTTTTCTACAGGAACTATGGTACTCTCGATTTACAGTCTTAGTATGCTTTTGTACCGGCGTTTTTAAATCCATTTCGACGAAATGGATTCACTTAAGCTATTTTGATTTGTTTTCAAGCAACCTGTCAATAATTGCATCTGAATCTATCCCGTCCGCTTCAGCTCTAAACGTTCTTACCAGGCGATGCCGGAAAACCGGGTGGGCAAGAGCATCAATATCTGCGACTTCCGGTGTTGGACGACCGTCAAGGGTTGCTCGTGCTTTGGCGCCTAATATCAGGTATTGTCCTGCTCTTGGACCGGCACCCCACCTGATCCATTCCTTGATATAATCCGGGGCTTCATCCTCCGTCGGACGGGTTTTACGAACAAGATTAACCGCGTGTTTGAGCACATTCGGCGCCACCGGTACACGTCGAACCAGCTCTTGCAACTCAATAATTTCACTTCCTTCGATAACAGGTAGAGGTTCTTCTCCAGCCATAGCAGTAGTTGATCCAACTATTTCAACTTCCTGCTCTGAAGTTGGGTAATCGACGAGCAGGTTAAACATGAAACGATCTAATTGTGCTTCGGGAAGCGGATAAGTACCCTCTTGCTCGATAGGGTTTTGAGTGGCGAGGACAAAAAAGGGCTCTTCCAATTTGTATGTGGTTCCTGAAGCGCTGACTTCATATTCCTGCATTGCCTGCAGTAAAGCAGCCTGGGTTTTTGGCGGCGTTCTGTTGATCTCGTCAGCCAAAACTATCTGGGCAAAAAGAGGACCGCGAACAAAACGGAATTCCTTTTTCCCGGTAGCTTTATTCTCTTCTATTATCTCAGTACCGGTAATATCTGAAGGCATCAGGTCAGGTGTAAATTGTATCCGGTTGAATTTCAAGTTTAGCGCTTTTGAGAGGCTTCTAATCAATAATGTTTTTGCCAGTCCAGGAACACCTACGAGTAGAACGTGCCCCCGGCTGAACAGGGAAACAAGCATTTGATCGATTACTTCATCCTGCCCTATAATTACTTTACCAATCTCGGAACGCAGTGTATTTCGTGCCTGCGCCATACGTTCAAGTCTCTGAAGATCGTCGTCTAAAACATTCATCTATATTTACTCTCTGTGTTTTTTTGAATTGTTTAAGTTACTTGAGAGCAATTGATGTGTCAACCGGAGGACAATATATAGAAACGCTCTCATATTATTTTTTCAATTGACTCTAATCTTACTTGAATAGGTATATGTTCAGGAGTTAGGTTGAAATCCTTCGATCATTTTTAGGCTGAATCATGACAGAAAACAAACGTATAACTGTTCTACACATAATAACCCGCCTTGATCCGGGTGGATCAGCCGAAAATACTGTGTTATCGGTAGAGCGAGTCGATCCTTCAAGATTTGATTCCACTATATTGACCGGCCCGGGATTAAAAGGATCGGGTCCGCCTTCGCAATACACAGACCGTATTGGACATAAACTAAAAGTCGATAATAAACTTGTTCGTCCGGTACGTCCATTCACAGATCTGGCAGGTTTGTTTTCTCTCGCAAAATATATCAAAAACGTTCAGCCACAGATAATTCATCTCCATTCCGCCAAATCAGGCGCTATCGGTCGTGTCGCAGCAAAACTCGCAAGAAGTAAAGCAAAAGTCATTTACACGCCGCATGGACATGTTTTTTCAGGATATGGTGGTTCGTTATCAAACAAAGTTTTCACAATAATTGAAAAATATCTTGTTAAATGGACCGATGCAATCGTAGGCTTAACTCTTGATGAAATCAGGATTTTCCAGGAGGTCGGTGCGGGTCATCAACACCTATTCTGTGTGATACCGAGCGGTGTTGAATTGCATAAGTATTACCAGGAAGAAAATTCACGAGCTGAAGCACGAAAAAAGCTTGGATTGGCAGATGACACACTGGTAGTTGGTTTTATCGGGAGGTTCGATGAGGTTAAGGGACCTGACCGGTTTATTGAAGTTGCAAAGATTGTTTCCAACACCTTAACAAATGTTCGATTTGTAATCGCCGGCGATGGCGAAATGCGAGCCGAACTTGAAAAACGTGCTGTAGAACTCGGTATATCAGATGCAATACTCTGGTTAGGCTGGCAACCTGATACCCCCGCGCTTTATCCTGCATTCGACGTCTTGGCTCTTACAAGTCGAAATGAGGGGCAGGGAAGAGTTCTCGTAGAAGCAATGGCTGCAGAAATCCCCCAGGTTGCCATGGATAGTGGAGGTGTTGCAGAAGTTATCGTTAATGAAAAAACCGGGTATGTCATGCCAAATGGCGACATTGACTCAACTGCGAATGCAATCATTGACCTGTTGAATGACGAGGAACTCCGTTAAGAGCTGGGTAATGCCGGGCGGCTTCATGCGGAAACATTTTTCAGCGTTGATGTAATGATAAATCGCCTTGAAAGATTGTACCAGAGATTGACTGAAAATAAAACTCCTGAGCAAATTTTCGGAATATCTAAATAGACTTATTGTGCATGCCGGCATTAACCATATCCTGCATATAAAAAAGACCATGCCTCAAAAAAAGCATGGTCATTGAATATAAATATCCAGGGTGGCTTGCACCCTGAATATTTTAATAAGAGTATTATCTGTCATCAAGCAATTCCCGGCTTCAATGCGCCAGAGGTCGGGCCGGTCAAACCATCCGAGATTCAGTTTTACCTGACAACATCCCTATTTCATGTGATTGATCTTCAACGGTTTCTTAGGATATGCAGGTGGTTCATGCAATGGGGGCCATTTCTTTGTATCCTTTAGTTCCGTCAGCACATGATGAAGTGCCGCATCAAGCTGTGGATCTTCCATTCGGATCATCTGTGCCGGATTATCGAGAACTTCCACATCAGGAGTAACTCCCGGACCTTCGATCAGCCACTTGCCATCGAAAGCGCCCCATCCTGAGAATTCGGGCTGTGTGTTGCCGCCCTTATCGACTGTTCCTCGTCCTCCACGGATACCGACCCAGCCGCCCCAGGTTCTTGTACCGAATAATGTACCAAGTTCCAGACGCTTAAATCCTTCTGAGAAAGTCTCGCCGTCTGAACCGGTTTCGTGGTTGCATATTGCTGCAATGGGGCCATAAAAAGCGGAATTCGGACGTTTGTAAAGTGGCGTTTCGCGTCCTTTACCACGGCACCATAAGGTTCTCTCTAATTGTGAGAGGATCATCTCGGCAACAAATCCACCGCCGTTATAACGAACATCTACAATAAGTCCTTCTTTATTCGCTTGCGGGAGGTACATCCGACCCCACATGGATAGACCCATGCCCATCATGTCCGGCAGGTGAACATAGGCAATTTTACCATTTGAAACCTTGTCAACGTATTCGCGCCTGTCCCTGACCCAATCGAGATAACGCAGTCGTCTGTCACTGCCCATCGGTTTTACCAGTACATCACGAGAGTCTTTTCCCTTTGCCGATTCGCTGACAGTTAATAGAACTTCTCTGCCTGATTTATCTACCAGGTATTCATAGATATTATCGCCTGCTTTTAATTCAACACCATCAACAGCAGTAATGTATTCACCGGTCTTCATTCCTTTTAAAGGGCTGACCGGTTCGTCGCCCCAACCGTCTCCATACGGAACATAGCTGATCTTGTAGGCACCGGACTTCCCGGGTTCAAGATCTGCGCCAAGTAAGCCTGTACCGGTTTTTTCGCCGCCTTTAACATCCCCACCCCAGATATATGCATGTCCGATGTTCAGTTCACCGATCATCTCTGCGATTAAATCGTTAAGTTCATCACGGTTTGAAACACGGGGGAGAAGTGCGCTGTATTGTTTCCATATCCCATTCCAATCAACACCATGCATTCCGGGATCATAGAAGAAATCACGCTGCCAGCGCCAGATTTCACGCAGGATTTGATTCCATTCTTCACCGGGATCAAACTCGAAACTCCATCCCGAAAGACTTACATGACCATCCTCCTCCGGAATCTTATCTGACCCGGCGTCCATTACGACAAAATTGGTGGGACCGGTTTTAACATACATCTTTTTGCGATCCGGACTGAAGCCAAATCCCATGCAAGTTTCGGTTACGACCTCAACTTCTTCCTCTTCGAGATCGAACACATTCAAGGTTACGCCTTTGGGTTTTTTCCCTTCAGCTTTCATTCCTCTTCTTTGAGAAGAAGTGAAATAAACTTTACCGGAAACACCATAGAGACCGCCATAGTTGCCGGCATCAATCGGGAGGGGATAGATACGTTCAGCGAGACCATCGAGGTCGAGTACTATCGGCTCTACATCGTCCTCCTCATCACCTTCGCCATCGTCATCATCCTTATCATCATCCTCATCGTCGTCACCGTCTTCTTCATCTTCTTCGGCTTCAAATGCTTCAACTAATTCGGACGCGAAGGGATTGTCGGTGTCTTCAGCTAATAAAACAACATAAAGTTTTGTAGTAGTATCATAGATGAAGGTTTCGTCCATATTGCCGATGACAGGATTGAAGTAGTTCTCAGACATTATGTAAAGATATTTACCGTCAGGTTCCCAGGAGAAGTTTGTTTCCTGGGTCATTGGTTTGTCAAATCTGAATGTTTTCTTTGAGTCTATATTATAGATAAATACATCTGATGACCAGTTTTCATCCAATTGTGTCCAAGCTATCCATTTGCTATCGGACGACCATTCATATCCGTGAATTTCCCAACCGGCATTTTTTGAGACATTGGTTAGTTTACCGTTCTCAGCGTCAGCAATCCACAAATTTTTACCTTTATCGGCAAAAACAAGATATTTGCCATCAGGCGACCAGTCCATACCAAACCGGGTCATTTTGCCGCCCTTGGTCAATTGCTTAGCTTCTTCTTTTCCATCAGAAGGTACGAGCCAGATTTCATCCTCTCCTGATGCATCGGACATCATCGCTAACGTTTTACCATCAGGGCTGAAAGCCACGTACTTCTCATGCGATCCCGGTGAGTGTGTCAAGCGGCGGATATATCCTTCCTTATCCACAGGGAATGTGAATACTTCTCCACGCGCGGAAAATGCCATCCGCTTTCCGGAGTTGGGAATTGACCATGATTCGAGATAATCGGTTGGGTTTTTCAGCATCCTGTCCCGTGCCCGGATTCGGTCAGTGGGAAGGCTGACATTCACTTTACTTGCTTTGCCTGTGCCAATATCATACGCCCAGAGATCCATAGCCATTTGATAGACGATAGTCTTACCGTCGGTTGAGGGCCATCGAATATCCCAGGTCGATTCTCTGGTATGTTGTTTTATGTCAGATCCATCAGGTTTCATACTGAAAATATTGAATCGTCCCGGACGGTCAGAGATATAGTATATCCTGTCGTTTACCCACATCGGGTAAGCGTCAGTGCCATCGAATTCTGTTATAAGATCAAATTTCATTGTGGTCATATTGCCGACCCATATATCCATTGCCCAACCGCCTTTATAGCGTTTCCAGGAGCGTTGTTCACGGCGCAGGCGTGTAAAGGCGAAACTATCGCTGGATGGATCGAAACTGATACGGGTTCCCTTATCCAGACCAATATCCTTTGGAAATCCGCCGTCAAGTCCGACCGTATATAGTTTCCATGCCCTGATAGCGGCATACCTGTAGCTGCGGAAAATTACGGATTTGCCATCTTCTGTCCATCCGACAACTTCATCGTAGGCAGAATGATAGGTTAGGCGTTCAGGTTCTCCACCGGTTGATGGTATGACATAAACATCACTGTTGCCGTCATACTGCCCGGTAAATGCAATCCATTTTCCGTCAGGACTTATCCGAGCGTACATTTCCTGACCATCATGACGTGTCAAACGTTTCACGTCACTTTTTCCTGAGAGTGATGCTGCCCAAAGGTCACCTTCTGAGGTAAAAACCACGAGATCACCATTTACATCCGGAAAACGATAAAATCCGGAAACCTCTCCTGCGATTAAAATGCTTGCGGGTATTGCAACCAGGATGAGTGCAATAACCAGGTTCATCCACAACCTGCTATGACCATTCATTTAATAACCCTTCCTTTTTCTCTTAATGCCAGCGACTAAGCTTAAATCAATATTTAGAAAGTAAATAATATCAACCTGAATTTACAATGAAACATATTCTTTCGCTCAATGTTGCGAAATAAAGCTCCAGAGTGTCCATTTCTCAGGAAGTATTTGTTTTCAATATTTGAACTCTTTAAAAGACAGTTGGTTCATAATAGTAACACCTGTTAAGATTCAAATATCCAAGAAGAAAGAGCAAATATTACGCCGATACAATGCTACACCGATCACTGTAGTTAGACACTCTACAATTTGCTTTAGAAACGTAATATGATTCAATTTATTTAGATGTATTTCAGACCTTCCCCGAAGGGGTTAGATATGAATAGCCGTGGGTTTTAACCCACGGAGACTGATTCCAAATGTAAACAACCCTGAAGGGGTTGGACAAAAACTTGACGATTAAAATAAATATTTCTCATCAAATTCAATACCTGCATCATTCAACAATGTCCTGTATTCATCAATAAAAGAAATATTGTTATGATGTTCATTCTGGTTTTTGATATATTCAATCAGGGTATTTTTATCTTGAATTGAATGGGTAAATGCGCTATAACCGTCCTGCCAGTTTGTGAAACCTTGGAATTTCTTGTTCTCTTTGATCCATTTTGTAGAACCGACTTTAATTTCCCTGATATAATCTGCCAGGCATATAGACGGATGAAGATGGGACAGGATATGAAGATGATTTTTCGTGCCGTTCATGCGGTACAGGTGGCATTTTTTGTTTTTTATAATACCCCAGATATAACGGAATAATTCATCACGATTTTCCGTTGTAATAACATTTTTCCGATCTTTTGTCGAAAATACGATATGATAAATAATCTGTGTATATGTTGACATTGTTCTGTTCCGGTATTCGTTCAACCCCGTAAGGGTTGATTTGATCTCGATTCTTGTCCCACAGGTTTCACCTGTGGCTATTCATATCTATCCCCTTCGGGGATTTACTTAAAATACTGTTTTTCTTATTCATTACTGTTTTTCCGATTCCACACGGTTATGCTCATTCTATACGGTTAAGCTCATTCCATATGACTACGCTGATTCCGTGCGGTTACGCCGATTCCATGTTGTCGGAATCATTGACATCTTCAACCGTATTGCTACTATTGATCCATAAACGGAAAAGCGCTCCATCAAACTTTTCGCCCTTCATGCAAACAACTCCGCCCCCATGCTGCTCTGCTATTGTCCTCACTATCGGCAGACCGAGCCCTATACCTGTTCCCCTGGTTGTAAAATAGGGCTCAAAGATTTTTTCGCGTGCATCCTCAGGTACCCCCGGACCATCATCCTCAACTTCGAAAACCAGGTTATTCCCTGATTCCTGCAAACGTAAAACAACTTCTTTTTCTTTCCCGGCAGCGTTAATAGCGTTCCCCACCAAATTGATTATCGCACGTTTGATTTTTTCCCTGTCAATTGTACAATCTGATACATCTGTATTTATCTCAACAGTCAACCGGTTTGAGTAGAGTGCAGCAATATCTTCAACCAGTTCCTCAACATCGCATGGCTCTGGCTCCATTCTTGGCGCCCGGGCGAAATCACTGAACTCTTTAACAAGTTTACGCAGGCTTTCCACCTCTTCGTCAACTATTTCCCGCGTGGTGTTCAGCATTGTTCCATAGATTTGATCTGAACCATCATACTGTTGCGCAAGCTGTTGAACTGAAAGCTGGATTGGAGTCAGCGGATTTTTAATCTCATGCGCTAACACTCTTGCGAGTTCTCGCCATGCCGCTTTTTTCTCCAGCTCAGCGGCTTGATTCCGGCTTTCGATCAGGTTATCAAGCATTCGGTTGAAACTGCGAGCCAATTGTGCAACTTCATCACTGCCATTTTCTTCCGCTCGAAATCCTTCGTTTCCATCTGCGACCATCCCGGTCACAGTTGTCAATTTCTCAATCCTCGTAGTCGATTTTGACACCACAAATTGAGCAACCAATATAGATATCGCCACAACAAACAGGCAGGTTATGAAAAAATACCATGTCAGGCTCTTGATTAACCTTTCCCGGTCAATCCCCCTCGCGAACCATTCAGCAGAAGATTGACGGAGTTCCATTGCCCTGTTCCTGAACTCTTCATCCAGAACTGTTATCAATATCCAGTCCATGCCATCATAATTGTATTTCGAGAATATCTTCTCAGGAAGTTCACCGCCCAGGGCAGGCTGCTCTTGTTCAGGAATTTCTTCCATCCAGGAGACCTGATTTGCACGGTACACCCACCATGAACCATCTTTGCAGCAATACAACGTTTCAAAACTGTCAATTTTAGTATCAATACCTGCATCACCGGGTGGATGTGGTAGGTTAAGAGCTAAAGATTCCAGGTGTTGTTGCTGAGCTTCGACCCGGCTTTGAAATTGATCCCTCGCGAGATCAAGACCATCCTGTAGGGCATCGCCGATGTTCTCAGGTGCGAGAATCCGAGCACTGGTGCGGATTACCGATGATGCAGTATATAACAGGGGTATCAGGGGGAGAATTCCGGCAGCCGCCAGAGCGAGTACGAGACGCCAACGCAGTTTCATTTGGCCTTTTTACCACTTTTAATTGGATCGGGAAGACGTACTAACTCAGACCAATCGCTATAATTTGCTTTCGGCTTGCCCCATTTGAATAACCAGGCTGTCAAACCGATAAGTTCCGGTTCTATTCCGTGGGATTGTTTCAACCCTTTGTCACGAATCACCCGTCCCTCGCCAACCCTGACTTTCACAAACCAGTAACCGATATATGGAAGATCATGAGCATCAACATAGAGACCAAGGTTATTTTTGAAATAATGCTCTAAAGCGTTATAATCAATGATTGTTATGGTACCTACCGGTGCTACAACCCTAAAACGGTTTTCCCAGACTTCATGCTGAACGATTACCTGGTAGGATTGTCTTTTTACATAGCCTATACGACTGATTCGTATCTCAAAATCAATTGCTATCGGCAGTCCCGACAACAAAGCTCGCCAGATTTCTTCCCTGAAAGGCTCGATGATCTCCGGTCGTACTACTGCCAGGGAGTCCTCCCAGAAAGTTTCTACACTCACAATTTTCGGGTTGGCAATAACAGGACCCGAAGAGGAAATAAATATAATTATAATCAGAAAAACGATCAGATTTGAACCGGATCGCATTTTATCTACCTGTGATAAGAATTTTGATTTATTGATATTGAAATATAGAATAAAATTACTGAAATTCCCAACGAGATTGTGACAATTTCTAAAAATGTATCATTCCCGTACTGTTGTTCTCATTTTAAAAGTACCATTTTCACAGCTTTTGTATAATCCCCTGCATCGAGTAACACGAAATATATTCCGCTGGAAAGATTTTCTCCTTTGAATTGAACCGAATGCCATCCGGCATTAAACAATTTGCCTTCCTCCAGTTCGACTTCACGTCCGAGTAGATTGAAAACATGTAGTTCCGCTTGGCTGTGCTCAGCTAACTCAACCAGGTATTCCCAGACAACAATTCTTCTCTCCCGGCGACGCAGCTCCTGCACTTCATCTCTCAAGTAATCCAGGTCGGGACGCTCCGCCATGATGAGTATTACAGGGAGCATTTCGTCCGGATCAGATTTTTCTACCAGGTCTTTGACGGTATCTTGCAGGTAAACTGCCGAGACATCAGCAGTTAATGAAATGAACAGCATTAAGGTTGCGGTCAACAGTAACGGTACACGTCTATACATCTCGGCTCTCCTCCCCTGCGTCAGAATGTGTACTACTTCAAATCTCGTCTGACAAGTTCAAAAGTGTGATAAATGTAATTTATATTAATAAATATTTCTTATCTCAGCAATACTACCTTCCTAAATTCATCCATTTTCTCTTGTACACTGACATAGATGAAGTCGATACTCGTACAATCCGGGCTAAATAACAGATATTGTAATGATCAGTAAAAATCACTTCAATAGAACCATCTTACGTACCTGTTTGACTCCTCCCGCCTGCCATTGGAGGAAATAGATTCCACTTGACCAGTTTTTCGCTTCAATCATGGTTCTGTGTCTGCCGGCAGCGACTTTATTGAATGATAATTTTGCCACCTCGCGACCAAGAACATTGAATACCCGCAATTGAACATCCGCGATTTCAGGCAGCGCGTAGGATACACTTATCTTTGAGTTGAATGGATTTGGATAGACATTCTCCAACGCGAATTTGTCTGGTAATGCTTCTTCATCCGCGCCGATTTCATCAGTGGAATAAACATCGATCCACCAGGTATGCGTTATCTCGGAATTCACAGCTTCAACCATCACCCAGACTGAATCACGACCTACCGCATCAAGAACAACAGTAACAGCGGTTGTATCCATCCCGAAAACCACGTCGCGATAAAACCAGGTTATTTGCTGTCTGTCGTCTTCCGGATCCATTGATTCGAAAGACAGGGTGATCGAGGAATCCAGAGCAACCGAATCTTTCCAAGCGTAATAATCGGGGCTGGCATCAAGGAAACGTGGGACATCATTCAGATCCAGAGTGTCATATACAACTTCCTGCTCAACCCAGTTCAATTCGGGATCCCACATCCTGAATATTACAGAAGTCTCACCGGACCAGTATTCTGAAGCTATTGGATGAACTACACGATTTGAATCGATTTCTATCGTAATGCCTTGCCCTCCATAAGTCATCCAGGAAATCTCGCTGTCGAGGTTGTCCGGGTCATAAACATAGGGATCTAAGGCAAATGTCGAGAACTCTTCTCCACGGATTATTGATTCCCCGGGCAATTCAGTCAACTGCGGTGCGTCACCGGGCTCATTTTCGTAGATCGCCAGGGTTATCGGGAGCATATCGGCTTCCATGCTGGTCTCATTCAGCATGATGATTCGCGCCTGGTAAATTCCGGCACTCATACTATTAGTGCTCCCCGCCAGGGTTATCGTGATCGACTCCCCGGGAGCAAGTCTCCCGCTCGTATCATCAAGGGAGAACCAGGTTACAGGAGGAATCAACCGAATTGACATGTTGCTGTGCAGATATTCGACCGCATCCAGGTATCTGACCACCTCAAGCCCTGAAGCAGCTTCATGATCCTGTATCCCGACAGTACAACTACGGAAACTCGGATTCATTTCAGCATATTGGAAATGAATCGCACCGTCTGAGGTTATCAACATCTGGAAAGTGTAAGGACCATCATCCGCGTCCCAGGCGAGTTGATGCAGGCTTTCCCAGGTGACCACAAATGAATCCTGGTATGCTGCGGCGTAAACAGATCCGCCTTCGTCAATCCCAATATCTTCCCAGAATGGATAAATTCCGGCAAATGGGGATGTATCAAATGGTAATGGCGTATTCCTGTTTATTACTACACCGTTCGGATCCATGAATACCACATATCCACATTCAGTAATCCAGATAGATTCAAAATCTTCACCGTAGAATGGGAATGTAAAGGGCAGTTCTATCTCTTCAGTCAGTCTTGGATCAGCTCGGTCAACCCATGCAACCTCATTTGAATCTACAGCAATATCGATCCATTCATAAACCGGACCATAGGATTCATCGGAATCGTAAAATATGTAGCCGAAGTCGTCCGGACCGCCAAAATCGTCCAACTCATTCCCGCTTGTCAAATTTGAATTGTCAGCAACATTACCAGGATTTCGACCCTCAACATTCAGCGCTCCTTCAGAATTGCCTAATGGCCATGAATGCCAAATAGCCTCAGTCCAAAGTCTGTAAGTCATCCTCAAACCACCAACATTGGACATCTCGAAAGAGGCATTAAGCTCCTCATCGATACCCCTCGAAATCTGGATTAACGGAGGAGAAAATGAGAGATCAGGCCGCGATATCCCGGCATCAGTACCGAGAGCTATGATTATCTGTAAACCTACATGTACTCCGGTTGCGGTTGGTGCCGGTGTTTCATTGAATTCGTATTGCAAGCCGCTCAATCCGTCAGGGCTGGTAATTCCAATAGTGCAATAATTGCTATCATCGTCCCCATTATCGATTTCGTTATACATAAGAACTATTATTCCCAGTCCTCCCGGCGCGCCATGAACCAGTGGGTCAAGCAACCGCACCTGGAATTTCATTCGATCCCCGGTTGGATTACCTCCCCCAATATGGTCGTACGTGGTATATTGAACATTATACCATTCAATACCAAACCAACCTTCTTCTTCGTCATGATAAGAGTAAATTTCACCACTCGCGAGATCATCCCAAAAGACACAGACAGCGGCTTCAGGCATCAAAGTTCCGGGGATGGTTCTATTGCGCTTGAAATAAAACTCAGTTTCTCCAAAAGTGAAAAAACCATTCGAGCTGATAGTTATTTCCTGATATGTGTCATCCCAATACGGGAATTCAAAAGGAATATCCACAGTTACCACTTCATCCCCATTGTTGCCGTTATCATTTATGCCGATATCATCACCGTCATTTACAAGAGAAGTATATTCAAATTCTATATCGTAACCGTAACCATCATCATTATCCTCGAAAAACCAATAACCGGGACCTGTTGGACCGGTCGGACTATTTTCATCATCCCATCCGTCAATGATAAGTGTAAATGGAATAGTTGATGTGTACCCTTCCGCAGTAGTAAGATCAAGTGTGAAGAAAAGTTCACGACCCGGATAAGTTGAATCATTCAGCACAATTTCAAAATCTTCATTACTTTCAGCTTCGTCATTGGCAGGAAGTTCTGTCCAGCTTCCTTCAGCATCGGTAACCGTGACATCTTCACTCACAGTTGACAGGATTCCGTCAACGGAACCAGCGCCGAGATCGGGATGTGTATTAGCCAGGAATATCGATAATGAAAGAGTATCACCGGGCACAATGCTTTCGCCGTAATCAGCATCACTGTATATTATTATTGGCGCGGCTATATCTTCAAATGCGACATAGTGGGATTGCTCGAAATCGCCGTCACCTTCGAAAAGGAAAATTATTTCGATGAGTTCTTCATTGTGAAGATCTTCATTAATTCTAATCCTTGGTTCTGACAAAGTAATTACATCATAAACATCCACATTACCGAATTCTTCGGATTCTTCAGCGACTTCTCCCACCTCTGAAATGAGTGAAACTGTTACCGTTAAATTTCCAATCCCTTCCGGCTCCACGATTTCAAATGATATTGCCGGGATGATAAGCTCACCTGGGTTGACTGTATCATCATTGTTGTTTTCATTATCGTCCTGATCTTCAATCATACTGATTTCAGAAAGAGCCAAACCGGCTTCTACAGCGGAATTAAAAGTTCCGGTATATGGGATCATGTCAGGCCTGGTAATGGTAATTTCCAATTCTTCACCAGTGGGCGGTTCTGTAAAATACACGTAAGCGATTCCATCTTGATCCGTCAAATCATTTCCGATGATTTCCATTTCTGAATTGGTGATAACTACACGTCCGCCTTCAACCGGTGCCTCATTTTCGTCATCAGCCCAGGTTTCAACCCGCAGGAAAGTGGAATTTTGCGGTACCTCTTCGAGGTGGTCTGCCATAATCTCGACGGGTATTTCGCAGCGCAACTGCAAGGCTGGATCACCAAGAATATTGTAAGTGTGCCAGTAAAACCAGACACTATTATAAGAGCCGCCGCCACCGGGATTTTCATTCCAATGATCAGGGTAAGCATTGGCTACTTCGATCTTTGCCGCGATCATGCATTGTCCCAGAGTCCGCAGATCAAAATCGAACAATCCACGATACCAACCGCCATCCATGATAAGGTCCCATCGAATTATTGTATTAAGTTCACTCGGACCGATAAAAGCAACTGCTCCCTTAGGGCTGTTGGGTGTGCCGTGACGTAACCAGGTCTCACCGAAACATGGATCATAATTGGCATGATCGAAATTTCCAGTTCCTTCTCTCATACTTGTCACAACAGGTAGTTCGTCGTTATTTGTAAGAGCTGCCACTCTATCACTGGTAAAATCACCAGTCTGTAGCCACCAACCGTAGTAATTTGCATAACCTGTATAGTTCACCCATGAAACACCGTCATTTATAGAATTGCTGATACCGGCTGCAGTCCCATTGCCTGGGTAGTATTGTTCATCAATAGTATCAAAACCATTATCGAGCATTTTCTGTCGTACCCAACGTTTAGTCTCTTTAACACTAATGCCAGGAACTGAAGTACATGCCATTAAACCTTTTTCGAACCGGTCAAGATCTCCATCATCCGGAGTCGCTTCATATTGTAAAATCTTGTTAATAACAACTGTTGCCTGTGTATTTGTATCCACTGAAAGTCTCCCGATCAGATACCTTGGTAGAACGTTTGCAATCACACTTTGGTCGAGCTGGAGATCAATTGTGTACTTATGGTTAGTTGGGATGAATTGGTTGTGTGCCGGACTACCGGGAATATGGTAGGTCGGAATCGCAAATGGCTGGTCTGTATCTCCAAAAAGCAGCACATAATCGAGCGGCGTATCTTCATCTTCGTAGATATCATCGATATAATCGTGGATCAAAGTGTCTGTTGTCCCGGTTTGGTCAGTAGTTGCAACAATTACATTGAAACCGCACTTTGTTCGCCATTCTACAAGAGGTGCCATAAGATCTACCAACGCGGGGCGACAAATGATCAGGTATGTTCCGCGCATCACCTCGTCTTCGTCAAGTTCATCGCCGGCGCCAAGCACGTAAGCATTATAAAGCTTATACATAGCTTCGCTTACACCCGGAGGATCATAGCCATCTATATCAGCCGAAGTGATAAATTCCAGTTCGATTTCAACTTCAGAAGCAAGATCAGTCTGACCGGTTGAAGCATCGTATCGCAGTGGGCGTATGGTCAGTTGAGCAACACGTATATCTCGCCATCTCCCGGTCTGACCGATTGTAGCAGTTTGAGAACTACGTTCAGATACTTCGGTATATTTTTTTATGTCTAGGGGAGCAGGTTCCCAGGTGTCGAGTTCTCCCGGCAATTCGGGGCTTGATCCTGGATCATGGGTAATCGCATTTATTCCAGCGTCTTCCCATTCTACAGTTACATTGGCAATCCGCACATCCATCCCAGCCGGAACAGCAACCAGCTTTGAGTACAGGGGGAGTTGCGGCGCTCCAGCGACAAATTCCTCCCCGGCACCGGCTAATAATGGAATTACAGTTCCATCTTCCTGCCTGCCCCATGATAAAGCCGGAGCATCAAAAATCACCCTGGCATTCATTCCTGAACGTTGCCACTCAAAAACTTCCGGTATCCGGGTAGGAGTGTTATCATCAAAAGCGGCGAATACTGTTGAAAAACTCAAAAGCAGTATAACCGGCAAATAACTCAATCTCATGATGATCCTCTTAGGCTGTCAGATCAATTATTATTTCAATAAAACCACTTTCCTAAATTCATCCATCTTCCCCAGTACGTTGACGTGGATGAAGTAGATTCCGCTGGGAAGTCCTGTTGCGTCGAAACTTAGGGAGTGATGCCCTCTTGACATTGTTCCGTTCGCAAGAATTTCTATTTCCTGTCCCAGGAGGTTATTGACAACGACATTCACATGCGCTGAACTTTTCAATGTGAATCTAACTGTTGTCATTGAGTTGAAAGGATTTGGTGAGCAACCGGTGAATTCCCAATGAAGAGGTGAGGAATTATTTTCAATCAATGCGTTCTCTTCAATAAGCTCGAAATTCAGCTCGGTCACCTGATCCGCAGCGACTTCAATATCCTCAGAAATAGCAAGATCATAACCCTCTGCGGAACATTCAAAGTCATATGTTCCTGCTAATACACCTTCCAACTGGTAATGACCAAACTCGTCTGTGGTGGTGATCCAGGTACCGTTGGAATTCCGCACTAACGCTCCTTCGATTGCATCGCCGTTTTCGCCACCGGTTACAGTTCCCTCAACTGTTCCAACTGCAACCAGATCTTCATCAAGTTCAAACAGCCCGACTCCATTTCTCCATGATGCAATAATCCTCCGTCCATCCAGTGTTGCCCACTGTAGATCATTACCAACCGGATACCAGGCTACAAGTTCGAGGTTGCGATGGTCAGCGATGTTATATACTTCCAATACTGAAGAAGCAGGTCTGTAAATATTTTCAGATACCAATAATAGTCCGTCTTCATAGTTCCAGAGTTTACGTGCCCAACCGGGAGTTACAATAGATCCGATCACTTCAGGTTCAAAAGGATCTTCCAGGGAGTAAATATCTATTCGATTGGTTTCCGCCTGCATTGATATAAAAAGAAGGTTGTCCTTGCCGAGAAATAGATCCAGCAGACCAAACCAGACATGCAATGTATCTATGATTTCTGGATCAGAAGGATCACTGACATCGAATATCACCATTCCATCATCATGACCGGCGACATACAAGGCATCCTGGTAGTAATAGATACCCCGTGTATCTTCGACATAAAAATTGGTAATCATATCAGGATTATCAATATCAGAAATATCATATACCGTTATTGTAGTATGACTTGAAGCGAACAGGATACTGTCTGTCATATTCAATGCGAATAAAGATGAACTCAATGCTCCTCTCGTTCGGAATCCTAACTGTTCATCCGGATCGGGTGTACATAGATAAGGATCTGTGGGATTATCACCACCATAGCAGCGGATTATTGAAATATTTTCGTCACCCTCATATACCCTGCCGTTAGAACCTTCATTACCAGGGTATGAATCTATAAAGGGAAGCTCATCAGGTTCCTGGTTTGAAAATACTTGCACCCCGTTACCATTGGTTCCGAAAATGACATTATCTCCAAGTATAGTTCCCCTGGTCCATAAAGATACTGGATCCCAATCTATTGTACGGTCGAGATATTCCTCATCAGATACCTCAACAACCATAAGTCCGTCAGAGCGGTTTGCGTAAACAATTCTATCTTCAAACTGATCACAGCCCCCAAACCAGGCATCTTCAATTTCAAGCGAGTTCACAAGAGCAGGATTTTCAATATCCTGTATGTCAATAAGCCTGATACTTTCAGACCACTCCCTGACGACCAGATAATTACCGATGAAGCAGGGATCATAGAGGTGATTTTCCCCTTCGGTAATCCATGTGCTGATTATTTCCTCATCACCCACTTGAGTCAAGTCAATGAAAGTGACCGAATCGTCATTAGAAATAGCTGCTATTCCATCGTTTATTGCTATACCATTTCCGGAAATATCAAGACCTAATTCCACTTCTTCCGGTTCTTCCGGATCACTGATATCAAAAGCTAAAAATCCAGAACTCGATACTGCATATATTATATTATTCCAATATGTTGTTGAACTTACCTGGATATCATAATCTATGACAGATATTTCTGAAACAATTCCATCGGTATTCATATGAAGAATACTTGCCGATCTACTTGAATTTACTGTCAGAATATTACCAATCCATACCATGGAACCGTACATGCTGAAACCGCCAATACCCATTTCGGTATCAGAGATAAACTCAGGATTTTCCGGATCGGCAATATCGTAGATATGAATCTCATCTCCTTTTCTTACCGCCAACCGATTGCCGTTTACCTTGACTTGGTCAACGTCTCCTTCACCCCTTGGAATCTGTGACAGCAGATTCACCTCGTTGTTTTCAATGGAGACGATCACTACGCCGGAAACATTTGCTGCTATGTAGATGATATCACCCTCAATATCTACATCCCTGATGTCATCAATCGTAATAGTAGCATCAAGCAGGGAAATACCAAGGCTGTCCTGACCGAGGGCGCAACTCGAGAGAAAGAGAAGTACAACGAGAATGGAAGAAAAACGGGTATTCATGCAACCTCCTAAGACTTAAGAAACCAAAATTGACTTTCTGTAGTCCTGATGAAAGTGAAGAACCGTAAATCGTTTTATCTGAATAGACTATGTTAGCAACATTAATCTATCTTTGTTGCAGAATGCAAGAGATATTCAATCATAATATTTTATTTTACCAATACTACTTTCCTCATTTCGTCCATCTTCCTCGGCACACTGGCGTGGATGAAATAGATTCCGCTGGAAAGTTCTGATGCATCGAAAACAAATCGTTTGTATCCGGGTGAATGGTTATTGTCTGAGATGACTGCTACTTCTCTTCCGACTATGTTGAATAAACCTATTCTCAGATCAGATGGTTCAGGCAGCCCGATTACTATGTTCAGTTCAGGATTAAAGGGATTCGGGTAAATAGATGAGATTGAATACTCAGTCGGAATTCCTGTAAAAGATTCATCTTCGACTGATAAGGTTACAGAGATTTTCCTCATTTCGGATGAAACCGTAAATAGACCGAAAGTATCAAACGCCCTGACACGCCACCAGTATGAATCAATCTCCATATTGTCTATCGAAACCGAATCAATCGCCTCGACAGTATAAACATTGTCATTGAATTCAATATCATTTGACAATTCAAACGAGTCTGGCTAAAATGAGTTGATATTGAATTTCTTTCTTTTCAATAGTTTTGTCTCTCATTAGCTCTTTGAAATTCAGCCTCCAAGGTCAAACATTATGTTTTCCATACAATGTTTGTTCAACCAAG
>JAVCCM010000145.1 GCA_030765455.1 Candidatus Electryonea clarkiae | reverse complement strand
CTTGGTTGAACAAACATTGTATGGAAAACATAATGTTTGACCTTGGAGGCTGGATTTCAAAGAGCTAATCAGAGACAAAACTATTGTAAAGAAAGAAATTCAATGGCAACTCATTTTAGCCAGACTCATTTATCTTTTACTTTTAGCCCTTTTTGTAAGCGGGTAATAGCTTCGTTATATGTTTTGGGATCTTCCGGATTGGCTTGTTCGTATTCCTCGATTGCGATGTACAAATTTGCCTTTGGGTCAGTTGGTTCCAGCTTCAGGATCTGTTTAAACACTCCCCTGGCACCATCCAGGTTGCCTATTGAAAGCAAAGTGGTAGCATATATTCTGAGAGTACTTATCTCCTGAGGATTTATCTTGATGATTATTTTGCATATTTGGACAAGCTTTTCTTCAAATTCGGGCATCATTTTAAGCAAGTCCCGGTATCTGGTAAGATATTCCTGGTTATCGGGGGCGATGTTCAACAGCTCTTCAGATACCTTTTGAGCGGCTGAAAGATTATCTGATTTAAGGTAGGCAGTTATCAGTTTGTCACGTAAGGTAGTTGAATTAGGACTTTTTTCAATGAGCGGAATCAGCACCTCAATTGATTCAGTATATTTTTCTGTCTTAATTAGAATATCAGCGATCTTTTCGCTAATTGACAGATTTTCAGGATCTGAAGATGAAGCCTGGTACAGTTTAGTCAGCGCCTCATCGTAAAATGTGTATTCCGCTAAAAAGCTGCCATATTCAAAAAGTAGGTCGGAGTTCTCAGGTGTTTGCTGTAGGCGGTTTTCGAATACTTGACGTTGAGCTACTACTTTGGGATCAATGCCTATTTGTGAAATAAGAGTAGTTCCACATTTTTTGCAAAACTTCTTGTTGTCCTCATATTTGATTTTACAAGATGGACAAACTTTCATGATATCCTCTTTTGAGTTCAAATTTTCAACCAAACAAAAAATGGAATTGGTTCAGTTTGCAATTTCACGATAATCCAATTAATATTTGGATCGTCAGAATACAAAATTCTTCAATCAACCATATCGAACCACAACGGTTTTCCCGGAAAATAGGTACCGAGATTGAGGAGAATTATAATTCTATTGTTGCATTTGCAATAAATATTGAATAAATAAGTAAACTTTCCCCGGAATTCACCCGGAATTCTGATTATTGATCACAAATAATTTGTTTAATAATACGACATATTAAATGTTGTTGTAAAGTGTTTTCGCTGAATTGTTTATAAAATCGAAATATTTGTCTCTCGAGCTACTCAAAGGTTTCATTGAGGTTTGCTATCGTCGCTCTGGTGTTGGCGAAGGGTGGCCTGACTTGGCTCGCAAGTCAGGTTTCTTAATTTAGATCAGAGGGACACGTTAACAGAGAGAAGTTCAATTAATTGACCTTTTGAAGGAAACTTACTTCTCCTTATCTGAATCACTTGCGGTAAAGCCAACCATGAAACCAGACTTGCAAGTCAAGTCTGGCCACCCGTCCTTGATCCATGATTTGCAGAAAAAACCATGTTTGAAATCAAACATGGCCACCCGCCGTCATTGTAGCATTGGTACTCGCGATGCTCTCTTTAGCTACGCTTAAAATAAGATAATTTTGATTTTAGGAGTTTCTGAATTCTATATTATAAGTGATAGATAGGGACATATTGCACCCTGAATTTTCACTTCTGAACAATTACAGCAAAGGATTTAAAGATTTAGTCGGATTAACAGAGAAAGGAGCTACAGATGTTTAAGAAAACAATGTTTATCCTTCCAATTACTTTATTGGTTTTATCTCAAGTTATTGCCGCAGATTATATCCAGGCTGTTCGGATGAATACAAAGCGGATTGTTCCCCTCCCTCAAAATGTTCCCCTCCCTCAAAATGAACTGGATGAAGAATTTGTTATATATGAATTCGATTTCGAGGAAGGCGATGATTGGGACAGCGAAGATACCTGGGAACTGCAGGACGACGAATACCACAGCGAAACTCATTCCTGGCGAATGACTGTAGAGGATAACCTGGCGTGTGCGCTTATCTCACCTGAAATCGATATACCCGAGGAAGATGAATATCCCCGAACATTTCTCACCTACTGGGTTTACTGCAACATGCTTGATGCTGACGGTGATGGCAACGGTTTTCTTGAAGACTATTATTTAATTGAAATCAGCGATGATGGGAATTTTTGGGACATGCTGGTTTACGATTACGGCTATGATAACCGTGATGGTAATTCCCTTGATGGTTGGGTTGAACGCACTATCGGACTGGACAATGGTCAGCCAGTTGAGCGAATCGACCTGACTCCTTATGCCGGTGAAACGGTTCAAATTCGTTTTGTCGGCATCACCGATGGCAACGATGACGGCGGTGTCGGTGAAGGTTTGTTTATCGATGACGTTAATATCATATCAACTGACGGACTGGAATATGACGTCGGCATAGAATCTCTCATGATCCCGTTTCCTACAACTGTCGATTATCCTGTTCCAGCTACAATCACTGTTGTAAACTATGGAAATAATCCTAATACTTTTTTTGCATATTGGCTATTCAACAATTTACCGATTCCTTTAGGCCAGAACCACCTCCTTGAACCGGGTGAAAGTGAAACCTGGTATTTGGATCCCGATCCTGATGACGGTGTCGAGGAGTGGATACCTCAGCAGGTCGAAGAGTGTACGTTCTTTGCGCGTTTGATACCTGATTATGATGAGAATGAGGAGAATAACTCATCTGATACATATACAGTACAGGTACTACCGGCTGGAGAATATGAATTCGGATATGACTGCCGTATCCCACGATTCTTCTATACGGGATTCAGATGGGGTGAGGGACCTATCACACACTTTCAAGTGCCGGAGGATATTGATCCACCCTGGTTTACTACTATAAAAGTTCAATGGAACGGCGACCTTCAAGAAAACGTTGACTTCGATGTTCATATTTTTGAAGGTGGAGATGAACCGGGAGATGAAATCTGGACAGGGACTTTTACCGCCACTACTGATGATACCTATCCCGAGTGGCATGAACTCGATATAACGGGAAATCCTGAACTGGCAAATATGGGGGATGATTTCTGGGTATGGTTTGAGTTGATGGAGACGCATGAAGACTTTGGCATTCCGCATATACTTTTCACAGGTGACCGGCTTTACGGCGAGGGACATCATTACAGCATTGTTGCCGATACGCTGGCAGACTCTGAGAAGGATTGGATGATACGTGTAATCGGTGTGGAATGCCTGCCTCCGGAAGAATTTGGGCTGATTTCTCCCGAGGATGAACAGGTTCTTGACGCTGTTGATTGGACATTCACCTGGGAGACGGCAATTGATCAGGAAGACGAAGTAGATTATACAGTTTTTATTTCCACCGACGATAATTTTTCCGATCCTGCAGAGTATGATGCAGGAACCGATACCGAATTGTTAATCGAAGGACTTGATGACGATACACAGTGCTGGTGGGCGGTATTTGCCGATGACAACAACTCCTCTGGCACCTGGTCGGACACACTTAGCTTTAGCACCAACTGGCAGCAACCACCCTCAACGTTTAACCTGCTGGAGCCTCAGAACGAAGCGGATATCAATTTGGTCTTTCCACACAACATCGATTTCGGCTGGGAAGAATCAGTCGATCCTGATCCGGACGATGTTATCAGCTATACTTTCAATGCCCATGCTTTCGGAGGCAATGTCGATACTCTCCTGGAATATTCAAGTCTTGAGATTAACGAATTCAGGTTGAATGTTCCTGAAGCGCTGCAGATTGAATTTTCTGAGAACGCGATTGTTATCGTTTGGACGGTGACTGCCATTTCCGGTGAGGATCAGATTGAGAGTGAAGAATCGTTTACCCTGACAATTTCACCCGAGTGGAGCTTCGATGAGCCAATATTTAACGACATTCCCACAAACTGGAACCTGGCAGCCCTATATCCCAATCCTTTCAATCAGTCCCTGACTGCCATTGTCAGTTTACCACAAAGGTCGGAACTGACGGTTGAGGTTTATAATATCATCGGTGAACAAGTTGCGGTATTGATGGATGGTGATTATCAGCCCGGTTATCACAAGATTTCTTATGACGCATCCGGAATCTCGACCGGGGTCTATTTCATTCACGTAAAAGCACCCGGAAAGATGAACATTATCAGGAAAGTTGTTTTGTTACGTTAAGGAAGAGGTAAGCAAACGTAGCCCGGATTCTGATGAGTTGTTAATTGATATACTGTCACCTGAATTCATGATATGCCTAAAACAAGCAAAGTTGACATTATATTATACGACCTGTTAGGCAGGGAAGCAGATCGCCTGGTATCGTCAGAAATAACCGCGGGTCGTCACACTTTGGCTTTTCAAAACAATAACCTGTCTTCAGGAATTTATTTCGTTCGGATGACAAGCGGCAGCTATCATAAAATCAGAAAAGTTGTACTCATCAAGTAAGGTAATTTTAAAATGATTTACCGAAAATATATTATTTGTCTTGTACTGATATTGTTGCTAGTTGTTCAGCTTTCAGCTCAGGTTCGATCCTCTTTGGATAAAGGTGTAATCTGGGAAGGCGACTGGTTCATTTACAATAGAGTAAAAAGCACAAGAATTAATTATCCATACATCTATGTCAGGGATTTTTATGGAATAAGAGTTCATAAGATTATAGAAAACAACAATAATCTATCTATTGATTTTATTAATAGAATTCCGGGAGATCCAACATATGGTTATTACGTTTCAAGTTTTATAAATTTGGATGGTTTGATCTATTGGGGCGATGACCGTGTTCACATAGCAGAACAATCGGGAGATTCCCTCATTAGCAGGTATGAGGGAACTGAAGGTGCCCTGGGTGGGATGTTTGGTTCAGCCAGGTGTATTTCTGATGACAGTCTTGTTGTGAGTAGTCAAGGCATAATCGATTTAAGTGATCCTTCATCACCTGCATGGAATTCACATAATTATTCATCAAATCAAGCTGTCATCGTTGGTGACCGTTTATTCTCTGTAAAATCTGGAAGACCTGCATCGAATTTACTTCGAATATTCGATATATCAGATCTCACTGCACCGGTTCTGATCGATTCAATCGACGGTTATTTCGGGGCAAGTTACACAGTTCAAGCACAAAAGATTGGTTATACTCTCGCATTTCCCTGGGGAGGGGAAGGACAACAAGGAATTCAGTTCGGAATTCAGTTTGTTTACCTGGATGAAGACCTGGATATCGCAGATACTACATTCTGGTCATATAATCAACACTTTGATTATACCAGAACTGTTCATTCCTATTTTGGGCTTATGAACATAAATCATACAGAATATTTTGCCTATTTCGCTCACGAAATTAGATACGAGATGCAAGTTCCTCAACCGGTTATGAACATTATTTTGTTCGATCCCGGTCGGAATCCTGATGATTTGCGCGTCGAAACCGTAATTTTACCTACAGACTGGATCGAAGATTTACCCTTTGATTTTGTGGGCGAGCCTCCCTGTGCTACGGACGAGAACTTCTTTTTATTCTATACTCATTCTTTTCAGGGAGGAATAGGTAACGTCGTTGACCCCCCGGTGGTTTTATTCAGTATCGACGACAACTTCACCGCTCATATCGAAGTGGAAGAGGATGATATATATCCCAGTTCTTTCGAGCGCACAGGTCGCGGTCATATTACTTTTGATAATGGAAAAGACCTGTTGAGCTATGCTAATCCCCATCAACTCCTTTTAGTCAATTTGTTTACCGGCGGCAAACCGGATACGATAGGAATTTATGATGATTATTGGTATCGCGCCCCTAGAAATAAATATGCCGATATGCTTAATTCTAAAATTATCTTGAATAATCTAAATGGAAATGGAATTGATTATTTCGAAGTAGATGAACGTGATAATTTAATTGATTTTAAATATACACTTGATATTCCCGGTGGCGTTAGTCGTTTAAAAACCTTTGAAGATACGTTGTATTGTATTGTAGAAGTTGATAGTGGATTAAAATTATATAAGTTGCTTGATGAAGAGGAACATTTTGTTGATTCGCTTACTCTTGATGAGGAGATAAAAGATCTTATTTGGAGCGGAGAATTAATTCTTGTAGCTTACTCTGATAAAATAATCAACGTAACTGTAGAGGAGGATCAGGAATTAATTCCTGTCGATACAGTTAATTTCCCGGAACGGCTTCCTTCCGGGAGTGTGTTTATTTCTGACAGTAATTGGGTAGCTATCGGTCCGTATTTATTCGAGCAAAATACCGATAGTATTAGATACGTACATACCTTTGAAGCCGAATATGATGACCAACCGCCAGAAGTGGTGTGGATCGACAATGACAGAATTGCAATAAACTCTGGATATTATTCCGACAATGTGCTTACAATTCTTAGCTTGAATGAAGATACTTACCTTGATTCGCTCGCTTTTATCATGGACTCCGGAAACGGAAAACCTAACACATATATCGCGGGTGATACAGTCTGGGTATGGAATTATTCCAGCCTTATGCGCTTCCGGTTGACAGGCGATTATGATGAAATCAAATCTGCGGAAGTCATTCCCCAGCCCACTCAATATCAATTGTATTCAGCATATCCCAATCCCTTCAACCCGGATGTGAATATTACCTTCGATATTCCAGGCATAACAAATGTAAATCTGACAGTCTATGATCTACTGGGAAGAAAAGTAACCACACTCCTCAACCGCCGCACTCAACCGGGGCATCACACAGTCATCTGGAACAGCGTCAGCGATTCCGGAATTCCTGTTTCGTCAGGGCTATACTTCGTCCGTCTGGAAAGCGATTCATTTTCCCAGACACGCAAGATTGTACTGCTGAAATAAATTTCGTAAATTTATTATTACCGGGAAAGTTTATCTATTTCAAGATAGAAGAACGAACAGCAAGCATAGCCCGGATTCTTGAATCCGGGAATCTGTTTAATTGACTGAGAAATCATTGATATATCAGGATTTAAGACAGTATTTGAATTCCCCGGATTCAAGAATCCGGGCTACGACTATTAATAATAATTAGATATGCTGTCCCTGAATTCTCAAGTTCACTATACCTGGGCAATACTATCAAAATTCTATTCTTAAAATTCGGACGATTTAATAAATCGCCGATTATTTTCGCAGTTTTCCTCTTTGCGTGCTCAATATTTATCGGGACAGGCTGCACCGCAATAGGATTCGGCGTTGGACGAACCCTTGATTATTATAACACTGATAGATTTCCGATCCCGCTTAATTCAGTAAAGATTGATTATGATGTTGAAATTCTACTCCGTTCAGAAATGGTTTTAAGGGGGAAAATCTTAGCGATTAATCCTGGATGGAATTTCAGGATTAAGGTATCCTATCAAGATAGAACAAACAACGAAGGACTACTCTGGGAAACGACAATTCTATGCTCAGAGATCGAGGAAATATATTTTTTCGATCAACCTTCAACGTGGAAATCTTTGACTATAGCGGGGCTATTGATAGATGGTGTCGTAGTAATCGTCTATGTTTTGAAAGCATGGGGTGAAGGAATGAGTGCTCTGGCTAATTATCGGTAGTTTAGACAACTTGGATTCGCTGAATCAAATCGAAGAACACCCATGAATTGCATACATGCGTACATGCCCCCGTTGGTTTATCCAACGGGGTTTGATTGTATGATGGAATCTGATTGTTTAGATTTAATTGAAAACTCAACCATAATAGATTTCAAATCAACTTTGAACCATCCAGACTCCAGGTTCTTCAATTGCTCATTTTGTAACCTTATCCTGTCCAAAGGAAGCTATATAGATATACTGTCCCCTTAAATCCTTAATCGAATATGAGTCTCTGTAACAAGTGTCACTTGAATTGAACGTGTGAATGTGATATATTATGTTATAGTTGATGATATACAGGAGGTCATGATCATGTCCACACTTGGTACAAGGGCTAATGCCAGGATTAACGTTCCGGTTCCAGGAGAATTGCGTCACCAGATGGAACGGTTGGCTAAGCGGAAAAGCATCAGTCTTGCGGAATTGAGCCGGGATGCAATTATTCGGTATGTCGAGGAGGAAAACTACCAGGCTAAAATGAATGAGTTATGTAAAACAGCCGAAGAGTATTCCGATATCCTTGACGAAATAGCAGAAGAATGGAAACACACAGAAACAGACGGTTTGACCAATGATGAACTTTGATAGAGGTGATGTTGTACTTGCCAACCTGAACCCCATTGTTGGAACTAAACAAGCTGGACAGAGTCGTCCTTGTGTAGTTGTATCCCCGGGACAATTGAATAGAGTGTTTCATGGAGTAGTCATCTGTCCAATTACCGATGCCAGGCATAAAAAGCATCCGGGTTTAGGTTTGATCCGAGTTCCCGCTGGTGAAGGCGGATTACATAAAAACAGCTACGTAATCTCATTCCAGGTGCGTATGATCGATAAGAAACGCATTATACAAACAATCGGTTCATTCGATGAGCCAATTATGAATGAGATATCAGATACTCTTAAGTTTGTTTTGGGTATGCGTAATTGAATCAAATCCCATTCTCTAAGCACAAAATCATCAGCAAGTGTAGCACGAATTGCTAAAAATTATTGAAATAGGTAAACTGTCCCCGGAATTCCCGTCCCCGGAATTCCCCCGAAACCTTGTATAAACATGATATGAGACTTGTGATAGTTGTCTATCCTTCTTAACTTCACTCCATCGTTTCAGTATGCGTACTTGAAAATCATATGAATTTAGACATTGAGATGCTTACATGAGGTGTTTCATGAAAAGTTTTCAATCAAGTAGACTAATCGTTTTGAACCGCATTTGGTTGCCATCCTTCTTCATCCTTCTCCTTTTTACACTTTCTACAAATGCTGGTCCTCTGTGGGATCCTCTTGACGGTATCCTTGTAAGCCAGGATCAAGACCTCACTCTTTCCAGGTCAGCAATTGCGTGTCAATCCGATCAAACTCTGATAATCTGGGGTGATACAGAGGATGTTTCTTACAACCTTTATGGCCAGGTATTTGACACCGATGGTGATTCAGTTTGGCAGGATGCTGTACTCATTGCCGGCGGTGAGGATATTCAGGACAACCCGTATGTAATTGCTGATGGAGATGGCAGTTGGTTAGTAGCCTACAATCAGAATCAGAATTTTCGCGCACAAAAGATATCAGCTCAAGGTGAACTATTATGGCAGGAAGAAAACGGTGACCCTGAACTGGGAGTCCCGGTTTTTGAGTCATTGTATGAATATGTCAGATGCAATATTATCAACCTCATACCTGATAGTGATGGCGGTTTCTATATTCTCACCGGTCTCAAACCTCGCAGTGGTGAAACCGATCTGCTGATTGTCCAACGAATCTCTGAGAATGGAAATATAGCTGAAGACTGGCCGGAAGATGGCATTGTTATTACCAACCGGTTGGGAGGATTCGAAGAAAGCCATAATGATTTTGCTGCCAGGGGAAATGATGGAATCTGGATACTATACGTAACCAACAATGGTTGGAATGACTTCGATACTCGGTTAATTGCTATTGATGGAGATGGAAACAATGTTCTTGATGATCCAATTGAATTATCTAATGATTCACCCTTCCGGAATTCTCCCGCAGCTATTGTTATTGACGGGATTGGCGGGTGCTATTGTTCCTGGAATACAGGTGGATGGACCGCACCCGTAGTGCAGCGCTTCAACGAACAGGGTGAACCACACTGGACAAATGGCGCTGAAATTCTTAGGGAAGGATTTCAAAATGTATCCAAGATTGCGATGATCGCAAGTGCCGAAGAATCCGCGACCATAGTCTGGTCAATTGATGGTAATTCTTCAGACACACTGTTTACACAAAAGTTCGGCGGGGATGACGAAATCGAATTCTTATGGGATGAGAATGGAACATCCATATATTCATCACCTCCTCAGCACGATATTATGCATTTACTAAAACTTTCACCGCTTGATGATGGTGATCTGGCGATTCGTTTTTCAATAACGAATGCGCAGAGGATCAGTCCACATGAACTGCTGGCTACAAAACTATCTTCGCTTGGCGGAATCGGAAATGTTGCATTAATTTATGAAGATCAGTACGGTAACTATAGACATCCAAATTTCAAGTGGCCGGGCGATGTCAATAGTAATGGCTTAATCACACAAGGCTGGATTGAAAACCATCAGAACGGTGAAGAAGAGCTCACTATTCATAGAACCGATTTGATTAATGAAACCTATCCTTTTGGGGGTGATGGCCTGGTAATTCGAGCTTTCCGCAGAAGCTTGGCTATCCCTGATGATATATCCGTCTATGATGATGAAGTTCGAATTTTCTGTCGCGATCTTACTGAGAATGATTCTGATGGTATTTATCTTACTCGATTTGATCTCGAAACAGGAGTGAGTTTAGGTGAACCATCAAGTTTGTTCGCAAATAATCTTAATAATTATTTGGATGTATTTATGACAAAACGGCTGAAGTCAGTAACCAATAACGATGGTGTGATAACTGTCTTTGTCCTGAACCCGGATGCCGACACACTGCTGACGACAGAAGATGTGCTGGCACAAAGGGTTGGTTCAGATGGGACACTATTGTGGGGTGATAACGGCTTGGATTTGGGTGATGCAACCGGATATAGTTTGGAAATCGCAGATGCCGGGGATGGGACAATAATTGCAGCATGGCAAACGATTGTAGATGAAGAAAATGGAATAGCCCTACAGTGTTTTGACGAAAATGGTGAGGGCCTTTGGTTCACAGATGAATATCCATTTACGTTCATTCCAACAGGCGAATATAGTAGTTTATCAAACATTGTGCAGCTTGATGATGAACAATGGATGATAGCGATTAATTCTGACGGTTATCTTTATTCCGCTGTCTCGTTTGACATTGATGGACAAATAATCTGGGACAATGATTACGATGAACTTGAAGATTACTACTGTTCACGAATCGAGAAAGCAGAAGGAGGAGTGTTTTTAATTCTGCGTGGAGGATATCATAATCTAGCAATAAGTTTCGTTGATTCAGATGGAAGCCCGATGTGGGATGAACCAACATCTTTTCAATATGCATACTCGCTCGTTTATTTGAGGTTTTCTACAGCCGGTCCCGATGCAACATCTGCCTGGTTCGCGGTCTCAGAATACAGTTCGAATATCGATAACAGGGCGTATGTGCAACAAATCGATACGAATGGGGATGTGCTGTTCGAACCCCATAACGGGATTTTGTTAGAAGACGTTAACCAGTGCGAATTAAATATTACAAGCAATAATACGGCCTGGCTTATCACGCAGACGGTTGAAGAATGGCCTGACTTCAGAGATCTAAGCTATTTACATATCGACAGCAGTGGGAATTTCTTTGACGAATATACAAATGGTGCAGAAGATCTGGATGTATCTATTGGGATTCAAGGATATCCAACCATTGTGAATGATGGCGAAGACGGTTTGATCGTTACCTGGAGAGATCACCTGGGTGACGCAAGCCATGTCTTGGCTCAACGATTGGAAATGGAATTAACTGGTATCGCAAAAGATGAAGGTCAAAACCTCCTGGCGGAGCAGTTCCAAATTGATATAGTATATCCCAATCCATTTAACAGTATTGTGAATGTAGTATTGCAGCTGCCTGTTGCCGGCAAGCTAAGGGTTACAGTTTATGATGTCTTGGGACGTGAAGTGGTCGTGCTTGCGGAGAATCATTATCCGGTTGGTAAGCATACCCTTACATTTAATACTAATTCAATGTCCAGCGGAGTCTATTTCATTCGGGCAAACCTGGATGGTAGGCAAGCTGCAATACGGAAAGTGATGTTGTTAAGATAATTTGTGGTATAAAAAGATAGAGTTTACACCCTTGTTATTCTCAGTGGAAATGCGCCGCGATTGCAGTTGCAATAGCGAGCTTTAAGTAGTTCACTTTCGACGAAAGTGAATCATTCTTTTGATCAAATATGTATTTGTTTATTTATCAGCATTTTATCAGGCAGCAAATTCGATTCACTTTCATCGAAAGCGGACTACTTAAACCGAACAATTTATGAGGTCAAATAGATAAACATTACCTTGGAGTTTAGCACTTTCCTCCCCTTGACATGATATTCACTGAGGCTATTTTTGGTGTTTAGCGAAACAACAAAACAAGAGGCGAGATGAGTGATGTTTATAAGGCTTTAAGCGATCCCAAACGGAGGGAAATTCTCAAATTACTCAGAAAAGACGACATGAGAGCAGGGGAAATCGCGGAATATTTCAACTTTGCAAAACCCACATTGTCAGGTCATTTCAACATTCTCAAGCAGACTAATCTTGTGGTGACAGAGCGGGTCAGGACTACCATTACTTACAGCTTGAATGTATCTGTCTTTGAGGAAACAATTGGATCGATCCTGGATTTTTTTAGGGTGGGTGATCCGGACACGAGTAGATCTTTTAATCTTTCCGGGTCACATGGAGAAATCTCGAAATGAAGAAGTTTTCCTGGAAAACTGAATGGCCACCGATACCATATTTACGCATTAGATCATCTTTACTGATGCCCCCGCGCTCAAACTCCTGGACAACCATTCGTTTGAAACCTAAGCTATAAGAACTACGCGGGGAAGTCACAGTGATGTTAAAACTACGACCTGACATAAAAAGCCTCCAAAAGTGTAAACTTTTTTCAGGACTACACACTTTGAGGTTAACCCGGACATCAAGCTGTCCGGGGCACACTTCAGAACCATGCCGACATACTTTTGAAAACTAATATAGGGTAAATATTATGAGCGATGAAAATAAAACAATTCACGAATTTGACTTCGAGTTAATCTGCGAATATTTTTCAAGTATAGAACGACAGGGACCGGGTAGCCCTGAGGTAACTATCAAAGCTTTGAGCTTTATTGATAATTTAACTACCGACTCCAAAATTGCTGATATTGGTTGTGGAACCGGCGGTCAGACAATGGTATTGGCGCGTCATACTTCAGGGCAAATTACAGGTATTGACCTTTTTCCTGCTTTTATAGACTTATTCAACTTAAATGCTGATAAATTGAATCTTCAAGACAGAATAAATGGTATTGTAGGTTCAATGGAAAAACTGCCATTTCAGAATGAAGAATTGGACCTGATCTGGTCTGAAGGAGCAATCTATAATATCGGTTTTGAACGCGGCTTGAACGAATGGAACAGGTTTTTGAAAACAGGAGGTTATATTGCCGTTTCAGAGGCTTCGTGGTTTACCAATGAACGACCTGCTGAAATCGACAAGTTTTGGCAGGGTGCTTATCCTGAAATTGATACTGTTTCCAATAAAGTAGCAAAAATGCAAAATGCCGGTTATATTCCCTTGGCTAATTTTATATTACCAGAAAATTGTTGGACTGAGCATTTTTATACTCCACAAGTTTCTGCACAGAAAAACTTCTTAAAAAAATATAAAGGTAATAAAACTGCCGAAGAACTCATAGTAAACCAACGTCGTGAAGCTGAGTTATATTACAAATATAAAGAATACTATGGTTATGTTTTCTATATTGGGAAGAAAATATAAATTATCACTTATGGATTGCATACACCCGGCCACCCCCACTGCCTCGCTCTGAGGCTGGCGGCGAGTGGCCATGTTTGCTTGTCAAACATGGTTTATTTGTGAAATAGGACAGGAAATAGTGGGAGGTAATAGATATACTGTCCCCCTAAATTCTTTATTGTTCCCATATTTCCATGAAAATAAATTCTTACAAGTATCTTGACTTGGCGGTCTACAAGTATTATAATAAGGTTAATGAAGAAATTATTAAAGATATTTATAAGTAGATTTAAATAGCGGGGTAATTTAAATCTTGAAACCACTTCTCTATTCCATGTCACTTTTGTATCACGGTATCCCAATCCTACTACTACGGTGATCCAGGTCCTGATAATCCGCAGGTCAACCAACTGTTGACGGTCGCAATTCACCTGGCTACGTACAAATCAATTTTAACGCAACAGAACTTTCAAGCGTAATCTGCTTCATCCACGCTTGCGTGCTGGCGAAGTTGGGCGATGTGAAAAAGGTTTGTTGATTCGATAAACATTCAAGTAATGCCGAGGGCTATTCTGCAATAGATGATACAGAAAATAGCTGACTCGTTGGTCGTATTGACATCAGTCAACTACAGAATATGGTCGCAAAAATTAATCGATTCAATGGATCGAGAACATTTAAGATAAAATATATTGTTTTCAGAAATACAAAAAGGAAATAAAATGTATAGAAATAAGTTGATAAATATGTTAATGTTTGTGAGTCTTTTGCCCACGTTAGTTTTTGCTCAGGGATGGAGTCAACAAACAATAGACAATGAATTCTCTAGTGGATCTTCAGTTTCTACTTCAGATGTGGATGGTGATGGTGACCAAGATTTGGTTGGAGGAACAGATTTCGAATACAATATATTTTGGTGGGAAAATATTGGTGGTGAAGGTCAAAACTGGGAGAGGCACACTATTGATGAAGGAAATGCATCAGCATCCGTTTTTGTTGCGGACATGGATGGTGATGGAGATACTGATGTGATCAGTGAAGATGAATCAGGTGGAGGTCGCTCAGCTATTTCCTGGTGGGAAAATGTCGAAGGTGATGGGCTAACCTGGACAGAGCACGAATTTGATGATTTATTTGGTAGCACTAACATTCAAGTCGTCTCTGATGTGGATTCGAATGGCGACATTGATTTTATCGGTAGTCGACGCAATGGATTAGTCTGGTGGGAAAATGAAGATGGTGACGGACTGACCTGGACAGAACACTCGATAGCAGAAAATATCAATGGGTTTGTCAGCGTTACAGATGTTGAAGATGATGGAGACAATGATGTACTCGTATCAGTTGTCACACGTACACAATTTGGAGACAGTAGCGGCGTAAAATGGTTGGAGAATGTCGAGGGAGACGGCCTGACCTGGTCTGAACATACATTAGCTGATGCTGAGGTAGGATTTGGTCGTCAAAGTTCTCAAGGAACAGATATAGATGGAGATGGAGATGTTGACATACTTGCTTTAAATTCCACTACTCTCAGATGGTGGGAAAATGTAAATGGAGGGGGTCAGGATTGGGAGGAACATCAGATCAATATAGATTTCGAAGATGTAATGAGAATCACAGCAAATGATATTGACAGCGACGGAGATACTGATCTAATTGGTTTAAAAGTAATTGATCGGGTAGGATATATAACGGGCATTATAGTGTGGTGGGAGAATGTGGATGGTACTGGTGAAAACTGGTCCGAACATAGTATCGAAGGAGATTATATTCCTGATGCAATCGTGGCAAATGATATTGACAATGATGGCTTTCCCGATATTATTGCTCTTCTGGAAGAAGGCTTGGTCTGGTGGAAACAGATTCCATTCATCACGTTGGAAGAGATATCGTTGGAAACTGTGTCGCCATCTTTCGTGAACCTGATTTTCCGTGCCACCGATCAAGCGGGGAAAGGTGTGACCAATCTCGGCGACCTGTCCCTATATGAAATCATGGAAGACGACAGTCCGATCTCTACAACTGAATCCATACCGGCAATTGGTCAGGTGAGCACACTTCCTTTCAATCAAAAAACTGTACTCATGCTGGATAACAGCTTCAGTATCGGTCTGAACCTTGATTTCGTCAAGGATGCTGCGATAGTAGCAGTTCAAGAGAAATTTCCTGAGCAGGAGATCGCTATATGGACATTCTCTGAAGATGTAGAGGAAGTTCAATCTTTCACTACAAATACTACTCAATTAATTAACGCAATTAACGGCATCACTCTTGGACCTCCATCTACAAATCTGTACGGTGCTGTAGTTGCCGGTGTTGCGGAATGGGAAGACAGCTTTGGCGCTGATGATGGTATTGAACTGGGCGCAATGGTACTGATGACAGACGGTGAAGATACTCAGGGATCAGTCAGTGTGGAAGACGCTTTGAATGCTGTTGAAAACAAGTCTGTACTTACTGTAGCTGTCGGGGAAGGCGCCGACACAGACATCCTTCGGCAACTTGGAACGACCGGATTTTATGAAGCTACTGATTTTGAGAGCCTGCCCGAAGTATTTGCCGAGATTCAACATGATATTGAGGTTTATGCAAATAGCTTCTACTGGTTTGTTTATGTAAGCCCGACTCGCGGCGATATCGAGCATACGCTGCATCTCTCAATTCTCGATAATCCCCTTCATGGTGACGGTTCATACCTGGAAGTAACTTTTAACAGCAACGGTTTCTCCAGTGTTTATCCCGGTGTATATCTCAATCGCGATTTTAATGCGCTTTTAGGTATCGAAGAGTACACATTCGAAGGTTCGAACTACCAGACGACTTTCGACGCCGAAACTCTTTTCGGATTAAGAAATCCAATATACACCTGGTCGGTAGAGGATCCTGACCTGATTGAGTTGCAGGTCAATGGAGCAATGAATGAATCCGCTCATGTAATTCTGCTTACGGAGGAGCCATTCAGTACAACACTTACAGTCTCGGACTCAGAAAATGAACACATCAAAACTATCGATCTGGTTTCAACCGGTGTTGGTGTCGAAGACGAGTTTAGTAATCTGCCACCTTTAGAATATGCGTTACATGCGGCATACCCTAATCCGTTCAATCCCACAACAATTGCGACAGTTTCACTTCCGCAACGAGCAAACCTGACTGTAGGAGTGATGAATATTCTTGGGCGTGAAGTTGTTCGTCTCGCAGAAGGCAAATTCTCAGCCGGTAATCACAGTTTTCGTTTTGATGCGACCGGTATGGCTAGTGGTACTTACTTCATCTACGCAGTCGTTCCCGGGCAATTGAAAGCTATCAAACGAATTGTGCTGATAAAATAAACTGCAAAGTAAGAAAATATCGAATACGCAAAACCAATCGTTGCATCTGGAAATTTTAACCTCAAGGTGGACACTAATAATATTTAGAAATAAGGGGACAGAAATAAGGGGACAGTATCCTAATTTCCAGATATGAAACAAAAATTCAATACCAGCCAGCGTAGCCCGGATTCTTGAATCCGGGAATTTGATAATCCAATCTTAATCTATAGAAATACTTATTTAAAAGCCAATGATAGAATCCCTGGATTCAAGAATCCAGGCTACTTCAATTACAATCACAACTTCCTTATCGCTTCAATTCTGGCGAGTACCGGTGGGTGATCGTATTCCAGGAATACTTTCAACGGGTGTGGGGTCAGGTTTGACAAGTTTGTTACGCTCAACTTTTTCAGCGCGTTTATCATTGATTCCGGGTCGGCGGTGGTTTGGGACGCGAACGCGTCAGCCTGGTATTCGTGTTTTCTTGAAGATATTGTTGAGATCAAGCCAAGAATCATTGAGACGGGTGCATAGATAAACGAGAAGAAAATCAGGCTGGCGTATATTGAGACATTTTCCATTCCAAAGGCGGCAAACAATCCTTCGTTCTTGATAAAGAGGCTGAGGATGAAAAGCATCAATCCCATTTGGAAGATGCCGGTAATAATCCTTTTTGGGACATGACGGAGTTTGAAATGCCCTACTTCGTGCGCAAGAACGGTCAGAATTTCTGAAACCTCAAACTTTTCGATCAGCGTGTCAAACAGGGCTATGCGTTTTGATTTGCCGAAGCCGGTGAAGAAGGCATTGGCTTTTGAGGAACGCTTCGAACCATCGATAGTGAACAAACCCTTCATCTTGAATTTGTTTGTCTGCATGTAGTTTACTATTGTGTCCTTCAACTCACCATCCTGCAACGGAGTGAACTTGTTGAAAAGAGGCATTATCCACGTCGGGCTGATGTAGAGCACTAAAATCATGAATAGAACCAATCCCATCCAGACATATATCCAGGCTAAACTGCCCAACGCTCCGAAAAACCAGAGCACCATCCACAGGACCAGGCCACCAAGAATAGTTGAGATAATCAAGCCTTTGAGCAGGTCAAGCACAAAAGTTTTGACAGTCGTCCGGTTAAATCCAAATTTTTCTTCGATCACAAATGTGCTGTAAATTGAGAAAGGGAGACTTATAATCTGCATACCAATCATTAAAATGCCAACAAATATCAATCCACTTAAAATCTCACCGAATCCGAAACCGCGAGCGAATTTATCGAGGTAGTTGAAACCCCCGATCAAAATAAAAGTTATCATCACCGCCAGGTCGAATGAGCCGGTAATAAATCCGAATTTTGTTCTGACTTTTGTGTAGTCCTGGGACTTGGCATACTTTTCAGCATCGTAATGACCTTCGAATTCAGCCGGCAATTCCGGTGAAAGTCTTTTTAGATTCAGGTTCTCAACTATTAAATCGAGTATATAATTCCCTGCCATTATCGCGAATATCAGGATCAGATATCCGTTCCACTCAACCATCTTTACTCCTATTTATTCGAGCGAAACCCGACAGCTAGCAGTCGGGCCACCCATCGCACCTACCTGACTACCTGATTACGTTGAAACAACGATAGTGTGTTACTTCTTTGTTTTACTTAATTAGAACTGTTTTTCTGGTGATAATTTGCATCCCAGGAATTTTTGCTTCTACAAAGTACGTTCCACTTGATAAGTTGTTTGCATCAAAACCAAATTCTATTGTACCCTGCCCGTAAAGGTCATTAGTAAGTTTTGTAACAAACCTGCCTTGATCGTCAAACACTTTCAGGTTCAACAAATTGCCAATTGGCATATTTACGGTAATCGTTGTAAAAGTGTTGAATGGATTTGGGTAAGCGTTGATAGTTAAGTGACTGGTCGGAAATCTCTTTTTATCTTGTTCTTTTGTATAGTTTGTTGAAGTGTTCTCCCACCAGATGATAGAATCTTCCGAATAAAGCGATACGAGTATATCGATATCTCTGTCAGAATCCAGATCACCAACATTTATGCTGACCCCATATGGATGCTCTTCTCCAAAAGTATACTCGGTGAAGTTTTCATTTCCATCATTCTCCCACCATCTGTGACTGATGAGCGAACCAGACGTTCCTATTATATCTATGAATTGATCGTTGTTAAGATCAGCAACATCAACTGACATAGCATAAAGAAGACTATCAGTCACAATATGCTCGGTAAACTGCTGATTATTGATATTTTCCCACCAAGATATACCAAATTCTCCGGCAGCGATGATATCAATGAAATTGTCATTGTTAAGATCAAAACCTATCACAGATCTAGCATTGAAGAGAGAGTCAGATACAAGATGCATTGTGAAATTACCTTGGCTGTCATTTTCCCACCATTTAATTTCTCCCCAATTTGGAGGTGTTGAGCCTTCCCCTGATACAAGGATGTCAAAATCACCGTCGTTGTCAAGATCGACAGTTTCTACGTCTCTGGGATGTGGAATTTCACCGTTTAAGACATTAAGGTTAAAATTCATATTTCCATCATTTTCATACCAAACGACTCTACCATCACCATAGTTCACAGATATAAAGTCTAAATATTCATCATCATTCATATCGGCAACAGAAACACTTAAATTTCCATCGTCTCCATTTTCAATGAAGTGTTCCGAAAAATCTTGATTGCCATCGTTTTTCCACCAGACTAATGACCCTAATAGTGGAGCCGCTACAACATCAATGTCATTATCTCCATCTAAATCAACAACATCAACATCAGAATAATGTTGTTCAGCGATTGATATTGTATATTGTGTAAACGATTGATTTCCGTCGTTTTCCCACCATGAGACTTGCTGTGGATAAAGAAGAGCAGCGCCTAAAATATCAATATCAGTATCCTGATCCAAGTCGATCATAATAGCATCGTAAACACCGTCGAACTCATCTGTGACTACATGTTCATTAAATTGTATTTGAGCATGAACACAAATGGGAGCGACAAAGCTCGCAAATATAATTAATCCGGTATTGAATAAAGCGCTAAAGTTTTTCATTTTTTCTGGAAAATTTATGTAATCTGTTTGATTATCTAAAAGATAACGAAGTATGGTAGTAACAACTCTAAATTTCCAATATAATAAATCCTGCTTAAAACAAACAGAGAACATATGCTCTTTACAGAAATAACACAGAAGTTAGAAGAAGAACTGAATTTTATGAATAGTATTGCTGTTCCCAGAATTTTTGCGTTAATTTAAGCATTCAAACAGTATAAGTTCAAGAAATTTTTGGAGGTAAAACCCATGCAATGGTTCAAAAGAGCATTCGAAATTCTTGAAAAAACAAATCTCTTCGGTAAGGGGAAAATTGGACTTTCTCCATCAGAAGAAAAATCTTCTGAAAAGGTCTCTGAAGACAACAAGGTACGTACCGCTTACGCTCTCGCCTCTTTTTTAGCGTATGTGGCAAGGGCGGATGACCATTTTGATCAGACCGAAGAAAAACGAATTCATGATATCTGTTTCCCGTTCTATCCTCGTTCCAGTGAAGTCGCTGATCGCCCCCCGGCAGAGGAATGGAGTTCAAGGCTCTATGAAGCAATGAATGATAATACTCTTGCAGATGCGGTGATTGATGCTGCATGCAAGGATAAGGAAGCACGGGATGCTTTATTAGTATTCGCATGGCAGATAGCGGCAAGTGACGGTAAAGTTACAGATGATGAAATCGAGTGGATTTCAAAAGTTGCCGTAGATTTGGACGCAAATCTTATTGAGCTTGAGTGGAGTGCACGACCATATTACAGGACCTTCAAACCGACAGAGGATCGTTTCCGTGCTGCTGAAGAACTTGGAGTATCTGTCACAGATTTACCTGATGAAGTCGAAAAAGCGTATAGAAAAGCTTGCGATGAAAACTATAAGCATCGTCCGGGCAGTTATGATTTCGAGGAACGTGATCACCAGGCAAAACGATACAGTGAGATTTATGCTGCCTATAAGATATTGTCAGAAAACCCGAATAATCCAAAATTATTTGGACTTGCGCCCCAGGCGACTGAGCCACGTAAATCTGAATCACTTGAGCAGGCACAATGTTTCATCTGTGGCAATATCAATGCATTGCCCGAAACTACGGTGCATTTGGAGGCGAGATGTAGTGATTGCCAAGCGCTGCTGTTTTATATTAAAGATAATGCAGATTCTCTTCTTCAATATAATTCCCCGACCTTTGAATCTATGCCAATCATTGAGTAAATTATATAAGTTCAGATAATTGGACAGCATGAAGAGCAATTGAAAAAAACAATTACATCGAGTTGAGTATGCAGCATTTTTCAGGTGGCAGATTCCGTGAACTGATCTCCATCGACCATTTCCTCAATCTTTCAGCAGAGATTAATTACCAGTTGACAGCAACAGAAGTTAATACTGAGGCTCTACTTGCACTGGTTCTCGGTCCTGCGCATGAAAGATTTAAATATAAAACCGTTATTCAGCGGGCAATTGACTGTATCCTGATCGGATACCGGGAACAAAGACGACACCTTGGACCGCCGGCAGTTATCCACCCGCTACGTACAGCTGCAATATTAGCTCGTGCCATTCCTGATCCGGATGATATCAGTCTTCTCGGCGCCTTGCTTCATGATAAGATTGAGGACATAGACGAAGAGGAACTGGATGAAAACGAATGGAAACAATTCACCAATGCTTACGACGAGATGTTAAAAGAAATTGGCGAAAGAAAAGAATGGTTTCTTCATGAACGCCTGGCAATCCTTACAAGAGAGAGTAAAAAAGACAGAAAAGAAAGAGAACTCGGAAATTTACCTCCTGTTTCGGACAAAGAAGCCAGTTATCCACTTTATCTGAAAGAAATAATGACAAAAGCGATTGAAATGAAAGAATTGCTACATATAAAACTTACCGATCGTTTGGATAATACACTTGATACTCATGTACGGCGACCGGGTGTAACAAGGTACAATTTCTATAGAACTATCTTCGACATCCTCTTTGTTCCTGTCTATGAAGGTGTCAAAATCAAGGAATATCATTTTCTGCCAGATAAAGATGAGGGCGTACGCCTATTGAATCAATTATTCAAGAACGTTTTGTTCATGTCTTTACTCAGACAGAATCAACTCGACAAAAAAGATTCCACCACCCAAGCACTTTTCGATGCCCTCGCTGTAGCCAGCATCAGGGAAGCTCAATGGATAGCACTGGAATTACTGGCGGTGAAAATTAAGGATACCGGGAAACAAAGGGCATTGATAAACCAGATTCGTGAATATTGTATTGAAGGTGGAATCACAAAGGTTCGTGAAGATAATAAAATTGGTTTTCTCGATGGCACAATATTGAAGCGCTTTGCTGTTTCAGATAAAGAGATAAGGAAAGAACGCCTGGCGGAAATATTTGAAAATAACGAGTTCCTTGCGAGTGTTACAATCTCATTTATTGCAACTTTTTCCTGCTTCCTGAATGATCCTTCTTTCTATATTCATGGTATCGATCAAACACTTAAGCCGGGTACTTAGAAAATACCGTGATTGCAATGAACTTATGATGAAGAACATGATTATTACTATGTCGCTATGATTTTAGAAAAACCCCCGACCTTTCCAACACCCGCTCTATTGAAAAACTCCGCTCTTGCCGGAATGAGCATGCTTTTGTCTCGTGTAACGAGAAAACAGGTTTTGCTCGGTATGCCGGTGATGTTAATGGTGGAGCCGGGAACAGCTTGTCAATTACGCTGCCCCCATTGCCCGACTGGGCGTGGCGATCTTAGCCGCCAGGCAGGACGTTTAAGTTTCGATAATTTCCGTAAAATATGGGATACCATCAAGCCGGCGCCTGTGCGACTCCAGCTATGGAACCAGGGAGAACCATTAACAAATCCAGATACTCCCAAGATTATTCGATATGCCGCCAGATCAGGTTCATGGGTTGTGATGGCGACAAATGTCGAACTCCTGGCTAAAAAGGAACTCGCGGAAGAGATCGTCGCGAGTGGTTTGTATGAGGTTGTTCTTTCACTGGATGGCGCATCCGACAATTCTCATATCGCCTACCGGGAGGGTGGTGATTTCTCAAAAGTCGAAACAGGGATAAGAAACCTTGTGGAAGCCAAAAAACGGCTGAAATTGAAATATCCTCTACTTACATGGCAGTTCATCATGTTTCGTCACAATCTGCATGAAATGACCAAGGCAAAACAGCTTGCGAAAAAATGGGGAGTGGATCGAATACAGTTCAAGACTGCACAGCTTGAAGACCTGTCAAAAGATGAGGGAGAGAAATGGCTACCAGATAGTCCAAAACTTAGAAGATATAAGTTTAATGGTGACAACTGGCTGTTAAAGAGACGAGAAAGATTCTTTTGTGACAGGCTTTTCTCAACCGCTGTGATTTTGTGGGATGGGACGGTTGTTCCATGCTGCTTCGATAAGGACGGCAGTTACCCGATGGGTAATGCTTTAGAGAATACTTTCCCTGAAGTATGGCACAGTAAGGATTACCACAAATTTCGCAGCGAATGGATCAAGGGCAATCGTCCTGAGATGTGTGATAACTGCACAGAAGGTTTGAGAGGTTTATACTTTTAGTAGCCCGGATGGCTTGCATCCGGGGATGTCCTTACGATTACCCCGATGCTAAAGGGGAATATCCTACTTTCGATTTCTACTGGGATGTCCTCAAACAATTTCCCGGACGCAAGCCGTCCAGGCTACAGGAGATAAAAAATGGTTCAATATCGCCGCTACGTGACATCCAACCCGGACGAATTATTCTTTTTTACGCTTGTCACTCTTAGCCGTGAACAATTCTTTCGTTCCACCTCAACTGCCAATCTTGTTCACGATCAATTTGATGACGGATTCCGATATGCCGGTGGCGAAATACATGCCTGGGTTATTATGCCCGACCATTTTCACCTCCTTGTCGCACAGGGAACCCGGTCATTTTCTGATACAATAAAGCGATGTAAATTGCATTTGAATATGAAAATCCTGAACGGAAAAGGATCCTTATGGCAACCGCGTTTCTGGGAACATAAGATCAGGAATGATGAGGATTACCGGAAACATATCGATTACATACATTTTAATCCTGTAAGACACGGTTTTTGCAGCCAGCCCTAAGGATTGGCAACTATCAAGTTTTCTATCGTATGTAGAGCAGGGAGTTTATGAAATGGAATGGAGCAGCGCTGAAGGTATTTTTGAAAACATGTCTTATATGGAATAAAATGTAGCCCGGATGGCTTGCATCCGGGGATTTCCTGTATACGAATACCCCGATGCTAAAGGGGAATATCCTACTTTCGATTTCTACTGGGATGTCCGCATACAATTTCCCGGACGCAAGCCGTCCGGGCTACCGGGGTTACCCTTTCCCATAAATTGCTCTTCCTTTTTTTGCTGCGTCTAAGAGTGTTTGGGTAATATCTCCTGCTGTAGTCTTGAACATGGGAATACCGTGAAATGACCAGATTTCGTATTGATCAGGACGCATTAATTTGAATAAGAGTGATGCATTGCGGGTTTTCTCAAAAAATGGTTTCCTCAGGTTGTATTGAAACTGATTTTTTTTCTCATCTATAATTGTTACCGGGATTTCAACCATTTCGAACTTCACCGGGAATTCGTCTCCGAGAATATCTTCCACATGATGCATTTGGGTAAGAGCCAGGTCAGGCGGGATTCCCATCCCAAGAATTACTGTTTTATGCCGGTTCATAATGTCATACGGCGTACCTATACCAAAGGTTGTTTCAGCCAGGTGATGATTTGCGGTCAGTTCCTTCGCTAGTGCTCCCCTGGCGCAAATGCTATGTGTAGGATGAAGACTTCTTTTAACATCCGGGCTGCGCCTGAATAATTCTGTCAGGATTCCCATCTGTGAAGGAGTGCGCTTGGATTTGAAGACCGGTTTATCGCGATACCAGGCTATCATATCTCCACCTGAATCACCAAAGAAAAAAGCGGGCATCACCAGGGTTTGACTGGAGCCTTGCATTTTCTCGAACATCTGGAGAAGTTGAAAGGCATCTCCTATAAATAGAGGATAAAGACGATCTACAGAGCTGTGAACAAACAGTATCTCGTAATCGCCACCGATATGTTTGGTGATTTCTGCTTCTAATTCATCAATACCGAAAGTCCCGAATACAGTCCGTGTTACTGGCGCAAAAGCATGACGGATTTTCTTCTTTAGTCCCCTGAAACGATTTCCCGTTAGTTTATGTATTGATTGAGTCAGAGACATATTCATTTAACTATTTGATATTATCAACACAATGGATTCCAGCCTTCGCAGGAATGACGTCAATTTAAACAGTTGAACCGGATGACTAATTATCATTACTTACTTCAATAAAATGAGGAATGCTGAAGGTTTGTGATACTGTCCATTTGAAATTGTTTCCATCCTGTTCCATACCTGATTCTTCGAAAAATCTAAGACACGGTTTATTCTTCGGCGTGGAAAGGTAGGTTGCATGAACATAATCAAACCCTTCCTGTCGAGCGTATTCGATAATTGTATTTAACATGACCTGTTCAACATTTCTGCCAAATACCCGACAACTCAGGATGAAGTCAATAATTTGAAGATTCTGATCATTAGCATCGACACTTGCAATACCTGTTAATCCGGAATCACCAAATTTGTCTGATACACGAAAAGTCCATAGATGTCTTCCTTCACCCGACTCCCAATTTTTCAGCTCCTCTTCAGTTTTTCTTCTAGTACTTAGATTCATTTGATTCGTTTTATTCAGAAGTTGAGTCGTTCTTTGCAGATTTGATGGATTCAATGGTTCGATGACTACTTTGATTTCAAGTTTTTCCAGCCATTCCTCAAGGTTTCCTGAATCAGCTTTTAATTCTGTGCGTTTCCGTTCTGTTTTATACATCTCAGTTCGCTGCTCATCTTCAGCACTGATTAAGGGTGAATCAAAACATGCCAGATTCTGAAGGATAGAAGCATACAACATAGGATCTTTCGGCAGTTCAGGAACAAGAACTTCCGTCAGCGCATCCCTGACTCGCGCCCTTTCAGCAGGATTATCATCTATAAATACTACAGATTGAAGTCCAAGGTTTAGTTCGTCAACCAGATCAATAATATTTTGGGCTTTATCTTCCCAATTAATCTTCCACCCGGCGAAATCTTTTTGTACCAGGACCATCTCCGGATGCTTATCGATAGCCTCAAGTGCGATAGATTCCTCATTTTTACTGACAATCCCCAGGATAACACCACGAAAGGTCAGCTTTTTTAATTCCTGCTGAAAGGCTACGAATGCTTCACCGACAGGATCATGCCCGCCCAGACGTAAATTTTCCCATCCGGCATCACCGACGATACCTCCCCAGAGAGTGTCATCGAGATCTACGATAAGCAGTTTTCTGCTACCACCTGATAATGCACTGATTGAAGAAAGCAGGTCAAATGCCGCTTCTTTGAAGAGATTGTTTGAGAAAGCTATCTTGCCCATATACCATAGTTTCGGATTGAAAGCACGCTGCCCTGTTGTTGAAAGCCAACGGTTTGTATCTAAAACGAAAATATTTGGAACAGATTGGAGTTTCTCAACCAGGTTTAAATTTATTTTCATCAGGGTATGAGCGACACCAGCGCCGGACTTCATCTCACGCAAACTGTTCCCTCGTTGATAATTCGGCTTTACCCAAGTAGGAATAAACAGGGCTTTTACACGTTCGGCAGATTTTTCCAGGTTCACACAAAATTCATCGACTTCTTCAAAAAGCTTATCAGCATTCAAAACCCCGGTTTGAACAAGATTATTATATGCCGGTAGTATAGCCTCCGGGCGAGTCCAGACCAATCCATATTCCGGCTTGGAAGTCCAGTATGACTCATCTAACAACACCTGTGTCACCTGACCAAATGATGCAATTTCAGGTATGATTTCTATCCTGGGATCATCCCATAAATCTTTACTATTTGATAAAATAGCAGCAAGGTTTTCAAGATTGAAATCAGAAACCAGGAGGCAGCGCGGCTTGGTCGAGGGCATATTATATTTCCTCTAATACCTTAGCAATATAATCGGTTAAATTGTTTATATTACTAAATGTACTCTGTTGCTCCTCCATAGATGCTTCGAGACCCAGGCTTAATTCCACATCGAACAGGTCTTCAGCTTTTTCCTCAATCGCAACAAGGAGATTGATTAAACCCAGGGAATCAAGTGCTCCGGATTTTCCAATAAGGATTGTTTCCGGAGATTTTGATATACGCTGCTTTACAGGGCGAAGTTGATTGACCTCATCAATTGCAGCGTCAATGACTTCTTTCGCTCGGTTGCGGCTCGATTGGTTCTGGATATTGGGCATTTCGGCTGTCTGTTTATCTTTGTTTTGTTGACATTCTGAATGAAGTGAAGAATCTAATAACAATACGTATCATCTGAAAGGCGAGATTCTCCGCATCACTTGGAATAACTATTTACTAATGAATCAATGTACTTGTGACCTTCTAAAAGACATTAAGGATCTATTGCTTTATTATCGCGAGAGGGGTTCAATACCCCGAAGCTTGCTTCGTTACGATTAGACAGTCGGAATATGGGTCCGAAGGATATTCCGGCAAGTCTGCTTTGATGCCCCGTAGCTTGCTGCGGGGTCTTT